>NZ_VZCB01000071.1 GCF_009494395.1 Segatella copri | reverse complement strand
ACAGAGAAAGTTTAGAACTTAAAGTTAACAATTAATATTTTTAATTAAATTTTATCGTATGAAAAGAAAGTATTTTAGCGCGCTGCTTATGGGTGCATTGACAGTTGCATCTGTAAGTACCTTTACTTCTTGTAAGGATTACGATGACGACATTAGCAATTTGCAAAAGCAGATTGATGCTAATGCTACTGCTATCAAGCAGATCGAAGATCTGATTAAGGGTGGTGGTGTCATCAAGACTGTTTCAGAAGCTACAGATGGTGTTACTGTAACATTGAGCAATGGTCAGTCTTTCAACATTAAGAATGGTACTAATGGTGTTGATGGTACTCCTGGTACTGTTTGGACTATCAGTGACGATGGCTTTTGGATGAAGGATGGCGTAAAGACCACTTACAAGGCTCTTGGTAAGGACGGCGAAAAGGGCGATAAGGGCGACAAGGGCGACACTGGTGCTCAGGGTCCTCAGGGTCCTCAGGGTCCAGCTGGAGCTGCTGGTTCTGATGCAACTGCTGCTTCTTATGAGTACTACGTTCCTAACGCTGAGACAGGTTACTTCGACATTTATAAGAATGGCGAGAAGGTAAAGCAGAGCAATGTTAAGTTCGTTCAGGAAACTCCTGACGTAATTACTGCTACTCTTGATAAGACTAACTTGATCCTCGCTGGTGTAAAGGGTATTGCTGGTGAGAAAGTAGTTATCTCTCTCTCTGGTGATCTTACAAGCTTGGTATTCATGCCAAAGATTTACTTGGATGGTATCGAGACTGTAACTTACGATTACTTGCATGGTAAGTACTTGACTCATAAGACTGCTTTGAGTGACAAGAACCACCAGGACAAACGAGTTACTGATATCGATGATTATCTCCCTAACCGTTTGGCTAACAAACCTAGTGGTGAAGAGCTCCCTACTGTATTCAACTACGGTCCAGCATGGGGTGTTAAGTATCACATGAACCCATCTAATGCTGATATGGTATGGGAAGATATCAAGGGTTACAACCTCTTGGAGCCAAATATCTACAACTATCATACACGTGCTACTGCTGAGCAGTTGGGTAAGATTTCTTCTCCAAAGCTTGATGATGCAGGTAACGCTCTCTTCAATACTAATAATGGTATTGTAACTGCTGGTTTGCAGATTGAGCATCCTGAGAAGTTGAATGCATATCCTACAGTAAACGACCAGAACAAGGCTAATACTATTGCTCTTCAGGCTAAGACTTCTGCTAGCACTGTTGCTGAGGGTGTCGTTACTTCTGACTACGCTTTGATTCAGCCACAGAAGGCATATCTCGAGGCTTTGTACTGGAGAAAGAAGCCTACTTACATCCAGTTGGGCGCAGACAATAACCGTTACGGTGATGAGAAGGGTATCCCAACAGCTAATTACTTCGGTACTACACGTGGGGATGCTGCTGCTCAGGTTCACGTATACGATTCTCCAAATGAGGCTTTGGCTGATCGTGCTGGTGCAGCTTTGGAGCTTTACTATAACAGTGCTGAGGGTATCAATATAGCAGACTACCTTGGTGTTCACCTCTTGGTAGAGAATGTTGCTAATTTTGACGGTACTTCTTATGGTAAGGATTTGAAGGAGTTGTCATTGAATGAGGCTAAGCAGTGGGGCTTGACATACGAGTTCAACCTCGTTGATTACAAGGTTGACGGTAACAATACAATCGATAGCCGTTATGCTAAGTGGGTTAACGAAGCTGCAGGTGTAAAGACTTCTAAGGATGGTATCCTCCGTGCTTGGAACGTTGATAAGGATGGTAAACCAACTTCTGAGTCTGCTACTTCAATCGACCGTGAGCCATTGGTTCAGGTTCTCGTTAAGCGTGGTAATGAGGTTGTTTTGGATGGCTATATCCTGATTCACATTACACGTCAGAACCCTGAGGTTGCTCCTAACAAGGAGATTGACTTGCACCAGGATAAGGGTTCATTCGACCTTTGCAATGGTATCGATAACTTGCACTCAACATGGTCACAGTTCTCTGCTACTGTTTTGACAGAGGGTCTCGAGAATATGACTAAGAATGATTTCGATGAGCAGTATACTATCGATTCTAAGGGTAACTTCGGTTCAGATGCAGTAGGTAACACTACTTTGAATTTGAAGATGTTCAAGGATGCTCCTGTTAAGGGTGGTACTACTGATGTTGAGGATGTAATTGGTAATATCGAGTACTTCGGTAATACTGAGGGTACAACTAACCATACATTCAAGTGGCACATCGACGCAGCTACATTGGAGAAGTTGACACATGACGCTAAGTCATATCCTGTAACAGTTTCTCGTTATGTACGTTACGTTGGTAATGCTAAGGCTAAGTATCCTTACATCTATATCAAGTTGACATACACATTGACACGTGATAGCAAGACTTATGCATTCGGTGAAATTATTCCTGAGTATTGGAAGACTCTCACTGGTGCAGAAAACGGTAATGAGGCTGTTATCTTCGATGTTAAGGAGCCTACAAATGGTGGTGACATTAATGCTATCAGCCGTAAGGTAACTTCTACTTTGATGGGTAATGTTGCTAAGATTACTGCTACTCACAAGTACTACTTCGTGCCAGAGGCAGTAACAGTTGGTGGTTACACAATTACTCCACAGAGCAGTGCTGCTGATGTTAAATACAATACATTGTATTGCAACTATGTAACTGATAGCCACAAGTTCGACAAGGCTAAATTGCAGGAGACTTTGGCTAACTGCGCTGTTAAGTACAATGCTGGTGCATTTGAGAATACTAAACTTTACGCAGTTAAGAATGGTGTTTATACACATATCGCTACTTTGAATCCTGCTACAAGCGAGATCACTTTGATTAAGGATGATGTTACTAAGGAAGTATTGAACAAGGTTGGCTATATGCTTAACAACAAGAACATCCAGACAGAGTTGCGCTCTTGGGTTGGTGTTGTAGCTGAGAACTCTTGCAATGTTGCTCAGTACGTTAAGGATGGTATCTTCTTGACAGCTTGGGAGCGTCCTATCAACTTGATTGACGTTGCTACAGAGCCTGTTATCGATGCTAACACTAACGGTAACTGCATCTACGCTCTCGACCTCTTCAAGTTGTACGACTGGCGTGGTTACAAGGCTGTTGAGTCTGAGAACGACTGCATTGCTAACCAGAGTAACATGTGGGGTGACCACCTCTGGTTCTGGGGTTACTACAATGTGAAGTCTATCACAATCGATACAACACCTAAGAATGTTGAGACAACTCTTGGTGGTGGTAACTGGACTACATTGGATAAGGTAAGCAGTGATGTTCAGCTCAAGTGCGGTAACGTATCTGGCGTTGCTACTGATCTTAAGACAGCTGGTAAGATTACTTACACTAACGATTTGAGAGCATACAACAGTGCTGACCAGAACGCTGCTTTGCAGGCTTACATGACTGCAAACAAGGCTAAGTTCGGTACTATCTGGTACTACAACAATGGTGGTAATGTTGAAACATTCAAGGTTAAGGTTCCTGTAACTATTACTTATGAGTGGGGTTCATTCACAAGAATGGTTGAGTTTACAATCAAGCCAACTATCGGTGACTAATCCTATTTAAAAGATTTTAAATAGCTCTAATCAGAGGGTGTGCCTAAAAGAGCGGCACACCCTCTTTTCATTAAATCATATTTGAAATGAAGAAACTTATATTATTCTCTCTTTCGCTTATATTGATTCTCTCTTTCGGATCTTGTAGTGGTGATAAAAAGAAAAGCCGCGAACAGCAAGTTGAAGAATTCAGAATGGAACTGAGCAAAGAGGATACAGCACAAATGTTGAAGCTTTGTGATACTGCTATGGAGCAGCTGAAGGCTAAAGACTATAATCATGTTTTGGCTAGTCTATATGAGTATACTGATTCTACTCAGGAAATCAAGCCTCTCTCTGAGAAGACAAGAAAAAGATATCTTAACAAGTTTAAGACATTCCCAGTGTTGGAATATACTCGTATCTATTATTCGTTCCAGTTGGAAGGTTGTAATGATGTAAAGTATGCAGTAACCTTTGCTACAGCAGAACAGGCTGGTACTCCGGAACCTGCAAAAACATCGTACATGTTTAATCCTGTAAAGGTTGACGGTACTTGGAAGCTCTGTGTGAAGACTCCAGCCGATCAAATTGATATGACATTGCGCTAATCATGATATAAATTATCTATTATGAAGAAATCTTTGTTTGCCATACTAATGACTTTGGTATCTGTTCAAGGTTTTGCACAGATACAGCGAACAGCAGAATTTGACTTCAGCTATCCGCTGGGCTTGAATCCTGCTATTACTCCTCCATCTGGTAATAATGAGGAAATCAATATTACAGATAAGACCTTTACCAATAAGGATATCACCATCGATTTTGATCTTGGAAAACAAGGACTGGGTTCTTCCATCTATAATTTTACCAATATCTGGACTGGTGTTACTACTTATTATCTCCGAGTTTGCCAACAAGCGAATTTGAAGGTTCATGCTCCAAAGGATGCTCAGTTAGAAAGAGTTTCTTTCTCTGATGGAAGTTCTGTTGGAGATTTGCGAGTTGATGATGAAGAACTTGGAACTCAGACTGATGGATATAGAACATGGATTAACTCCGATGGGTTACCAATCCATGACTTAGTATATAAAAACAGTTTTTCTGCTGCTCAAATAGAAAAGATAACCGTATATTATACTGTTCCATCAGCTGTTTTGGATGCAACGAGTGACATTGCTGATGGTAGTGTAATAGATGCATTTAATCAGTTGCATCTTACTTTCGACCATGCCATGACTGTTAAGGATGGTTCGAAGATTACAATTTCAGATGGTACTAATTCTCAAAATCTGAAAGCTACCATCCAGAATAATGTTGTGACTTTGGTTGCTTCTACTCCTATTGCAAAGGATGGTGATTATACAATTACTGTTCCTGCTGGAAGCTTTAAAGACAAGGATGGATTTGAAAATAAGGAAATCAAGATCAAGGTAACTATCAAGGTTCCTTTCAATTATGTTTCTGTTACACCTGAGCAGGGTAATATTCTTACACTGCCACTCAACATTACTGCCGATTTTGGTAAGACAGTTGGCTTTGTTGATGAAACCGCCAATATTCGTTTGTTGAAGAATGGTGAACCTTATTTGTCTGTAAAAGCAGCCAAGGTTGATGAAACCAAGGTAAACTTCAATATCTTGAATCGAACAGAGCCAATTACTGATAAGGCAATTTATACATTGGTTGTTCCCGCTAAGGTTGTTTACAATGGTATGAAGGGAGACACAGAATTGGAGCGTTCAAACTCTGCTTTTGAGTTGAAATATGTGATTGACGATTCTGAGATACTCAAAAAGGCTAAGGCACTTGTTACTAATAAGAGTGTAGGTTATCCAGCAGAGACCAGTGCTGCTTATGTAGCATTGAAAGAATTGGTTCAAGGTGAACCGACTGATGAAGATGTGAGCAAAGCTTTGAAAGATTATTATGCTGAAAAGGAAATCATTCTTCCTGCAAGCCAGAAGTGGTACCATATTGCCAATGTCAATGCTGAAAACAAGAAGTTGTATCTTGGCGTTGTTGAAAACAAACTGTCACTTGTAGAAGATGAAGCCAAAGCGATGGCTTTTGAGGCTACCAATAATAATGGCATCGTCTGCTTGAAGAATGCTGATGACAAGATGTTGACTATTAGTGGCTTGGTTGAAGATGCTACTTCAAAGGAAGTTAATCTGACCATTGCAAAACTGGATTCTGCTCAGGTTATATTGGAGGAAGGTGCTGAGTATGACGCTGAAAAGATGCTTGGCTCACTTTCAATCTATGGAGTTTGTCAGAACTCTTTAGGTGAAGAAATGCCTGCTTATGCATTGGCTAATCATGAGAAGGGGCTCTATCAGACTGATGCTTCTATTGCTGTGCCATATTATCAGCACAAGCTTTCAAGTGCTTTCGTCTTTACAGAGACTGATATGCCAGCAGAAGCAATCAAGACAGTAAATACTGATTATTCTTTGAAGTCACGCATCGTAGTTGATAACACAGTTCCTTTGGTACTTACTTTTGATAAGCTGAATGAGGCTGTTGTGGCTAAAGATGCTGACGCTTATATTGCTAATATGAAGAATGAGCGTAAGAAGGATGTTGAGTTTGCTGCTGTTGAAGGTAAGAACAACCAGTTTACCATTTCTTTGAAAGATCTTGCAAAGGGTGATTATTGGTTGGTAATCCCTGAAGGTACATTCCACTACGAGTTGGATGGAAAGGAAGTGAAGACTCAGGCTATCAAGGTATCCTTTACTATCGGGAAGAATGGTTCTCCTGATGATGCTGGCATCAACTTTACATATACTGCCATTCAGATTTCTCCAGAAGTAAATGGACCAGTTAAGGATACTGATTTGAATAACGTATTGATTAAGAACTATAGTGGTCTTTATGATGGTATTGTTGCCAATAAGGATAGAATCGTAAGAATTGCAGTGTTTGATAATAATGCAACAGTTCGTACCGGACACATGGAAGAGTATGTAGATCCATCCGATCCGACAACTCCAACATTGAAACTTGTTCTTGATACACCTATTGAGTCTGGTGATCTCAGTCCAAAGAAATATGCTTTAGTATTTGAACAGGGTACCTATGGTGATATAAACTTTGGTAAGTTCCTGATGGATAAAACTCAAGTTTCTGCTAGCTCTTGCGTTGCAAATCCACGCACTGTTATTCCTGTTGATGTGGATAACACAACTGGCATTACAGATGTTGAATTGGGCAATGGTGCTGAGAATGAAGTCATCTATGACTTGTATGGTCGCAAGGTTACCAAGATCAACCAGCCTGGTATTTACATTGTTAATGGAAAGAAAGTTATTAAAAAATAATTTTAATAGTATTAAGTTATGAAACCAATGAAATTATTTATGGCATCAGCTATGCTCGCTATGGGCACTGCTGCAATGGCACAGGCCACCTACACAGACAAGGATGGCAATGAGTATCAGTTTAAGAAGCACGCATTCCTGGATCTCCAGGGCGGTGCTCAGTACACACTCGGTGAAGCTAAGTTTGGTGACTTGATTTCTCCTAACGTTCAGTTGGGCTTGGGCTACCAGTTCTCTCCTGTATTCGGTATGCGCTTGCAGGCTAACGGCTGGCAGAGCAAGGGAGGATGGGCTGCTTACCGTGACAAGGTGGGCGATGCTCCATTCTCTGCCGACTACAAGTTCAACTATGTGGCTCCGGGCTTGGACTTCATGTTCAACCTCAGCAACCTCTTCTGTGGTTGGAATCCTAACCGTGTGTTCAACGTAACTGCATTTGTTGGCGGTGGTGCCAACATCGCTTGGGGCAATGACGAGGCCAACGAGATTGGTGCTCACATCAAGGACCTCGACAAGTATAACTTGAAGTATCTTTGGGATGGCACTAAGGTGCGTCCTTTCGGTCGTGCGGGTCTCGACTTGGAGTTCAAGGTTAGCAAGGCTGTCAGCATCATGATTGAGGGTAACGCCAACATCACCACTGATAAGTACAACTCAAAGAACGCTGACAACCCAGACTGGTACTTCAACGCTCTCGCTGGTCTCCGCATCAACTTGGGCAAGAGTGCTACCAAGAAGGAGAAGCCAGTAGAACCAGAACCAGCTCCAGC
>NZ_VZCB01000053.1 GCF_009494395.1 Segatella copri | reverse complement strand
TGAACACTTATAAATCGCTCATTTTAAGCTATTCAGCAGATTATAGAAGAATTTTAAGGAAAAATCATGAATAAGAATCAAGATCAAGAACTGGATTATAGAATGGATTCTGTATCAGAAAATGTTTCTGAGAATGCTTCTGAGAATGCTTCTGAGAAAGTTTCAGAAAATGTTTCTGATGCCCGGCTTTCCCAGATATTCGGGGAAGCCTTGGGCGATGAGCCTTCGAAGGAAGAAACGCTGGCGGCTTGGGAAGCTTTCGAGAAGAAGCATATTTCTTCTGAGGAGGAACATCTACAGAAGGCAGAAAATGAATTGTCTGAGAAAAAGATAGAGGATGAAATCGGAAGAGAAAATGGAAACGAAATCGAAAGGGAAATCGAAGGTGAATCTTCTTCCAGAAAGGTTTCTAAAGCCCGAATCCTGACTTGGATTACAGCATCTGTAGCTGTAGCGGCAAGCCTCTTCCTTTTTATTTTCCGTTCATCCCAGGAGATTTCTCAGCCTACGGAGTTCTCCATGGAGCTTTTCTCAGAGGTCACTTCTCCCAAGCAGGTAGAGCAGACCCTGAGCGATGGCTATTGCGTGGTTTCTACCCCGGCAGCAACCACCACATTGGTAACGCTGAGCGATGGCACCAAGGTGATGCTCAACGCCAATTCTACGCTCGAGTATCCTGCATCTTTCGATGATGCAGAAGTCCGGGAAGTCCGTCTGAAGGGCGAGGCTCATTTCGAGGTAACCAAGAACCCTCATCGGCCTTTCGTGGTAAAGGCGGGCGAGATGCAGACGCAGGTATTAGGTACCATATTCGATGTGAAAGCCTATCGCAAGGATGCCCCAAAGGTAACCCTGATGCAGGGCAAGGTGAAGGTGAGCAATGCCGATACTGAGGTGGAAATGCGCCCAGGGCAGACTGCTACGCTCCAGGCGGATAAGATAGTGGTGTCTAAGGCTTCCTCTTCAGCCTCCGATTGGCTGGAAGGCGATTTCGATATGGATCAGGTTACGCTGGCAGAGGCGATGAGCGACATCGGAGCCTGGTACAACAAGACCGTAGTCTTCCAATCCCAGGCGAATATGGATAAGCTCATCCACTTCCGCTTCTCCCGCAGGGCAAGTCTGCAGGAAATCATCACGGCGTTGAACGAGATGGGTATGGCAAAAGTCAGAATAGAAAAGGGCAAGATCATGGTGCTTTAAGCCATGGTCTTGCCCCTTTTCCTATTCCATCTCCCATATCGGCATAACCTCAATCCTTATCCCATCTCGTTCGAAGGTCTCTCGTTGGGAGAAAGTGATGATTTTTCCCTGTTTGCAACCTGTAACCGAGGAGGCAGCTATCAAGCCTCCTATCTCTCGTTCTACGTTATCATCATTCAATGTCCAACAGACTTGTATCAGCTCAGCTACACGCTCGCCCTTTTTCACAACGAAGTCGCATTCCTTCGATTCATAGAAGTAGAATATCCCGTCCTCTTCTCCAAGCGTTCTCTCTAAGTTGAGATAAACGATATTTTCCAAAGCCTTGCCTGCATCTTCGCTCTCAGGCAATAATACGGCATTGCGCAGGGCAATGTCAGTCACATAATACTTGGCAGGAGCAGAACGCTGTTTTACCATCGACTTATCGTATTTTTCCACTTTGCGAAACATGAAAATGTTGCAAGCATAGTCGAGCCACAGATAGAGGGAATCCTTGGAGACCTTTAAACCTTGCGATTTCAAGTCGTTATAAATATTGTTCACGCTAGTCGGCTTCGTGAGATTGTTCATCACACGCTTTAAAAAATAACGCACCACCGAAGGAGAAGCTCCGATATGATAATGCTCCACCATATCCCTGAAGAGCATGGTGTTGAAGTAAGACTGCAGGATTTTTACTTTTTCCATCTTGCTTTTTTCGAGAACAACCTCTGGAAAACCGCCCTCCTCGCAATAACCGCGGAAGGAGACCGCCATCTTTGCCTTTCCAGCTTCGCTAAATGGATTTGCCTTGGTGCCTTTGAACGCCAAATATTCCTTGAAACTCAAAGGATACTCGCGATATTCGTCAGGCCATCCTCGCAAAGCGGAAGCCATTTCTTCAGAAAGCATCTTGGCTGTGCTACCTGTTACATAGATATGCTTGCAATAATTCTTATACACTCGGAGAACAAAGAGTTCCCAGCCCTCTATGAGTTGTATCTCATCAAAAAACATATAAACATCCTTAAGCGATGTATCAGGATACATTTCACGATAAGCTTGCAGCAATTCATCGAAGTTTTCGGGCGACATGGAAAGAAAACGTTCATCGTCGAAGCCAACATAGAGGATGCGCTCTTTTGGAGTTCCTTGTTGTAGCAGACGATTAATCGTAAGTCCCAATAATGATGACTTTCCGCAACGGCGAATGCCAGTAACAGTCACGATGCGGTTTCCATCCAACGGAAGTTGGGTGCTTCTCTCTTGCAAGGCAAAAGGTAATTCCTCTTGGTGCAAGGAAATGATTGACTGAAATGTGCTGCGTAGTTCCATTTGTGTACCTTCTTTATTACTGATTATTTTATTGTTAATATGTAGCTACCTACACTCGGTTGCAAAGATACAAACTTTCCTTCTAAAAAGGAAAGAAATCGGCAATTATTTCCTTTTGAAAAGGAAAGTTTCTGTTTTTATCTAAAATCTCTTTTTGCTCTTTAAAGCTCTAGTTGTTGTCTTGTAGTAGCCATTTCCAGATAGGTACTACCTCTATCGTATAGCCATCTGCCATTATTTGGGTCTGGTAATCACGGGTGATGATGTAACCGTGATAGCCTGGAAAGGCTTTCTTTTGATAATTTGCTTGTCCATACAGAAATATTTTAAAGTATACTTTGCAAAAATCCGAAAATATTTCTAACTATACTTCGAAATAATCCTAGAAAGCGGTTTGTTTAAGGAAAATTAATGTTTTTCCTATGATTTTCTGTTCCTAAAGTGAAAAGCAAATGGATTGGGCTTGCCTTCTAGAGAAGAGGGGATTTCCCTGGGGGGCTGCGTTCCAATTAGCTTGCTCCGGTTGGCTGCGTTCCGGTTGTTCCAATTGTTCCAGTTGTTCCAGTTGTTCCAATTAATTTTGAGTGGGTTCATATCTTTCGTTTGTCCTTTCTCTTTATTTCTTTATATTATATAATATATTGATTATTAGTTAATTATATATATAATATATAAATATATATATAAAAATAGGGGTAGAAGGGATATGCTGAAAAATTAATTGGAACAACTGGAACTGGAACGCCTTCTCTTCTTCTAGAAGGCTTATTATCAGACAGTTAATGCAAAAAGTGGCATTCCAATTAATTAGAAGCAGTCTCAGTGTCTCAGTGTCTCAGTTAAAAAATAAGGGGGTATCATTTTCCCCTTTTTCTCTTTCTTTCCCTTTTTTACTTTTGTAACTTGTTGATTATTAATTAATTATATATATATGTATAATATATATAAGAATAAAAGAAGAAGAGGGGGTACTTGAAAAACAACTGAGACAACTGAGACTGAGACGTTTGAAGCCTTTAGTAGAATTGAGAAATACTTATAACTCGCTAAGAAGCAGACACTTATGAGGTTGTTGGCTGCCCGTCTCAGTTTATGTTTTTTCTTCTCGTAATCAGAAAAAAGAAAATATTTCTTCCAAAAAAGGGGCGTTTTTCGGGATTTTATTCGTATTTTTGCCCTGTCGTTTGATACGATTTCAACAAAAACAATTCAAAACCAAAATAAACTGTTGGATTATGAACATATTGAAAAAGCTATTTGGTGGGCAAAAAACTACCGAAGAAGTGAGAGAAACGAAGGAAAAGGACTTCGACAAGGTGAAATATGATGGTGTGCGTGCTCTCCGTATGCATCAATTTGACCTTGCTGCCAAGTTTCTGGAACAAGCTCTGCAGCTGAATGCTGAAGATCTGGAATGCCGCGACTATCTTTCGCAGGCTTACATCTCTATGGGCAACCTGCAGCAGGCTTACGCCCAGTTGCAGAAAATCTCAGAGGCACAGACTGACAACGTGGCGGTGTTGCTGCGTATGGCGGATGTGGCGTATATGATGGAGAACTATACTGCCATGTCGGAGGTATGCGATAAGGCTCTGCAGCTGGATGCTGAGAATGTAGAGACGTATTTCTTCTATGCCAGAGCCTGCAGAGGGCTGGGCGATGCCCTCCGTGCTGTGTCGATGCTGACTGAGGCGATAGGCAAGCGTGAGGATTTCTATGCCGCCCGATTGCTTCGTGGCAGCATCCTGTTGGATCAGGCTCAGCTTTCCGAGGCAGAACTCGATGCAACTTTCCTCTATGAGCATATTCCGGGCAACGAGGATGTGCTGTTGCTGAAGGCTCGTGTAGAGAAGGCGCAGGGAAAGATGGAGGAGGCTGAACAGACCTACGGTAAGGTGATGGATGTTAATCCTTTCTCTATTGATGCGTATCGTGAGCGCAGCGAGGTTCGTAGAAGTCTGGGTGATAGTGCCGGTGCTGCCGAGGATGAGGCTGCTGCCAAGGAAATGGGTGCCGAAATTCCGGAACCATCAGAGGGAATAGAGCAGAAAATAAAGGAAAAAATGCAGCAGATGGACCCCTATAAGGTTTTCCATAACGAATACTGAATAATAGAATTTCATCTTTCTAACTGGAAAAAAATATTTTCCCAGTTAGAAAGATTATTTTTTATAACTACAAGTCGTCGTTTTATCTGATACCATTATCTCTATCGCTATTGTTCAGCTTACGGCTGCCTGTATGGTATCTGCGGCCATGGCTGAAGTTGAAGCTGGCAGCAAAGACAAGCATGTTGCCCTGGTCAGCAAGGCGTACCTTGTTCTTCTGCTGCACATACTTGTTGAAAAGTTCATCCTTATACACGCAGCCATGAGGATAGAATACGAATAATCCGAGAACGCCAAACTGCCAGTTCTTATAATTGTAGGTTACGGCAAGATTGGAGGTTGGCTCTCCGCCGTTTGTCTTTTCTCCCCAAAAACTCTTTTCCACCTTATAGGCACCATAACCAATGTTCCAATTGCCCGTCATGTACCGAATTTCTGCTCCATAACTGAAGTAATTGAACTCGTGGGAATAATCCAAACCCTTTGTCTTGACATTCTGATACTCGCACATAAGGTTCAAATCCAGATGATCCTTGATGAGGTGAACTTCAGGAGTCAACAGCAGGTGCTTGTAATCATGACTCTTCTGATTCTCCGGTTTGCTCACAAAGAGATAAGAGCCATCCTCCCGCTTTTCGGGCAAGATAGAAGTAGCTATAGGCTTGTCGTAATACGTCCAGTTTCCCTCCAGGTACACAGACATCAGCGGAATGTTCCAGGAAGCCGACAAGGTATTGTTGTAGCCGGTAAATGGCTTCAGACCGCTATTGCCGTCACGCGCCTCAAAGCTGTTGGAATATTGGCGCAACTCGCTCAAGTCGGAAAGGCTTGGGATGTCTGACGTGATTTTGCTGCTCCATTTAAAACTCAGACGGTCGCTAGCCTTTGCCTGTAAAGTTACCTGTGGTCGAAACAGCCATTTGCTGTATCCGTTCTCCCCCTGATGGATTGAAGACCTGGTTGCACCAACTCCCACCTGATAACTGAACCACTTCTGCTGTCCCTGTAGCTGGGTGAAAAGATAGAGATTGCTGTACTTCAATTCCGTATCAGCATTACTGCTTCCCACATAGATGTTATCTGTGTGGCTGATATTATATTGTCCACCTACCGATAAAGCCATCTGTTTCCAGTTCTTGCTGTATGTTCCTTCACCAATAAGAGAGCGCTTTCTACCAGTTGCATCATAACTGTAATCGGTCAGCGGAGCGTTCTTTACAGATTCATCCGGCGATTTGTTGAACGTATATTCCCTCATACGATACTGGTAATCTGTGCCGATGTAAGTACCCACCAGGTTCAGAGCCAGGTTCTGGTCATGGGGCATGTTGAGCGAATAATAAATGTCCAGAGATGGAATCTGCTCCAGCATTTTTCTGTTGTTTTGCAGATATTGATTTGCCTTGCCGCTTTCCTGATAAAGCTGGTTCATGCCTCTCACAGGACTGTTGTGATTGTAGAAATTCAACCGTACATTCAATGTATATTTGTCTGGCTCACTAAGATTATAACCCAACTGTACATTATTGGTGGTGTATAGGAACGGAGAATCATAACCTAAATAATTGCGATGTAGAGTTTCTCCTGTGGGCAGATGATAAGTACCGAGACTCTCATAGCTTCGTTCCTCTACCGAGCGATAGGAGAAACTGTAGTTGATGCTGAATTCCGATTTCTTCACATTGTATTTGAAATAACCGTCGCTATTATTGAAACCTGCCTTGGTGCCTTGCATCGTAGAAACTCCACCCACATAACCGGCATAGCGTCGGCGGACCTGGTAGTTGATGACTGCATCCAGATTGCTGTCTCCATATTTGAGTCCTGGAACATTGATAAATTCCACCTTTGTAACTTCATCCGGCTGCAAAGCCAATACATCTTGCATGCTAGCCTTGACATCGTTGATGCGTATTTGCACATCTCCGCCCTTTAATGACAGAACTTTGCGTTCTGCTCGATTTACGATAATGGTAGGCAAAGACAAGTTGTCCAACAGATCATAACCATTGGAAGCCGTTTTCACCTGCTCTTTTGTAGGGAAGATGATTTGTCTATCTACTTTTTCTACAACCTTTGCGGCTTCAACGGTCACACCTTTCAACAAGTATGAATTCGCCTGCATCCTCACATTTCCGATACGGGCAATAGATACCAGCTTGCAAATCGTCTTGTAGCCTACGAACGAAACCTTCATGAGGGCCTGTTTCTGCTGGCAGGGGATGACGAAATCGCCATTGGCGTTGCTCACGCCTCCACAGAGAAAGGAGGAATCCTTCGGGTTGAGCAGCTGGATATTGGCGAATTCTACAGGAAGATTGTGATTGTCTATCAGTCTGCCTATCAGCTTGCGCTCGCTCTTGCGTATGCATTCTACCGTGATGAGGCTGTCGCCCACGGTCATCTGCATTGGATAGAAACCGATTACCTTGCGGATGGCATCGGGAATATTGGCTGTCTTCACGTTCTGGGTAACTGTGAAATCCTCCAGTTCGTTGTAGATGAAACTGATTTTGTAGCGCTTGGAAGCCTTGTCGAGGTCGATGAGTACGTCCGACATGCTGCGGTCGTGATAGTTGCGCTGGATGTGCTGTGCGCTCATCGCCAGGGCGAACGTGCACAGCAGGAATATGATGGCTGAAAATCTTCTCATAATGATACTTTTTAACTTTTAACTTTGAGCTTTGAACATAGAACTTTATGATTACTTTGAGAGTCGATAATATTATGCTTACTTTTGATAAGCTTGTTATTTTACAATCAGCTCGTTTTGTTGCAATTCGATGTTTACATTCTCGAATTGGTTCAGTTCTTTTACGATGTTCTCGATGCTCGAATGACTGTTCCATTCGTAATAGAGGCGGAGGGTCTTGTCCTCGTTATTCTCAAACTTCACTTGTAAATCATAATAAGAAGCAATCTCTGAAATCATCTGCTCGAAAGCCACATTCTCGAAAGTCTTGTGAATGGCTGGCTTTTCTGGTTTCGGATGAGTCAGGGAATCCGTTGCTGCTACCTGCTTTGCGGAATCTGATTTTATGACTTCCGGATGAGTGTCTGCGGTTACCTGGATTGGTTCCTGGCTGCGCTTGATGTAAGTATGGATTGCGGCAAAGGCAATACCCGAAATCAAGACAAAGCCGGCGATGGATGCTGCCAGTTTACGCCAGGAAGTTATAGGATGGGATGC
>NZ_VZCB01000091.1 GCF_009494395.1 Segatella copri | reverse complement strand
CCGACAATCGGTCAATGGTGCAAACCGTGACCACTATACCAACAATTTAAACAAGTTAAGCTATGGCAAGAACAAAAGAAACGAAAATGTTTCCTGAACAGCAGGAGAAAATGACACAGGAGGTGATGGCTTCGCTTCAACCATCCACTTATGGTAAAGACTATGCCCAAAAACATAGCTCTTTCTTTGAAGAGGTGGAGAACTCCGATTTAGAAGTTGTGACAGAGAATGTGGCTGCAACAACCTCCAACATGGAGGACGAGCTGACGAACGAGGTTCAATCGCCACCGAATCCGCAGAAGCGCATCAGTGGCAAGCAGCGCAAGGCGACATTAGAGGAGTATCAGCAGACCTTCCTCCAAGTTCCAAGGATTGACGACCGCAAGCCAGTCTTCGTCAGTTCCGATGTACGAGACCGTCTTGATCGTGTCGTCCGCATCCTCGGAGGGAGGCGCATGAGCGTATCGGGCATCATCGAGAACATCGTGCGCCACCACCTAAGCCTTTATGAAGAGGACTTCGAGGCTTGGCGCAAATTGTGAGAATTAAGGTCTGCGACCTTGGACGTGGATAGCTGAAAGGCTGTAGTTCCAACTAACGTGTTCTGAGAGGGAGCGAGGTTATGTTTTGGGAACCCCAAAACGCCTCGCTCCACCATGAGGGCGGAGATTTTTTGCTCCCAACGGTCGCAGAAAGTGAGTGTACCAACTGTAAACAGTGTATCGAATGACAAACGTACAGGAACAAGACAAGAGAAAGGGCGGAAGACCGCCCACGGGCAGGGTTCGCAAGCTGTCGAAGTCTGTCACGGTAAAGTTCTCGAAGCCAAGCTACGAGGCTTTGAGGCTGAGGGCGAGAAAAGCCAACCGCAAGTTGGCGGAGTACATCCGTGAGTCCGCCTTGAACGGCGAGGTGGTCAGCGGACACAACGCAGAGACGGTAGCCATCGCCAAGAACCTCATTGGCATGGCGAACAACCTCAACCAACTTACCAAGCTGTCGCATCAGAGAGGTTTCCATGAGACCCATGTATATGTGGTGGACTTGTTGAGAAGATTGAAAGCAATCCTTGGCGAGTATCGCCAAGCAAGTTATAAACCGAAGCCAAGCAGTATGGGCAGAAAGGAGGATACCACATGATAGGCAAGCTAAAGAAAGGTGCATCCTTTGGTGGTTGCGTCCGCTACGTGACAGGCAAGGACGAGGCGAAAATCCTTGCATCCGATGGAGTGTTACTCGGCACGAATGCCGAGATAGTACAAAGTTTTGAGCTGCAAAGACAGCTAAATCCAAGGATTAAGAAGCCTGTGGGACACATTGCACTCAGTTTCAAGCCCGAGGACAAGCCACGTTTGACGGATGAGTTCATGGCTAAGATAGCCCTTGAATATATGCAGATGATGGGCATCACCGATACTCAATTCATCATCGTAAGGCATCACAACACGGACAATCCACATTGTCATATCGTGTATAACCGCATCAACAATGAGGGCAAACTCATATCAGACGCCCGCGATTACAGGCGTAATGAGCAAGTGACCAAGGCTCTAAAATCCAAGTATGGATTGACTTACGGAACGGACAAGAGCAAGACTAACACTCGCAAATTGCGCAATGCAGAGCGTGCCAAATACGAGGTTCACAATGCCGTCAAGGAGGCCTTGAAAGGTGCTGATAGTTGGCAGAAGTTCAAGAATGAACTTGCAAAACGAGGTGTTCACTTAGAGTTTGTCTATAAGGATAAGGAGCGAACCAAGGTTCAAGGCATCCGCTTTAGTAAGGATGGATATAGCTTCAAGGGTACGCAGATTAGCCGAGACTATAGCTTTGGCAAGCTGAACACGAGATTTAAGGTAATGGAGAACCATTTATCAGCAAGAGCCAGTTCTACTCAACAATATGAGCAAGGTAGTTTCAAGGACGAGCTGTTGTCATTCATGTCGGAGAGCAGCCAAAACCCATGGAATGGTATTTCTTCCATAGGACTTTTTGCTCCTGCCAATGCACAGACCTTTGAGCAATTCCCAGAGGATGAATCATCCAAGAAGAAAAAGAAGAAACGCAGAAGAGGCTTTAGCCTTTGATGCAAGTCATAAACTTAAAATTAGAATCGAACATGAAAGAAGAAATGTTAGAAGCCATCTACGGCACAGTTGAGAGATTGGAGCAAAAAGTCGATGAACTTTCTGCCTCACCAAAGAATACAGAGGCGGAAAGCACTCCGGTCTCTGTAAGTGTTGATACAAGCAAACTTGAAAAAGCTATTCTTGCTATGGCTGTAAAAGAAGGGGAAGCTATTGACAAATTGGTAAGATTAAGAGAGGCTATCTGTATCTTTACCGACCTTACCAAGAAAGAAACAAGTAACAGAGAACAGCGAAGCAAGCTCTTGTTTGATACGGTTAAGCAGCTGAAGCAAGAGCAAGATGCTGCATCAAAAGACCTGCAAGAGCGACTTGACAACATAAGCAATACACCTCAAAAGAAGATTGTCACCCATCGCTTCGAGCCAACTTCAAAGTATGTTCTTCTTTTCATTGTTGGCATGGCTCTATCACTTGTAATATCCATTTGGGGCAATCTTACCCAATGGCGAGAGCACCAAGATTGGGAGGAGGCAGACTTGAAGTATAGGACATTGAAGATGGTACTACCATCTGATGACCCGAATATTCGTTATATCGAAAAGCATTTCAATGTGCAACGAGATGAAAATGTTATAGACAACGTTAGAAAACGTATTGTTGCTTACGAGGATTCTGTTCATCATCACTATGAAATGAAACAAATGGCAGAGTACAAGGATAGTCTATCCAAACAACTAAGCAATGAAGCGAAAAGAATAAAAGAAAAACTAAATGAATAGTAATGAAGGAACTATGGTCATTATGCTTGGATAATAAATGAGGAGGAGAAAATGTTACTTCTCCTCCTCAACTATTTCAATAAGCAAATAATGTCTTCTTTCCATTTTTAATGTACACCTGTCCTTTTTGCGGATTTATCACTTCTCTGCCATTTAAATCATAAATTCGATTGTTGGAATTAGAGTGTTCGATGGTGACATTGTGTATTGCTGTCGGGAAATCATCTGTCTCTATAAAATTAGTGAAACGATCCCATCCCCAAGCCTTTCGGTATTTTTCAGCAGTACCGACAGGAACATAAACCGGAATGTCATTGGGAGTACTTAGATTATGAACTGGATCGTAATCGCCAAATGGGGTATCCCCCGGATTAAGGGTGCTTTCCTCGCATACAGGAGGTTCGGAGGCCATACAATATATACGTTTTAATTCTGGTATGTAGGAACAACTTTCTTGTCCCAACATTTTCAATGTTGCAGGAAAGACTATCTGTTCCAAAGAGTCACAGTGCCAGAAGGCATCTTTCTCTATCGTTTCAAGTCCATTTGGTAACTCTATCTTTTTTAATGAGTGGCATTGTTGAAAAGCTGTTTTGCCAATACTTTTTACAGAGGATGGTATATTTACCTCTTGTAGTTTAAAACAAGCAGAAGCAAAGCTATTAGGAATCCTGTCTAATCCTTCTGGTAAATGTATTCTTTTCAAGAAATAGTTCTGTTGAAAAAGAGTAGGACTAGATAGGTCTTGGCAAGAATTTGGAATCCATATTTCTTCTAGACGGCATGCATAAAATGCAGCCAGGCCTATTCTTTCCAGTCCCTCTGGTAAATTGATAGACGTAATTTTTGACCTGAAAAAAGCACCATCATCTATTTCCTTAATGGTAGAAGGCAATACTACTTTACCTGTCAAACTACTACAGTCTGAGAAAACCAGTTGTCCAAACCTTTCAAAGCCTTCAGGAAATATCAATGGATCAGTCTTCAGACTTACACAATCCGAAAATGCGTAAGTTCCCAAATATTGTAAGGACGATGGTATGTTTATCTCTTCCAGATTGATGCAATACATGAAAGCACCTTCTTCTATTCGTTTGACTCCATCTGGCAGGATGATTCTCCTTAGATGGATAGTGTTTATAAATTCCCCACTTGGGTCCAACTGTTCATTTTGATGCCAAAAGGCATCTTCTGGGACAATTCCATTCTCTATCTCAGCATTTTCAAGATTTATGACAGAAAGCCTTCCTTTGAAAGAAGCATCCCAAAGAGTACGAATATCAGCAGCATCCACAGTTCCTCTAACCACCAAGGAGTCTACATTATAAATGTTGTCTCCCAGTGCACCAGCCAAGTTTCCTGCCTTTGATGTTATGTCCAAACCCACAAAATCATGGTCATCTTCTGTGCTTGTTGGGGTATTTATTGAATACCTGTAAACAGGACGGTTCAATATGGCCGTCTGTATTTTTCCAACAAAAGTAGTATCAATTTCCTGTCCATATACAGAAGTAGTAAATAGGGAAAGAAAAAACAAGAAATGCAATATTTTCATAACAAATTATATTTTAAGGTCACGTGTGATTGTAATAAATCACACGTGACATTTATTTATATTATTCTATTCTAATTTTTTGTTGATCAACAACTGTTGAATTTACAATATAGCAAACTACATACACACCTTTGGATAAATTTGAGCCATCAAAGTTAACAACATTTGCTCCTGCGGAAATCTGGCATGACACTTGCGCTATTCCATCAGTTATGTTCTTTACCTCAACAGAAGCATTATCCGGAGCTGCTTCTTTCAATTTTACTACAATATTGTCATTTGCAGTTGATATTGATTGTATTCCATATAAGTTCTCCAGAGATATGCTCTGCGTTGCAATTTCTCCATCATTCGTCATCGCAACAACGGTATAGTCGTTTCCGTTTATTCTTGGCGATACATTAATAGATTCTTTGTTTCCTAAAGTCTCACCTTTGCCATCAATCCATTTTAGACTATTAAAGTCTGAAGAATTATTGACTTTTAGTTGAAGTAATCCATCCTTAAATGGTTTTGTAGTTACAACAGGACCTTCTATAGGTTTAAGTGTAAGTACAGGCGACTCAACGACAAAAGTCTCACCGCCAATAACATTCCCCTTCTCGTCTTTCTGGACTAAGTCATATGTATATGTTGCACCATCGAATGTGTATTTGTTAAAATCAAATTTTAATTGTACTATGTCAAATTCATCCCCTTTAAGTAAAATGTTTTGTATTTTACTTTGTGGAGACGCAAACTTCACTTTGCGCAAGTTTGGTGCATTTGATTGAGGCGATACGAGTTCAATATCTTGCGATTTTAAACCACCACGTTCCCATGCATCATATATCTTAGGACTCATGGACATTTCAACTTTTGCTCTCTGGTATAAAGTAGCATCGGCTTCTGTCTGAGGAATGAGTTCGAGTGTATAGGCCTTATCCAATGTTGAGGTGTTACGAACATACACATTGAAAAATTTCTCTGTGTCTTTTTTACGAATTATAGTTACGTTTTTCTGTACTTGGTCATTACTTCCTTTCAAATCAAAATACGATTTTTCTGGAGAGTAACCATCATCATACGGAGTATCCATTATTTTTGCCAGCAAACAGAAATGGAAATTGCCCTCTGGATACTCCCTTAACATATAAGGAAGCTTCCAATCCATCGAAAAATCCTTGTATTTTCCTGCCTCTATCTTTTCATCAATAGGACATGCCTCCAAAACACCTCCTGTCTGCCATTTGTTTTCATATAATTCTCTTCCTTTCCAGGCTTTTTGCGTAATACCAGTGGATGCCTGAACCCAGTAAATCAGAATCCATTTGCCTTCACCGTTAAAATCTTCCTTGCCTCGGTTATAGACACGAACATTTACAAAAGCCACACGATGATCTGATGAATATTCTGGATTTTGATGTTCATAAATACCGTCTTCTTGGTTGCGAACCCATATTGATGGACTCTTCCAAAACTCATTAGTAGTCAAATTCGGCTCTTTGCCAGTATCCTCTGGATTGTCTTTCATATAGAGGTCTACAGCTGGAGCGAGATGTGTGAAAGCCAAATCTTCCCCAACAGAAATTGGTGTAGAAGTATACATCGGATGTTCAGCTGAAACCCTATCCTTGTCCTTTGCATAAATAAAAGCTTCGTCCATAGTCACTCTACCATTTTTGTCCGCATCGGATTTTACAGACACATTCCTATGAGTTGCCTCATTTACAGCACACGTCCACTGATAAACAAATTCATCATAAGGAATGTCCGAGCAAGCCCAAGACGATTCGCTGCCTGTTGAAGCTGATGCAACGACACAACCTACCTTTTTAAGATTGTCATTAAATCCTCCAGAGAAACACTGACCAAGCACAACATTTACATTTACAAATTTTGAAGTAAATGGCTCAAGCATTGTGGCCAATTCATAATCATACAAACTTTCATAATTCCATAAACAGATATATGAATTTGTATTATAGTCATCTGTACCACCATGATCTATTACAAAGATGAATAAATGGTCATCCTTGTTTAGTTTGTTGGCTAATGTACCTAAAGTGTTCTTTACATTAGCTTTTGTTGCTGCAAGTTTTATCTCGTCAACACCATCGTTGTCAAGGTCAAGAGGCTGTGATTTGTATCCTCCAGATATACTTCTCATGTCTGCCGCTGGATTATCTCCATCTGACATAATAGGATATATGTTTCCTTTTGGTATGCTATACTTGTTGACCAATGTTTGGTATATAAAAGAACAATCATTCCAATAACGCTCATAGTTGGAGTTTTTGTTCACACCACCACTCAATATTATTGCGTAAGTTCTTTGTGCAACCTCATTGCTTCCATTGGAAGAAGCTGCTTTTCTTACCTGTGGTTTTGACTTGGCATTACTACCATAACGGTTTTTGACAAGTAGAGGGGCATAATCTTCTTTTGGAGGCATTTTCCTCAATACTTTTCTTGGCCGAATAGTATTGATATCTGTTGTCGTAGCCTTAGGTATAGTCAAAACATAGCAATCGTGTTGCCAGCCTTTCATCGGTTCGGCATCTACAAAGATATTCCAAACAGCAGATGTGCTATTACTAAGAATGTAATAGTCAACATCCTTACCCACAAATTGTTTCTGGGCGATGGCTAACGCATCGTCTTTTGAGATTCTTTTAGCTGTCTGTGCTAATGAAACTGTTGAAAACAGACTGCTAAAAACAACACTTAGTAAGAGTAATACATTTTTCATACCACCAAATGTTATAAGTTAATAATATTGTTGATGAACACATTGAATCCATATTTGGACTCACGCCGTCAAATTTACATAAAATTAGCCAAGAAAGCAACTAATAAGCTAAAAAATTTTTGTTTTTGCTGATATTTTAACACATATCGCAAACGTGTGCGTAAACAATATGTCGAACGTGATCTTTCATTGCTATGAACATCATTATGATATTATTTTTACGATTCTATTATACTACTCATAAATAAATCATAATAATTCGTAAAATAATAGCAAAAGGTATTGTTTTTCAGATTTTAGATTTATCTTTGTTCTTGAATTAAAAGCGTTCTTTTTATATTGCAAAGTTGAGAAAGAAAAAGAATATAGCTCGTTTCTAAATCGTTAGCAGTTACATTCTTTAAAATATTTAACTCGCTGATATTCAATCAATAAAAGATTTTGCTGTGACTCCCCGAATGGTAGGAATAGGTCTTGCTCGTTTCCGCCAACTTGCAGATGGTGATGAGATCGATACGAACACGATTCGTGCTCAGCAATGGGAAAAGGGTATCTCTTGCCTCGTCCTCGTATTTCGCCATCAGCTCCAATGCTTCGGGCAGGAGTTTCACCCTGGCAAGTGTTCCGGTCTTCTTGCGGTTATAGATGAGCCATTTGTCGCCATCCTCCAACACCTTGACATTGGCTTTCGTGATGGAAACG
>NZ_VZCB01000097.1 GCF_009494395.1 Segatella copri | reverse complement strand
TGTCCTCCACTACTGCTACGATAGCCATCACGTCCTCCGGCTTGTAGTAGGTCTTGTGGCTGATTTGCGTATAAGCCAAAGTTCCGTTGTCCCGAAGCGTCTGTACTGTCCGTGGGCAGATGTTGAGCGTCTGACACACGTCCTGCGTGTCGAGCCACTTGTTCATGGTCTTGTCCTCACTGCGCTCACGGATTCTGTCCATGCGCTTCACGAAGTTCTCCAACTGGGCATCAAGATAGTTGAATGCCTCTTCCTCGAATACGATGAATCCCATACTTTTCTTTTTTCTAAGTTAATACTATGTTGTATGTCGCAAAGCTCCACGCATATGCTGTGCTCCACGTTTGTGAGTGCAAAGATAAGGCACGGCAATCTAAAAACAAGCGTTTTCAATTTCTGTGGCAGTATGTTGCCGGGGGTTGCCGACTTCAACGCCAAAAACAACAAGAAAAACTTGCACGACTGCAACGAATACATGAACAATGATGAGTTGAGAAATACGTTGAAGTTCTCACAACTATCTCGGTATGCAAATAAGCAAGCCACAACTAAATTGCCACGTTACACCCAATCAGTTGCATGGCTGCACTCAGTACACTTACTTTGCACCCGACAATCGGTCAATGGTGCAAACCGTGACCACTATACTAACAAATAAAACAGCATAAGCTATGGCAAGAACAAAAGATGTAGTCTTGGCTCCTGAGCAAAAGGAGCTGATGGAAAAAGAGTATTTGGATTTTGTTAAACCATCTACGTATGGCAACAAAGCCAATCCAAGTAGTTGTGATTCTCTCTATGATGATGTAGAGAACCCAGAGTTGAGAGCAATTGTAGAGAAAGTTGCTGCAACAACTCCCTATAGAGAGGAAACAACAACGAACGAGGCTCAATCGCCACCGAATCCGCAGAAGCGCATCAGTGGCAAGCAGCGCAAGGCGACATTGGAGGAGTATCAGCAGACCTTCCTCCAAGTTCCAAGGATTGACGACCGCAAGCCAGTCTTCGTCAGTTCCGATGTACGAGACCGTCTTGATCGTGTCGTCCGCATCCTCGGAGGGAGACGCATGAGCGTATCGGGCATCATCGAGAACATCGTGCGCCACCACCTAAGCCTTTATGAAGAGGACTTCGAGGCTTGGCGCAAATTGTGAGAATTAAGGTCTGCGACCTTGGACGTGGATAGCTGAAAGGCTGTAGTTCCAACTAACGTGTTCTGAGAGGGAGCGAGGTTATGTTTTGGGAACCCCAAAACGCCTCGCTCCACCATGAGGGCGGAGGAATTTTGCTCCCGACGGTCGCAGAAAGTGAGTGTACCAACTGTAAACAGTATATCGAATGACAAACATACAGGAACAGAATAGGAAAAAGGGCGGAAGACCGCCTACGGGCAGGGTTCGCAAGCTGTCGAAGTCTGTCACGGTGAAGTTCTCGAAGCCAAGCTACGAGGCTTTGAGGCTGAGGGCGAGAAAAGCCAACCGCAAGTTGGCGGAGTATATACGAGAGTAGACATAGAAAGGAGAGGTTAAGTCTTTGCTTCTGATGTATGCAAATTGAAACTAAGAGTCATACATTGAAATGATGCCAGCTATCCTCATAGGATAAAGCAACCATATAAAATCTTAATTGAATATTATTATTCTCCTTTGCAACAACAAAATATAGTTCGGAACGAACAGAAAAACATGTTTTATACGTTTTTTATGTTAAACTGTATGAAAATATTTGTGACTTCGAAATAAAAACATTATTTTTGTATCGCTTTTATAGCAAAAAGAAAAGTCATTATTAACTTAATAGGGTAGGATCCTTAAACATCAAGTATGGAAGAACGAAAAATTTCCACATTAGTCTCTTTGTTGGGAGAAGATGTTCTGACTGAAGATTGTTTGGTTGTTGTTACAGGTGGTAACAATGACAAGGAGCAACATCAGAACTTTGAGCAAAATAATCCTCAGTGTAACAATTGTCAATGTAACAATTGCGGTTGCTAAGTGTTATTAACCCCTAAGAATTAGGTACGACTATAATAGATAGTTGTACCTAATTATTTATAAACAACAAGTAAATTGAATATGAAATATAGTCAGTATAACCATTTTGTTGAGATGGAAAATGTTGTGTTATGCTTTAACGCATATAATTATTCCAGATTAATTATAGGTAAAAATGCATACCAAGACTATCTAAGCTGCAAAGATAATGTTGAAAAACTAAATACAAAAAATCCCAACTTACATAGAACATTAGAGGCTAATGGTTTCATCGTTACAGACGAAAATGACGAACAGAAAAAGTATTTGTCTTCAGTACAAGAACGTAAGTTTTCTAAAGATATTTATCATATTATCGTCAATCCAACAATGGATTGTAATTTAAAATGTTGGTATTGCTACGAGAGTCATATAGAAAAGTCCCATATGACTTCAGAAATGGTCGCAGCAATCATATTGCATATCAAAGAGAAAATTACCAAAGAGCCTTTTAAGAAATTAATTTTAAGTTTCTTTGGAGGAGAACCTTTGTTGCAAAAAAATATTGTTTTTTCGTTAATCGAAAGCATTTATGAACTCTCAAAAATACATGGATTTTATTTGGCGACTTCGTTTACTACCAATGGAACGTTGATAGACAAAGACTTTGTCGCAAAATTAAGTCCCTATGAACCGAGCTTTCAAATCACCTTGGATGGATGGCAAAATATTCATGATAAGGTAAGGAAATATAAGGTCAATGGCAATGGGACATATTCGCAAATTTTATCAGCGATAAAATTAATACAACAAGATTCACCTAAAAGCGAAATCTTGGTAAGGATTAATGTGTCCAATAGAACGTTAGATTCCCTTACAAACATTGCAAACGAGCTTGCTGAAATAAAGCAAAATAACAATTTGAAAATTATGGTATCTAAAGTTTGGCAAGTAAATGCAGAAAAGTTAGATGAAAAGAAAATCTTAGATTTTGTCTTACAATGTCAAACAAATAAAATACAATGTAGTTATTTGGCTACTTCAAAATACACTTATGGGTGTTATGCAGACAATTACAATCAAGTTGTCATAAATTATGATGGAAATATTTACAAGTGTACAGCAAGGACATTCTCGTCTGAAAATTCATATGGTCTTATCACTAGTGAAGGACAGTTAGAATGGAATGAAATGAAATTGCAGGATAGATTAAATTTAGAATTGCCATCTAGATGTCAGATTTGTAATTTTCTTCCAGCATGTCCTAAGCCCTGTTCGCAAAAACTCTTAGAAAAGGGAGAAAATTTACCTTGCATACTTAACAAGAAATATGGTAAGGAAAATTATATTATAGAAGATTTCTACAACTTTTTAATAGAAAGAAATAATGAGAAATAGTTTTTGTATATTTTTTCTTCTTTGGGTTACTTTGGATGTTTTTAGTGGGGAAAAATGTCTTTTCACAATAGGCTCTGATTTTATAGTAACCGATACAATATCAAAGAACTTGTCTGATACATCTAGAATCTTTAACTTGTCAGATGTCGTTGTAAAAGGTTCAAATATCATAACAAAATCAGACCGCTTAATATTAATTCCAACTTCTAATATGCAGAAGGCATCGTCATCTGCATGGGATTTGCTGAGCAAAATAAAACTGCCAGGAGTAATCGTTGACCGCCAGAACAAGAATGCAACAACTATTAATGGAAGTAATATACTTTTTAAAATCAACAACATTGATGCCACTATTGCAGATTTTTTGACGATAATCCCAAGCGATGTAAAAAAAATAGAGTTTTTTGATAAATTAGGAGCACGATATAATGACAGTAACATTAGTGCAATCATTAACATTGTAACTAAAAGGCATACTTCTGGTGGACAATTTGGACTCTATGAAGATGCGGCTCTAACAACAATGTCGCTATATAATAGTGCTTATGTCAAATTTAACAAGGCAAACAGTTTGTTTAGCCTAAGCTATAATAGCAAGTACCGAGATTATTCCAATTCATACACAGATACGTATCTAGAAAATGAAGATGTTGAAATATCCAGAAAGGGCGTAGAATCGCCATATGGATACTTTCTTCAAAATATAGATGCTGCATATAATTATTACAAGAATAACTTTACATTTAACATAAAATTCAACTATAGTACAAACCGAAACACCAATCAAAATTGCTCACAGGAGATATTTGATAAGAAAAGTTTGATTGGAAATTCATTTAGGTCACCAAAAGACAAAAGTCATTCACCTGCAATAGACTTGTTTTCTGAATATAAAATTTCCTCCAAACAGTCATTGCTCTTTAATATGGTAGGAAAAATATTACAGACAAACTATGATTATTCATATACTGAAAATGTAAACGAAAATAATTCCCATTTTGAGTATGGGGTAGAAGGAAAGCGTAAGTCTCTTATAACAGAAATCATGCATACTTATTCTTTAAAAAATCTTTCATGGGATTCTGGTTTAAGATACAAATATTCAGACACTCACAATTTATATAGTTATGATATTACAAATGATTTTGATTCAAAAGACCAAAATTTATACGCTTATACCCAATTCTCTGGGAATGTTAAAAATATCTACTACATGGGGGGAATAGGTATAAATTGGGTTAGTTTCAAGGAAGGTGGCAATTCTTTTAACAAAGTATTATATCGTCCTTTAGGCAGAATTAAGTATATGCCTTTAGACAATTTTAGTATGTCTTATCAATTTTCAATGCAACCAACAATACCAAGCTTGTCAACATTAAGTGGAATTACAAAAAATTTGAATAGATATGAATTCGAAACAGGCAATTCTGCCTTGCGTCCTTATGACAACATAAAACATAAATTATCTTTATCTTGGAATCCTAACAGATGGTATATTTCACTAAACTACAATATCGAAAGTGCAAAAAATCTTTTTGCGTCTGGTATTTATTGTCAAAATGGGAAATTAGGTTATCAACATATAAATTTTGATTCAAAAACTGTTCGTAAAATAAATTTTTACACAAGCTTTGACATCATAAAGGACATGTTGTTCATTGATGGCTATATTTCATACAACTATTATAAATTTAAAATAGAAGACGAAACTTTCTCTTTAACAGACTATACATATGGTGGGAAGATAGTGTTCTACCTGAAAAACTTTTCTGCAAATATATCTTTCAATCATAATCCAAAGGAATTATTTGGAATGAAAAGTTTTTATGGAGAATCCACAGGCAGCGTTGATTGTTCTTATAAATACAAAAGAATGACTTTCTCACTTGGAGTATGGAATCCGTTTAAAAAATATGTTCAGAGTTCTGGTTTCGAGTATGCTAGAAATGGTTTATATAAAACTGAGTATTTTAGAATAAAGGACAATGCTAATATGATAACTCTAGGTGTTTCCTATGACATAAATTGGGGTAAATCTTATAAGGCAAGAAATAAAAGATTAAATAATTCGGACAACATAGATGGTATTGTAAAATAAAAATGATGAAAAAATTTCCACTTTTCATACAACATGATTCTATGCAATGTGGCATTGCTTGTTTGTGTATGATATGTAAGTTTTTCGGTCGTAGCATTTCCATAGAAACTATGGCAAACTTATGTCATGCTAATAAAGAGGGAGTGTCTTTAATGGGATTAAGTGAGTCTGCTACGATTCTTGGTTTTCATGCTATAGCTGCAAGAACCAGTATCAATAAGTTACAAATTGTTCCTCTTCCTTGCATTTTGCATTGGAATCAAAATCATTTTGTCGTTTTATATAGAATAAAGAACAACAAATACTATATTGCTGACCCAGGAAAAGGTTTGATAACTTATACTCTTGATGAATTCAAGAAACATTGGCTAAGCACAAATACCAATGGTGAAGACAAGGGCATCGCTATGTTCTTGGAAACTACACCTGCCTTTTTTGCTTACAAGATGCAGAAAGAAGAGAACATAAAAGAAAAGCGGTCTTTTCGTTTTCTCTTGGGGTATGTGAAAAAATATCGTAAGTATTTTGGGCAAATTGTACTAGGTTTGGTTGTTGGAAGCCTTTTACAGTTAGTCTTGCCATTTCTCACCCAATCTATTGTTGATGTTGGCATCAAAAACCAAGACATTGGTTTTGTTTGGCTGATATTATTGGGACAACTTATGCTAACAATTAGCCGAACAGCTATTGACTTTATCCGTAGATGGTTATTGCTTCATATCTCCTTGCGCATTAACATTTCACTATTGAGTGACTTCTTCATTAAATTACTGAAGCTTCCAATGTCTTTCTTTGACACAAAGCTTATGGGAGACTTGATGCAAAGAATGAGTGACCATAGTCGTGTGAATAAATTTCTCACACAGCAGACACTCAACATAACATTTGCGATATTCACTTTTGTTGTGTTTTCTGTGGTGCTGTTCTTATACGATAAATTTGTGTTTGCTATCTTCTTGCTTGGAAGTATTCTCTATGGCGCATGGATGACTTTATTCTTAAGACGGAGGAAAGTACTAGATTATGAGTTATTTGAACAGCAAGCCATCAACAACAACAAAACTTACGAGTTTATCACCTCTATGCAAGAAATCAAATTGCAGGATTGTGAGCAACGCAGAAGATGGGAATGGGAAGATACACAAGCTGATTTGTTTGAAGTACAGATGAAATCGCTCAAACTCCAACAAATGCAAGAAGCAGGGTGCATATTCATCAATGAAACTAAAAATACCATCATTACAGTTATAGCTGCAACAGCGGTAATTCACGGAGACATGACCCTTGGCATGATGCTTGCCATACAGTATATTATTGGTCAATTAAATACACCTGTAGATCAATTGATGAACTTCTTTTATTCCCTGCAAGATGTGAAGATTAGCTTGGAACGTATCAACGAGATTCACCAGATGGATGATGAGAATGGAAAGGAAGGCTTGCTGACTTCTATTGAAGATAAGAATGAGGGCATTGACATCAAGAACATCATATTCAAGTACGACCCACATGCTTTGCGCAAGACCATAGATGATGTGCGCATTCACATTCCGCAAGGTAAGGTAACTGCCATCGTTGGCGCATCTGGCAGTGGAAAGACCACCCTCATCCGCTTAATGCTAGGTTATTATTCTGTCTTGGAGGGACAAATCAACATTGGCAATACCAACATTAACAAGCTCAACAAGAAATGGTGGCGCAGACAATGTGGCGTAGTGATGCAGGATGGCGTTATCTTCTCGGAGAGTATAGCACGAAACATTGCCGTTGACGATGGCGACATAGACAAGGAACGGTTGTTGAAAGCAGCCGAGATAGCTTGTATCAAGGAGTATGTAATGGCTTTGCCTCTGAAGTTCAATACCAAGATTGGACGTGATGGCGTGGGACTAAGCCAAGGACAGAAACAGCGTATCTTGATTGCAAGGGCGGTTTACAAGAATCCTGACTATATATTCCTTGACGAGGCTACAAACTCGCTCGATGCCAATAATGAGAGAAGCATCGTGGAGAACTTGGATAAGTTCTATAAGGGCAAGACCGTTGTGATTGTGGCTCATCGCCTAAGCACGGTGAAGAATGCCGACCAAATCGTGGTCATCGACCATGGAAAGGTGGCTGAGATAGGCAACCATGAGTCTTTGACCGCCAAGCGAGGGGCATATTATAACCTTGTGAAGAATCAGTTGGAATTGGGAAACTAAAATGCTTTTAATATGGAACAGAATGAAAAAGAATCAGATAATATCGAGTTGAGAAGCGAGAAGGTGAGGAACGTGATAGGCAAAGTTCCTCCTCGCCTCGTCAGCTTGGGAACGGTTGTCATTACGACAATAGTCCTCGCCCTCGCAGTTGCTTTCTACAAGATACCTTATCCTATATCCATAGATGCTAA
>NZ_VZCB01000028.1 GCF_009494395.1 Segatella copri | reverse complement strand
CCGAGGGCACATCAGGAATGAATTCAACATTGTCAAATCATCGCCCTGAACGGATACTTGCTCGTCCTGCCCGCTTCCTCTCTTTTGTCTCCCACAGATTTCACAGATTTGCACAGATACTCTCGTTGCAAGCAAAGGTCTTATACTCATCAGGTCTCACAGTAAAGAAAATCTGTGAAAATCTGTGTAATCTGTGGGAAAAGTAATCACTAATCACTAATCATTAATCACTAATTAACATGAAAAAGGAAACAATTCAGAAAGTAATCAATTTCGTCATCACTGTCCTCACTGCCGTCCTCAGCGCCTTCTGTGTGCAGAGCTGCAAGGGCTAAGGTAATTAATCAATAATCACTAATCATTAATCACTAGAAAAGATGAAGAATCCAAGAAAAATCAATCTGATTGTGGTACATTGCAGTGCCACACGTGTTAACCAGGACTTCCCTGTAGAAGCATTGGAAGCCTGCCACAAGGCAAGAGGCTTCAAGAGCATCGGCTACCACTATTACATTACGAAGGATGGCGTGGTCTATCCTTGTCGTCCAGAAAACGAGGTGGGGGCTCACGCCCGCCACTACAACGCCCACAGCATCGGAATCTGCTACGAGGGTGGTCTCGACGAGAAAGGCAAGCCTGCCGACACTCGCACTCCAGCCCAGAAGGATTCTCTGGAAGACCTCCTCTACAGTCTCGCCCTCGACTATCCCGGTGCCGAGATCCTAGGTCATCGCGACCTCCCCTGGGTTCGCAAGAGCTGTCCTTGCTTCGATGTCAAGGAATGGCTGAAGGAAATCGACTTCCATCTCTAGAAATCCCGAACAGATCCCAGAAATTCGTGTTATTCGAGTTATTCGTGTTCAAAATCATCCCAGCTTGTAGCAATACAGGTTGGGATTTTTATTATCCGTAAGCATCTTATAAACATCGGAGCGGAAGCGGATTTCATTAAGATTTTTGTCCTCAACTCTCACAAAGACAAAGGTGGTAAGAAAACAGCCTCACGGACAACACGTTTACCTCGACTGTTTATCATGATACGTCTTTCCAAAGTGCGTCGGATCTGTTGCTACAAAACCATTTTCAGCTACATATCCTTCACTTTTTGCCATGGCTTCGCCGTCGTCCCCTGCAATAGTGGACGTAACCTGTGAATGTATATTTGTCTCTTTCATCATACGAATCAAGTTCGTTTTTTGATGTCGTTCATCTGAATCTCGATATAAGAGACACAGAATCTCCTTGCAAAAATACGAAAATTGTTGGAAACTAGCAAATTATGCGTGTTAAAAAATTAATATCATTCTACGAAAATCAACATTATTTTACTATTCTTTTCGTACATAATTTCCTAAGTCGTTGATTGAACGAATGTTTTCGGTTTTCTGTGTCTCTCATGTAAAGATTCAGGAAAATTGGTCCATTTTGGTTCATTTTACAAAATCCCTCTTTTTATTCTTTTTTGTGGCTTATAGGGCTGCCAGTATTTTGGCGTTGGCATCATCTACTTTATTATATATGTCATTTGCGGTGGCTTTGTCTGTCCATCAGGAACTCTCCGAGCACTTAAAGCTCAGTCGCCGCACCTTGCAGGAATACCGCAAGCCGATAATTGATGGGAAAATCAGAGATGACAGATACACCTGATACTATTGCCTCTAAACGAACAAAGGGAAACAACCAGTCTTTGGTCGTTCCCCTTTGTTCGTTGTATTCATTCTGATTACATCACATGATTGTCAAAATGGCTTTGCATGCATATCATCCCGTCCTTCCTTGTCGATAAAGCGAGCTGCACTCGGCAATTTGAAAGCGAGTTTTCATTGCACTCACTGGCATCGCTTTTTCCCATTAAAAAAGGTATTTTTCTACCTCTCCGTCTCTCCTGCAAGGAGAGCTCCACCTTTCTCACCAAGCCTCTCTTTCCTCAGGAACGAGAGGATGTAACCGCCCTCCGGTGCTCGGAACCGCTACGCTATAAGGTTGGCGGACCAATCAAAGGTCTCGCCAAATTGTGCGGGATGGGACCGCATGGGTATTAGGCATATCACCAATACAGCGTCACCACTATTATATTACAAGTAGTTACACTTATCTTTTTTTGAAAAAAGTTATTTTATATCGTTATTAGAGTGAAGGATTACTAAGCACACTCCTTTAAATTAAACTTAATTTTGTGCTTTCAAACGATTATGCTTTAGATATTCATCCAAAGTATTATCCCCATCTTTATGCACAAAGCATTCTTGCAAGAAACGTCTATAGAAGTCAATGCTAGCAAAATGCTTTCTTATATCTGCTGTCATTGCCTCAATCCTTTCCTTATCATTATCACCAGGATAATTAGCGATAACAAACTTTTCTATAAATGTTCGAATATCATGATGTTCCTTGTTCTGAGAGAAATAAGTTATCAGTTCATTTTCTATAGGGAAAGAATCAAACTGAGGCCTTGAAGATGATTCATTATAAACAACAGAGCATCCTACAAATGATTTCAACCTAGATTCCTCCAAGAAATCCTTAATTCCAGGTTTCACCATATTCAAGAACTTACGAGCATTTTCACTTAACATCACATGCAATTCTTCAGAACTATAGATGCACTCTGGATAAAAAATCTCATTCCCATCACCGTCTTGCTGTGCAAAGCATGGTATCATCTTGCATAATATCTTTTGCAAGATATAAATGCCACGTAAAGGTTCTTGTATTGATGCGAAGTATTCATGCAGAATACCTTTTATAAGATCTACCTTATTCTCATCTATATGAGACTTCAAAAGAATATCCTTATAAAGAGAACCGACTTCGTCTAGGGTATAACTTTTATACTTCTCTGTCCATTCCGTCAACAACAAGAAGAAATTCTTAATGGTATTGTCATCCAAGCCATTCAGCCACTGCTCATCAAGCATTTGGTAAATTGACGATGCCTTACTGAATACACCCACATTAGAATTCTTAACATAAGATTTAATCGTTTCAGGAGATGAGCTCTTTAGAAGATTTGTAAAATCAGTTAGGCTCATCTGATATGTATAAGGACGGAAACTGAAATATGTAAGCAATTTATCTTCTCGTCTTATGCTATTACGCTTAGGCTTGGGTGTATTCCAAGATAGTGGTGGGAACAAAGCATTCAGTAAACGCAAGGAGTTACCTGAGAATTTATAATTTGCTAGCCTTTTCTTATCTTCAAGTTCTAAATATTTAGGATCTGATGGTTTTTTATACACTATGTCCCAAAGATTCTCACGGAATTTATTAAAACCGACTTCGTCAGTATACTCAAACAATAGTATCAAGAAGAGTTCCTTGATATTGAAGTCGGCGACGACCCCTTGCTTAGCAATATAGTCGAGGTTCAACATAAATATATTTACTAGCCTCTTGGCATCTCGAAAAATTGAGAGATAGTCTCTAAGATAGATATTATCGCGCCCTAATTCCATTTCCAAGTTATTCAACTGGTTTTGCAAACCTGCATCATAATGGGTATGTGCAAGGAGTTCTGTCTTAAACAAATGCGTTAACAAATATCTTTCATATTGTGGAAATTTTAACTCTAATTGGAATATTTTCTTAAGATATTCATCTGGCTTTTTTATTTGATCTTGAAGCGACTGAAGTACATATTCCTTATCGCAAGTCACAATATATACGATGTGGTTGAAATCTGCGGTATTTCTTATCAGTTTCAATACCTCAAAGATTTCCTTACCCTGAAGGCGATCTATGTCGTCTATAAGGATATAAAGTTTACCATCAAGAAGATTCAAACCACTGGATAACTCTTCTCTCAAAACAGATAAATCTTTACCATCACCAAGAGGGAAGACTTCACTAACTTTATCGGCTAAGGATTCATTACCCCACTTGAACAAGAGTTTGACATATTCATCTATTTCATCTTCTAGCTCAATACCTTGTTCACAAAGTTTGCTATTCAAAGCTTGAAAGAAATCTTGAATGATGGTCTCCGTTGAATTACTGAGCCATGGATTGAAATCCATATAAACCAACCCATTCTTGTGCATGTGATCCTTTAGGTAACTTAGAAAAGTCGTATTGCCAGTTCCCCAGCTACCTGTTAGTGATACCGTAAAAGCACCGTCAACAGCATTAGTTCCTTCTAATCTTGTTAACAAGCTCTCAGCATATTTATCCCATCCTACATTTTGCAAATCTTCTTGTTTCGAACAATCTGCTACAAAGCCTTCAACACCAGCATTAGGGATGTCTGATTCCTTAGCCCCAACGAATAATTTATTCAATTCAAAAATGAGGAGGCAAGTTAGAAAGGAGAAAGCTAACGCAAGATACTCTATCGCCATAGGATGTTTCGAGCTACATACAACCACTAACAATATAGATGTTACATAGGAAACACATTTGCTTATCCTAAATACTTTTCGATGCATTTGCTTATTGAGCATATAAACTGCCCCAGTTAAAAGTAGGATAAAGTTGAAAGCATAGAAACTTGGACTATTATGGACTTGGCCAAATATGGATCTACACCATATCATAGCTTGGCTGTCAGATGGCAAAATATCACCAAATAAACAAACCGCCATTATCTCCATATATACTACGAGATAATACCATATATCAGATTTTGAACTATATAGCTTCATTTTCACTTCTGTATATCATCAATACAGCATCCCTACTATATTACAAGTAGTTACACCTATCGGTTTTTTGAAAAAAAAAATATTTTGTATAGTTATTGCATAAGATAAGCTGCTCTCGGCAATTTGAAAGCAGCTTTCATACAAAGAATACATAAAAGCTAAGTTTTCCGCAGCCTCATGACTATTATATTGCTCAGAATCCTCCCAAATCCTTCTCTGTCTTATACTCCTCCATCCTATCCACGGGGAAACGAGCATTATTCTCTTTGATGGCATCCATAATAAATTGGTCGCATTGCTCGTCCGTCCAATAACCTTTGTTGATAGCAATCTGCAAAATGTCCATCACACCGATATATTCAATGTCATTGGCATCACAATAAGGTGCCACATCACGAAAGTTGCTGCTGGCTATCGTTTCCTGTCCATAGCGAGCCATCGCCATACAGGCACACTCACCATCACCCAAAAGACCATTGTCATGCTTCAACTTAAAAAACTCCCTCTTGATATTCTGGTTCTGACTGGGAAACTTGATTACACAAGTCTTTGAATCCTTAATCCACTCATCGACTTTCTGCTTACGGTTGGCATCGCCGGGATGACGTGTTGCCTCACGATAAACATTCTCGACAACATACAGCTGATGAGGTGACAAGATACCGTTCAATTCCATGATGTGACCTGTGGCTATGAAATGCGCTATGACATCCGCATCAACCAATATGACCTTCGCTCTTGCCATCCAAAGCCTCCTTTCCGAAATCAATGCCCATATCATATAACAAACCAAAATACTTGGCTTGGGAAATCAATCCCTTGTCATAAAGTTGGCGAGCCTTTACATTATAATCTCCTATCAGTTCCTTGCTATGGGTCGGCATATATAAAGAGGTAGGATAACCATACTCCGCAGCACTCCTTATCACATCATGCTGAAATAAACCATAAACCGTCTCGGAAATCAAATCCATCTCCTTGAGTCGATAGAGAAGGCAGGAACGAGAACAACGAAAGTTCTGCTCTATCTTCAATACCGTTGCCATAGAAATAGCATCTCTCTTTCGCTTCTCTACTGGTATTAACGATAGCACGCCATCCCTTGGCAAAAGTAAGCAACGAGCAAAATAATCAGCAGATTGTTCCTCTATGCTCTTTTTGCCATCTTCGTTATCCGTCTCATAGGATACACTAAAATCCTCTTGAAACAACAGGTGATAAAGTTCGTGACAAGCCGTGAAGCGTTGGCGGCTATAATTGCTGCTTGTATTGACAAGCATGAATAGTCGCACATCATGCTCCTTACGAAGTATCTTGATAGCCATGCCCTCAAAACCCTCAGACAAAGGTTGAAAACTTGCTATGATATTCTTGTTGCGAAGCATTTGATGAACACTAACAGGCTCATTAAACTTGACTCCTTGCTCTTGGCGAAGAGAAAGGGACAAGAGTTCCAATTGTATTTTATCTGATTTTTTCAAGTTCATTGCTCATCATGATATAGTTCTTTACTATTTGCTGGAAGTGAGACACCTCTTCAAGATTAGCCACACCATCACGTCGGAAAGCGTATGCAAAGTTCACTTGCTCCATGTTACCTTCGAGTATGTCATACTCATCAATACCATAGAGACGAGCCAACTTCTCCAAGCCCTCCATAGAGACTTCAGTCTCCCCCGTCTCGTACTTCAGGTAGGCTGGCTGGCTGATGCCAAGGTACTTGCTTACCTCCTCTTGGGTGTACTTGAATTTTTCACGAAGCACACGCAATATAGATTTATTGTCGTTCATTGCCATAATTTACTGAATTGCATTCATATATTGTCACTTAGATGGTGCAAAGATAAAAAACTATATCGTTATCTGCAAACTTTTTAGTTATATTTCACAGATATTTTTGAAAAAAAAGGCAAAGTTATAACTTAGCATCTTGGCACGGCGGCATTGTTTGTAAATCACCGTTAGAACGTAACTACTGATTTTCAGCAGTTAGCACATCCAACATTTTTCAAAAAAAGCATATTATTAATTGATATTGCCAAAGCTACCTATTAGGCAGCCTTGACACTCACCTTTTTGTTCGAGTTATAATTACATGGGATTAGGGACATGAAGTCTTGCTCCCCCTCCATCAGTCGGGTGAGTATATCTTCTATATAATCGCCAAAATTAATGTCATTCAACTTGCAGCTCTCAAAAAGTGAGAACATAAAAGCTATGTTTTCCGCACCTAAATGGCTTCCGGTATGCATCCAGTTTCGCCTACCCATAGCCAAGTGGCGGAACATTCGTTCGACCGCATTATTATGCATTTCGACACGGCCATCCTGCAAGAACACCTTGAAGGCCTTCTCGTCATCAAGTACATAGTTGACTGCTCGCTGAACCATTGCACCATAAGAAGAATCAAACTTGATCTTCTTCAACAACTTCATCAACTTGCCAACGATCGATGCACTGTACTTAAGTCTAAATCCTTCTCAATTGTCTCATACAAGACTACTCTATCTGCAGTAAACACCCTTATACAAGAGTCCTCGAAAATGGCATCTTCCTGCACACTGTGACTACGGCGACCCTCCTTATATTCCATCACACAAAGCTTGGCTTCCATGGAGAGGGCAGCATGGATGTACTCCACATTGTACTTAAATAAGTCATGATTTGCTGCATCTCTATGTTACTCTTGTTATTTATCATGTGTACAAAGGTACTAAATTTCTGCGACACATACAACTATTTCCCGTTAAGAAAAGCCATACAACTACTTATCTTTCAGAAGCTTACAAGATTTCAAAAACAACTTTTCCTCGTATTCCTTGTTTTTCTTTTCCAAAGCTTCTTTTGCTGTCAGAAGAGATTTGCGCTCTCTCAATAGAGCAAGCAGTGCTTCCTGCTTGCCCAAAATATACTCTTGTATCTCTACCATCGCATCCATGATTTCAACCTGACGCAGATTCATTCGAGAAATTTCCTCTCGAATCGCCTTTTCATCAGATGAACCTTGCTGTAATGAGACTTGAAGCTCTGCAACACGAGATTGCATACGCTTCAGTTCTGCATGCATGGATGGTATCAAACTCTTAATATCAGTATTCATAATATGATTTCCGTTTGTACAGATGTTGATAGCAACAGTATCAATGTCTCACGGCTTATCTTATGACAGCGAGCTGCCTCCAAGAAGCGAGGCTTGAGAAACTTACCATCATCAAACCACTTCTGGTATAAGACAAAACCATTGATATCATAATGTAATATTTTAACCTTGCGGTAATCCTTGGAATAGAAGATGAAGGCTTCATCATAACTATAAGGATCATGCTGCATTTTTTCACGGATGATTCCTGCCAAGCCCTCACGACCATTGCGCATATCAGTTGGCGTGGAACTCAAATAATAAGTTGTTCGAGAAGTGAAGTTCAGCATGGCTATGACATTTTACGCAGCAGTTCTGCAACTGCAAACAGGTTAGTACACTTGATTTCCATCTCATCACCAGTCGGAGACTTCAAAATCAGTCTCTCAACTTGCCAACCTGCAGGAGTTTGTTGCTCGGGAACAAAATTCTCCTCAACTGTCAAAGCGATAAACTCACCTTCGCCTAGCTTCTTGTTTTCATCTGGTTGAAGCTTATTTGAACGATATGATTTCTTAAACTCAATGAGCCAGTCATAATCCACTGCCTCATCCTTACAATACTTGCGCAAGCTACGACCTTTACGATTTTGGTTGTAATCCTGCATCACTTTTTCGAAATATTCCCTTGTTTCCATTATCAAACTGTTTTGATTACAGATGCAAAGGTAATATATTATATAGGTACCGCCATACGGGCTAACGGTGATTTACAAATCGAAATTGATATCGAATGAAGTATCGAAATCCTTAAGCATTGCATGCTTCGTTTTTTTCTCTGTTATTTTTCGAATCACCCCCTCCCCAGCCCGTCCGAGAACGGCCGTTTTGGGGTGTGTCACATAGGGTAGAACCGC
>NZ_VZCB01000078.1 GCF_009494395.1 Segatella copri | reverse complement strand
TGCGCCGATGGTACTGCAATGCAATGCGGGAGAGTAGGTAGCCGCCTTCTTTCATTTTTTAGCCTCGATTACGAAAGTAGTCGGGGCTTTTTTGTTTCTCTTTGTTTTGGTGGCTATTTACCATAATAAAGCGGCTCATATTTCCCGTATTTCCAACCATGCTTAATAAGTGGTAGAAAAAAGAGAAATATGAGCCGTAGGCTTATTCCTTGATAAATTTCACCTTTTTAGGTAGTTTTACCCATTTTCTGTTGCGGGCAATTTTCATCGTGCTTCCATCCTTCTGCTGAAGCTCATAGCTGCCATCAGGCATCAGTACCAAGTCGGCAGTTAAATCTTCGCTTCCATAGTCATTAATGATGGATAGGTGAGCTGTTTTTCCCTCAATGATGGCATCTGTAATGAGCCATTTACGGCTATCACGCCTGTCACCAAAATATCCAGGCATCTCTCCATAGAGTTCCTGCCCAGGAACTTTCAAGTTCTTGTGGTAGAAGTCAATATAGAGATATACATCGAATTCTTTGTTTGTAATCTTGCCTTTGAACAAGGTACTGTCTGTTTGTGCCATACAGGATATACTGATTAGGCACAAGAATGTTGCAAAAATCCTTCTCTTCATATTACAATTTTCAATTTACTGCGACAAAGTTATTCATTTATATCAAGAAAAAAGCATATTTTACAGGATTTTAATAAGATAAATTCTTTTTTTTGCAAATATTTAGTTAACTTTGCGGTGTTTTATTGATATTTATTATGGGAAAGGATAGATTATTTCCAGATTATATATTTGAGTCGAGCTGGGAAGTGTGTAATAAAGTAGGTGGAATCTACACAGTATTATCGACACGAGCTCTTACTCTTAAAGAAAAATTGCAGGACCAACTGATATTCATTGGACCTGATTGTTGGGGAGACAAGGTTAATCCTTATTTCTCTGAGGATGATACGCTTTATGCGGAGTGGAAAAAAGAAGCTCAGAAAGAGGGTTTGAAAGTAAAAGTAGGTAGATGGAACATACCAGGTGAGCCTGTGGCTGTTTTGGTTGATTTCGAACCTTATTATGAAATTAAAGACCAAATCTATGGACAGCTTTGGAATGACTATCAGGTAGATAGTCTTCACGCATATGGTGATTATGACGAAGCTTCTATGTTCTCTTATGCTGCCGCTTTAGTGGTAGAAAGTTTCTATAAACATGTTGTAGGAAAGGGTAAGAAGGTTATCTATCATGGAAATGAATGGATGACCGGTCTTGGCGTGCTTTATGTTAACAAGCATCTTCCTGAGGTGGCTACAGTGTTTACTACTCATGCAACTAGTATCGGTAGAAGTATTGCTGGCAACAATAAGCCTCTTTATGACTATCTCTTTGCCTATAATGGCGATCAGATGGCGCAGGAGCTTAATATGCAGAGCAAGCATTCTATTGAGAAGCAGACTGCTAAGTATGTGGACTGTTTTACAACAGTGAGCGACATTACTGCCAATGAGTGCAAAGAGCTGCTGGACAAACCAGTTGACTTCGTTTTGCCTAATGGTTTTGACAATAGTTTTGTTCCTAAGACTACTGCTTTTACCAAGAAGCGTAAGGAGGCAAGAAAGCGTTTGCTCGATGTGGCTAATGCCTTGATGGGTACAGATTTAGACGATGATACATTAATTGTCTCTACCAGTGGTCGTTACGAGTTCCGCAACAAAGGTATCGATGTCTATATCGAGGCAATGAATCGTTTGCTTCGTGATAGCAACTTGAAGAAGAATGTCCTGGCATTCATCGATGTACCTGGTTGGGTAGGCGATCCACGTCAGGATCTGTTGGACCGTCTGAATAGTGGCAAGAAGTTTGACACTCCATTGGAGGTTCCAGAAATTACTCATTGGCTGCATAATATGAGCCATGATAATGTATTGGGTATGTTGAAGTACTTCAATATGCATAATAATAAGGAAGACAAGGTGAAACTGATCTTCTTGCCTTGCTACCTGACAGGCGATGATGGTATCATCAATAAGAGTTACTATGATGTAGTGTTGGGTAACGACCTCTGCATCTATCCTTCATATTATGAGCCTTGGGGCTACACGCCTTTGGAGGCTGTTGCATTCAAGGTGCCATGTATCACCACCGATTTGGCTGGTTTCGGTCTCTGGGCTAACTCGGAGAAGGGAAGTTATAGCGAGATTGAGGATGGTGTGAAGGTAATCAAGCGTACTGACTACAATTATTCAGAGGTGGCTGATGCCATCAAGGATACTGTTGCTAAGTACTCTGGATTTACTAAAACTCAGGTGAACAAGTGTCGTAAGAATGCAGAAAAACTCTCAGAGAAGGCTTTGTGGAAGCACTTTATCGAGTACTATTATGATGCTTACGATTTCGCTTTGAGAAAGGCTGAAGCCCGCATGGGATAATAAAGAAATCTCTCTCTCGGTAGTGAGAAATCACAATATAGTTATAGAGAATATAAATACTTTAATATAAATCGAAACACAATGAAAATTAAAGCAGACTATGCTAATGCTCCTCAATGGAAGGAGACTACTATTAAGTCTAGCCTTCCTAAGGAGTTGAAGTGCTTGGACGAGATTGCTCACAACATGTGGTGGGCATGGAACTATGAGGGTCGTGACTTGTTCAAGAGCCTTGATGCTGATTTGTACGAGAAGTGCAATGCTAATCCAGTATTGCTCTTGGAGCGTTTGAGCTACGACCGCAAGGAGGCTATTGTTAAGGATAAGGAGACAATGGCTAAGGTTAAGAACGTCTATAAGATGTTCCGCGAGTACATGGATGTTAAGCCAAACTCAAAGCGCCCTTCTGTAGCTTACTTCTGTATGGAGTATGGTATTAACCAGGTGGTTAAAATCTACTCTGGTGGTCTTGGTATGCTTGCTGGTGACTACTTGAAGGAGGCATCTGACAGCAACGTGGATATGTGTGCCGTTGGTTTCCTCTACAGATATGGTTACTTCAAGCAGTCTTTGAGTATGGATGGTCAGCAGATTGCTAACTATGACGCTCAGAACTTCAACTCTCTCCCTATCGAGCGAGTATATGATGAGAATGGTAACCCAATGGTAGTTGATGTTCCTTACACAAACTATCAGGTACATGCATACGTATGGCAGATGAACGTTGGTCGTATCAAGTTGTATCTCTTGGATACAGATAATGATATGAACTCAGAGTTCGACCGTCCTATCACTCACTCTCTCTACGGTGGTGACTGGGAGAACCGCTTGAAGCAGGAAATCTTGCTCGGTATCGGTGGTATGCTCGCATTGAAGAAGATGGGTATCAAGAAGGATATCTATCACTGCAATGAGGGTCATGCTGCTCTCTGCAACTTGCAGCGTCTCTGCGACTACATCGAGGAGGATGGCTTGAACTTCAACCAGGCTCTCGAGTTGGTTCGCGCTTCTTCTCTCTATACTGTTCATACTCCAGTGCCAGCTGGTCATGACTACTTCGACGAGGCTCTCTTCGGTAAGTACATGGGTGGCTATCCACAGCGCCTCGGCATTTCTTGGGATGAGTTCATCGGTATGGGCCGTGAGAATGCAGACGATCACAACGAGCGCTTCTGTCTCTCTACCTTCGCTTGCAATACTTGCCAGGAGGTTAACGGTGTAAGTAAGCTCCACGGTTGGGTAAGCCAGCAGATGTTCTCTAACATCTGGAAGGGTTATTTCCCAGAGGAGAACCACGTAGGTTATGTAACTAATGGTGTTCACTTCCCAACTTGGACAGCAACAGAATGGCGTAAGCTCTACGATACATATTTCGACAAGAACTTCATGAACGACCAGAGTAACGAGGAAATCTGGCATGCCATCTACAATGTTTCAGATGCAGAAATCTGGAATACCCGTATGACATTGAAGAAGAAGCTCGTAGCTTACATCCGTGAGAAGTTTACACAGACTTGGTTGAAGAACCAGGGTGATCCTGCTCGTGTAGTATCTTTGCTCGAGCGCATCAATCCTAATGCTTTGATGATTGGTTTCTGCCGTCGTTTCGCTACATACAAGCGTGCTCACTTGCTCTTCACAGACTTGGATCGCTTGTCTAAGATCGTTAACGATCCAGAGCACCCAGTATTGTTCTTCTTCTCTGGTAAGGCTCACCCTGCTGATGGTGCTGGTCAGGGCTTGATCAAGAAGATCTTCGAGATCAGTCAGCGTCCAGAGTTCCTCGGCAAGATCATCTTCCTCGAGGACTACGATATGACTTTGGCTCGTCGCCTGGTTTCAGGTGTTGATATCTGGATGAATACTCCTACACGTCCATTGGAGGCTTCTGGTACATCTGGCGAGAAGGCTGAGATGAATGGTGTTGTCAACCTCTCTGTACTTGATGGTTGGTGGGTAGAAGGTTACCGCGAGGGTGCTGGTTGGGCTCTTCCTGAGAAGCGTACATACCAGAACCAGGGTTATCAGGATCAGCTTGATGCTGCTACTATCTACAACCTCTTGGAGAACGACATCATCCCAATGTACTACAACAAGAACAAGGAAGGCTTCAGCAAGGAGTGGATTCAGGTTGTAAAGAACTCTATCGCTACTATCGCTCCTCACTACACAATGAAGCGCCAGTTGGATGACTACTATGATAAGTTCTACAACAAGGAGGCTGCCCGCTTCAAGAAGTTGAGTGCTAACGACAATGCTTTGGCTAAGGAGATTGCACTCTGGAAGGAGAGCGTTGCTGAGCGTTGGGATGGCATTCACGTAGTATCAAAGGATGATTGCATGTTGATGGCTGCCGAGACTGGTCAGAAGATCAAGGTTCAGTACGTTATCGATGAGCAGGGCTTGAACGATGCAGTTGGCTTGGAGCTTGTTGTATTGAAGGATCAGCCAGAGGATGGCAAGCAGATTTATGCTGTTTATCCATTCAAGATGGTTGGTCATGAGGGTAACAACTTTACATTCGAGGCAGAGATTGAGCCAATCAATGCTGGTTCATTCAAGACAGGCGTTCGTATGTATCCTAAGAACGACAAGTTGCCACATCGTCAGGACTTCTGCTACGTTAAGTGGTTGAACTAATAGGATAGCGGATTTCTATTCGCATCATATATTTAATCCCACATCTCGCAAGGAGGTGTGGGATTTTTTATTTCTTACTTTTTTTGATAATGTAATAAATTCCACACAATATGACAATATAGCCAACTAAGAGTTCGATATTGGTAAGAGTGTCAGGAGAATCAAAGCAAAATATTAAACCTAAAAGGGCATAAAGAATAAAGAAAAATCCGATAAAGAGTTTTAATAATGTTTTCATAATGGGGGATTGGTTATATCATAAAAGGACAGGATTTCAACAACTTAGAAATCCTGTCCTTTTATATATGTATTATACCAGATACTGAGAAGAAATACTCTCGTTGTCCTCTACGCGGCGGATAGTCTCAGCAAACATATCAGCGATAGTGAGCTGCTTAACCTTGTCGCAACGCTTGGTGTAAGGGATTGAATCAGTGAAAACAATCTCCTCGAGAGCTGAATTCTGTACGCGTTCTGAAGCTGGACCACTCATTACACAGTGAGAAGCACAAGCCCGAACAGTCTTGGCACCAGCCTGCTTCATGATGTCGGCAGCCTTGGTAATAGTACCTGCAGTGTCAACCATGTCATCGATGATGACAACATTCTTGTCCTTTACATCACCAATGATCTGCATGCTGGCAACCACGTTAGCGCGAGCACGAGTCTTGTTGCAAAGAACGAGAGGGCAACCGAAGTACTTAGCATAAGTATTGGCACGCTTAGAACCACCTACGTCTGGAGAAGCAATTACCATATCCTTGAGACGCAAGCTCTGCAAGTAAGGCAGGATGACACCAGATGCATAGAGGTGATCTACTGGAACATCGAAGAAGCCCTGAATCTGATCGGCATGGAGGTCCATGGTGATGAGGCGGTCGATACCTGCTACGCTGAGCAAGTCGGCAACCAATTTTGCACCGATGCTGACACGTGGTTTGTCCTTACGGTCCTGGCGAGCCCAACCGAAGTAAGGCACAACAGCGATAATGTTACGAGCAGATGCACGCTTGGCAGCATCAATCATCAGGAGCAACTCCATCAAGTTGTCTGAATTAGGGAAGGTGCTCTGCACAAGGAATACGTCGCGGCCGCGGATAGATTCCTCGAAAGAAACGCCAAACTCACCATCAGAGAACTTGGTTACTACCAAATTACCCAGTGGGCAACCTAAACTAGCGCAGATTTTCTCTGCAAGGTATCTCGAATTAGTACCAGAGAATACCAAAAAAGAGTTCTTGTCACTCATTTCTACTTAGTGTTTATGTGTATTAATAGTTATTTACTACAAATGTACTTTTATGGAGAAAGAACCTTAGCTGCTTGCTTTTCTCAATCTTTCAAAATGGAGAATTAGCTCTTTGAAGTCTTTCTCATTGTGGATGTCGAATCGGTTCCACAAGTCTCCACAGATAACAACACCACCGAAACCAAGTTCTTTGGCTACCTTGATGTTTTCCAAACTCATTCCTCCCAAAGCGTATACCTTCTTGTCGATGAGTCCAGCCTTTGCAGCCATCTCCAGCTGCTGCATGGAGAAAGATGATTTTTCATCCTTAAACTCAATACAGTCGAAGATATTCTTCAGAAAAACGTAGTTTGATTTCTTTTTCATCTCCTTCAACATAGAGAGGTCTGTACAGGTACGGCTGTACTTACCCTTATAGCCATCTGGTACAGATGCAAGTGGATCATCGATATGTATTGCCGCCAAGTCGTATTCCTGCTTGAGGTAATAATGGTCGTGAACCGTAACCTTGCTACGGTAGTCTTCTGGCAATAAAGTGAGCAATCGCTCTGAATACATGGGTGAGGAACCTGGCTTGAAAAGGTGCAGGTTGTCCATGCCCTCGTCGAACAACGAGGTGAGTATCTTGTCTTCTTCCACAAAGAATGTGGACTTTGTCATTATTGCTAATTTCATCGTCAAAATGCATTTTATACTGCAAAAGTATTAAAAATTTCGCAAACATGCAATTATATCGGGATAAAAAGCTATCTTTGCACCATAAAATTAATATTTATCAAGAAATGAGAGTAAATTTATCATCTTTTTGCGAAGTTCACATACCAATTTACGTTTTGGAGGAGAAACTTCTGCGCCGCAATTTATCGCTCATCAAAAGTGTGGCTGAGCGTGCCGATGTGGAAATTATTCTTGCTTTTAAAGCATATGCTTTGTGGAAGACTTTTCCTATTTTTAGAGAGTATATCAATTCCACAACGGCTAGTTCCTTGAGTGAGGCAAAATTGGCTTTTGAAAAGTTCGGGAGTCCTGCTCATACGTTCTCGCCTGCTTATACTGATTATGAAATTGACGAGATAGCTCGGTGTTCCAGTCATCTTTCGTTCAATTCGCTTTCTCAGTATGAGCGATATCATGAACGTGCCCGACGAGCAAATCCTTCTATCAAATATGGGTTGCGGGTGAATCCTGAATATTCTGAGGTTTCCACCTTATTATATAATCCTTGCGCACCGGGTACGCGATTTGGTGTTTCTGCAGATAAATTGCCGGAAAAATTGCCTTCTGACATAGAAGGATTCCATTGTCACTGTCATTGCGAGAGTGGGGCTGATGTATTTGAGCGTACTTTGAAGCATATTGAAGAAAAATTTGCCAAATGGTTTCCGCAGTTGAAATGGATAAACTTTGGTGGAGGCCATCTTATGACCCGTAAAGATTATGATGTGGAACACCTTATTAATATATTGAAGGATTTTCATGCCCGTTATCCACATCTGAAGGTAATCATGGAGCCGGGTAGTGCTTTTGGATGGCAAACAGGTCCGCTGGTTACACAAGTTGTAGATGTGGTAGAAGATAAGGGAATCAAGACGGCTATTATCAATGCTAGTTTTACTTGCCATATGCCCGACTGCCTTGAAATGCCATATATGCCAGCTGTCAGAAATGCAGAAACATTAGAAGTGGACGATCCGATGAAGGCTCCAGAGGGAGAGTATATATATAGAATAGGTGGAAACAGTTGTCTTAGTGGCGACTTTATGGGCTTCTGGAAATTTGACCATGAACTGGAAGTGGGTGAAAATATCATCTTTGAAGATATGCTTCACTACACTACGGTGAAGACAAATACCTTTAACGGAATCTCCCATCCGGCTATAGGTATCGTTCATTTGGATGGAAATTTGGAAATCTTACGCGAATTTGGATATGAGGATTATCTTTCGCGTATGGATTAAAAACGGGATAAAAGAATGAAGAAAACCAGTAAAAAGGTACAATAACTACGGAAAAAGGTGCGTTTTTGCCTGAAAAATGGGCAAAATGCATCTTTTTTTCAAAAAAAGTTCAAGAAAAGTTTGGTAATTCGGAAAAAAGTAGTACCTTTGCACTCGCATTCAGAGGAACGCTCCTATGAAGAGTAGGAAATAAGCGGAAATAGCTCAGTTGGTAGAGCACAACCTTGCCAAGGTTGGGGTCGCGGGTCCGAGTCCCGTTTTCCGCTCATATTTTTTTGAAGACAACATCAAGCTTTATCTTTATTAAGATATTTGGTGAATAATAATTTCTGGAGAGGTGGCGGAATTGGTAGACGCGCTACTTTGAGGGGGTAGTGACAATTGTGTCGTGGGAGTTCGAGTCTCCTCCTCTTCACGTCTTTTGTAGATTGATAAGCGGAAATAGCTCAGTTGGTAGAGCACAACCTTGCCAAGGTTGGGGTCGCGGGTCCGAGTCCCGTTTTCCGCTCATATTTTGATATCTTTGAGATAGGATATTGAAATCGGGCCCAAGTGGCGGAATTGGTAGACGCGCACGTTTCAGGTGCGTGTGTTTCACAACGTGCAGGTTCGAGTCCTGTCTTGGGCACAATGATTAATTGCTTAATGTTGGAGAGGTGGCGGAATTGGTAGACGCGCTACTTTGAGGGGGTAGTGACAATTGTGTCGTGGGAGTTCGAGTCTCCTCCTCTTCACGTGTTTTATTTGATAAGCGGAAATAGCTCAGTTGGTAGAGCACAACCTTGCCAAGGTTGGGGTCGCGGGTCCGAGTCCCGTTTTCCGCTCTATTTT
>NZ_VZCB01000076.1 GCF_009494395.1 Segatella copri | reverse complement strand
CGTTCTCTTTTCCACAAGCACATCGAAAGCCTTTTGGATGGAAAGCAACAACTGCCCGATGTCCTTGTTGGTTTCTACGGCTTCCTTGCTCTTGCCCTCCAATCGGCTGGCACGAGGATTCCAAAGCGATGGAGTGCAAGACAACTTGCAGGAGAACTGCGCCATAGTCCTGTTCACCGTGATGCGTCCCATGATGGGAGCTTTTCCATTCTTGTCCATTCCGCTCTTTTTTAGGTAGAGCAACACCTTGAATTTTTCGATTTTCATAACGCTTACATTTTGAGTGTGCAAATATAATCATTTTGTAAGCGTTCCTTGATACGCAAAATATTGAGAATCAGCGCAATAAAATCCGTTGATACACAAAGTCGCCTTTCCGCATTGTTACCTGCTTTGCATAGGTAACTGTGGCTCACGATTTAGTAACTGAACTACTTCAATATTCCTCACTCGCTTGCTTTATGCCGATTTGGCAACTTTGTGCAAATCTACTCATTCCCAACTGTTTACGTTCCAACCTCTCTTATTCTCCTTTGGCTGCTTTAGAGCTTTATGTTAAAAAAACTAACTCATAGTTTAAACACTCCAAACTCAATGATTTTCGGATAGAGAAACAAAGGATGCCGAAGGGGGAGCCGATACCTTACAAATAACCCTATAGATAACCCTGAAATTACGTCCCGACGTAGACTTTACTACATGGCGACGTAATTTTTCCTACGTCCCGACGCAGAGATTCCTACGTCGCCATATAATTTCAAGGGCATCGGGAGAGAAAAATCAAAGGGGTGAAACTGGAAGAAAATAAGGTTGAAGCAAGTGAAGCAAAAGGGTTGCATCAAGAAGACCTTCGAGCGACGAAAACGAAGCAAAAAAAACACGGACAAATTGTCCGGCAACTTATAAATTACTAATATTTAACCACTTACAAGCACCCGGACAAAAGAGCCGGACAAATTCAATTTGTCCGTGTTCCTAATTTAACTTAATTATTTTAACTTTTTGGTCAAAAACCACCTGTTTTCAGCCTTTCTGCCTGAAAGCAGAAGGCGTAACCCCTCTCATCTTCTTGAAAAACTTGGTGAGATGAGCCTGGGATGAGAAGCCGAAGGTGTTGGCTACCTCCTGCACCGTATGCGTGGTGGTAGAAAGTTCGCGTTCTATCTCCTTCACGATGTATTCATCGATGATTGCCTTCGGCGTCTTGCCGGAGATGCGGCGGGTAACCTGCGCAAGATAGCGGCTGCTCACATTCAGCTGGTCGGCATAGAAATGCACATCGCTATAGGTGCGGCAGAAGTTATTCACCTGCGAGATAAACTGGTTGTAAAGCTCGGAACTCCTGCCCTGCAGATTGCTCTCCCGTGCCAGTTCTATATTGATGAAATCCTGCGCCATCGCCAACGCCTCCTCCATCTTCTTGCCCTGATTTAGATAGACGGCAAGGGCTGAAGAGAAACGGTTGATGAGACCATGCGAATTGGCATTGTCGAGGCGATAAATCCGGAGTCCCTGCTTCTCGGCAAGTTCCAGGAGTCGGGAGTTCTGAAGAATGATGTCGCTCTCCTTCTTTCTCGCCACAACTACCGAGCAGAGAGGCAGCAGACGGTATTTGATCTGGCTCACCACATCCTCCGTCATCAGCGCATCGCCCTGACTAGACCAGATTGCTGGAGCATAGATGATATGAGCAGGACGATACCGGGTCAGGGCATCGATGACCACATTCAGCGTCTCCACCCTGCGTATCATACCTATCTTCACGATATCGGGCTGCATATCGTTCATGACAGCCTCTATCTGCCCCGAAACAATCTCGGCAGGAATATCGAAGAACTCCTGGATGCCGAGCGTATTCTGCACGGTGATGCTGGTTATCGCCGAAACGGCATAACCTCCCAATTCGAATATTGTCTTGATATCTGCCTGCACACCAGAGCCACCGGTGCTGTCGGAACCTGTAATCGTTAATATCATATACTTTGAACATTGAACATTGAACTTTAAGCTTTGAACTTGGAAGCCAATGCTGTTTCCGATAGACTTTACTTCTGTTTCATATATTCCGTAGGTGTCATTCCGAAGACCTTAGAGAAGCATTTCGAGAAATAACTGCTATTGGAGAAGCCAACAGTATACATCACCTCAGAAACACTAAACTTTCCGGCGCTCAGGAGTTTGGCAGCCTTTTGCATTCTCAGGTCTCGAATATATTCTACCGGAGTCATGCCAGTCAAGGCCTTCACCTTACGATAAAGCTGCTTATTGCCAATGCCCATTACTTCCTGGAGCATCGTGACATTGAAATCGGAATCTATCATGTGCTCCTCGATGGCATGATTGATTTCATCCAGCAAATGCTGGTCAGCCTCACTCAATTCTGGTTCTACAGCTGCTACCTCTGACTTTTTCTCATCAGCATCTTCATCTGCTGTCGATGAAGAAGTTTTCTCCATTTGAACTTCTGCCGTTGAAGAAGCATGATTCTGAGGCAGTTTGACATCCAGGAAGCGATACATTAATTCGTTCACTTCATCAAACGACTGATGAGCCACAGCCATCTTCAATCCTTCGGTCAAACGGGCAAAGAAGGTCATACGCATCTGCACCTGATCAAGGATTTCTGCTTTCTGCTTCTGTTCCTCTGCCAATTTCTTATGAAGGAAATAGTAGCTTACCACCCAGGAGATAAGAACTATCAAAGCCGTGATGTAGAACAGTTTTGCCCAGATGGTAAGATACCAAGGTGGCAACACCGAGATGTCCTGCGAATAGACTTCAGCACCTATCTTTCCTTCACCATTTACGACACAAACCGTGAGATGATAGTTGCCATACGACAAACCATTGTAGACAATATCAATATTTCCCGACTTCAGATAATTCCAGTCATGATCACTGCCCTCCAGCTTGTATGCATAGACAGCAGAAGGATGATCAGCAAACGGAAGGTCTGTAAGCTGCAGGCTAAAACTGTTCTCATCGCTCTTGAGCACCAGTTTCTCACTACGCTCATCCCATGGTTTGCCATTCACGACAATGCCCGCCAAAATCAACCGGTTGAGTTTCTTCGGAGAAAGAACCGCATCAGAGCGAATCTCAACAAAGCCATCATTACCACCCATCACCACTTCATGGGTAGACTTGCTGTAGCAAATGGTAAATGGAGTAATGGAAGGGATGACAAAGCGCATGCTCTCTCCTTCACGGCTGATGACGCAACACTCATTACCGGTTACAGCCCATATCTTGCCATCCACATCACACATGGTACTTACCTTGCCCCCTATCTTCCACTCCTTTGAGCCGAAATTGGAACCCAGAATCTCGCCTGCAGCATAGTAACACTTCACCGAGCTATTATCACCAACCCATATATTGCCCTGGCTGTCGGTCATCATATAGTTAACCACATCAGAATTAGCCACATGAGCCACCTTCATATTATACGGATTGATACAATCGAGGCGATTGAAAGTGGAAACCCATATTCTTCCCTTTCCGTCCATGACCATCTGACCGACATGCAATCCGGAAAGGGCATTCTTGCCCTGGTCAGAGAAATGATAGTCGGCTACTGTCTTACCTGCAAGCAAGGAAGCCTTATCCATCACAAAGACACCACCCTGATAGGATGCCATCCACAATCTGCCCTTTCTATCCTGAAGAATATCATAAGCCCAGGCAGTAGAATACTTGCCCGTTCTGTCATAGACGATGAAATTACGCATCTGTCTGGAGCTGCGATCATAAAGGTTAATACCATGGTCGGTACAAATCCAGACATCCCCATCATTGTCTTCATAAATCTTACGCACACGGTTGTGGCTAAGCGGATAAGCCTGATTGTTCTGCTTATACCAAGCCACATCCTGATAAGCAGCATCGCCTGTAGAAGATTTCGCCTGAGAATAATGAATCAAGCCATTGGTTCCACCCATCCACCATTCACCATTACGGGTCCGGAGCATGGCATGAAGACAGTTACCTTCGCCCGAAAAGGTTATCTTGTCGAGCGACACATAATTATAATAGGTATGGGTGGTGAGACGAGAAAGTCCGTTATCGGTTCCAATCCAGACATTCTGCCATTTATCCACGAAGCAGGCCCATACGATGTTGTTCGGAATGGTTGCTTCATTGCGAGAATCGTGCGAATAATGGGAGATGGCATTGTTCATCGCCATCACATAGAGTCCGTTATCAGTTCCAATGTAAAGATTGCCATTTGCTTCTTCTGCCAGACATTTCACCGAGTTGCCATCCAAAGCTGCAATCCGGGAGAATGTCTGAAGATTGAGATCAGTACAATAGAGTGCACCTTCTGTACCAATCCAGTAGCAATGGCGCTTGGCATCGTATGCCAGGGCATTTACCAATGGCTGGGCACCTGCCGTAAGAGGCAACAGGCGGTTATTCAAATACAGACCATTTATCTTACCCTGCAACAGACCTTTTGAGGTATGCAGCAAGGCATAGACATCCCCTCCATAGTTGGCATTCTTGTCTTTCAGGTCCAGCACACGCAGCTCCATGACAGCTTTTCGCTTCGATTCATCCTGAAAGTCTGCAACAGCTGGAGTCTGCACATAAGCATTGGCATGGGTGTCGAATTTCAAGACGCCATTGCCAGTAGCCAAATACAACAGGTTATTATCGAAAGCGAGAGCATTGACGCGCGTATTGCTATAGGCATGATCCTGATAGTGGAGATAGCCATGATAACCATCATAACTATAAAGTCCGTTATCAGTACCAACCCACATCATCCCCTGTGCATCCTGGGTAATGGCACACACGGTCTGCGCACCCTCGAACGACACGTTAACGAATCGCTGCGCTGCAACCTGAATGAACAGCATCGCCAACAGGCATACCACATATATTCTATGAATAAATTGCTTCATCTTGAAATTATTTGCTTAAATTAGTTATTGTTGGCTGCAAAATTAATCAATTATTGGCACTTTACCAAATAAAAAGAAAAAAAAATCCCAAGGAATAAAGAACAGTCTCTATTTCTTGGGATTTGTGAAAAGAAAAGGAATCCTACGATAAAAACGAAGGACATATATTTTCTAGATTGCCTCTAACTGAATGGTCTTTTCGATATTTCTCTTGCCATCCTTCACCTTCAGGGTGATATTGCCCTTCTGCGTACTACTCTGCACGATGACAACGAGTTTGCCTGAGAAGAGTTTCATATGTGGATGGGTGAAAGGTTCGAGCGATGTGGCATCGCCATTGCAGGCTGCCTTGAAGGTTCCGGCACCCGTTACTTCGAAGGTCAGCTCATCATCTGCGAGCGGACACTCATTACCGTCCTTATCCTGAAGACTCACGGTGATGAAGGCAAGGTCGTTGCCATCGGCATTCAGAAGCACATTGTGCTCGTCGGTACAACCCTCAACCATGCAGGCAATAGGCTCATGATCTGGAGTCTCCACGCTGAACTTCATCTGCGCAGGTTCTCCGGCTGTACGCTTCACGTCCTCGCCTACCTTGTCACCATACTGATTGTAGGTAACCACGCGAATTTCGCCTGGTTCAAACTTCACATTGTTCCAGCGGAGGCGATAGCGGTCGAGGCGGCTTGACTTGTCCTTGCGAACTCTGCCCTGGCTCTTGCCGTTTACGAAAAGCTCGCCTTCCACACCATCAGTGTAGCAATATACAGGGGTAACCTGTCCTTCTCTACCCTGCCAGTTCCAGTGAGGAAGAAGATGGGTGGTATGCTGATGCTCATTCCAGCGGGCACGATACATATAATATCTATCCTTTGGAAGTCCGGCAAGGTCGCAGATACCAAAGTAACTGCTACGGCTTGGCCAGTAGGTATCGTATGGAGTCGGCTCGCCCAGGTAGTCATAGCCCGTCCATACAAACTCACCGATTACCCAACTATAGTCATCCTGCATCTTCCAGTCATCATCCGGAAGATTACTCCAGGAGCAATACTCCGTGTCATAGCTGGAGCACTGACCATCGGCGTATGGATTGTTGTTGCTGGCACGCACCTGAACCGGGAACTTATACACGCCACGGGAGCTGACGGTAGATGCTGTCTCTGAACCCAGGAGGAATCCCTGAGGCAACTGCTCGATATTCTTATAATACTTATGTACGCGATAGTTGAAGCCCGGAACATCCATTATCTGGGCAAATCCACTCTTCAGGGCAGCCTCAGCCTTGTCCATACCCTGGGTAACAGGGCGGGAAGGGTCATACTGATGACAGATATCCTGCAGATGCTTGGCTATCTCCATACCCTCCTTGCTCCACTGCTCAGGAATCTCGTTGCCGATACTCCACATAATGATGCTAGGATGGTTGCGATGGTGCTTCACCAGGTTGGTGATATCCTTGTCGCTCCACTCCTTGAAGAACTTGGCGTAACCATTCTTGCACTTAGGATAAATCCACATATCGAAGCTCTCAGCCATTACCATCATACCGAGTGAGTCGCAGATTTCCATCTGCATGGTAGAAGGCATGTTGTGGGCTGTACGGATGGCGTCGCAGCCCATCTCCTTCATCGTCTTGATCTGACGGATGAGTGCCGCCTTATTCTCTGCAGCTCCCAACGGACCAAGGTCGTGGTGCAGGCAGACGCCCTTGATTTTCCGGGTAATGCCATTGAGTTGGAAGCCATTATTCTTGGATACCGAGATGGTACGAATACCGGTCTTCAGCGTCTGGACATCAGCTACCTCCTTGCCTTCATATCGGGTTAACTTCACCTGATAGAGATAAGGAGATTCCGGAGACCAGAGCTGAGGATTTGCTACCTTCAGGGTAGTCTTGATGGCTGGGGTTGCACCTGAGATAGTCTGCTCAGCAACCTTTGTACCAGCCTCATCGAGCAAGGCAATGACCGTCTTGCCCGACTTACCGATTTTTCCTTCCAGCAGGGCGTTCACTTCCACTTCGGCTTCCTGCTTATCAGCTTTCAGGGTACGCACGAAGGTATCCCAGGTAGAGAAGTTCTCGTTGCCGTAAAGTTCCACGGAAACCGGACGGTAAAGACCGCCGCCTGGATACCATCGGCTGCTTTCCTCTACATTGTTGAGATGAACCTCTACGAGATTCTTCTTTCCGCCAAACTGCACGTAAGGTGTGATGTCGATGCGGAAGGCATTATAGCCGTAAGCCCATCTGCCAGCCTCCTTGCCATTCACCTTAACGACAGGCTGACTCATCGCACCGTCAAATACGAGGACGGCACGCTTGTAGCCCTTCGGCAACTGAAGATTCATCTTATACATACCCTCTCCAATCCAAGGGAGAGCTCCAGAGCGTCCCGACTTCTCGGTCTTCTCCTTTTCGCCATTCTGCTCGATAGCCACCATCTGCAGATCCCATTTCTTATCGAAAGGACCCGAGATAGCCCAGTCGTGAGGCACGGCTACCTGAGACCACACTTTGCCATCGCGGGAGAAATCCCACGATGGCAAATTTATTATTTTTCGGCTCTGCGCCTGGCACATGGTAGAAAGCGCCAGGGCGAGAGACACGAAAGTAATGCTTCTCTTGATCATATCTTTTTCTTCTAAGTTAGTACAATATTCCATTTTAAAATTCGCTTCTATCGCTCCCAGAGGAAGCGAAGAAAGCTAACTTACCTGATTACTTGAAGGCATCGAGTGCAGCGGTAGGCTTGCCGCTGTTGTCGAAGGCTCCCTTGTCGTAGCCGTTCCAGCCGCTGTTGCATTCAGGCTCCCAGTAGAACACACCCTCGCAGGTAGAGATTGCCTTGCAGCCATCCACCATCTTCTTGAGGAATGGAGCGGCATTCTCAGAATTCCACACCATACCAATCTCTGAGATGATGACATCGCAGTTGTATTTGCCGGAAAGGGTCTTGATGTTGTCGAGGCAGTCATCAGAAACCTGCTCCCAGGTCTTGTCAGTAATCCAATCAGGATAGAGCGACATACCGATGACATCCCACTTGGCTCCATTCTGCTTCAAGCCGTCAAACATCCAGGTATATTGGCTCAGGTTATTTCCCTTATCGAGATGCACAATCACCTTAGCCTCCGGATAAACCGCCTTGACGGCATCATAACCGGCATTGATATAAGCGGCAAAGTTTGCCATGTTTTTAGACGCACGGCCTGTTACCTTCAGGGCAGCATCGCCATCCTCATCATTCCAGAGCATGCCATCGGTGGTCTCATTACCTACCTGTACCCACTCTACGTTGACGCCTCTTGCCTTCAAGGCATTCAATACATCCTTGGTATGATCGGCAACCGCCTGCTTCATCTGACTGAAGTCATAGTTCTTCCAGGCAGCAGGAACACCCTGCTTTCCTGGGTCAGCCCAGGAATCAGAGTAGTGGAAGTCTATCATCAGTCGCATACCGAGCTGCTGAGCTCGCCAAGCCTTGGCGATGACATCATCCTTGCCACACCAGCCACCTTCCGGATTTACCCAGACACGCAGACGGATGGAGTTCATGCCGAGGTCGCGGAGAAGCGCCATGCACTCAGTAGCCTTGCCATTAGCATTATAGAACTTCTTTCCGTTCTGCTCCATCTCTGTAATCCAACTTACATCGGCTCCCTTGGCGAAGCCACTCATATCGTATGTCTTCTCCTTTTCGGGAGTGGTATTATCATCATTGCTGCAACTCGTGCCCGTAATAGAAAACAAGAGCGCTGTAGCCAGCAATATGGCTTTTCCTAAAATATTCTTCATTGTTATTTTTCTTATTAATTATTCATATTTCCATGTCATGGTGTTGAGATCGGCTGTAACCGTAAACTCAGTTTCACCATTTTCATCACCAAACCAGATATCCCAGGCACCATCGCCTGAAGTTAACTTGAACTGCTCACCATCGGCGCCATACCAGCTCTGCTTGTCGTCCTTGTTCTCGCCAACGAAGATGAAGCGGAAGTTCTCCCAGGAAGTTGGCTTGTACTTGCAGGTATAAACACCATCACTCACTTTGTTCATCACGGCAAGAAGGGTGTTGCCATCCTTGCTGAACATGCAGAGAGTATTGCTAGCCTCTGGCTCAGGAGCAGTCTGGTTGCCTGACTCGATAGAGTAAGTCAGGTCGCTGTTCTCACCTACCTTCACGGTAACAGTATAAGTACCCGCCTTGGCAATGTTCACGCTGTCAGCAGTTGCGGCAGCTGTCATCTTGCCATCGGCAAGAGTGTAGTTCATTGTCTTGACTACGGCTGCAGCATCATCAGTTGCGGTTGCCTTGCTGTACTCTGCACCAGTAGCAACAATACTGATAGGTGTATTATCAGCAGAGGTTGTAATCACCTTGGTCCAGGCATAGTTAGGAGCATCATAGGTCATGTCCTCACCATTCAGCTGCATCGCCTTGATGTAGGTCGGCTTGAATTCCTTAGCCTTTGTATCTACCACAGTATAATAAATACCAGTCTGACCAGGGAACCAGAAGTTCCATGCCGACTCTGTATTATCCATTTCATATACATGTCCATCCTGTCCTACGTTACCCCAAATGGTTCCATCATTCTCCTTACCCCAGAAGTTGAGCCAGGAAGAAGCATTCATATATCCTGCGTAGATGCCATCCTCGTCTGGAGAATAGAGATAGGTCAGCACCTTGTCCTTATTCGCATTCCAGATGGTCATTTTGTCCATGTGTATAATATAAGGTGTAACGTTCACCTGACACACATTGCTGTAAGCTGCTTCGAGATTATTACCCATCTGACTCTTGATGCGGAAATAGAGAGGCGCATTCTGACCCGGAGTCGTTCCCAGATCCTTGGCAAGGGTGTTGAGATCAGCACCGGTGAAAGCCTTGGAGAGATCGGTTACGGAATACTCCTTTACCGTAGCAAAGCTCTCTGAAGGAGATGCCTGCAGATAGGTTTTCAACACACCGTTGCCCGCAGGCTTGGTCTCGTCGCTCGAAAGCAAGGTAGGATTCTTCCAAACCATCGAGAGTACGATGCCCTTCGTATTGTCAACAGACAGGACCACATCGCTGGCCGATGCCATCAGATCGGATGCCTTGAAGCCATCCAGATATATCTTGTCGCCACTCTCGTCGCAACTCACCAGGGCGGTGAGTGCGCAGAGAAGCATCATCAGGTTTCTAAATATCTTTTTCATTCTTTTATCCTATTAATAGTTGTCGTTATGAAGATTTGGATTAGCGGTAAGCTCGGTGTTTGGGATTGGATAGATGTTGTACTTGCTGTCAACAGCCTGACCATCATGTGTGCCACCCTTCCACTGCCAGATATACTTGCTGGTAGTGAACTCGCCGAAACGAATCAGGTCGGTGCGGCGATAACCCTCATGATAAAGTTCACGGGCACGCTCATCGAGAATGAACTGCAGGAACTCATCATCGTTGGCAAAGTTGTTAGCCCATACATCGGTATTACCTGCACGCTCGCGGAGGAGATTGATCCAATAGATGGCTCCCTGCTTGCGGGAAGCGATGACCTCAGGATCAGCGGCATCAGTCTTTCCTTCTGGCCATGGGTCCCAACTTGCACCCTGGGTACGGGCCACACACTCGGCATACATCAGATAGACATCAGCCAAGCGGAAGAGAGGATAGTCTGTTTCTACACCATCATTGGCAGTATTGGATGCAGTAGTTCCATCGTCCTTCAGGTTACTCCATTTCTCAGAGAGATAACCGGTGGTTTCATCGGTCATGCTGGTTACATCCTTGCTTTGACCATTGGTGAAGAACTTGCAGCGCTTGTCGCCATTGCCATCGATATCGGTCTGGGTAAACTTATCTACGAACTCAGGACGGAGACGGAATTCGCTCCAGCCACTGGTTACGCCGAAGTCAGCAACATTCTGGTTGGCATTCGACATACTTACCTGTCCGCAGACCAGATAAGTAGATGATCCCCAGCTTACGGTATGCTCTGCGCTTACCGGCAGGGCGAAGATAATCTCGTTGGTACGCTTGTCGTTATCAGCATTGAAGAGCTTGCTGTAATCAGACTCGAGAGAGTAACCCATGTTCATCACCTTCTCGCAAGCCTCCTTGCACTCGGCATACTTGGCAACGCCGGTATAAACCTCGCTGTTCAGATAAAGCTTGGCAAGCAGGGTGTAGGCAGCGCCCTGAGAAGCCTGACCGTAAGGACAGGTAGAAGCAGGAAGCATATCACCTACACAATCCTTCAACTCACTCTCGATGTAATCGAAAGTCTGCTGTGGAGTATAACGAGGAGGAATGTAGCTGCCCACAGGGTCGTTCTCTGTCACCATCGGAATGTTGCGATAGAAATCGAGCGCATGGTAATAGAACAGAGCGCGCATGAAACGGACTTCTGCCTTATACTCCTTCATCTTCTCTGCATCAGCACCCGAGAAATTGGCATTATTGGCATTGCGGAGGAACTCGTTGCAGAGGGCGATGTTGTAATAGATACGATAGTACATATCTGATACCCAAGCATCGTTGGCATCCCAAGAGAGATAGGTAAGCCCCGTAGTCTGCTCACCAGTCAGCCAGGTAGAGGCAAATTCATCGGTACCACACTCCTGCATATTGATAAACATACGCATGTAGTCGAAACCACTGCCGCCGTTCAATACGGATTCCATATCCTTGTTGTCGCCGCCCTTACCCTGACCACTGGTCACCATGGCAGCATAAATCTTACCCAGCACAGCCTCATAATTGGCAAGCGAGGTATAAACATCCTTAGAGGTTGTCTCCGTCTGAGGATATTGGTCGAGGTCGGATACACAGCTGGTAGCGCTGGTCAGCACTGCTGTTCCCAACATCATACTATATAATATATTCTTAAGTTTCATTGTTATCAATTTTGATTGTTAGAACTGAAGTCCGAGGCTTACTGAGTAAGTGCGAGGACGTGGATAGAATGAGTTGTCCATTCCGTTTGGTACCTCAGGGTCTGTGCCTGAGTAACCGGTAATGGTGAATACATTCTGTACCATCGCTGATACGGTGAGTGAAGCCCACTTGTTGATCTTACCTACGTTGTAGCTCAAGCTCAGGTTGTCGAGCTTCAGGAACGAAGCATTCTCTACGTAGTAATCTGAAAGATACTGACGGGTCTTGAAACCGGTCTTCAGGAAGCTGGCGTTGAGGTTGTTGAGCTGTGAGTTGTTATAGCTCACGGTCTCCCATGCACCTGTGCTCATACCCATGCCATTATATACGTAGTTGTCGATGTTAGCACGGAAACTCATACCGAGAGTCAGCTGCTTGTATCTCAAGGATGTGCTCAAGCCCATGATGTACTTAGGGGCTGGAGAATGATAGCGGTAGAGATCGCCATCATTGATTTCGCCATCACCATTCAAGTCTGCGTAAGCGCCCTCGATCGGCTTGCCCGTCTCTGAATCGTAGAGCTGATGATATACATAGAACATATATGGCTCATATCCCTCGGAGAGTACCTGGAACTGGTAAGCATCGATAGATGGACCTACCTTCACATTGGTCTGACTTCCACCCTGGGTAAGAGAAAGGTTCTTCACCTTCATGTTCTGCCAGGTGAAGTTGTAGCTCAGGTTCCACTCCCAGTCCTTGGTCTGGATAGGAGTTGCATTCAGGGAAACCTCGATACCCTTGCTATCTACATTACCAACATTGGTAAGGATAGTCTTTGAGAAGTTGGTACCTGCCGCCGTAGGAACAGAAGCCAACAGATCCTTGGTCTTGCGGGTATAGAAATCGATGGCACCACCGATACGACCATTCAGGAATCCAAAGTCGAGACCGAAGTTCCAGGAGGTAGTTGTCTCCCACTTCAGGTCTGATACGTATGCCTCAGGACGATAAGTTGTAATATACTGTCCGTTGATGAGTGCCTCGGCACCTGTTACACTGGATGTATAAACCGGCAGATAGTTGTAGTTGCCGATACCCTCCTGCTGACCGGTTACACCATAGCTGGCACGGAGTTTCAGGTTAGAGATAACCTTGTTGTCCTTCAACCAAGGCTCCTCTGTCAAGGTCCATCCCAAAGCTACAGATGGGAAGGTACCCCAGCGGGTATCCTTAGAGAAACGGGAAGAGGCATCGCGACGGACTGTAGCTGTCAGGAGATACTTTCCATCGAAGGAATAGTTGACACGACCGTAGTATGACAACATCACGTGGCGGTAATCAGAAGCCTTCACGGTAGAAAGGGTTGTACCTGCCGCACTCTTGGTATAATAAAGAGGTGTAGTGCTCTTCCAGAACTGATAGTCGTAACCGGCAGTAAGATCCACATTGCTCTTGATATTCTCGAAATACTTCGCATAGTTGGCATAGAGGGTAAGCAGACGGTTCTCGTTCTTCTGAGGACCATACTTGTAATCGCTACCGCTCAAGGACTCATCCTTGTTGAATGACTGTGCTGCATAGCCAGGAACATAAATGGTACCATCACCCTTGGCATAATCTGCACCAATGGTAGCATGGAGCTTGAGGTCTGGCAGGAAATGAACCTTGTAATCTACATTCATCGAACCGATGAAACGGCTCACCTTACTCTTTGAATCATAAAGATCCACCAGACCACGTGGGTTTCTTACACCCGCATTTACTGGATAGCCATCAGCATCGAGAGCCTCATTGAAACCACCATAGCTGTTATTACCTGAATATACAGGAATGGTTGGGTTGAATGTGGCAGCTGCCCATACTGCACCACCATTATTGAAAGAGTTGTTATTGAGTGTACCCTTGGCATTGATGGTCAACTTCAGGTGATCCTGGAAGAAGCTAGGAGTCAACACCACGTTACCAGTCCAGCGCTCCACATTGTCCTTACGCACCAGACCACTCTGGTTGTAATATCCGGCAGAAACACGGAAAGGCAAATACTTACCGATGCTTCCGCTCAAGCTAAGGTTGTTATCAGTACCGAAAGCTGTGCGATAAACCTCATCGTTCCAATCGGTATTGGCATTGCCGAGCAATGACTTCTGGTTATCGGTACCAAACTGATTGATTACATTCACGAAATCATCATGGCTCAGCATATCCACCATCTGCGCACGGGTCTGCATACTGTTGGTGGTATTGAAGTTTACCTTCAAACCGCCCTGCTGCCCCTTCTTGGTAGTGATGATGATGACACCATTAGATGCACGGGAACCATAGATGGCTGTAGAAGAAGCATCCTTCAACACTGTCATGCTCTCGATATCAGAAGGGTTGATCATACTGAGGAAGTTGCTGCTGTTACCAGAGATACCGCCCTGCTCCAATGGCACACCATCGAGCACGATAAGAGGGTCGTTGCTGGCATTCAGAGAAGCGCCACCACGTACACGGATGGTACTACCTGCTGAGGCAGAACCACTGTTGGACATGATTTGTACACCCGAAACCTTACCATTGATCAACTGCTCTGGAGAAGAAACGAGACCCTTGTTGAAGTCCTTTGCCTTTACCGTAGCCACGGAACCCGTCAGGTCGCTCTTGCGCGCTGTACCATAACCGATGACCACGACATCGGCAAGCGCCTTGCTATCCGATTCGAGTTTCACCTGCATGTTATCAGAAATTGTCAGTATCTTATCTATATAACCTATATAAGATACCTTGATCTTCTTGGCAGAAGAAGATACTTGAAGACTGAAGTTACCGTCGAAATCGGTAACCGTACCACCCTTTTCGCCTTCCACCGTAACAGTGGCACCGATAAGAGCCTCACCATTTTGAGCATCTGTCACCTCACCTTTGACGGTGCGAGTCTGCGCCAAAAGCTGCAAACATCCCATGAGTAACAAAGCTGCGAGAAGGATACCTCTCTTTCTTACTTTACTAAAGATTGCATTCATTTGCCTAGTTGTTTAATCAGGTTATTATTTGATCTAACATTTTGTTGTGGTTGCAAAAGTATCAAATACAATCAAAAGTACAAGACTGAAAATTGCCAAAAGAAAACAAAAAACGGACAAGAAACCAGAATATGTCTGGTTTTGTCCGTTTTGTAATATATATCAGTCCATAATTCATTCCACACCCATTACTTTCACAACACCCGACTCGTATGAATCCAGGATAAGGCTTGGCTACCTCATAAGCATCGAAGCTTGCAGGATTGTCAGCGTAAGTAATATAACTGATCAGTTCTCTGCAGAGAACTCACGATTGGGCGCTTCACTGCCTCGAAGTAGTTAGACTCCATGAAAATATTTGAACCCGAACAACTTTTATACGAAAACGTTATCATAGATCAGGAAATTAACAAAAAAAGCTGAATCTTGTTACGAAGATTCAGCTTCAATAGAAGTGGTACCACCAGGAATCGAACCGGGGACACAAGGATTTTCAGTCCTTTGCTCTACCAACTGAGCTATGGCACCAACTATGAATAACAAACGATTTCTCATTTGCGGGTGCAAAGGTACACATTTTTTTTGGTTCCAACAAATTTTTTCAAGAAAATCTTTCCCAAAAGTGAAAAAAAATGCATTTTTATTTTGTTTTGTCCCAATTTTCATGTACCTTTGCATCGTCATTCTGTAAAAAACAGTAAATCGGCATCGGGATTTAGCGCAGTTGGTAGCGCACGTCGTTCGGGACGATGAGGTCGCTGGTTCGAGTCCAGTAATCCCGACCTATATAAACCAACAGAATGGCGTATGATATTAAGAGACATCTTCTACCTGCAAAAGAATGATCGCGATGCCTTACTGGCGATCATAATAGCTATGACTGTTTTAATGGGACTCATTTTTCTTTTCAATAGGGAACCATCAGAAACAGCCCAGAAAGAAAACGACTCTATTCAAACTTACCGGACAGAACATGCCACTAGTCAGAATCCTGTATATTATAAAGAAGGATATCAAATCAAAGAAGCTTTTCCATTCGATCCGAACACGGCAGATTCTGTCCAATTCAAACGTCTTGGTCTGCAAGCTTGGCAGATAAGAAGCATTCTTCATTACCGTGCCAAAGGAGGTGTATATAGTAGACCTTCCGATTTTGCACGTGTCTATGGTATGACGAAAAGACAATACGAGGCTTTGGCACCATTCATAAGAATAGCAGATGACTACAAGCCTGCTTCCGATTTTTACAGAAACGAGCCATACCGTCAGCAGAAACGATACAACAGACCTGATATAACTGCAACCACCCGTTCTACAACACCGGAAAACGAAAAAGTATACAGTTATCCACACAAGCTGAACCCAGGGCAACACATTAATATAAATACAGCCGATACTACCGAACTGCAGAAGATACCGGGAATTGGCAGTTATTATGCCAAAATGATTATAAGATACAGAGACCGTCTAGGTGGATTCGCTGCTGCCGAACAGTTGAACGAAATAGATGGCATTCCAGAATCTGCCTTGGCGTTTATCCACATAGATGCCAACCATATCCATAAGCTTGACATCAACAAGCTCAACCTCAACCAGCTCCGCAAACATCCATATCTCAACTTCTATCAAGCCAAGGAAATCTGTGACTACCGCCGACAGAGAGGTCCGATAAAAAGTCTGGAAGAGCTGAAACTATTAAAGGATTTTCCACCAGCCGAAATAGAAAGACTTACACCTTATATCTCTTTCTAACGGAACATCTCACCTTAAAACTATATGTCTTTCTAAAAAGCAAAAGCCAAATGCACTATGCCTGATAGCGCATTTGGCTTTATATATATAAATAGGTATCAGATAACACCAAACTGATGCAAGAAGATGAGCAGAATGCAGATTGGACTGACGAAACGAATCATGAAGAGGAAGACGGGGAACAACTTACCGCTCACCGTGCCCCAATTCGTAAACTCATCACGCACTATCTTCTTCGGTACATACCAACCCAGGAACAGACAGGTGACAATCGAAGCAAGCGGCATCAACAGCTGCGCCGTGAAATTGTCACAATTCGTAAGGAAATCCTTACCGAAGAATCCCAATCCTGGAACTGCTCCCTGAGAAAGAGAACAGAATACGGCAATGATGCTGCAGGTAATGGTCTCTATCCACGCACCCTTGGCACGGGTAATCTTGCGTTCCTCATAAATCATCGCCGTACCAATCTCGTGCATGGAAATCGTAGAGGTCAAAGCTGCCAATACCAACAATGCATAGAACAATACTGAAATGATGTAGCTCACCACCGGCATATCGCCAAATGCCTGCTGGAACACATTAGGCAAAGTGATGAAGATGAGTGACGGACCACTATCAGGCTGCACACCTACCGAGAAGGCTGCCGGGAATATCATCAAGCCTGCCAATACTGCAATAAGCGTGTCGATAACAACTATCTGACTTGCCGATTTCAAGAGATTGGTCTGGCGGCTGAAGTAAGATGCGTATGTACACAGACAAGCCGTACCCAAACTCAAAGAGAAGAAAGCCTGCCCCAAGGCTTCGAGCAATACGTTCTCATCAACCTTTGAAAAATCAGGATGAAACAGAAACTGCACGCCCTTCATTGCTCCCGGCAAAGAACAGGAAGCTATTACGATGACAACCAGCAGCACGAAAAGCAGCGGCATCAATATCTTGGAAGCTTTCTCGATACCATTACGAACACCTCTTACCACCACTGCATGAGTAAGCAGGATGAAACCTACAGCCCATAAGGTAGGACGAATAGGATCGGAAGCAAACGTCTGGAAGTAGGTCTTCACATACTCCGGATCGCCATGCACACCACCCATGATGCTGGCATAGAGATATTGCAGACACCAGCCTGCCACCACGGCATAGAAGCCAAGGATAATCATGGAGGTGATGACACCCATCAAGCCTACGGTTCCCCAAGCCTTGTTCTTACCCAAATTACTATAAGCCCGCGCTGCATTGGAAGCCGAATGGCGACCAATAATAAACTCGCTCATCATGCCAGGCAAACCCAACAGGATGATACAAAACAGATAGATAAGGATGAAGGCGGCACCTCCATTCTGACCTGCCATATAAGGAAAGCGCCAAACATTTCCCAAACCTACTGCAGAACCTGCCGTGGCGAGAATGACGCCCAATTTACTTCCGAAATTTCCTCTACTCTCCATTGTTTCTTATATTTTTATGCTTTTGCCTTTACAGGGCGCATGACTAATTTCCTTTGATTCCCAGGGCACCGTCCTGGGCGAATTGCTTATCCGAAGACTCCAAACTGGTTTAGGAATACCAGGAAGATGAGGACAGGGCAAACGAACTTGATCAGGAAGAGATAGACATGAAATACCTGTCCCTTCAAGGTTCCCCAGTTAGTAAACTCATCCTTCACCACCTTCTTAGGAACATACCAGCCCAGGAACAAACAGGTGAGAAGACCTCCCGTAGGAAGGAACAACTGTCCCGTTACGAAGTCAAACCAATCGAACAAAGTCTTACCACAGAACGACAGTTTATCCGTAGCTCCCAAAGAGAGTGAACAGAATGCACCAATGATGGCACAAGATACCGTAACAATCATGGCACCCTTCTTTCTGTCAATCTTCAACTCCTCATAGAAGAAAGAAGTATTCACCTCGTGGAGCGACATCAGCGATGTCAACGCAGCCACAGAAAGAAGCACGTAGAACATCAGCGAGATAATCCATCCCAATACCGGCATCGATGCAAACGCCTCGTTGAAGACATTCGGCAAGGTGATGAAGATAAGCGACGGACCACTATCCGGAGAGATACCCACCGAGAAAGCTGCAGGGAAAATCATCAATCCTGCCAATACCGCTACCATCAAGTCGATGGCAGAAATCTGAATCGCAGATTTCAGGAGATTGGTCTGTCGGCTGAAATAAGATGCATACGTACAGATACAACCCATACCAATGCTCATGGAATAGAACGACTGTCCCAAAGCATTGAGGAATACATTCCTATCCACCTTTCCGAAATCAGGTTTCAGCAGGAACTCGATACCCTTTCCCGCATCCGGCAACAGACAGGAAGACACCACGATAATGAGAAGCAGGATGAACAGAAGCGGCATCATCACCTTGGATGCCTTCTCGATTCCTCCGCGCACACCATGGATAATCACAAAGTGACAAATCAGGAAGATTGCCACCGTCCACATCACCGGACGGATAGGATCGGCAGAAAACTCCTTGAAGTAATTAGCCACGAAGGTTGGGTCGCCATGCAGTTCGCCCATGATGCTGGCATACACATACTGCAGGCACCAGCCCGAAACCACCGCATAGTAACCGGTAATCAGGAAGCCCGTGAGTACCTCCAGGTAGCCCACCCACTTCCAGGCCGTTCCGTTGGCGAGCTTGGTATAGGCACGAGCCGTATTGGAAGCACCATGACGGCCGATGATAAACTCCGAAATCATACAAGGGATGCCCAACAGAAGTACGCATCCGATATAAACCAAGATAAAGGCTGCGCCACCTTCCTGACCAGCCATATAAGGGAAGCGCCATACGTTACCCAAACCTACGGCGCCACCTGCAGTAGCAAGGATCATTCCTATCTTGCTACCAAAACTTCCTCTATTTGATTCTGCCATTTTCTATTTCTTTCTTACTAATTTCATTAACTTTTCGTATAACAGCCTGCAAAATTATAAAATAATTCCGAGATATATGCAACATTTGAAAGCAAAAATATAAAATTAGTAATATTTATGCAACTTTTCGTACATTTTCAAGAGAAAAAGGCTTTAAAATGCTCTTCTAACGATATTCTTCCGGCAAAGTATCACGCCATTTCGAGAAAGGATTTCCAAGAAGATGAGAATTGTAGAAGCGTTTATCACCCGTTACCTCCATTCCGATGAAGTCAGGCTTCTCATATTCTTCCGTCTCACTTCCCAGTTCCACTTCTGCCATCACCAAACCTTCATTATCACCGTAGAATTCATCTACTTCGAAGGTATGGTCTCCACTCTTGACAAGATAGCGGCGCTTATCGATGACTCCCCCCTGACAGAGTTGCAGAAGATGCTGCGCCTCGTCCATGGTTATTTCCTTTTCAAATTCATAACGGGTCATACCACCGTTTACCGACTTACCTTTAATCGTGAGATAAGCCTTCTCGTCTCTCGTGCGAACTCTCACCGTAGCCCCTTCAGCCGGAATATACCCCTGCTGAATATGACTAGAAGAAAAGGCGGCGCTTTTATAAGCGTCGCCCTTCTTAACGAGGAATTTTCTTTCTATTTCCAATCCACTCATTTTCTTATACCTTTAACTTTAAGCTGAAAGCCACATTGTATAAATCATGAAGAGGATACCCAAGATGATCAATCCTCCAAAAATCCATTTCACTACTTTGTCTGCTTTTGCAGCCTGTTTTTTCTGGTAAGCTTCATGCTTAGCTCTTCTTAAATCTTTATTTCCACCCATAGTTATATATTTTTTAGGTTATTATTGTTCTTCATCATTCGTAGGGAACTCCATCAGGTATGCCTTGATGAAATCATCTATCTTACCATCCATCACGCCATCAACATCCGATGTCTGATAGTTGGTACGATGATCTTTCACACGACGGTCGTCGAAGACATAACTTCTAATCTGGCTTCCCCACTCTATCTTCTTCTTGCCGGCCTCAATCTTAGCCTTAGCTTCCAGACGCTTCTTCATGGCGCGGTCGTAGAGTTGACTCTTCAAGAGCAACAGAGCCTTGGCACGGTTCTTTGGCTGGTCACGGGTCTCGGTATTCTCGATGAGGATTTCTTCTTCCTCACCTGTATCAGGGTCGGTATACCAATAACGCAGACGGACACCGGATTCAACCTTATTCACATTCTGACCACCGGCACCACTCGAACGGAAGGTATCCCAGGAAAGTTTGGCTGGGTCAACATACACCTCGATGGTATCATCTACCAGCGGAGTTACGAAGACACTGGCGAAACTGGTCATTCGCTTGCCCTGGGCATTGAAAGGAGAAACACGCACCAGACGGTGCACACCGTTCTCGCTCTTCAGATAACCATAAGCGTACTCGCCGCCCTCGATGGTCATGGTAACGCTCTTGATACCAGCCTCATCACCTTCCTGCATATCGGTGATGGTTACCTTGTAGCCATGAGCCTCAGCCCAGCGCATATACATACGCATCAGCATCTGCGCCCAGTCCTGGCTCTCGGTACCACCGGCACCGGAATTGATCTTGAGTACGCAGTCCATCGGATCTTCCTTCTGGCGAAGCATGTTCTTCAACTCCAGGTCTTCGATGGCTTTGATTGCCTTGGCATAATCGGCATCCACCTCTTCCTCGGTTACCATTTCATCTTTATAGAAGTCGAACGCCAGCTTCAACTCATCGGCATAAAGACGTACAGTCTTATAACCGTCGAGCCACTTCTGGATACCTTTCACCTTCTTCATCTGCTCCTGAGCATACTTCGGGTCTTCCCAAAAGTCAGGAGCCTGGGTACGGAGCTGCTCCTCTTCAAATTCTACTTTCTTCTGGTCTATATTGAGATAGTGATGCAGAGCGTCAGCTCTGTCCATCACATCTTTCAACTGGTCAGCTGTAATCATTAACTTTGAACTTTGAATTTTGAACTTTGAACTTTATGTTTACTTTGAACTTCATCTTTATCCCCTCCAACTATATGATAAGAGTCATCATCATAAAGAGTTATCATAAAGTTCAAAGTTCAAAATCCAAAGTTCAAAGTAAAACCATTACTCCTCATACATCTTGTCAATCTCCGCCTTATAGTTCTTGTTGATGATAGGGCGGCGAATCTTCAAGGTATTGGTCAACTCGCCCGACTCCATTGAGAAGTGGTGAGCCAGGAGAGTGATGCGTTTGATCTGCTCATAATAAGCCAGATGCTGCTGGAGAATCTGAATACGGTCCATCAACATCTTCTGCACCTTTTCGTTGGCACACAAATCTTCACGGCAGGTGAAGGCGATATGATGCTCACGTGCCCAGTCCTCCACGAGACGGAACTCTGGAACGACGAGGGCAGAAACGAACTTGCGCTGGTCGGCAATAACAGCCACCTGATCGATAAACTTATCTACCAGGAGCAACGATTCTACCTGCTGCGGAGCGATATATTTACCATTCGATGTCTTGAACAGGTCCTTGATACGCTCGGTGAGATAAAGCTCGCCATCCTTCAAGTAGCCGGCATCACCGGTATGGAAGAATCCATCCTTGTCGAATGCCTTCGCATTGGTGGTATCACGATGATAATATCCCGGAGTGATGGTAGGACCTTTGAGGAGCACCTCATTATCCTCACCTATCTTTACCTGAATGCAGGAGATCGGACGACCCACCGAACCCAGACTGCGTTTCTTGTCGAGATGATCGCAAGATACGGTGGCAAGGCTCTCGGTCAAACCATAACCCACCACCATATTGATACCGATGGCATGTACAAATTCCTCTACTTCCGGACTTACATAAGCACCCGCTGTAGGGAAGATATTCGGTTTTTCCAAGCCCAACTGCTTGCGAACCATGCTCAGGACAGTCTTGTTGATAATTCTATATTCCAACTCCAGAGCCAAAGGAGGACGCTTGCAGTTGGCAATATACTCGATGTTACGTTTCTTACCTACCGCCAAGGCATGGTAGAAGAGCTTCTTCTGGATAGGACCGGCATCATCCATCTTAGCCTTTACAGCGATATAAACCTTCTCCCAAAAACGTGGCACACTACACATACAGGTAGGATGCATCTCTCGCATACTCTCCTGAATTTCATGAGGATAAGTATTGATGATGAGTTCGGCACCTTCGCTCAAGCAGAGATATGCCCATCCACGCTCAAAGATATGGGTGAATGGAAGGAAATCAATGACACGGTCCTTTTCGGTAACAGGAATGCACTCATTGTTTGCCTTCAAAGCAGCATAATACTGGCTATAGGTCAGCATCACGCCCTTGCTATCTCCAGTTGTTCCACTGGTATAGAGGATATTAGCCAAGTCATCCATACTTGCCTGCTTGTAGAGTTCCTCTACCTCCGTCTGACGAGGGAGATTCTCTCCCAGCTTCAGGAAGTCCTTGAAATAGAGGGCTGCCGGGTCGTGGGTACTGATGCGCACGCTTGAATCGAAGATGATGATACGTTCCAGAGATGGACAGAGGGCAAAGATACGATGAGCCTTGTCATACTGCTCCTGTTCGCCAACAAAGAGGAAGCGAATCTGCGCATCATTGATCATATATTGAATCTGCTGCTCGCTGCTGTTGGCATAGAAAGGCACAGAGGTAACTCTGATACCGTACGCACCGAAGTCGGTGTACAGATAATGCACACAGTTCTGCGAGAAGACAGCGATTTTGTCAAGAGGTTTAGCCCCAAGATTCAGGAGGGCGTTGCTCACTTGTTTCACTCTTAGCGAGAAGAGATTAAATGAAACCGTTTGCCACTGGTCACTACCAAACTTTCTGAAGGTAAGCGCTGGCTTATCTCCCCATTTCTTAGCTAGGTCGTGAATCAGTACCGAAAGATGACTATTAATTTGCATAAGCTTATATTTATATTCTGATGCAAAGATAATAGAATTTGTTAAGAACACAAAATAAAAAGATATTTTTTCCACTTTATCTGCTCTTTTTTTCGTATCTTTGCAGAAAAAAAGCTGCACTCGACAATTTGAAAGTAAACTTTCATTGTCCTCGTTTGCATTTTTTTTGCAGAAAAAAACAAAAAATAGGGAGATTATGATGCTACAAGAAGAATATGTAAGCGATGCCGTGGATTTGCTGAAAAAGCTCATCGCCACCCCATCTGTAAGCAGAAACGAGAAGGAGGCTGCCGACATCATGGAGCAGACCATCCGCAAATATGGTTTCGAACCTCATCGTGAGGCGAACAACATCTGGATTATCGACCCTCATTACGATGAGAGCCGACCTACCCTGCTGCTCAACGCTCACATCGATACCGTGAAGCCTGTGGCTTCATGGACACGCAACCCGTTTTCACCGGATGTAGAAGATGGTGTACTTTACGGCTTGGGCAGCAACGATTGCGGCGGCGGACTCTGTTCGCTCCTCCAGATATTCAGAATGCTGACCGCAAAGCCTCAGCAGTATAATCTTATCTATCTGGCATCCGCCGAAGAAGAGGTGTCGGGAAAGGATGGCATTACCCGTGCCCTGCCTTTGCTTCCGCATATCGACCTTGCCATCGTAGGTGAACCTACCGGCATGAACCCGGCTGTTGCCGAAAAGGGACTGATGGTACTGGATGTGATTGCTCACGGAAAGAGCGGTCATGCTGCCCGCAACGAGGGAGTAAACGCTATCTACGAGGCATTGGATGATATGCGATGGATTCGTGACTATAAGTTTGAGAAGGTAAGCGAATTCCTGGGACCTACCAAGATGACGCTTACCGTAGTGAATGCCGGAACCCAGCATAATGTGATTCCGGATAAGTGTACGATGCTTGTGGATATCCGCACCAACGAGTTTTACGACAACGAGGAGGTTTACGAGTTTATCTGCCAGCACCTGAAGAGCGAGGTAAAGGCCCACAGTTTCCGCCTGAAGTCATCCCGTATCGACCCGGCGCATCCTCTTATCAGGAAATGTGTAGCGATGGGCATGAAGCCATTCGGCAGTCCTACCCTCAGCGACCAGGCTCTGATGCACTTCCCTTCGTTCAAACTGGGTCCTGGCGAGTCTTCCCGTTCCCATTCAGCCGATGAATTTATCAAAATAAGCGAGATTCGCGATGCCATTTCAAAATACGAAACCCTCTTAGATGGAGCAACCATCTAAGAGGGTTTCCTCTTTATAAAGCTTCCCCTTAAGAAGTAATCAATTCTCAAAAGGGTAAACTTTTTCTTTATCTTCCCAACCAAGCCTCAGGATTGAGCTTGGCAGTCTCCTTGCGAAGCTGGAACTGGAGGATATTGTCAGAACCCACGGCACCCAATGCCTGACGGGTACTTACCTTCTGACCCTTATGAACGCTGACCGATTTCAGGTTACAATATACCGAGATGTAGGCACCATGACGGACCAGTACATTCCACATGCCACCGTATCCGAATACGGCACTCACCTCACCATCGTAGATGCTGCGAGCCACACAACCCGGCTTGCCCTGAATGTTGATACCCTTATTGTCGAGCGTTACGCCCTTCAAACCCTGTACATTATACTGTCCGAAGTGGCTGACGATGCGATAACCGCCGCTGATAGGCATTGGCAGACGACCACGGTTTGCCTCGAATCCGCCACTCAGCATACGGTCTACCGAACTCAAGGTAGCCGCCTCCTGCGCCTCCTTCTTGGCAGCAGCAATCTCACGAGCCTGGCGCTCCTCGTCCGCCTTAGCCTTCAACTCAGCAGCCCTTCGTTCAGCTTCAGCCTTTCTTGCCGCCTGTTCAGCAGCAGCCTGACGTGCAGCCTGTTCTGCTGCAGCACGCTGGGCAGCCTCGGCAGCAGCACGCGCCTTAGCCTGCGCCTTGGCCTTAGCCTTCGCTTCAGCCTGAGCAGCCGCTTCTTCCTGAGCCTTTCTTGCAGCCTCAGCAGCCAGCCTTGCCTCTTCGGCAGCCTTTCTTCTTGCCGCCTCGGCAGCAGCTTCACGAGCCTTCGCCTCAGCAATACGACGTGCATTCTCTCTTGCAGCAGCCTCGGCAGCAGCCTTCTTACGCGCCAATTCCTCAGCACGTTTCTTGGCGGCAGCAGCTGCAGCAGCCTTCTTCTTAGCCTCGGCAGCAGCACGGGCACGAGCCTTGGCTACTTCCTGGGCAATCAAGCGGTCAATCTGGGCATTGATTGCCGCATCCTTCTGACGCTGGTCAGCAATGACAGCCTGAATGGTCTTCTGCTGCTTCTGCAGTCCGTGTACCATCTCCTGCTGTTGGGTCTGCTTGCCTTCGAGTGCAGTCTTCTCCTGCTTGCCCTTATATAATAAGGTGTTCTTGTGTCCCTTTACGTTTTGCAGCTGCACATGCTTCTCGTTCACCTGCTTCTGCTTTGCCTTTACAGCCTCGCCCTGCACCTTCTGATAGGAAGAATACTGGCGGATGAAGGAAAGTCGGCGATACATCTGGGTAAGATTTTTGGCACTGAAGATGAACATCAGCTTGTCCTGTACCGTATGATGACGGCTCATATATCTCATGGAGCGGATATACTTGTTCTTTCTGTCCTGCAACTGCTGCTGAAGGGTTTTCAGCTGCGCCTGCAGGATACCGATATTTCCGTCGATATGATGAATATCCTTCTGGATGCCATCAATCTTCTTCTGACTCTGGTCTATCTCACCGTTCAATATCATCAGGTCTTCCAGTCGCTTCTTCACATCTGCCTGATTCCTGCGGAGTGCCTGTTCCTGCTCCCTGATTTTCTTCTGGATAGACGCACGCTGTCCCTGCAATCCTCGGATAGAAGCATTGCTGTAGGTAGCCGCCTTGCGTTCTGCCCTTGTAGGGGCAGAATGCTTCACCGGTCTTTTATTTCTGTGCTGAGGCTTGGCAGCCACTGCGGTCTTTCTTACCAGTCGCTTCTTCTGCACCTGTTTCTGGGCATAGGGAGCCAGCGAGAAAACCAGAGCCATCATTAATAATAGGATACGTTTCATCAGATACTCATAATTTTGCGAAGTGCTTCTTCAGGCGAAACCTGCTTGTATTTCTTTGAAATTTCGGTCTGAGTACTCCAGTTACTATCTGTCTTCACCTCGTTGAGATTGAGGATAAGTTTCATTTCCTGCTTCTTCTGGGTTGCAGTAGTCATAAACGACATCACCTGTGTTGCCGGAAACATCTTCACGCCCACACTCTTGAACTTGCTGTAGTCTACATGCAGACGGGATGTGCCATGCTGCGAGCTCTGATAGTTGACATCAGCCGATGTGATGCGCCCGTTCTCGCGGCTGGTATTCCAGGCATAGGTCATATAGCCATTCTTGACGGTTACCGGAACCTCGTTGCCGGCAGCATTCAGGTTGACGTCAAACTTCTTGAGGTTTGACTTGGTCACCTCCTTTTCGCCCGGCAGAATCAGCTGATTCCAGAACAACGCCTGCAAGGTATAGAACGAGATGCCCTGCTTCTTCAGGAAATCCACCTGCGTATAGTCTGCCTTGACATACTGCTTGTGATAACGGTCCAGAATCAACACATAATCAGGAGCAAACTCGAGACGCCCCAACTCACTGCCCAGGAAAGGCATGAAGATCTGGATACGCACCAGCTGGTCCTTGCGCATGCTCAACTTGGCAGGAACGCTCACTTCCTTGTCTCCCATCAGGATAGTGAAATCCATCTTGCCCACAATATCCTTGGCGTAGACCTGATTATCCGAAACCATCTGCAGGAAAGCACGCTGGCTGAAGCTTTCACCCTGCTCGTCTGCCTTGACAGATGTCTGTTGCTTGCCGGCATCAACCTTGCCGGTTCCCTGTACCTGTCTGCTGGTTCCGCAAGCAGCCATCAGCATCATGGCAGCTCCGGCACCCATCAACATCCATTTATTCTTTTTCATCTCTTTCTACCTTTCTTAATGATTTTCTTCGTTACCGATTCCTTCTTTGCCGGTCTGTTACGACGCAGCAGTTCATCCTCGGTAATATATTGTCTATTGTTTATTTTCCATTTCAGGACGGCATTCTGTCCATCGCCGTCCAGCGCCTGCTTCCAGTATTTCATGGCGTCATCTATCATTCCGTTCATGGCATAGATGTCGCCGGCATGTTCCAATATCGTACTGTTATTCTCGGTAGAATCGCAGTTCTTGAGAGCAGCATCGATATAAGTCTTGGCATCGGCATAGCGCTCTTCCTTGAACAGGATCCATGCATAGGTATCCAGATAAGTGCCGTTGTTAGGTTCCGCCTTCACGGTCTTATAGCTCATCGATTCTGCCTTATGCAGGTCGATGCCTTCCTCGCTCATGTAATAAGCATAGTTGTTCAGCGCCATCACATTGTCATCCTTCCATTGCAGACAGGAGTCGTAAGCCGCATAAGCCGCCTGCTTGTCCTTCTTCTTGTAAAGGATGTCGCCCATGACGGCATAGAGATCAGAAACCAGGTCAGGAGAAGCATCGGCTCTTACCTGTGCCACGCCCTGACGGAATTCATGGAGCGCCGCATCCTCATCATTTTTCTGATAATGCGCCATTCCACCGAAGTAATAGAACACCATTTCTTCCGGATTATACGCATGAGCCGCCTTGCTCTGGGCGATTACCGATGTATAATCTTTCTGATTCCAGAGCAGCTGCACCAGCTGCAGTCTGGCATTGACATTGTCCGGTGCGATGGCAAGCACCTTCTCGTAAGCCTTGCCGATGATGCTGTCCGGCATCTTCTTCAGACTCATATAGGCAGCACGCATTTCTGCTACATCAGCCGATGGCTGCGGCACATCGAGCACCTTGTCGAAGAGCGCCACCACCTGGGTGGAATCGCCACCATGGGTCTCATTGTCCTGGATAAACGAACGGAACATCATCACCTTGGTTTCCAGATCCGTCTTCGGACTGAGCAGTATTTTATCCAGCATCTGATGAGCCTGGTCTTCCTGCTGGGTTGCCTTGTAATAGTCGTAGAGCGACATCTGGGCATAGGAATTCTCCGGCTCCTCCTTCAGCACATCCGTAAACATCTTGAAGGCTTCCTTCTGGCGGTGATGCTGCATGAGCCAGTTGCCCAGCATCGTCTTGTAAACCATGTCGAGCGGATGGGCATCTACCAGCGACTTCAATTCCTTATAGGCAGCCTTCTTGTCGTCCATCATTTCGTAGATGCGCATCTTGGAAAGCGTATACTGCTCGCTCTCACCCTCCTCGGTTTCCAGACGCGAAATGGTCTTCAGCATCATCGGGAAGTTCTTCTGCTGCTGATACAGCTGCACCAGGATATGCAGGGCATCGGTATTGCCATGATTGCGGGCATAGAGGTCTTCGTAGGCATCTATCGCCTTGTCATACTGCTGCTTGCCGATATAATGCTGGGCAAGATTCTCGGCATAGGTCTGGTTTTCCGGAGCCAGCTGTATTGCCTTCTCCATATAGTGAAGGGCGAGCGAATCTTGCTTCAGTTGAGAGTGATACATCGAGAGATAGAAGTATGTCTCTGCGGCATTCGGATCTATCTGTCGGGCATGCTCAAAGAGGTCCATCGCAGCAGAATAGTTGTTGGCTGCATGTTGCCTTCCCGCTTCCAGGAAGAAGTATTCAAAACGCTTGCGGTCGTTAGGACTGAGCGAGTCCTTCACCGCTACCGCCTGCTGCGCCACGTGTTTCACTTTTACCTTACGGGCCATAGACGGCAAAGCCGCAGAGCCTATCAGCCCCACGACCATCCAGATAGCAGTATTTCTCAAACTGAATTTCACGATTCGATTCCTTTCTTTTTATTTTACTCCCGTATGACCATAGCCACCAGCGCCTCTCTCTGTCTCGTCGAGTTCTTCTACCTCGATGAAGTCGCATTGTTCATGCTTGGCAAGCACCATTTGTGCAATGCGCTCGCCGTCATTGATGACGAAGTCCTGCTGTGAGAAGTTGATGAGCAGCACCATGATTTCGCCTCTATAGTCGGCATCGATGGTACCCGGCGTATTGAGCACGGTAATGCCATGCTTCAGTGCCAGTCCGCTGCGAGGTCTTATCTGCGCTTCATAACCAGCCGGCAATGCCATGAAAAGCCCCGTAGGAACGAGTCTACGCTCCATAGGATGAAGCACGATAGCCTCATCGATATTAGCACGCAAATCCATGCCCGCACTCTGAGGTGTGGCAAACGCAGGGAGAGGCTGATGCCCCTTATTGATAATCTGTACTTTCAGCATATTTTTCTATTTTTCTGCAAAAATACTGCTTTTTAGGCGAATAATCGCATTTTATAAGTAAAAATGATATAATTTATCTATTTTTATTTTGAATTATGCGCAGATTCCTGTATTTTTGCGCTACAGAACGATAAATGTGCAATATTAAAATATAAGAATCAACGGATTATGGAATGGAAACAACTCATTTCAAACAAGCGTTTCGGACAGGAACACAAGCATGCAGAGCGCCACGATGACCGCTCTGAATTCAAGCGCGATTACGACCGTCTCATATTCTCTTCGGCATTCCGCCGGTTGCAGAACAAGACGCAGGTCTTCCCTCTTCCGGGCAGCATCTTCGTCCACAACCGCCTCACCCACAGTCTGGAGGTGGCTAGTGTGGGCATGTCGATAGGTAACGACATATCCCGACGGGTCATCCAGAAACAGCCTGACCTGAAGGATACGCTCGTAGAAGAGATAGGAACCATCGTAAGTGCAGCCTGTCTGGCTCATGATCTGGGCAATCCTCCTTTCGGTCATTCCGGCGAGAAAGCCATCCAGACTTTCTTCAGCGAAGGACCGGGACTGAAGATAAAATCAATGGTTTCATCGGAGTTCTGGGATGACATCACGCATTTCGAAGGTAACGCAAATGCCTTCAGAATCCTGACCCACCGTTTCAAGGGACGCCGTCAGGGTGGCTTCGTGATGACCTATTCCATGCTTGCATCCATCGTGAAATATCCGTTTGCCAGCAGTCTTGCCGGGAATCACGGAAAATTCGGCTTTTTTGCTTCCGAAGCGGAATCTTACAGGAAAATTGCCGATGAATTGGGCATTTCCTGCAAGTCTGCACCGGGTGAGCCCCTCAAATACGCCCGACATCCACTTGTTTATATGGTAGAAGCTGCCGATGACATCTGCTACGAAATCATGGACATCGAAGACTCCCACAAGCTCAAGATTCTTTCCTATGCTGAGACGGAGCACCTGCTGCTGAGTTTCTTCGATGAAGATATCCAGCAGAAGATACGCCAGCGAATCATCGACGAAGAACTGACTGACGAAAACGAGAAAGTGGTTTACATGAGAGCCAGCGTTATCGGAAAACTGGAAAACGAATGTGTGGCAGCCTTCCTGGCTCACGAGGAGGAAATCCTAGCCGGAACATTCGAAGGTAGTCTCATCGACCGCATTTCCGAGCGCCAGAAAAAGGCATACAAGGAATGCGAGAAGATCTCCTACTCTAAGATTTACCAAAGCAAGCCGGTGCTCGACATCGAACTTTCGGGTTATCAAATCATGGCTACCCTGATGGAGGTTTTCGTCGAAGCAGCCGTCAACCCGTCCCGTTTCTATTCCAAGCAGCTCCTGCGCCGGGTAAGCAGTCAGTACGACATAGAGAACGAGAATCTGGAAGAGAGAATCATGGCTGTATTGGATTACATCAGCGGCATGACAGACATCTATGCCTTAGATATCTATCAGAAGATAAACGGCATCAGCCTGCCTATCGTATAAGGAGCTAGTACAGGTAGGCGTGCACAGAGAAAAGTTTATCTTACTATGGCAAATTATTGCCCCTTGGCGGGCAACTTTTTGCCGTAACCAGACACAAAAAGATACGTCGGGAGAAAGTTTTTGACAGGTCTACCACAACCGTTTGCAGGCTGTATTCCTGCTGCTGTAAGAGTTGTTTCTGCTGGTATAAAACCTACTTTCGTTTTTACTCTTCACTCTTCACCAAATCGGCTGAAACCCCTATAAACACTGGGGGTGTGGGCGGTGAAGAGTGGTGGTTCACTCTTCACCACTCTTCACCACTCTTCACTTATCGCGAGGTTCAGCTATCATTTATTCCAAGATCTGGTCTTCATTGATGACAGGGCCTGGTCTTCATTGATGACAAAGCCTAGTCTTCATTGATGACGGAACCATTGCCTCTCTGATATTCTTTCCTCTAAAATAATATGGGTGAAGAGTGGTGAAGAGTGAGTCTCCACTCTTCACCGCTATAACTACCTAACTAATAGACCGTTAAACCACATCTGTGAAGAGTGAAGAGTAAAATACTATTCTTTTTCCTTGTAGAAAATCTTGTTGGCACCGCTTGTAATCTTCAGCGCCTCAGGATGTTCCTCAATAAAGCTGTTGATGTGGCGGATACGCTTCTCCTCCAGAATTTCATCCACGGCAATGAGAATGCCCGTCTCCTCTACATCGCCGAAGCCATAATTGATGGCTGTACCAAAGAGCTTCATGGTAGGACTGAGGTTCATGTAGGCATTTACCAGAGGAGGAATATTGAAACCGAGCTGGCGAATCTCATGATTCAGAATGCGATAGTCAGCACGGAAATCATCTTCCGTAAAGATGGCAGCAAGCTCACTCTCAGGAGTCTCCAACTTCAATGGCTTCATCGGAATGACGAGGTTTTCCTTGTCATCGAAGTGCTTCTTCAGGAAATAGAGAATCATGTCGCGGCCACGACGGATGTAAGATGGATACATCGTCATCTTGCCGAAGAAATACTTCACTTCCGGATAGAGAACCGTCAAGGCGCCCAAACCATCCCACAGATTATCAAGGGCAAAGATGCTCTTGGTGTTGGTGCGCACATTCTGATATTCCAATGATACAAACGAACGGCCCAACTCTACCGTATAAGGCATGTATTCCTTCAGGAACTTGTCTGAGAAATGGAACATGTGACTGGTGGCTAGCTTAGGCTGGCCCTTCTCGTCGAGCTGCCAGTCTTTGCCCAGGAGATAACGGTAACCACCGATAATCTCATCAGCCTCCGGATTCCAAACGATGAGCTGCTTGTAGCAGTTGTCACCAAAATCGAATTCATCAAGGTCCATCGACTTACCAGTACCACCTCCCGCTTCACGGAAAGCGATTTCACGCAAACGTCCAATCTCTTTCAAGACATTAGGCGAATCATTGGCTGTCACAATGTAAATCTCATTGTGGCTCTTGTTTGTCATTCGAAGTTGCTTTTCGGGAGTCAGTTCGCTCTTAAGCAGCTCCTTATCAATCGGTTGGATGATTTCTTCTTCCATACTACTCTTCTCTATATATTCTATATAATTACGATATGATTTCTACAATTTTCTACTTGATACTACTAACTTTACAGTTTATAAACACTATCCTTCACATACTGCGCCCACTCGGTAGCCGACTTGCTGTGGTCGAAAGTCTGCCATGGAATCGGCTTGCCAATCGCAATACGGAAATGCTTGCCCACGTTCTTATACATCTCGTCTACCAAGAAGAGCATGGCGAGATTGAACGGCAGATGCTTGTCGCTGAAACGGGCTATGCGATAGAATCGCTCAGAGTTGCGCCCGCCAAAGTGGATAGGCACAACATCACGATGATACTCCACACTCTTGGAGATGAACGTCTTTTTCCAAGGCAGGTCACGGATGGTTCCGTCTTCCTGCTTGCGGCTGTTCAAGCCGGCAGGGAACATCAGCATGTGGCAATCGCTCTGGAAACCAGCCTCTACCATGCGAGGGAAGTCGCGGCTCTGTCGGCCGGTCTTGTTGATTCCGATGCTGACAGGCTTCAAGCCAGGGAGATTGAGCAGGAGGTCGTTGACCAGGTAACGGAACTTGCCGTCATAATGCTGTCCGATGATGGAACCGAGACATACTCCGTCCTGTCCTCCCAACGGATGATTGGAAACGAAGGTATAGAGCTTGCCGTCATTCTTGTCGGGCAAGTTTTCCTGTCCCACGATTTCCACATCCATCTTCAGATAACGTACGCATTCGGTGAGCCATTCCGTTCCCGAAAGGTTACGACTTTCCCACAAGAACTTGTTGACCTCGTCCTCGTGAACAATCTTCTTGAGCCAGGAAACGAGGAATCGCGGAACGTATTTTGCCTTGCTTCCCATCTTGCTCTTCAGTATCTTATCTATGTCTATCGTTTTCTCTATAGAAATGCTCATGTCAAGTAAACTTATATAAGTAGGTGCAAAAATAACTCAACTTTTTCAAATACGTGCCATTTTTTACGAAAATTTATCAAAAACAAGCAAATTTGCTACTTTTTCGGTTCCTAAGGAGAGAAATCCGGGCATTTTCAGCCGTTTTCATACATCCAACCAGGATTCATCCCGAGAAGGCGAAATTTGACTAAAAGCAAGTTTTTTATCCCCTTTAATAAAATTTGTAGGTTAAAATAGAGTGAATGTGGGGAATTTTGTGTACCTTTGAACCCGATTTTACATTAAATATGTACATGTGCGTAATAAATAAGGAAATATGATAAAGACAGCAGAAACATACCACGTACCAGTGCTCCTCAAGGAGAGCGTTGACGGGTTGAATATTCAACCTGGCGGAATCTATGTAGACGTAACCTTCGGCGGAGGCGGACACTCCCGTGAAATCCTATCGCGACTCAGCGAGGGAGCCCATCTCTACAGCTTCGACCAAGATGCCGATGCGGAGCGCAACGTGGTAGCCAACCCCAACTTCACCTTCGTATGTTCCAACTTCAGATATCTGAAGAACTGGATGCGCTATTATGGAGTAGACGGGCTGGACGGACTCCTGGCAGACCTCGGCGTGTCAAGCCACCACTTCGATGACGAGAGCCGTGGTTTCTCTTTCCGCTTCGATTCCCCTTTAGACATGCGCATGAACAAGCGTGCCGGCAAAACTGCTGCCGACATCGTCAACGAATATGACGAAGCAGCCCTTGCCGACCTCTTCTATCTCTACGGAGAGCTGAAGAATGCACGCCGCATCGCAGCTGCCCTGGTCAAGGCAAGAGCAGCACAGAAGATAGAAACCACGAAAGACTTCATGGCTGCCGTGGAACCGCTCTTCAAGAGAGAGCGTGAAAAGAAAGACATGGCTAAGCTCTTCCAGGCACTACGCATCGAGGTGAACCACGAAATGGACGCCCTGAAGGAAATGCTACGTTCTGCTACCGAACTGCTGAAACCAGGCGGAAGACTCTCTGTCATCACCTATCACTCGCTGGAAGACCGCATCGTGAAGAACATGATGAAGGCAGGAAACCCGGAGGGCAAGGTGGAACAGGACTTCTTCGGAAGAATAGAAACCCCTTTCAAACTCATCAACAACAAGGTGATCATACCTGACGATGAGGAGCAGGAAAGAAACCCAAGAAGCAGAAGTGCCAAACTAAGAATAGCAGAAAAGAAATGAATAACGAAGTAAACAAGGATATAGAACAGAAAGCAGACAATGCCAAGGTAGAAGAACCGCAGGAGTCACTCAAGGAGGCGATAGCAAAGCAGGCCATCGAAGAGGAGGTTTCCGGCTCTTCCAACTTCACGCTGCGCAAGATTCTGGGTGGCGACATCCTGACCACTCAGATTATCCGCCGGCAGATATGGCTCGTCATACTCGTCGTGTTCTTCATCATCATCTATATCTCTAACCGATATAGCATCCAGAATGATATCATCGAGTTAGACAAACTACAGACAGAGTTGCAGGAGACCAAGTATAAAGCCTTGTCAGCCAGCAGCCAGATAACAGAGAAAAGCCGCGAGAGCAACGTACTCGACATGTTGAAGACCAACAAGGACAGCACCTTGCACATTGCGACCCAACCTCCATACATTATTAACGTTCCAGAAGAATGAGTAAATTCGACCATAAGAAAGTAATGCCCCGCTTCAGCGCCATCGCCATCGTGATGTCACTCCTGGCGCTGGCTGTCATCGCCAAGTCATTCTACATCATGACTGCCAAGCGCGACTACTGGCTGAAGGTGGCTGAGCGACAGAAGAAAGACTCAGTGACCGTGAAGCCAAACCGAGGCAACATATTAAGCTGCACCGGGCAGCTGATGGCAAGTTCACTGCCTGAATTCAAGGTATTCATGGACTTCAAGGCCCTGAAGATTGCCAACAACGACTCTCTTTGGGATGCCAAGCAGGACTCCATCTGCCTCTGTCTCCACAAAATCTTTCCGGAGAGAAGCATCGAGGAGTTCAAGCGTAACCTCACGGAAGGACGTGCCAAGGAAAGCCGACACTGGGCGGTATACGACAAGCGTGTAGACTACAATACATTCACAGAGATTAAAGCCATTCCTGTTTTTCGCCTGAAATCCAACAAGGGAGGCTTCCACTGGGAAGAATTCAATGCCCGAACACGTACCTACGGCTCTTTAGCCGGACGTACCATCGGTGCCATGTTTGGCGCCAAGGATACGGCGAGATTCGGACTGGAGTTGTCGTATGACTCCATCCTCCGCGGAACCAACGGCATCGTACACCGCCGAAAGGTGCGCGACAAGTTCCTGAACATCACCGATACGCCTCCTATCGACGGAGCTGATATCGTGACAACCATCGACGTGAGCATGCAGGACCTGGCAGAACGCTCGCTGATAGAAGAATTGAAAGAAATCAATGCCAACGTGGGTGTAGCCATCGTGATGGATGTGCCTACGGGCGACATCAAGGCCATCGTAAACATGGAGAAATGTTTCGACGGCGAATATCGAGAGATACACAACCATGCCGTGAGCGACCTGCTGGAACCGGGTTCGGTGTTCAAGCCTGCCTCTATCCTCGTGGCACTTGACGACGGAGTGGTTGACACTACATACCGTGTAGAGACGGCAGGAGGTGTCTGGCCGATGTACGGCAGAGACATGAAGGACCACAACTGGCGCAAGGGCGGATATGGAATGCTGACCCTGGCACAGACCCTGTGGTACAGTTCCAACATCGGTGTGAGCCGCATCATAGACGATCATTACAGGAACAACCCGGAGAAATTCGTGAAGGGAATCTATCGCACGGGTCTGCATGACGACCTGAAGATACCACTGGTGGGAGCAACTTCGGCGAGAATCAGAATGCCGCACAAGAACAGTCACGGACAATACGACAACTGGGCGAAGACCTCTTTGCCTTGGATGAGTATCGGATATGAGACACAGGTGCCACCTATCTCTACCCTCACCTTCTACAACACCATCGCCAACAATGGCAAGATGATGCGTCCACGATTTGTGAGCAAGGTAGTAAAGAACGGAGAAACCATCATGGAATTTCCACCGGAGGTGATGCGCCCGCAGATAGCCAAGGAGAAAAGCATCAAGGAACTGCAGACTATCCTGGAGCAGGTCGTAAGCGTGGGTCTCGGAAGAAAGGCAGGATCGCCAAACTTCAAGGTAGCCGGCAAGACAGGTACGGCACAGGTTTCAAAGGGAGCCGGAGGTTATAAGGCTGGAGGAACCAACTATCTGGTAAGTTTCGCAGGATATTTCCCTGCCGACAATCCTCGCTACAGCTGCATCGTCTGCATCCAGAAATCAGGTCTTCCAGCATCAGGAGGCAGCATGAGCGGTAAGGTGTTCCACGACATTGCCGAAGGTATCATGGCACAGAGCCTGAAACTCGACGTGAAAGATGCCAAAGACTCAGCATCCGTATTCGTACCAGACGTAAAGGACGGCAACATCCTGGCAGCCGACTATGTCCTGACCCATCTGGGCATCAAGACCAACGTAAACTGGTCGGGCAGTTATGCCAACGGCAATCCTATATGGGGAAGAACCGAACACGCAGGCAGCCGGAGCATACGAATGATCAAAGAAAAGCAATATAGCAAAAGAGCGGTACCAGACGTAAGCGACATGGGAGCCAGAGATGCCATCTTCATGATGGAAAGCCGAGGCATCAAGACCAAGATATATGGTAGAGGCAAGGTCGTCAAACAAACTCTTGCGCCAGGATTGCCAGTGAAGAAAGGCATGGTTTGCGCCATTTATCTGGAATAAAGAAACATGGGAACATGGCTGCACCATCAGGGTGCGGCTCTGCTCTATTATATATAATAAGGTGTAATAAAACAAAAAACATTATATGAAGTTACAAGAATTGCTCAAAAACATCCAGCCGGTTCAGATTATCGGCGATGCAGAAGTAGAGGTGTCGGGCATTAACATCGACTCTCGAAAGATTAAGGAAGGTCACCTGTTTGTTGCCATGAAGGGTACACAGGTAGATGGACACAAGTTTATTCCTAAGGCGATAGAGCTCGGTGCCAAGTCGGTATTGTGCGAGGATATGCCTGAGGACAAGACAGAGGGCGTAACTTACATTCAGGTAGAATCTACCGAAGACGCTGTAGGAAAAGTGGCTACTCTCTTCTATGGCGACCCATCGAGAAAGCTGAAATTGGTTGGCGTTACTGGTACCAATGGAAAAACCACCATCGCCACCTTATTATATAATATGTTCCGCAAGTTCGGTCATAAATGTGGCTTGCTCTCTACCGTATGCAACTACATCGAAGACGAAGCTATCCCTGCTGACCATACTACTCCAGACCCTATCGAGCTGAACATGCTCCTGGGCAAGATGGTAGAGGCAGGCTGCGAATATGCGTTCATGGAATGCTCATCCCACGCCATCGCTCAGAAGCGTATCGGTGGTCTGCAGTTTGCCGGTGGTCTGTTCACCAACCTGACCCGTGACCATCTGGACTATCACAAGACATTCGAGAACTACCGCAATGCCAAGAAGGCATTCTTCGACGGTCTGCCTAAGACTGCCTTCGCCATCACCAATGCGGACGACAAGAACGGCATGATCATGGTGCAGAACACCAAGGCTACCGTGAAGACCTACTCTACCCGCTCCATGGCAGACTTCAAGGCAAGAATCCTGGAGTGCCACTTCGGCGGCATGTATCTGGAGATAGACGGCAGAGAAGTTGGCGTACAGTTTATCGGTAAGTTCAACGTGAGCAACCTGCTCGCCGTTTACGGTGCAGCCATCATGCTCGGCAAGAAGCCAGAGGATGTACTCGTAGTGATGAGCACCCTCCACAGCGTGAACGGACGTCTGGAGCCTATCCAGTCACCAGAAGGCTATACAACCATCGTTGACTATGCCCATACACCAGATGCACTAGAGAACGTATTGAACGCCATCCACGAGGTACTCGACGGCAAGGGCGGCGAAGTAATCACCGTATGCGGTGCCGGTGGAAACCGTGACAAGGGCAAGCGCCCATTGATGGCACAGGAGGCTGTAAAGCAGAGCGATAAGGTAATCATCACCAGCGACAACCCACGTTTCGAAGAGCCACAGGACATCATCAACGACATGCTTGCCGGACTCAATGCCCAGCAGATGAAGAAGGTAATCAGCATCGTAGACCGCAAGGAAGCCATCCGCACAGCCTGCATGATGGCAAAGAAGGGCGACGTAATCCTCGTTGCCGGCAAGGGACATGAAGACTATCAGGAGATTAAGGGCGTGAAGCACCACTTTGATGACAAGGAAGTGATTCGCGAAATCTTCGGTATCAACAAGTAGTAACATCATCAATTAGAAAAAAAGAAAAGAACAATGTTATACTATCTTTTTAGATTTCTGGAACAGTGGGGCATCTCAGGTTCTCACATGTGGGGTTACATCTCGTTCCGTGCCCTGCTCGCACTGATATTGTCACTGGTTATTTCTGCCTGGTTCGGAGAGAAATTCATCAAGTATCTCAAAAGCAAGCAAATCACAGAGACTCAACGCGACGCCAGCATCGACCCGTTCGGCGTAAAGAAAATCGGCGTACCTTCCATGGGTGGCGTCATCATCATCCTGGCCATTCTCGTACCGGTATTGCTGCTCGGAAGATTGCGCAACATCTACCTTATCCTGATGATTATCACCACTGTATGGCTCGGTTTCCTCGGTGGCATGGACGACTTCATCAAGATTTTCAAGCGTGACAAGGAGGGCTTGAAGGGTAAATATAAGATTGTAGGCCAGATAGGTATCGGACTCATCGTGGGTCTGGTGCTCTGGTCTTCACCGGATGTAAAGATGAACGAGAACCTCGCCATCGAGCAACAAGGACAGGAAACGGTGGTAAAGCATCGTACGGAAGCAAGAAAATCGCTGAAGACCACCATTCCATTCGTCAAGGGACACAACCTGGACTATTCCAGCATCACCAGTTTCTGCGGTAAGTACAAGGTAGCAGCAGGCTGGATTCTCTTCGTCATCATGACCATCTTCGTAGTGACCGCAGTTTCAAACGGTGCCAACCTCAACGATGGTATGGACGGAATGTGCGCCGGCAACTCTGCCATCATAGGTGTGGCACTAGGCATACTTGCGTATGTGTCTTCGCACATCGAGTTTGCCGCCTACCTCAACATCATGTATATCCCTGGTTCTGAGGAACTGGTGGTATTCTTCTGCGCCTTCATCGGAGCCCTCATCGGCTTCCTCTGGTACAATGCCTACCCAGCTCAGGTTTTCATGGGCGATACCGGTTCATTGACCATCGGCGGTATCATCGCCGTGGGTGCCATCATCATCCACAAGGAGCTGATGTTGCCTATTCTCTGCGGTATCTTCTTCGTAGAAAGCCTCAGCGTAATGATGCAGGTTTATTACTACAAGCTGGGTAAGCGCAAGGGCATCAAGCAGCGCATCTTCAAGCGCACTCCTATCCATGACAACTTCCGTACGCAGGACAGCCAGCTGGACCCTGAGTGCAAGTACCTGTGGAAGAAGCCTCGCAACTGCTACCACGAGTCGAAAATTACCATCCGTTTCTGGATTGTGACCATCATCCTGGCGGCATTGACCATCATCACATTGAAGATTAGATAATACACGGGCTCTTATCAGCCTGAACAGATAAAAACAAAAACAATGAGTAAAATTGTAATTTTAGGAGCTGGCGAGAGCGGAGCAGGTGCTGCCGTGCTGGCCAAGAAAGAGGGATTTGAAGTCTTTGTATCTGATATGTCGAAGATCAAGGACAACTACAAGAAGTTGATGGACGACCACAATATCGAGTGGGAAGAGGGTCATCACACTGAAGAGAAAATCTTAGATGCCGATGAGGTCATCAAGAGTCCGGGTATTCCTAAGGAAGCACCTATGATTCAGAAACTGATGGCGAAAGGCACTCCTATCATCAGCGAAATAGAGTTTGCCGGTCGTTATACCGACGCCAAGATGATCTGCATCACCGGCAGCAACGGCAAGACTACCACAACTTCTCTGATATATCACATCATCAAGTCGGCTGGCTATGATGTAGGCTTGGCTGGCAACATTGGAAAGAGTCTGGCACTTCAGGTGGCAGAGACTCCTCACAAGTATTATGTCATCGAGCTGAGCAGTTTCCAGCTCGACAACATGTATGAGTTCCGTGCCAACGTGGCTATCCTGCTCAACATCACTCCAGACCATCTGGACCGCTATGAGTTCAAGATGCAGAACTATACCGATGCCAAGATGCGCATCACACAGAACCAGACAGAGGAAGACAGCTTCATCTTCTGGAACGACGACCCTATCGTTACTAAGGAGTTGGCTAAGTACAACCTCAAGTCACACCTCTGCCCATTCTCTGAGTTCAAGGAGGAGGGTTGCGTGGGCTACATCGAAGACGGCAAGTACAAGCTCAACTTCCCATCAACCTTCGAAATGCCACAGGCTGACATGAGCCTCCGCGGCAAGCACAACATCTACAACAGTCTGGCTGCTGGTCTGGCTTGCAACATCGTGGGCATCGACCATGAAACCCTGCACAAGGGGCTCAGTGACTTCCCTGGCGTAGAGCATCGTCTGGAGAAGGTGGGCAAGTTCCAGGGCGTCTACTATGTGAACGACTCAAAGGCAACCAACGTGGATGCCTGCTGGTATGCACTGGAGAGCATGACCACCCCTACCATCCTCATCATCGGTGGTAAGGACAAGGGAAATGATTACAACCAGATCAAGGACCTGGTGAAGGAGAAATGCACAGGTATCGTATACCTGGGAGCTGACAACCAGAAGTTGCACGACAACTTCGATGCACTCGGCATCCCAGTCCGCGACACCCACAGCATGAAAGACTGCGTGGCAGCCTGCCAGGAACTGGCAAAGCCAGGCGATACCGTATTGCTCAGCCCATGCTGCGCCAGCTTCGACCTGTTCAAGAACATGGAAGACCGTGGCGAGCAGTTCAAGGCATTGGCAAGAGCTATCGGAGAATAACTTTTTATTTTGCAGGAATTTAGAGATAGGACAATTAGGAAATGAACAATAAAACCATAGGCAACATATTCAAGGGAGACAAGGTTATCTGGATGATATTCTTCTTCCTTTGCATGATAAGTATCATAGAGGTATATTCTGCCTCCAGCTCTTTGACATATAAGACCGGCAACTATATGGCACCTGTCATCAGACATATAGGTCTGCTGGGACTCGGCTTGCTTACCATGATATGTATGCTCAAGGTGAAGTGTAAGTTCTTCAAGATTGTGACGCCGTTCATGCTAGGCCTATCCTTCATCTTACTCCTCTGGGTGCTCGTGGCAGGTCAGTCTACCAACGGTGCTTCCAGATGGATAAGTCTGGCAGGTATCAATTTCCAGCCATCAGAGATAGCCAAAGGAGCCGTCGTCCTAGCCGTAGCACAGATTCTGAGTGCAATGCAGACAGAACATGGAGCCGAAAAAAGAGCGTTCAAATACATTCTGATTGTCTCCGGTATTTTCGTCACTCTCATCGGACTGGAAAACCTCTCTACCGCCATGCTGCTATGTTTCACCATCTTATGCATGATGATCATAGGCAGAGTACCAATGCGGCAGATAGGCAAGCTGGTGGGAACTGCACTTATAGCCATCTGTATTATCTTTGCCAGCATCATGATAGTAGGTAAAGACAAGGGCGATACGGCTAAGCCGGAAAATTCTCTTACAGAGAAGGTTGTGCAAGACGAAAAGGAAGAAACGGGCGTAGTAGACAAGCTGTTCCATAGAGCCGACACCTGGAAGGCACGTATCGATAAATGGACAAGTTCCAAAACGATTGCACCGGAGGATGTAGACCTGGACAAGGATGCTCAGGTGGCACATGCCAACATCGCCATCGCCTCTTCCAACATCGCAGGAAACGGACCGGGCAACTCTGTAGAACGAGATTTTCTATCGCAAGCCTACTCTGACTTCATCTATGCCATCATCATCGAAGAAATGGGTATAGAAGGAGCCATCTTCGTGGCTCTGCTCTATATCTTCCTACTGTTCAGAGCAGGAAGAATAGCAAACAGATGCGAGAATAATTTCCCGGCATTCCTATGCATGGGACTGGCGATATTGCTGGTAATACAGGCTTTGTTCAACATGCTTGTAGCAGTGGGGCTTGCACCGGTAACCGGACAGCCTCTGCCACTTATCAGCCGAGGTGGAACATCCACCGTTATCAACTGTCTATATCTTGGCATCATTCTGAGCATCAGCCGTACTGCAAAAAAGAAAGAAGGGGCTCAAAACATGCCAAATTCTGACAAAATAGCTGTTGCATAAAAAAAAGTATAATTAATTAAGCAAAAAATGCCATTAAATGGATTTTTTTGCTTACCTTTGCGTTGGATTTATGACCTTCGGGTCAGCAAACTAGAATGGATATGAATAATGAACTAAGAATTATCATAAGCGGAGGCGGTACAGGTGGTCATATATTCCCTGCTGTATCCATCGCAAATGCCATCAAGGCGAAACGCCCTGATGCTAAAATTTTGTTCGTAGGAGCACTCGGCAGAATGGAAATGCAGCGTGTTCCTGCTGCAGGTTATGAAATTAAAGGATTGCCAATCTGCGGCTTCGACAGAAAGCATCTGCTCAAAAATGTCGCTGTACTCTTCAAGATATGGAAAAGTCAGCACATGGCTAAGAACATCATCAAGAACTTCAAGCCAATGGCAGCTGTGGGAGTAGGCGGTTATGCCAGTGGACCAACTCTCAATGTTTGCGCCAGCAAAGGTATTCCTTGTCTCATTCAGGAACAGAACTCATACGCAGGTGTCACCAATAAGCTTTTGGCTAAAAAGGCTGAAAAGATATGCGTGGCTTACGAAGGAATGGAGCGTTTCTTCCCTGCCGACAAGATTATTATGACGGGTAACCCAGTCCGACAGAATGTACTTGATTCTACTATCAGCAAGGAAGAGGCTAGAAAGCAATTCGGACTCGATCCGGAAAAGAAGACCATCCTGCTCGTAGGTGGTAGCCTCGGAGCCAGAACCATTAACGAGAGCATACTTCAGCACCTCGACCTGGTGAAGGAAAGCGGTGTACAGTTCATCTGGCAGACTGGTAAATACTACAATGCTGCTATCATGGAGCAACTTAAAGGTAAGGAATTGCCTATGCTCAAGGTAACAGACTTCATCAGCGACATGGGCGCAGCTTACAAGGCAGCCGACCTGGTTATCAGCCGTGCCGGGGCAAGCAGCATCAGCGAGTTCTGCCTCATCGGCAAAGCCGTCATCCTGGTTCCAAGCCCTAACGTAGCAGAAGATCACCAGACCAAGAATGCCATGGCATTGGTCAACAAGGATGCTGCCATCTACGTCAAGGACGCAGACGCACCTGAGGTATTGCTGAAGAAAGCCGTTGAAACAGTGAAGGACGAAGCCAAGCTCGCTTCACTCTGTGAGAATATTAAGAAATTAGGATTAAAGAACTCAGCCGACGTCATCGCCGACGAAGTCATCAAATTAGCAACAAAGTAATGGAAATCAAAGATATTAAAGCAGTTTATTTTGTAGGAGCAGGTGGCATAGGTATGAGTGCCATTGCAAGATACTTCCTCAACAAGAAGTTGGTAGTAGCAGGATATGACAAGACTCCATCCAATCTGACTCATGAGTTGGAGAAAGAGGGAATGCTCATCCACTATGAGGAAAACGTAGACCTGATTCCTGAAGCTTGCAAGGATGCCAAGACTACATTGGTCGTCTATACACCAGCTATTCCAGCAGAACACAAGGAACTGGTTTTCTTCCATGAGAACAACTTCACCATCGAGAAGCGTGCACAGGTTTTAGGAACATTGACACGTACTCACAAAGGATTGTGCGTAGCAGGTACTCACGGCAAGACATCAACTTCTACCATGTGTGCCCATATCATGCACCAGAGTCACGTTGACTGCAATGCCTTTCTGGGAGGTATCTCAAAGAACTACGGCACCAACTACATCCTCTCCGACAAGAGCGACTACGTAGTAATCGAGGCAGATGAATTCGACCGCAGCTTCCATTGGTTACGTCCATGGATGAGCGTCATCACATCTACAGACCCTGACCACCTGGATATTTATGGCACCAAGGAGGCTTATCTTGAAAGTTTCCGCCACTATACAGAATTGATTCAGCCCGGCGGTGCGCTTATCATCCACAAGAATCTGGAAATGAAGCAGCACGTACAGAACGGCGTCAAGATATATGAATACAGTCAGGACGAAGGCGACTTCCACGCAGAAAACATCAAGATAGAGAATGGCGGAATCACATTCGATTTCATCTCTCCTATCGAGAACGTAACAGGCGTAGAACTTGGTCAGCCTGTGCCAATCAACATCACAAACGGTGTGGCTGCCATGGCTATGGCGCAGTTGAACGGCTGCACGGCCGATGAGCTTCGTTACGGCATGAAGACCTACGGTGGAGTGGATCGCCGCTTCGACTTCAAGATCAAGAACGACAAGCTTGTATTCCTCTCAGACTACGCTCATCACCCAAAGGAGATTTACCAGAGCGCCAAGAGTATTCGTGAGCTTTACAAAGATCGCAAGATTACGGCTATCTTCCAGCCACACCTCTATACGCGCACCCGTGACTTCTACAAGGACTTTGCCAATAGTTTGAGTCTTCTTGACGAAGTGATACTCTGCGATATCTATCCTGCTCGCGAACAGCCAATTCCAGGAGTAACTTCCAAGTTGATTTACGACAACTTGAAGCCTGGTGTTGAAAAGAGCATGATTCACAAGGAAGATGTACTTGACTTGGTAAAGAACAGGGATTTCGATGTACTTGTTGTATTAGGAGCTGGCGACTTAGACAACTACGTACCACAAATTACAGAGATTCTTGAAAAGAAATAAATGCATATCCATAACATAAGAAAATAAATGCATATCAATTGGAAGAAAATCACAATCATCACACTAGACCTTATCATAGGTACATATCTAGTGTTTGCCTTCACCAAGTTTAACAAACCTGATGAAGCAAACCTGGTATGCACTAAGGTGAACATCAACATACAAGACGAGATGACCAATGGTTTTCTGAATGCGAAGGAAATCAAGAAACGACTGGAGATAAACAAGCTCTATCCGCTGGCAAAACCACTGAACGACGTGAATGCCAGAAAGATAGAAGAATCGTTGAAGACCAGTCCTTTCGTAAAGACGGCAGAATGCTATAAGACCCAAGAAGGTCTGGTAGATATCTACCTCACCCAACGCATGCCAATCGTAAGAATCAAGAGCATCAACAATGAAGATTATTACATAGATGATCACTATCAGATTATGCCCAACACCAACTATACCAGCGATATCATCATCGCTACCGGGTATATCAACAAGTGGTTTGCCAAGAAATACATCTCATTACTAAGCAAGGCTCTGATGACTAGTGAATTGTGGAGAAACCAGATAGAACAGATAAATGTACTGCCCGACAGAGGCATTGAGCTAGTGCCACGAGTGGGCAACCACATTGTATATCTAGGCTGCTTGCCGGAGACCAATCACATTGACAAGAGAGAAGAAAACATCAATGAATTCGTCAAGAAAAAGATGGATAGGTTGGAGAAATTCTACAAGTATGGCCTCTCACAAGCAGGTTGGAACAAGTACTCATATATAAACATCGAGTTCGACAACCAGATTATTTGCACAAAGCATCACAATAGCTAATTTAAAATTGAAACAGAAAAGATAATATAAGAACTATGCCAAAGGAATTTATTGTAGCTATCGAACTTGGTTCATCCAAGATGACAGGTATAGCAGGTCAGAAGAATTTAGATGGTAGCATTACCGTACTTGCTATCGTCGAGGAGAACTCATCTTCTTGCATCAGAAAGGGAGTCATCTACAACATCGACAAGACCTGCCAGTGCCTAACAAGCATCATCAAGAAATTGAAGAATATCTTGAAGCAAGATATTGCTCAAGTTTATGTGGGCGTAGGAGGACGATCAATACGAAGCATCAAGAATGTGATCGTAAAAGACTTGCCAGGCAACTCCATCATATCTCAGGAAATGATCAACGAAATCATGGACGTAAACCGCAACATGACATACCCTGATCAGGAGATTTTAGATGCAGCAACACAAGAATATAAAATAGATAACCAATTCCAGACTGACCCAGTCGGCATACAGTGCAACCATCTGGAAGGTATCTTCCTGAACATTCTTTGGCGCAAGAATTTCTACAATAACATCAATACATGCTTCGAAAATGCCAACATCCCTATCGCTGAGATGTATCTCGCACCTTTGGCTATGGCTGACAGCGTTCTCAACGACTCGGAAAAACGCGCTGGATGTATGTTGGTAGATTTAGGTGCCGACACAACAACGGTCTCTGTATATTATAAAGGTATCCTCCGTCACTTGTCTGTCATCCCATTGGGTAGCAGCAACATTACAAAGGACCTTACATGCCTGCAGATAGAAGAGACTGATGCTGAAAACATGAAATTGAAATATGCCAAAGCATATACAGACATCAGTAATATTGACCCTACCCTCAACTATCAGATAGACCGAGACCGATACGTAGAAAGCAAGAAGTTTATCGAAATCGTAGAGGCTCGTGTTGAGGAAATTGTAGAGAACGCCTGGTTCCAGGTTCCTGTAGAGTACTCTGACAAGCTGATGGGCGGTATTATTCTGACTGGCGGCGGCAGCAACATGCCTGAAATCGATAAGGTATTCAAGACACATACCCATATCGAAAAGATTCGCATTGCTAAATTTGTCAGCCAGACCGTGAACTCAAAAGACCCAAAGATTACCAATCACAACGGTATGATGAATACTGTATTGGGATTGTTGGCTAAGGGTAACATGAATTGTGCAGGCAACGAAATTGGTACAGATCTCTTCACCAATGCAGAGACGACACCTGTCAATGACTTGCATAAGACACCAAGAAATCCAAACGAAACTGTAGGTACGGGTGTTGTCCTAACCGCTGCAGAAAAACAGAAGGCAGAGGAAGAAGCCAAGCGCAAGAAAGAGTTGGAAGAGGAAGAAGCAAGAAAGGCTGCAGAAGAAGAAGCTGCTAAACAGGCAAAAGAAAGAAAAGAAAACAGCCTCCTCCACAAGATGATGAGAGGCATCAAGAGCTTCGTTAAGGACACCATCTCTGAGGAAGAATAAAAAGAGTGACTATTACAATAAATAATATTAAGATTATACAACTATGCTAGATAATAACAATTCACCACATATTCTCGACTTTGGTGAGCCAGAGAAAGAAAACAGCATCATCAAGGTGATTGGTGTTGGTGGTGGCGGCGGTAACGCTGTAAACCATATGTATCGAGAAGGCATTCACGATGTGAGTTTTGTGCTCTGTAATACAGACAATCAAGCACTCAACGATTCCCCTGTACCTGTACACCTGCAGTTAGGAAAAGAAGGACTTGGAGCCGGCAACAAGCCTGCAAAAGCCCGCCAAGCAGCAGAAGAGACATTGGAAGACATCAAGAATATGCTCAACGATGGTACTAAAATGGCATTTATCACTGCCGGAATGGGTGGTGGTACCGGTACCGGTGCTGCTCCAGTCATCGCCAGAGTAAGTAAGGAACTGGGTATTCTTACTGTAGGTATCGTTACCATTCCTTTCCGCTTTGAGGGTCCTAAGAAAATCGACCAGGCTCTCGATGGCGTTGAGGAAATGTCTAAACATGTAGATGCATTGCTGGTTATCAACAACGAGCGTCTCCGCCAGATTTATCCAGACCTCGCTGTACTCGATGCATTCGGTAAAGCCGATGATACATTGAGTGTTGCTGCCAAGAGTATCGCTGAAATCATTACCGTTCACGGACTTATCAACCTTGACTTCAACGATGTGAAGACTGTATTGAAAGATGGTGGCGTTGCTATCATGAGTACAGGTTATGGTGAGGGAGAAGGTCGTGTCAAGAAGGCCATCGAAGATGCATTGAATTCACCATTGCTCAATGATAATGATGTATTCAACTCTAAGAAAATCCTTTTGAGCATAGCTTTTGCCAGCGAAAAGAAGGACAATCCTGGCTTGACAATGGACGAGATGAACGACGTCAACGATTTCATGGAGAAGTTTGGAGACGACTTCGAATTGAAATGGGGATTGGCCATCGACCCAGAATTGGGTAGCAGGGTTAAGGTTACCGTTTTGGCAACAGGATTCGGTCTCGAGGATGTAGAAGGCATGAACCGCCATCTCAAGAAACATACAGAAGAAGAATCACGTCGACTTGCTGAGGAAGAAGAAAAGAGAGCTGAAAGAGAAGACAGACGTAAGCGCTATTACGGTTCTGACGGTAATACAACACAGTACAAACGCCATCCTCACATCTTCCTGTTCCGCCAGGAAGATCTTGACAACGAAGACGTTATCCTGCAGGTAGAAAATACACCTACCTATAAGCGTACACGCCAGACCCTCGAAGAAATCCGAAACATCGCTTCAGGCAATACAGAACCTAAAGACGATAACAACGGAGATGCAGCAGCTGTACAGGGAGTCATCAGTTTTGCTTAAGCAATAACCGTTGACAACTAAGCGAACAGCTCTTTGAGAACTGAAAAACTCCTCATTTCCGGGAAACCAGGAACATGAAGTTTAAAATATTCCAGAATCACCTCTACACATCTGTTTCTTTCCATACGAGACATTGTGTAGAGGTGCATTGTTTTATACTCCAAACGAAGCAGGGCAACCAACCGCAAAGAATCCTCCCTATTTAAATAATGTACGTGCGTAGGAACATAGGATACAAAACATCCATCAACCAAATCAAAATAATCACCGCTCATTCCACTTTCAATATTAGGCGAAAAACCTAAAAAGAAAGTCAGGCGAATCATAAAGACAATATGAAAGTTGGAAAAACTCCCCTCCACTCTATCCAGCCATTCAATACTATCCTGCATAAAGAGATATAGCGAGGCATTGGCTTGCTCATTTTTCGTGGTATAAGACAACAACTCAGCCAAGAACATGGAAATAGCCAATTTGTAAGGAGAGAAAGGAATATCAATAAAGGCATAACCGATGGAAGCCTCCCGGATACGTTGAAGATTAGACTTGGGACGATAATCAAATTCCAATTGCAATAACATCAAGGGCTGAAACAACTGACGCTTCAACCTTCCCTTAGAAGACTTAGGGATACGGACCATAAAAGACAGTCTACCCAACTTTTCTGTGAAAAAATCCACGATAAGTTGAGCATCCCCATACTTGATAGTTTGCAACACGATTGCCCTGGTTTTAACTTCCATTTTGTCAAATATACTAAAAAACAGGGCAAAATTACAAAAAAAAGCGCATTTAGAGAAAATTTTCAGTAAAAAATTTGCAGGAATCAAATAAAAGTAGTAACTTTGCACCCGCAAAACAGCGATGGTCCCTTCGTCTATCGGTTAGGACGAGAGATTTTCATTCTCTAAAGAGCAGTTCGACTCTGCTAGGGACTACAAATAACAAGAATATAAAAAAATAACATAAAAAAAGAAGATGGCAAATCATAAATCATCAATCAAGAGAATCCGTCAGGACAAGAAGAAGGCTTTGCACAATAAGTATTATGCAAAGACTATGCGCAATGCTGTCCGCAAGTTGCGCAACATGTCTGACAAGGAAGAGGCTGTAAAGCTCTATCCTACAGTTCAGAAGCTTTTAGACAAGTTGGCTAAGATCAACGTTATCCACGAGAACAAGGCTGCAAACTTGAAGTCTGGTCTTACACAGCACATCGCTAAGTTGGCCTAACTTATAAGTCGAAGCAAAAAATAAATAAGGCTGCAATCCTTCAAGAAGGGTGGCAGCCTTATTCTTTTTATCACCACCTTAACATTTTCACGATTCCCCATCTATTTCACCGCTCTATCTACCTATCATTTTGCTATCGTAAGCACAACGTTTTCCGCACTTTTTCCAGCTATTTCTTACACTTCTCAAAAAACTTCTGTTTTTATCTCTTTTTTCGCTATTTTTCACAAAGAAAACCTTCTGTATCTCAGCTTTTTTTAGTATCTTTGCACAGAAATAAGACAATACTAAAATGGCAGATAATCAAAACAACGCAAATAATTACTCTGCGAGTAACATTCAGGTCCTTGAAGGCTTGGAAGCTGTTCGCAAGCGCCCAGCGATGTACATTGGTGACATCTCTGAAAAAGGTCTTCACCACTTGGTCAACGAAACTGTTGACAACTCTATTGATGAAGCAATGGCTGGCTACTGTACAGACATTGAAGTTACCATCAACGAAGACAACTCTATCACTGTAGAAGATAATGGACGTGGTATCCCTGTGGATATGCACGCGAAGCTACATAAATCAGCCCTTGAAGTCGTAATGACCGTGCTTCACGCAGGTGGTAAGTTCGACAAGGGTTCTTACAAAGTTTCCGGTGGTTTGCATGGTGTGGGTGTAAGTTGTGTGAATGCACTTTCTACCCACATGTTGTCACAGGTGTTCCGTGGCGGCAAAATCTACCAGCAGGAATATGAGAAGGGTAAGCCTCTCTATCCGGTTAAGGTGGTAGGTGAAACCAACAAGCGCGGTACACGCCAGCAGTTCTGGCCAGATCCAACCATCTTTACTCACACCGTCTACAAATGGGATATCATCGCCAACCGTATGCGCGAGTTAGCTTTCCTTAATGCAGGCATCAAGATTACCTTGAAAGATTTGCGCCCTGACGAGGAAGGTAAGACCAAGGAGGAGGTATTCCATGCCAAGGATGGTTTGAAGGAATTCGTCCGTTACGTAGACCGTCACCGCACTCACCTCTTCGATGATGTTATCTATCTGAAGACCGAGAAGCAGGGTATTCCTATCGAGATTGCTGTGATGTACAACACAGACTATTCAGAGAATATCCACTCATACGTCAATAACATCAACACCATTGAGGGTGGTACCCATCTGACTGGTTTCCGCATGGCGTTGACTCGTACTCTGAAGGCTTACGCAGAAGCCGACCCGACCATCTCTAAGCAAATAGAGAAGGCAAAGGTAGAGATTGCACCAGAGGACTTCCGCGAGGGTCTTACAGCCGTCATCTCTATCAAGGTGGCAGAACCTCAGTTTGAGGGACAGACCAAGACCAAGCTCGGTAACAGCGAGGTTCAGGGAGCCGTCCAGCAGGCGGTAAATGAAGCTTTGGCTGATTACCTGGAGGAGCATCCAGACGAAGCTAAGCGCATCTGCGAGAAGGTAGTATTGGCTGCTACTGCACGTATTGCAGCCCGCAAGGCACGTGAAAGCGTACAGCGCAAGAACTTCATGACAGGTGGTGGTCTGCCTGGTAAGCTTGCAGACTGTTCCATGAAGGATCCTAAGGAATGCGAGATTTTTCTTGTCGAGGGTGATTCCGCTGGTGGTTCAGCCAAGCAGGGTCGCGACCGTTTCCGCCAGGCTATTCTCCCATTGCGTGGTAAGATTCTGAACGTAGAAAAGGTTCAGTGGCATAAAGTATTCGAAGCTGAATCTGTCATGAACATTATCCAGAGTATCGGAGTTCGCTTCGGTGTAGACGGTGAAGACAGCAAGGAGGCAAACACAGACAAGCTGCGTTACGACAAGATTATTATCATGACCGATGCCGACGTCGATGGTTCACACATCGACACATTGATTATGACTTTGTTCTATCGCTTCATGCCAAAGGTTATCGAGGAAGGTCACCTGTATATCGCTACTCCACCTCTCTACAAGTGTACTTACCGTAACAAGGTGAGCGAGTATTGCTATACAGAGCAGCAGCGCCAGGCATTCATCGACAAGTATGGCGAGGGGTTGGAAGACAAGAATATTCACACTCAGCGATACAAAGGTTTGGGTGAGATGAACCCAGAGCAGCTTTGGGAAACCACTATGGACCCATCTACCCGCTTGCTCAAGCAGGTAACTATCGATAATGCAGCTCAGGCTGACGAGATTTTCTCTATGCTGATGGGCGATGATGTGGAGCCACGTCGCGAGTTCATTGAGCAGAACGCTACTTATGCCAATATCGACGCTTAAAGTTAACACGAACATATTGGGGGCAGACTAGGCAAGAGTCTACCCCCTTTTTTAGATAAGCTCATCCTATGGGCATCACTTCCAAGCATCATATTTTAACAACTAACAAAACAGAATTTATGAAGCATCTGCTTTTTACGCTTGCACTAACAGCCTCAGGTCTTTTGAACTGCCAGGCGGCAACTGTTAGCAAAATACCGCAACCCAACAAATTGTGGTACAACAAACCTGCATACGCCTTCGAAGAGTCACTTCCGATAGGCAATGGCAAACTGGGTGCGCTAATTTATGGTGGAGCCAATAATGACTCTATCCAGCTCAATGACATCACCCTTTGGACGGGCGTTCCTGTAAATCCCAACGAAGGTGGCGATGCCTTCAAGTGGATTCCAAAAATCAGAGAGGCGTTGTTTAAAGAGGATTACAAAACTGCCGATTCCCTGCAGCACTATGTACAAGGTCACAACTCGGAGTTCTATCAGCCGCTGGGCATGATCAACATCAAAGACTGCAACCTGGGCGAGTTTACGGATTATTACCGCGAACTGAGCCTCGACAACTCTCTGGCTACTGTTCATTACAGGCGCAACGGCATTCAATATACCAAAGAGTATTTTGCTTCTCATCCCGATAAGATGATTGCCATCAAGCTGAGTTCTTCCCAAAAGAGAGCCATCAACAGCGACATCTCCCTCACCTCCCTCATTCCCCATCAGGTGAAAGCATCTAGAGGACAGCTCACCATGACGGGACATGTGCTCGGTGACGAAGCCAACAGTACGCATTACTGTGCCATGCTTCAGGTGAAGAACACCGACGGAAAAGTGTGGGCAAGCGATTCAGTTCTCCATCTGAAGGATGTGAGCGAGGCTATCATCTATCTCATCAACGAAACGAGTTACAATGGCTTCGACAAGCATCCCGTGAAGGAAGGAGCTCCATACATCGAGAACGTAGCCGATGATGCCTGGCATCTCGCCAACTTTACATACGATGAATTCAAGCAGCGCCACATCGCCGACTACAAGAAGCTCTTTGACAGAGTAAGCCTGAACCTGAAAGGAGCCAAATATGATGCCACCCGCCCTACCGACAAGCAGTTGCTCGCCTACAGCGACAACCACGAGAGCAATCCTTATCTGGAACAGCTCTACTTCCAATATGGCAGATACCTGCTCATCAGCAGCAGTAGAACCAAGGGCGTGCCAGCCAACCTGCAGGGACTCTGGGCACCAGTCCTCCGTTCGCCATGGCGCGGCAACTATACCATCAACATCAACCTGGAAGAGAATTACTGGCCGGCAGAAGTCACCAACCTCCCAGAACTGGTGGCCCCGGTAGACGGATTGGTTGAAGGCATGTCGGTAACAGGCCGACACAATGCCCAGCACTTCTATGGCATCGATAAGGGATGGTGCGCCGGACACAACACAGATGCCTGGGCGATGAGCAATCCTGTGGGAACCGGAAACGAGAGTCCACAATGGAGCAACTGGGCGATGGGTGGAGCCTGGCTCGTAGAAACCCTTTGGGATCACTACGACTATACGCGAGATACCGAATATCTTCGCAATACAGCCTATCCTTTGATGAAGGGCGCTGCCGACTTCCTACTGGAGTGGCTTATCCCGAATCCACACAATCCAAACGAACTGATTACAGCCCCTTGCACATCGCCAGAGGCAGATTACATCACCGATAAGGGCTACCGCGGCAGCAGTTTCTATGGCGGAACCGCCGATCTCGCCATCATCCGCGAGCTCTTTAAGAACACCATCAAGGGAGCAAAAGCCCTGGGTATCGACAACGATTACCAGCAGCAGTTGCAATCGGCCCTCAATCGCCTGCGCCCTTACCACATCGGTAAGCGAGGCAATCTGATGGAGTGGTATCACGATTGGGAAGACCAGGATTGGCATCATCGCCACCAGTCACACCTGCTGGGACTGTATCCGTTCCATCAGATTTCGGTAGATAAGACTCCGGAGCTTGCTGCTGCCGCAACCAAGACTCTTGAAATCAAGGGCGATAATTCCACCGGCTGGAGTACTGGCTGGAGAATCAACCTCTGGGCGCGCCTGCATCGTGCCGACAAGGCCTACCAGATATACCGCAAGCTGCTCACCTACGTAAGCCCTGAAGTTTACAAGGATAGCAAGCACCATAGCGGTGGCACCTACCCTAACCTCTTTGATGCCCATCCACCATTCCAGATTGATGGCAACTTCGGTGGCACAGCAGGTGTATGCGAGATGCTGATGCAATGTGATGGCGAGACGATGGATTTACTCCCTGCCCTTCCTAAAGAATGGTCTGCAGGAGAGATAAAGGGTATCAAGGCTCGCGGCAATTACGAGATTGCACTATCATGGAATAAAGGACAAGTTAAGAAAGCTATTATTACCAGCAAGAATGCAGGAAGTCTGACCGTCAACTACAACGGAAAGCAGAAAGTCCTCAACTTCAAGGCTGGAGAAACAAAATTGATTAAATAAATGAGATATATAACTTCTCTCATATTTTCATTACTATGGGTACTGAGCTCCAATGCACAAGAGTTCGGTACCCATTGGATTTCATATCCACTCCCCGATGAATCAGCAGAAGTATGGTTTAGAAAAAGCTATATCATGCCCCATCGCCCACTACAGGCATTCGCAAATGTTGCCAGTACAGGCGACTACAAGATATTTATAAATGAAAGAAACGTAACGGGAAGCTTAAAATTCGAAGGCATCAAGAATGATGTACTCCAATCACGCACTTTTGATATAACCCGATATCTGAAAGCCGGTGACAACGTCATTGCTGTCTGGTATGCACCTCAGGGCAAACCTAGCCATGGCAAACAGCTTTCACTGGAGATATACGGTTGGGATCAGGACAGCGTTCCTTTCCACCACCAAACTGATGGCTCCTGGCTCTGTCGACAACCCAAGGATTGCTATTCAGGAGAAAGTGAGCGTTTTGATGCGCGTACCAACATCATTGATTGGAAAACAGAAGAGTATCAACCGTATGGTTGGCATCGTCCTATAGGAAGCATGGACATTGACAGAAGTCTTTCTACAGAAGAATTCAAGGTGTGTCAATCTGAGAATAAATTAGGAAAAATCCTCAAACCCATTCGTACCTATAACGACTCTTTAGGCTACAATATTGACTTTGGTCGTCCCTTCTATGGCACCATCCGTATTACCATCAGAGAGGCCCACAGAGGAGAAAAACTGAACATCAATGGGTTTCAATACGTTTGCAACGGAGAATTGGATGAACAGGCTTTCTTCCGCTTCAGATTTCAAAATCAAAGAATCTATACCCTCACATGGAATGGCAGATTCAAAAAAAGCAATATCGTAAATATTGAAGGATTAGAGATTTCGGAATAAGCTACCAAGCTATTCGAAATCTCTTTTTTCATTATGCCAAAAAGACTTTGTTGCACCAAATAAAAAAGACTTTGGAAATCATATCTTCCAAAGTCTCAAACTAAACTGAATTTAATCTTCCAAATCGGCAAGCAACTGCTCTGCTACTTCGCAAAGTTCATCATACCATTCTTTGCCAAACTTCTCTACCAACGGACCCTCCAGGAATTTATAAACAGGAAGATTCAACTCCTCTCCCTTCTTGATGGCATCCTTGCAGATGCGCCACTTGTTATAGTTGATGCCATACACCTCGTTGCCGAAATCCTTGGCACGGATTGGATACAAAGCACAAGAGATAGGCTTCTTGAACTTCGACTTTCCTTCGCGATAAGCACGCTCCAAGGCACAGAGACAACAATTCGGAATCGTATGTCCATCGCCCAGGTCTTTCAAATCCTGGTAGCAGGTAAACACACAATCCTTACCATTCACGATGCTCGTCACCAAATCGCCTTCAATATCGGTATAAGCCACGCCCTGCTTGTCAATGATGGCCTGGGCAGAAGCCGAGAGATCATCCCAAACCACATCGAGCGCATCCTCTATCTCCATGATTTCATCCAGGGTTACAGGAGCTCCCGCATCGCCTTCGATGCAGCACTCACCCTTGCAGGCATCAAGGTCGCAACAGAATTTTTCGGTGATAATATCAGGTGAAACCAATACGTTGCCCACCTGCAGAATACGCAGTTCGTCTTTCTTCATAATGTTTCTTGAGATGAATAAATGTCTTTGATATATTAAATAATGATAGCTACCCATGGGTGGATAGCTATATATAATTAGGTGTACCTACCATTGGATAGGCGAAATACCATTCTGCTGCAGATACGCATTGCAGCGGGAGAAATGATGATTGCCAAACCATCCGCCTCTGTTGGCTGATAATGGCGAAGGATGAACGCTTTCCAATATCAGATGCTTGCTCGTATCAATGAGCTTTGCCTTGCTTCGGGCATAACCGCCCCAGAGGATAAACACCAGGTGTTCCTTATCCTTGCTGAGCGCCTGGATAGCTGCATCTGTAAATTGCTCCCAGCCCTTGCGCTGATGGCTCGCTGCCTGATGGGCACGAACGGTAAGGGTGGCGTTGAGCAACAAGACTCCCTGCTTTGCCCAGCGGGTCAAATCGCCCGTGGCTGGCATCGGAGTGCCGAGATCCATCTGAATCTCCTTGAATATATTAATCAATGATGGTGGGAAAGTGATTCCGTCCGGCACAGAGAAACTCAGTCCCATCGCCTGACCCGGCTCATGGTAAGGGTCCTGTCCGATAATCACTACCTTCACATCATCAAAAGGACAGAGATTGAAGGCATTGAAAATCAAGCGGCCCGGAGGATAACAGGGCGTACGCAGGTATTCCTCTTTCACGAAGTTTGTGAGGTCAACAAAATACTGCTTGTCGAACTCTTCTCCTATATGCAGTCTCCAACTTTCTTCTATCTTTACGTTCATGCTTAATATAAATTCAAAAGTATCTTAAGATACTTACGCAAGTATCCTAAGATACTTAGCCAAGTATCTTAGGATACTTTTTTGAGGTATATAAAATCGTTTTTACTTGTTGTCAGAAATCAAGTTCTCACCAGTCATATCAGCTGGCTGCTCCAAGCCCATGATGTGGAGGATAGAAGGAGCAACGTCTGCCAAACGGCCATCCTTAACTGTAGCTGAGTTGTTGTCAGTTACGTAGATGAATGGAACTGGGTTCAAAGAGTGAGCGGTGTTTGGTGTACCGTCCTCGTTGATAGCGTGGTCTGCATTACCGTGGTCAGCAATGATGATAGCCTCATAATCGTTAGCCTTGGCAGCCTCGATAACGTCCTTTACACAGTTATCAACAGCGTGAACAGCCTTAGCGATAGCGTTGTAGATACCAGTGTGACCTACCATATCACCATTAGCGAAGTTTACAACGATGAAGTCGTACTCCTGTGTGTTAATAGCACCCACCAACTTATCCTTTACCTCGTAAGCACTCATCTCTGGCTTCAAGTCGTATGTAGCCACCTTTGGAGAAGGAACCAGGATACGGTCCTCACCCTCGTATGGAGTCTCACGACCACCGTTGAAGAAGAATGTTACGTGAGCATACTTCTCTGTCTCTGCAGTGTGGAGCTGCTTCTTGCCCTGTGCGCTCAAGTACTCACCGAGGGTGTTCATTACATTCTCCTTAGGGAAGAGGATGTGAACGCCCTGGAAGCTTGCATCGTATGGAGTCATACAGTAGTACTGCAAGTCCTTGATGGTGTGCATGCCTTCCTCTGGCATATCCTGCTGAGTCAATACCTGTGTCAACTCCTTGGCACGGTCGTTACGGTAGTTGATGAAGATAACAACATCACCCTCCTGGATAGTACCGTCAACCTTAGAGTTATTGATTGGCTTGATGAACTCGTCTGTTACGTCCTCATCATAGCTCTCCTGCATTGCCTTCACCATATCGTCAGCCTGCTTACCCTTACCCTCAACGAGCAAGTCGTATGCTTCCTTCACACGGTTCCAGCGCTTGTCACGGTCCATAGCATAGAAACGACCTACGATGCTTGCGATATGTGCACCGTTCTTGTCGCAGCAAGCCTGAACCTCCTCGATGAAGCCCTTACCGCTCTTAGGGTCTGTATCACGACCATCCATGAAGCAGTGAACGTATGTCTCCTTCAAACCATATTCCTTACCAATCTCAATCAACTTGAAGAGGTGATCCAAAGAAGAGTGAACACCACCGGTAGAAGTCAAGCCCATCAAGTGGAGCTTCTTACCAGTCTTCTGAGCATAGCTGTAAGCGTTGATGATCTCCTGATTCTTCAAGATGTCACCGCTCTCGCAAGCCTTGTTAATCTTAACGAGGTCCTGATATACCACACGACCAGCACCGATGTTGAGGTGACCTACCTCTGAGTTACCCATCTGACCGTTAGGAAGACCAACGTCCTCGCCACAAGTCTGGAGAGTAGAATGTGCTGAAACTGCTGTCAAATAATCGAGATAAGGAGTTGGAGTCTTGAAGATAACATCACCCTTATCATGCTTACCGATTCCCCATCCGTCGAGAATCATTAAAAGAGCTTTTTTTGCCATAATTACATAAAATAATTTAAATTCGAATTTCGACTGCAAAGTTACAACAAAATAGGTGAAGGACAAAATAAATTAAGATAAAAAAACTCCCACCTTTCTAAAAAGATGAGAGTTGATAACAAGATCAACAGGTTCGCAGGATATATCCCTTCTTGATGACAGCTTCGATACTTACCTTTTCATCCAGGTTCAATGCCCGGCGAAGATAGGTAATCTGCACGTTCAGGGCAAGGGAATTGGAGTATGAGTCATCACCCCATACTTCATTCAGTATGAAATCCCGCTCTACAAGCTGGTTCTGGTTCTCGGCAAGAAGCTTCAGAATTTCAGCTTGACGAGATGTGATGACTACTCTGGAATTACCACATTGCAGTTCATTCTGCGCATAGTAGAAAGCTATGGAACCGATAAAAACAGCAGTTTCTTCACCTTTGTCGTCTTCTTTCGGTTGCTTCAACTCATAAATCATATTCTTCAGGAACTCATGGCGAATGCCATCAATGCGTTTCTGGAAGACTATGGTCTTAACCAGATAATACAGACATTCTATCAAGATGAAAAAGAGAAAGATGCTTCCTATCAATTGCCACATCATGGCTTTGAGCGTTCGAGTAATAGGAATGGGCACCTGAAAGGAAATACCTTGGCGAAACATTGGGTTCGTCTGATATTTCACTGTCACTAGACGTGACCATCTACCTTCGACATCATATCTTGCATCCAGGAAGACAGTCTTATAATCCAGATGTCGAAAAGAGGATATCTTTCCATATCCCTTATCATCCAGCAATCTTTGATAGGCAGCCAAGGAAGGATGCTTACCTATATTAGCCAGATATCTGCTAATGATGAGATAAGCATCATCACCCGTAAGATCAGGATCATTCAAACGGACAAGAAAACGATGATTGTTCCAAAAAGAAAGCGTATTACGACTACATCCCTTCTTCATATCAAATTGAGTTTCTACCTTGAGCATAACCGTATCTCTTCTACCTTTTGTAGATGAATTCTCCTGCAGTTTTTTCCTATTCTTCAAATCTTGCGCCAACACCTCATCACAATCCCTCTTGAATTGCTCTACCTGCTGGTCTAAGCTATATTGACATTGAAGATGGAGCCAATAAGCCTGCGTGCAGAACAACAATGCGATTGCTACTCCACATACCATCCATACTATTTTCAGCTTACTGTTACTGTTCATACTTTCCTAATCTTTTGAATTTTGACGGCAAAGTTACTGAAAAATCCGTAAACAAAGGCAAGAGTAATAAAATAATAATAGGCGAAAAGAAGCAAAAGTAATAACTCAGTAACAGAAATCATCGATTTCATCGGATGATCTCAGTACCTTTGCATCACAAAAACGAAAGAAACAGATAAAATAATGAATAATAGACGAAGATTATGAAAAAGGTATTATTAATAGCATGGCTTGCATTATATGCTTGCATGCTCCAAGCTCAAACAGTAAACCTGTTCGATGAATCAAGCATTGGCATGGGAGATTCCATTGATCAGGTAAAGTATCAGGTAGTATATAATGCCGAGTATATTTACGAAAAGAAATATACCAAGACCGACACCCTCATTGGCCGCATCGAAGAGAAAATGCTCTTGCAGATTGGCAACAAGTATTCCGCATTCTACAGTTATCCGATATTCCAAAGAGACTCTACCATCTCCGCAAATATGGCAAAAGGAATACCAGTCAATTTCTCCGGTAATGGCGGACAGATTAATTGGAAAGTATATAAGAACTATCCAGAACAGGGCAAGACTGCCTATCTCGATTTCTTTGCAGCCGACAGATATGTGTGCATTGAACCGATGGAACCGATAGACTGGCAACTCACTGACAGCATCGATTCCATCTGCGGTTACGAGTGCCACCAGGCTATTGCCAAGTTTAAGGGTAGAACATGGATTGCATGGTACACGGAAGACATCCCTATTGACAATGGTCCCTGGAAGCTGAGCGGACTGCCGGGATTGATTCTCAAGGTTCACGACTCCGAGAACGATTATGGATTTACAGCTGTAGGACTCACAACAGGCAAAGGCTCCATACCTATCTATTATAAAGGTAAGACTTTCGAGCCTATCGACCGCAAATCATTGACCTCCATTTACAAAAAATACTATGCCGACCCTATCGGCTATCTGCTTCAAGATGCCAAGTATGCTGCAATTGTAAAGATCAAGGATGAAAAAGGAAATATCCTGAAGCATTCCAAGCGTGCTGAGCCATACAATCCGATTGAAAGATAATTAGCAGTTTACTTTTTTGCCAGACAAACGTCTTAAAGACATCAGCAAGATAAGTGTCTAAGGTAAAATAGAAAAGAGAGAAAAAAAGATGAAGAAAATAATAGTTCTTTTCACCATTCTATTCATGGCTTGCCATGCGTTTGCCCAAGAGAAGATTAGCGGTTATGTGGAAGATTCACTTACACACAACCGCCTGGCCAACGTATCAGTTACTCTGCTGCGCAATGGAAAGCCCTTGAAGTTTACACGCAGCAAGGAAGACGGAACTTTCCTGATTCCCATAGCACAAAAGCAAACTGGCGATATGCTGCAAGCTTCCTATATGGGCTATAAAAAGCAAAAAACGGCGGTTTCATCGGGAAAAGAAACCATCATCAGTATGGCTTCAACAGCTTTTGTCTTGAAGGAAGTACAGGTGAAAGGCTCTCGCATCACAGGTCGAGACACCATATCTTTCGATCTCACCCGCTTTGCCAACGAACGAGACAACAGTCTGAAGGATGTATTGAAAAAGCTGCCAGGCGTGGATATAGAGAAGAATGGCCGTATCAATTACAATGGTAAACCTATCAATAGATTCACCGTGGAAGGACTCGACCTGACTGGTGGCAAATACAACCAGCTAGAAGAAAACATCAAGGCAAAAGATGTGAAAAAGGCCGAAGTCATCGAGCATGACCAGCCTATCAAGGCGCTCCAGAACAAGACCTTTACAGATAATGTAGCGATGAACATCGCCCTGAAAGATAGTGCTCGCGACAAACTGATGCCCACCCTCAAGCCTTACATGCTCGTAGGGCATCCGTCCCACGTAGGCGGAAGCATCAATATCATGCAAATTGGCAAGAAGAAACAGATGATGTATGATGCAGAATACGACAGAACAGGCAAAAATCTCGGCTATGCACTTAACCAACTTGCATCTTACAGCAATCGTCTGGCTCCTGCCTCCCTTCCATCATGGATATCAGTACCATCGCTTGACGCTCCTATCGATGAAGAACGCCTGCGCTTCAACACCTCGCAAAAATACTCCATCAACCATATCAAGAAGAACAAGGACGATGCAGAGACTCGCATAGAAGCCAACTATCTTCGTACGGTAACCAGACAAGAGCGAGAGAACATGAGTATCTACGACCTCGGCGGCGAAGCTCCCACAGTTACCACGGAGCACAACCACAAGACGATGATCAGCGATGCCTTCAATCTGCAATGGGAGAACAAGGTAAACAAGGCTGAGCATTATGGCAACGAGAGCATCAGCCTCAGCGCAGCACAAAACGATGGTTTGTCAAACATCAACGACACGCTTACCCAACGTGTCCGCATCCCAAAGCTCGACCTCTCGGCAAGTATCTACCGCCTCTTCGTCTTCAAGAAAAGCCAACTCTCTTGGCGCAGCACTGCCGACTATCACCATGGTGTGGCAGACCTTTACGTTAATGACGACCGCAATCGTATCCGCACCAACCTTTGGCATACTGCCCACGCCTTACAGTGGATGAGGAATCGCTTCCACTGGACACAGGAATATAGAATGAGTATCGACCTCAACAACATCTATGCGAAATATCAGGAAAGAAGCGATAAAATCGGCAAAAACAACGGATTCATCGGAAACAGCCACGATGAAATCGGCAAAAACAGCCTTAACATCACAGGGAAGTTCACCCCTTACTGGCAATACAAGACCGAGACGTTCCGTATGTCGTTCTCTCCCGATTTCATCTGGGAACGCTTCACCTATCCACAGAAAACTCTACTTACCATATCACCCTACCTTTACTTATATAAGAAATTGGATTTCCGTAGAGAGTTGACTATCTACACAGGATACAGTACAGGAACAGGCAATGCCACCAACTACGCCATAAAGCAATATCGCAAAAGTTATCGCTCTTGGTACACTTCGAGCGACATCATTCCGATAACCCGCTCTCTTTATGGTAAGTTGAGTTACGACTACAAGCGCCCTATCAAGGAAATCTTCTTCAGCGCATCGGTCAATGCCAGCAAAAACTGGATGAACACGGCATCCGACCTACGCATCGTGGATGGCAAATACTATACCTCATTATATAAGCAGGACAGCAAGAGCAACAACATCGGAGGTTCGCTCTATATCTCCAAGGGTTTCTACGACCTTCATCTGAAGACCCGCCTGGAGGGCAGTTACAACTACAGCAAGGGTGAGCAATACAGCAGCGGCAAAGCCATCAGCTACACCGCCGACAACTATACTGTGAAGCCTAGCATCGACTTCTCGCCGTCCTGGTGTGCCTTTAGCTATGAGGGAGAATTCTCTTTTTACAACTCGAAACGTCAAAAAATGGCGAACTCATCGTTATTTAATTGGCGTCAAAGCGTATCTGCCACCGCTACCATCAGCCATGTAGACCTCTCCTTCTCGCTCGTACATTATCGCAATGAACTGCAAGAGGGCAACCACCTAAACACCCTCCTTGGCGATGCATCGGCAGTTTGGAGAATGAAAAAGCTCCGCCTTTCTGCAGAGCTTCGAAACCTTTTCAACAAGAAGAACTATATGGAAACCATCTATAGCGGCATCAGTACATTGACTGACAGCTATTATCTTCGCCCTCGCGAACTGATGATTTCCGCCCAGTATTCCTTCTAAACAAGAACTCCCATCTCAGAAAAGAGACGGGAGTTCTTTGCTTTTGAGGATAGGAAAAGAGATGCCGAGAAATCTACAAAGAGATATCTTTACAGATTAATTGTGGTAAAAGATATCGCCACTTTTTTGTAAAATCACGCTATCTTTTAACCTTATAGAAAAAACAGCCATTCTGTTGGTATTTTGCCGTTTTTTTTATTCATGAAACAAGTCATCTGCCACGACTTCGCTCTGCACCATCCCCCAATACTCATTATGAGCAAGACCATTTACTGTTATCATTGTGAGATGCAAAGTCTTTCTGGTCTTCGTGGTCTGCAAGAAACGCTCTATCTTATGTGCTAAATTCCGACTATAGTCCTGACTAATGACATATTTATCTTGCGAGAACTTAATCTCGCAAACATTCACTACATTATCTGCACGTTCTATCAACAGGTCAATTTGCGCACCTTGACCATAAACAGGGTCATCTTTGACAGACCAGGAAGAAACACTTGTCAAGACACCACTAATGCCTAACTTGTGCTTGATTTGATTTACATGTTGCATACATACTCGCTCAAACGCCAAGCCAACCCATGTGTATCTCACAGGCGACAAATAACTATGCGACCAGAAATGCTCATCGCCACCTTTATTGTCTTTCATAAACTTGAAGTAGAACAATGTGAAGTTGTCTATCAGCTGATAAATAGTATCATTCCGCTTCTTGCCAAAAGCATTGTATTTACGGATGAAGCCACATGCTTCCAAGTCGTCAAGAATTCGAGTGATATTGGCACCACTCGACAATCCTATCTTTTCTAGCAGTTCTGTACGAGGCATTCCCACCTTGATGGTTCCCAAGACGTTGATAACTTTCAGGTAAGGTTCAGGATTGTTGAACAAAGAATCATACAACTCGTTAAACTCATTGTGTAGTTGACCTGTTATTGAGAACAATAGGCTATCTATATTTTGAGCCACGCTCTTTCCTTTGTCCAACAAAGACCAATAGAAAGCAACACCACCCAATACCATATAATATTCCAGCAATTCATAACGGGTTGTGCGCATACCGATGCTTTTGGCATACAGTTCACATTCGTGCAAAGTGAAAGGTTGTAAAGATATACGGAGGTTTACTCTATTATGCAAACCGCCATGATTTTTCAACACCTTATTAATAATCCAGGATGTAGCAGAGCCACAAACAATCAAAAGGACATCCTTGCGTGCAGAGGCAAAACTATTCCAAAAGTATTCCAATGCTGTAATGAAATTTGAGCGAGGAGTATCCATCCAAGGTATTTCATCTATGAAAACTACTTTCTTCTCAGCTTCTGATTGCTCTATCAATTGCTCCAACATCGAAAAAGCCTCTATCCAATCTTTGGGCAAACGAGCCTTTGGGAATCCGCTCTTTAGTAGCGACTCCTTAAAATAACGCAATTGCAATTTTGTACTTGCTTTTGCAACACCAGAATGTTGAAAAACGAATTTATCCGCAAAACACTCTCTGACTAGATAGGTCTTGCCCACACGTCTTCTACCATACACTGCAACAAACTGTGAGCTATCTGACTCGTAAGCTTTATGCAGCATCTCTTGCTCTTGTTCTCTTCCTATCAACATATTTTATTGCTTTTTGCGTGCAAAGATAATAAAAAAGTGCTTATAACAGCCCAAAAGTCCTAAAAAAAACAACTTTTGGGCTATTATAAGCACTTTTAGGGGCATTCTATGCGCCATTCTGTTGGTGTTTTGCCAGTCTTCTTGTCTTCTCCGTATATTCTGCCACCTTCAATGTAGCAGTTCCCTTGATATTGCCCCTTTCTCCAATCTTCCAGATTCCTATAGGGGTACAGATTTCTAGAACCTTATTAACGCAATACTATAATTATAAATAAAAATATAATTTTCCTTAAAAAACATCACAAAAAGATACATTCTTATGAAATAAATGATATATTTGCAATAATTTTTAAATAACAAAGCATATGAAACGAACATTATCCACACTTTTCGCAATCATTGCCATTTTTTGTCTGACAAGTTGTAGCAGTGATGAAGAAGATTACAGAATTACAGGGGTGTACGAAACGACCCACTACAGAGATTTAAGTACACCAGAAACTGTTATTAACAGCAAGGAAGAGTTAAAGAATTACATACAACAATACCTGGTCACCTGGGAAAGTACCCTAAACAAGGAACTTGAAGGCGACTTTTCAAATTATAGTATAATTTCATATTGTTATTATACAAGCATCAAACCTCAGAAAATAGAATATACAGAAGACAACAATAATATTACTGTTTACTGTGAATGCGGCATGCACAATGAAATGGCATTACCTTTATGTTACTTTATCAAGGTTAAACCGAAAATACCATCCAACGCCAAAGTAAACTTAGTCGTTAATGGGATTCCTAATTAGTAAAAAGCCTATCACTTGACAATCAATCAAGTGATAGGCTTTCTTATTAACACACAATCCTTAATTGCGGAAAAAATTATTTATTCTGCTTCAGATAGTTCAACTGAACCTTAGGAGCGCAGGCATTGCTTGTCTTCTCGGTGTATTCTGCCACCTTCAATGTAGCAGTACCCTTGATGTTCTCTACATCACTACCTACCTTGAAGAGATAGTTACCTGCATCTACCTTCCACTGGCTGTTGGCCTCATCGAAGCTGGCAAGATCGCGCTTTTCGAGGGTCATCTTCAAAGTCTGGCTCTCACCTGGATTCAGCAACTTGGTCTTGCCGAAGGTCTTGAGTTCCTTGGCTGGCTTCTCGTAAGCGCCCTTTGGAGCGGTGACATAAACCTCAGCAACTTCCTTGCCGGCAACCTTACCAGTGTTCTTGATGGTTACGCTTACCTCGATATTGTTGCCTTTAGCCTTAACAGATGGCTTGCCAAACTCGAAGGTAGTATAGCTCAAACCATAACCGAATGGATAAGCCACATTCTTCTTGAAGGTATCAAAGTAGCGATAACCTACATAGATATCCTCCTCATGGTTGCTATAGTCGTAACCCTTGATATTACCCTTGCTCCAATCCTGCAGATTCTTATAGGTGTACATATCGTAATCCATGGCGAAGTTGGCAGTAGATGGATGATCGATAGCAGCGATAGGCCAGGTCATGGTCAACTTACCTGATGGATTCACCTTACCGGTCAAGATATCAGCAACAGAGTTACCGCCCTCGATACCTGGCTGCCAAGCTACGAGAATAGCATCCACACGGTCTCTCCAACTGGCAGTCTCCATCACAGAACCAGAGTTGATGATGACAATCACCTTCTTGCCCTTGGCATGGAAAGCATCAGATACACGGAAAATCATATCCTGCTCTATCTGACTGAGGTTGAACTCACCATTGATCTGGCGATCCATTCCCTCACCTGCCTGACGGCCGATGGTGATGATGGCTGCGTCTGCCTTTGGCTCCTCGCTTGCCACACAACGCTCGGTAATCTCGATTTCATCGAGCTTAGGCTGACCCTGATCCAGGAACCACATCATCGGATTCTTGTCTGCCTTCAACTTAGCCTTGGCATACTTCACATAATTCTGATAGATTTCTGTAAGCTGAGGAGTAGTTGCCACACCGATATTCTTCAAACCGGTAACCATATCTACAGAATAGCCTACATTAACGGCTCCACTGCCAAGACCACCCGACATGAAGTCGTAAGAGTTGACACCAAAGAGCGCCACGGTCTTCAAGCCCTGGATAGGAAGAGCGGCATCATTCTTCAGAAGTACCATACCCTCGGTAGAACTCTGACGGGTGATGGCTGCATGAGCCTTCAAGTCTGGCTCACCACTATATTTATATCCCTTGAATCGAGGAGTCTTCACGATATATTCGAGCATACGGCGAACATTGCGGTCCACATCCTTGATATCCAGCTTGCCATTCTTTACGGCATCAACAATATCCTGCACCTGTGCTGGATAACCTGGCATCATCAGGTCGTTGCCAGCCTCAACTTCCTGTTCCAGAGGAAGGTCGGCACGCTTACCAATCCAGTCGGTCTCCACGATTCCCTTATATCCCCAATCGTTGCGGAGAATATCAGTAAGGAGGCCCTTGTTGCCCTGGGCATAAACACCGTTAATCTTATTATAGGCAGACATGATAGTCCAAGGATTGCTCTTGCGAACCATCATCTCAAAACCTTTCAGATACAACTCACGGAGAGCACGCTGGCTCAATCGCTCATCCACCTTGGTACGGTCAGTTTCCTGAGAGTTCACGGCAAAGTGCTTGGCACTTACACCCACGCCCTGGCTCTGTACACCCTGTACAAAGGCAGTTCCGATAAGACCCGTTACGATTGGGTCTTCTGAATAATACTCAAAGTTACGGCCACAGAGCGGATTGCGATGCAGGTTCATACCCGGTCCGAGCACAACATCACAGCCATACTCCAGGGTTTCGTTACCGATAGCCTCGCCCACCTTGCGCACCAGGTCGGTGTTCCAGGTAGAAGCCAGACAGGTTCCGATAGGGAAACCGGTAGCAAAGTAGCTACGGCTGTCACCTTCGCGATGAGCATCGATATGAACACCGGCAGGCCCATCACACTGAACAGTTGTAGGAATGCCGAGACGAGGGATGGCTACAGTAGTACCCGCAGCACCCGGCACGAACTTCTTCTGGTGTCCGAGCATAGCGCCACTGCCCACGAATCCATCGTTACCACCGCCCACCAAGATTTGGGCTTTCTCTTCCAAGGTCATCGCCTTGATTACTTCGTCGATGTTGTTGGCATTCAGCTGAGGTGCTGACTGCGCCATCATTGTTGTTGCTACCGCTCCAGCCGCAATGGTAAGAGCCAATTTCTTGCAGTTCATCATTTTGTCGTTTATTTAGTTATTACTTTTCTGTTCTGTTAGTCGTTTCATCAGGTTCATGCAGTACTCAGAAGTTACAGCATTTCTTCAAAAACTTGCTGCAAATTTAATAAAATAAGGTGGAAACGCCAAGCATTTCCACCTTTTTCTTCTTGAATTCAACAAGATTATTCCCGGATTTAACAAAAGATATAGCAAGAGAATAACATACTATACATATCCCTAGCCTAAGACTAGTCCTGATATTTAATCTGGAAGTAATCGAGCAGACGCTTATAGAAGTCCTGTGCAGTAAGACAAGTATCCATCAGATAACCTTTAATGTGATTCCACTCATGCAATCCTCTATAATAAAACATCTTCAATTCATCTGTGATGATAAACGGAACGATACCATTGCTTAGGCACTCCTTGAACATAATCAGTCGCCCCACTCTTCCATTACCATCTTGGAAAGGATGAATAGACTCAAAGCGCTGATGGAAATCGATAATATCCTCCAGTTTTTTTTCTTTCTTGGCATTATACTCCTTCAGCAATCTTACCATCTCCTTGTGTACCATTTTCGGTTCACAAGTATCAATGCCCCCCACTTCATTTGGAAAGCGCTTGTAATCTCCCACCATAAACCAATCTTTTGTGCTATCAGAAGTTCCTGACTTGAGAATAAGATGAAGTTTCTTGATGAACTCTTCGGTCAACTTCTCATCAGCCTGTTCGATAATCAAATCGATACACCTGAAGTGATTGGTTGTCTCAATGATATCATCCACCCTTACACTTTGGTCTGTAATGCCTATCGTATTGGTTTCAAAAATAAAACGGGTCTGCTCATGCGACAACCTGCTTCCTTCGATATGATTGGAATTATAGGTTAAATCTATTTGAGTACGATGATAAATGCCTCCTTTCAGCTTCATATCCTTCTGTTCCCGAAGGATAGAAAGAAGTGGAGAAACCTGTTGTTTCTTGGATTTACGCATAGGCAAGGTTGCATCGGCAGGAATATTCCATGTCTTTCCCACCAACACTACTCCCTCTATTTTCCCGGAAGCACAATAATTACGCGCAGTTCGTTCTGATACCCCATACTTCTGCGCAAACTCTTTCACTGATATATAATCCATATTTTATCGGCAAGTTTACATTTGTATTTCGACTGCAAATATAACACTTTTTGCCGATAACGGCAAGGAAACAACGAAAAAAGCGATTATCCTCCCTATTTTTTGCCGATAACGGCAAGAAAGTAACCCGCAAGAACGGATACTTTCCTTAAAACAAAACCATTTCAATCTTTCGCAATTTTCATCAAAAAGAAGAAAAAAATACTAGAAAACCTTGTAGGAATCAAACAATTATCGTATCTTTGCCGAATTATCCAAAAGTTGGGTACTAGGGTAAGGACATTTAAATAATGAAAGGTATGGAGCAGAGAAATTCTTCCATCGAAATCTATCGTTCCCCAGAGGGCAACATAGAGCTGAATGTAAAATTAGAGAATGATACCGTTTGGCTTACACAAAGCCAAATGGCAGAGTTGTTTGCTGTTGACAGAACATCTGTTACACGACACATTCGCAACATTTACAAGAGTCAAGAACTAGACGAAAAGTCAACTTGTGCAAAAAATGCACAGGTTCGTTTTGAGGGTAAGAGACAAATCATTCGTGATATTCCTTATTATAATCTTGACATGATTATTTCGGTAGGGTACAGAGTGAATAGCAAAAATGCGACCTCTTTCCGCCGTTGGGCAACCTCTATCTTGAAGCAATACATTATCAAGGGCTATGCCATCAACCAGAAACGCCTAGACAATTACAACGAACTGAAAGAAGTGGTTCGTTTGATGTCACGTGCGATTACATTACAAGATCAGGTTTCAGAAGGTGAATATAACGGACTGTTCAATGTCATCAGTGACTATGTTTATGCCCTGGATACTCTCGACAAATATGATTATCAGACATTACTCATAGACAAGACGACTCAAGCCGAACCGTTCCATGCCACCTACGAAAATGCAATGGAAGCCATCAATGCTTTGAAAGAAAAGTTTGGAGGCAGTAAATGGTTTGCCAATGAGAAGGATGATTCATTCAAGAGCAGCATAGGTCAGATTTACCAAACCTTCGGCGGTGAAGAACTCTACGCTTCGGTAGAGGAAAAAGCAGCCATGCTGCTCTACCTTGTCGTAAAAAACCATTCATTCAGCGATGGCAACAAGAGAATTGCGGCCATGCTTTTTCTTTGGTTTATGGAGAAGAATGGCATTCTGTATGCAGAAAATGGACATAAGAGAATTGCCGACAACACACTCGTTGCCCTGACACTGATGATTGCAGAAAGCAGAACTGAGGAAAAAGATGTAATGGTAAAAGTGGTAGTCAACTTGATTAATAAAGACAATCAATAAGAATTGCCATTAAAAAACCGCACAACAGCTGTTCTACGCATGCACAACAGCTGAAACACAAGCGCACAACAGCTGATGTGCGACCGCATATCAACTGTTGTGCGCTTCGAGATACTTACTGTTCCAACAACTTCTATTGTATCTTCGAACAACTTCAGTTACTTCTTTCAGATACTTATGATACATTCTTCAAACGCCAATAACGCTTGAGGAAAGGCATTCAAAGCATTGCGGAAGCTTATTCAAATCATTGTAGGAATCTACTTCGCTGTATCCTTTGAGCTTCGCTTATCACGGCGATAACTGCGATAATCATCCAGCGGAATCTCAATATCAGGTTCCACCAGCTCACCCTCACGTGGCAAGGCAAACTTCTGATACTTGATGTTCAAGCCACGCTCTATCCACATACTCTCATAATAGGTCTGAATAGAGAGAATCTTACGTGTTTCCTCATCGATACCCTCCTGATGATAGAGGTCCTCGGTGCGGAAGAGTACAGGCAGATGGTTGCCATCCACCATATAAGTAGTATAGGTGAAGAGGAAGTTGGAGTCCGTCTTCAGATGGATGATACCGCCATCCACGAGGAAGTGGCGATAACGGTTCATGAAGTAAGTAGATGTAAGACGCTTGCGAGGGTTCTTCATCTGCGGGTCAGAGAAGGTGAGCCAGATTTCCTGCACCTCATCCTCGGCAAAGAAGCGGTCGATAATCTCGATGTTGGTACGGAGGAAAGCCACGTTCTTCTGTCCTTCCTCTATCGCCTTCTTGGCACCGGTCCACATTCGTGCGCCCTTGATATCCACACCGATGAAGTTCATCTCTGGATAGAGCTTGGCAAGTTCCACGGTATATTCACCCTTGCCGCATCCCAACTCCAGCACGATAGGATTATCATTGTGGAAATACATCTCACGCCACTTGCCCTTCATATCGAAAGGCACGTCATCTACAACACTATATGGATACTGGAACACGTTCTCAAAACGTTCCATATCCGCAAACTTAGCTAATTTTCCTTTGCTCATTGATTCTTTTTTCTTCGTTTGGGTACAAAGGTACAAAAATTATAAATACTCTTATTACAATTACATTTATAATTTTTGATATTTAACCAAATCTACCGGAAATTCTTTTCAGAAACGGCAGAACTGTTGCCTCCATCATCAAAAATGAAAGAATATAGACATCAGTATTGTCCTACCTCGCAACTGATACTCCTTGCTCGTACGGGTCAACCCAGAATAAACAGTATAGCCGTAGGTGCGCTGATTGAAAAGATTAAGCGCAGTCAGGCTCAACTCCATACCATTTCTGAAGCCATAACTGGTAGATGCATCGGCAAGAGTAAGATTCTTGTGCTGATGATCTGCTATCTGATTGCGATAATGCTCTCCATGCAACTTGATGAACCATGACTTCAATGGCTGGAAGTTGAAAGTGAGATTCTGGGCAAGATTGGTAGAGGAAGAATCGAAACCCAAATTCTTCAATACCATCTTATCCTTATCCCAGTTCAGCTCATAGGTGAAATTGAACCAATCCACAGGACGACCACTCCATTTTGCCGACAACATATAGTTATCAGATGAATAGGCTGAAGGAGAATCGTTCTGACGCAGGAAGCCATCAAACCTCAGATAATCAAAACCTACGCTAACGAGTCCATGCATGAATCCCAATCCCTTACTTACCTTTCCACCAGCCATCAGGTTTTCAGAACTGCTGCTGTTGGAGAAATAGGAGTTGATGATATAATCACCCACAAAATCACGAGCCACCGTAAGATGACTGTCAGACCAGCTCTTGCGGATGTAGGCATTGGCAAAGATGGTAGCAAGAGGACGCTTATAGTTGATGTTGAAGGAAACATGCTTGCTCTTGTCGGCGGTATAATCCACGAAACCCGTATAAAGATTACGGTAATCACGCATCAGCAGTCACTGATAGAAATTCTGTTCATCCACTTCCCGCTGAGCGATTCCACCGGAAAGCGTAGCCTGCAAACGGGCTGTAAGGAAATAGCTCACGCTGAGTTGAGGAGCAACCAGTGTCTTGCTGGCGTTCTCTTTCGCTCCCATCAACTTATCATTATAATAATAAGGTGTAAAGGTGATAGGCATCTGAAAACGGATATGCCAGCCACCCTGGTTATACTCAGCCTCCGGCGATGCATAGGCACGGAAGAAGGTCATGCCCAACTGATTGCGCATATTACCCAGGGAATCAGGTACTCCCTCCAGATGACTCTTCATCGTTCTGCTCAATACCTGCAAGCCTACCTTCATCATTACGGTAAAAGGCTTGAGGAAAAAGCCGAGCGAAGTATTGGTATGACTGAAGAATGCTGCCGAACGAACACTTTGATAAGCCGTTTGCTGCGAATTATCAACAGACAGAGAGTGCGGATTCACCATATAAGCATTATACGTGTTAAAGGTATAAGTTCGCTTACCACTCCGATGCAACAGTTCCAGCTTGTCCGATACTTTATATTTCGGCATCTTGACCTGCTGATGATTAGGATAAGAGCCGGCAATGTCCATCATGACATCATTCCAAGCCAGGTCGGTGGAAAGCTGATTGGCAACATACGACTTTTCGCCATTCGAAGTCAGCGTAAAGTCGGCAACCAATCTGTTCTGCTTCTGCTTTGCCTGTTCATCCTCTACATCATAAATGGTTGAATCATTCAGGAAATACTGGGTATTACTGAATGAAGAAGAAAGAAGACGGTCGTGGGTATAGACAATCTGAGAAGACAAATCTGTATTTTTGCCTAATACCCAGAGATTATTGGTTGTGAAAACATGAGTCTGGTTCTTACGCACACGGCTGTCTGAAATATCCGTCAGCTGGTCGGGCGTAACATTCACGTAATCTTTCAGATTATAAGAATTTCTCATCGCTCCAGTGCCATCATCCGAAAAGAGGAGATTGCCTTCACCGGTTACATCCGTACCTATATTATTACTCTTGAAGGTATTGAGCGACTGGGCTTTCTTGGCAAAGCGCATCAACGACATCTCGCCTTCCCAGACATTCAGCTTACCAAACTGCTCCCCTTTCTTCTGCTCCATACCGCCACCTGCTTTCAGCGTTCCTACCAGACGACTCTTGGCAGATTCCTTCAGTTTGATATTGATGGCAGGGTCTTGCGAAAACGACATATCTTCCAAAGCCTTGATAGGTTGATGATTGGTCATCACCTCTACCGAACCGACATCCTTCTGATGGATGTTGTTGGTGGCGATGGAATAGCGGCCGCCGAGCATATCATGTCCTTCGATATAAAACTTGTTGATAGCCTTGCCGTTATATTTGATTTCTCCCTTGTCCGACACCTCCATTCCCGGCATCTTCTTCAAGACATCAGCCAGACTCTTGTCGTTGGCATCGGCAAAGCTTGCCACATTGTAGGAGATGGTATCGCCCCGCTGCCGGATGCTTGGAGCCTTCACCACAACATCCTTCAGCTTTGTAGCCTGCTCCGTCAGGAGCACATGATAAACAGTAGTATCCTTCGACAAAGGAATGGTTTTCACAGCATATCCCATCATCGAGAAATGCAGCACGTTACGACCATCCGGAATAGCATTGAGCGACAGCAGGAAACTTCCATCTGCCTGCGTCTTGGTAAACTTCAGGATTCTATTGCCGGCAGCAGGTCGGATGGTAACCATCACCCCCTGCAACCCGTTGCCCGTATAGGCATCTTCCACCTTACCCGACAAGGTAACTTGCTGGGCATAGGTCAAAGTGCTCATACAGATAAACCAAAGATATAAAAACAGTTGCTTCATAAATTATCTTCTTGAGAAACCAATCCGTTCTCTCTTTACGTTGATACTTATTCTTTTTCTATCAGATCATATTTTAGAGCTTCATCCACGCTACCTAGAGAGATACCTGTAGAAGCCTCATTTATACTATTTTGATTCCTCAAATATCTATACTTTGATAACAAGAAGTCTTTTCTATCTGTTTTCTGAAAATGTTTAAAATCTTTATCTAATATACCAAAAGTGATTGGTGTTGCACTAACCTGTTGCATTCCATTAATACAAAAGTAGTATTGCTTTCCTCTATCATATACTTCCATGATTAACCCAGGGAGACCACAGAATTTCAAAGGTCCATCACTTACAGGAACATCCAAGGCAAACCAAGCTGTCCATTTTCTTCCCCTGAAACTACAAGTAGCCTTTTGACATTCATGTCCAAGAACAACCTTCATGCTGTCACTTTCTATATTCCACTCCTGTGAGTTTAAAGCATCTTCATAAAGGTAATATTGCCCCAACAAGAAATCTGTAATGGTCATTTCTCCTTGCGGATAATTCTTGTAGATGGTAGCAGTCATTCTGCGATGGGGTATGGCATTGCGCAATTGTCGCCCTTTCAATCCCTTCCCTATCGCTTCCGTCAAGAAGCTATCCCATAGTTTATCGCCATTAGGAGAAGCCATCAGAGAATCACACTGATAGGTATAATAGCTATAGCATTTAGAACACTCCGCTCCGATTTGCAGATAGAGCAAATCTTCTTTGCGCTGTTGTTCTCCAGTCAGCGTATCCGTAAGATATTCATATACATAGCTACACAGCATATTAGCCGTATCTATCTTCTTATTTTGGGCAAACCCAATAAGACAAATAGTCAAAAACAGAAATACGAAACACTTTCTCTTCATGATTTCTCAATACTATATATCTATTTATATTTTACAAACATTCTAATTGTTTATATTTCCACTTTTTAGACCCAACTTTTTCTATCTGGGGAATATCAATGCCCTGAAGTTGCGTTTGTGACTGGAAATCTCCAAAAAGAAATACATATTGTTCCTTTAAGAATTTTTCAAATGTAGTCTTCTCAAATTTGTTGTTTCCAACGTAAGTCTTGCTAAAGACAATCGGCTCCTTTGACACCTTTTCCATGCCAAGAAGTTTAAAGGTATGGCTATTATCTTCCGTAGTAGCCTCCATGATCAATCCCGGCAATCCACATAATTTCCAAGGACCATCAGTTATTGGAATATCCATAGCAAACCATGCAGTCCAACAATGACCACGATAATGGCAGACTGCCTTTTGGCACTCATGTCCCAAGATTAATTTAGAAGAATCTTGTATTACCCAATTCTGAGCATATAAAGTATCTTCATAAATATAATCTTGCATCAGTAAACCATCTGTTACAGTCATCTTTCCTTGCGGATAGTTTTTGTACACATAGGCTTTCATCCTTTTATGAGGCCACTCGGTCTTACTACCTATCGCAGCATTTATTTGCTGCCGCAGTATTACATCTCTATCAGGAGAAGCAAAAATAGAATCTACCTGCATACTATAATAACTATAGCATTTGGACATATTTTTACCTATCTGCAGCACCAACCAATCCTTGGCTGTTTTTCCAGACAAAGTATCCACTACATAAGTATAATCATATTGACATTTCAGATAAGCCTCATCTATTTTTTTCTGGGCATAACAACATCCTATCCCCATATAGGCTAAGATTGTTAATGCCACCAAACTTTTCATTTTCTCCATAACTTTTCCTTGTTTAAAATAAAGATACTCTTTGATTCTATTCTCTTTCTATCAAGTCATAGTTACGTTTATCGTCTGTCAGACCTAAGGATATACCTGACGTAGCCTCGTCTATGCTATTTTGATTATGAAAATAATTATATTTAGACTTCAGAAAAGCTTTCCGGTCAATCTTTATCCGTTTTCTATTGAAAACATCATAAACGATAGGCGTGCCAGCATCCTTCTGCAATCCCTTGATGCAAAAATATTGCTGTCTCCCCTTGTCATACACTTCCATAATCAAACCAGGAAGTCCACAAAATTTCCAAGGGCCATCACTCATAGGAACATCCAAGGCAAACCATGCCGTCCAAGAGCGACCACGGAATCTGCAGGTTGCCTTCTGGCAGTTATAGCCTAATATGTTTTTAATGCTATCACCTTCTACAACCCAATTCTGTACACCCAGGCTATCACTATATTCATAATACTGAGACATCAGATCGTCCGTTACCGTCATCATATTCTGGGGATAATTCTTATAGACGCACGCCGTCATTCTGCGATGTGGAAAAGAATTAGTCAGATATCCTTCTCGCTTTAACGCTTCTTTAAACAATGCACGAAACTTTGCCTTGCCATCTTCTGTAGATTGCAAGGAATCAGACTGATACGTATAATAGCTGTAGCATTTTGAAACATTCTTTCCGATAGAAAGAAAAAGTAAATCTTCTCCTTTCTCATCATTCTTTATCGTATCTTTCGAATAACAATAATAATATGAGCACAAAAATTGCCCATGATCTATAACCTCATTCTTAGCTTGCAACAAAAGTGCATAAAAGAATAATACCGATATACTTATTAAAATCCTCATAATAACCATTTTTTACAATGCACAACCTCAATACCTCCTAAAAGATATGTCTTTAAAAATTATTTAAATTCGAAATTATGTTGTTCATGCACAACGTTTTTGCCTTCTGATACCCTGTCCGGGTTTTGAAATGCGTACCTTTGCACCCGATTAAAAATCGGAGATTAAGAGACACTAGTGCCATGTTATTTCTCCAAAGGATTGTAATATTGCTCCCAATCTTCATTCAGATGATGAAAACCTTTTTCACTATTGTCCATCACGATAATACGTGCTCCCGTGTTGCGAACAAACGCACCTGCATTCTTATACATATTTGCCGCATACTTCTGCCATTCTTCTTTACTCATCGTCTTTCTGCTCCAAGTATAACGAATAACAGGCTGCGACTTCTGGGTTAACCCGACAGCCTCAAACACAAAATCATGGTCAGAATCCACCGCTTTCAAAATGAGTCCCTTTGCTCCATTCAACATCCATGGACCATAAGGCAAAGCGATTTTATCGGCATAATATACTTTCCATGTTCTACCACCATATTGACATTCGGCCGCATGACAAAGATAGCCCATCACCGTAGCGGTATCCTCAGGCAGATATCGCCATTTAATATCTGGCTTTTTTTCGCTATACTCTATCACCTGACTGGTATAAGGAATTCGATTGGTAACCTGACAAGTTTTATCTGAATGGCTAAACAATATGTCAAAACCCACATATTCCTCAGGAATAGGAGTAAATCGCATCGTTGTTTTCAAAGACTTTGTATTCTCCTGATCCAGATCGCGCAGATTTTTACTGAAGAAAGCATTATACTTTCTGCCAAGCTGTAGATCCATAAGATCTTCCATCCGCAAGGAATCATCCTTTGCCGTCTGGCGATATTTGAAACGATAGGTGACACTAAGATAAGCAGAATCCAAGGTTTCAAACTTATCCGTACTCTCATGCGCCAAAGTAAAAGTTGGTGAATCCAAAGCATAAGTCACACTTACTTGCGCACTCACATTCATTCCCACGAGCAACATGCCCATGACCAGCAGTTTCCTATAATTTTTCATCTTGAAGTATTTTATATGATTTTTATTCGTATTCCGAACAGGATTGTCCTGCCCCGTAATTGATACTCACCGGAATAACGTGTTATTCCATTGTCTATTATACGATGGAATGTACGACTATCTAAAAGATTGGTACATTTCAACGATAATGTTGCATTACCCCAATAATACTCCATCACCGTATTCAAGAACACATTGTTGCGACCTGATGAGAAGTAATTGTTATGATAATATTGCACGGAGGGCACCACATTCAATTGCTTACCCAACCAAAACGTAAAAGAAGAAGCATTCATGAAAGTTCTATAAACATCCCCACTTGCCTTTCCATCCGTATATGGTTTTGACACAGAGTAATCATTAGAGATTGACAGGTTCAGCCATTTCCATACAGAAGCAACATACGAGATTTTAGCTTGCAGATAGTCACTCCGACCATCATGACAATCTCCGCCTACATAGTATTCACTCCTGGACGTTCCTATGCTGAGAGATTCGCTTATCTTGGAATTCCATCGAAAGAATCCCTTCGAAACCATTTGTTCTATCTGCCAAACTCTATTTTTGGTAGATTGCGGCTGGACGATATAATTGACAACATCGTCTATCACCTGATACCCCATACTATTACCATTTCGAGCATCCACATAAGACAGAGTAACACCACCAAACAACATTTTAATAATATCCTTATAACTTGACGTAAGCGCCAGTTTAACAGAGCGATTGGGAGCTATCTCTACCTGATGAGGATTGGACATTGTCGTACGATAATTCACAAAATGTTTTAAAACCATCTGAGACAAGACAGAAGGCATCGACTCCTCACATATCGTCGTCAAGTCGAAAGATAAGCGACCAGTAGGTTTATATGTCAGATTAGAATATGGGCAAGTCGAAAAGAAACGCTTGTCATAATCCAAAGAGCCATCAGCAGAATGATAATATTTCACCCCAACAGGCACATAAACCAGCCATTGCAGTCTGTTTCCAAAATGCAACAGGATTTTAGGGCTAACAAAAGCTCCCAACAACCAGGTTTTCTGTTCGCTGCCAGAAGTATCCGACAGAGAATTCAATCCTGCACTTACCCTTTGCCAATCAAACATGACCTTGCCATTCAAATTAAACATAAGATGAGGAATCGTGAAAGCCAACAAAGATCCAGTAGCTTCACTCTGGAAGTTGCGTTGTCTCAGTAACTGGCTCATATTCGTTTCCGATATATTCAGCACCCCTCTCTTATCCGCAAAAGAAGCTTTCCATTCCAAATCTGCGACTCCACCATTCTTTTTCTTATAGTTTGCCTTCATCACATTACTCAACAAGAAACTATGACCAGAGAGAGTCTGAGCGACAAAATCATTCACCAAGCCTTCATTCTTAGGAAAAGAAGCATTTACCGACAAATTGTTTTTAAGATAACTTTTGGAGCTATTCAATTTATAAGCGACATGTCCTCCAACAAAATGCTGCCCTACCAAAGCCTGGTTAGACTCCTGTATAACATATCGAGTGCCATCATCCAAGAGATAACGGCTTTCATCGGTAGCATTTTGCTTTTCCTGATCATAAAGGTAATTTACATTAAAGCTCAAAGTCCTGTCCTTATCCAACTTATAAAGCTGATTGATAGAGGCACTATATGAATCATTCCTATAGGCATATAAATCAGAAACAGCAGGTTTATCGGGCAGCAATATTCCTGCACCCAAAACAGAATTCAGCGAAGACGAGGCATTGATTTCCTTACGTAAATCATCACCTACATTATTCGTTTTAAGCAATGTCAGGTTTTGACTATTGCGGCGGAAGTTCATTAAGTTAACAGTCATATTCCTCGCCAGCTTAGGCTGACCGCCAACCGCAACAGAAAGCATGGCAGTCCATGCACCTTTTGCCGTTTGCTTGAGTTTTATATTCATAGCAGGCGCATTGCCACTTTTTGTTCCCTGAAAAAGTTTAATGTTCTGGTGATTCTCCATTATCTGCACAGAGCCAATAGCCTTGGCATCCAAATTCTTCGTTGCCTCGCCATAGTTGTCACCAAGCATATCGGCCCCTTCAATATAAAATTCATTCACCCATTGGCCATTATACTTAATCTGCCCATTACCAATCACCTCTACACCTGGCATTTTACGAAGCAAATCTTCCAAGACTTTATCATCCTTTGATATATACGAAGAGGCGGCATAGGATATCGTATCACCTGATTGGCGTATCTTCTTCGCCTTCACAACAACCTCTTTTAGTTTTAATGTTTTTATGATAGAGTCAAGAGGTTCAGCCACTTCTTGGGCCTGTGTTTTCATTGCGAACAACAAAAGCACTAGAATACTTAGTATATACCTAAAAACACCTTGATGCATTTTAAACATTTTCTTCTTATTCTTACCTTTTAGATGTTATTGAATCTCGGCTGCAAAATTACATAGTTTTTTGACTTCATCCAAACAAAATAGGTCTATTTCTATGCCATTGCACAAATTACATATAATTCTAAGAAACAAGCACTTATAATTGCCCCTCAGATTTAAAAGGTCTAAAATATTGCCCACTGTCTATCACATTGTTCTTAGCTTGCAACAGAAGCGTAACAAAGAACAACATGGATATACTTATAAAAAATCTCTTAACAAACATATTAATATAACCTTTAAGTTTAAAGAAATATCTTTGTCATTTACTGAGCCCACTTTAAAAAGTAAGGTTTATTGAAAGTAGGCTCAGTTAATTAAAAATATCTCGGTGCAAAATTACCGAAAATTGCTCAAACCGCCAAACCTTTTACATCATTTCTCACATAATATTTGTTACCCAGTTTATTATGTAAAAATGATGTAGGTTTGCTATTCTTCCGGAATACCAAGTCTCTTCATTTCTACCTTTGCTGATATAAGCTAAAGATCGACATCAAATGTCACTTTAGTATACACATTGCCTTTGCGTAGATATATCGAATATGTGCCATAAGGCCCATAGAGTTCATTTGGAGACTTACGCAAAGCCACTTTCAAATGTCCATTAGACAGACTTATTGCAAAGTCTTCACTCTTTTCGAAAAAACAATATTCTTCTGCTCCAAGAGCATCAAACGACAATTGTTCGTCTAGCCCAAACAAGTTACCTATGTTAGTATCTTTTTGAGGCAATTCTTTTTCATCAGACAAAGACGACGTATATTCTACGACAGCCCCAACCTTGCCAGTTTCTTTCTCCAAGAAAGAAGATACCACAAACTGATAATATTTGCATCCTATCTCATATGCATTCTTATGAGAAGGAAAAGTCAAAACATTTTCGGTATTACAACATGCATACCGGTGATTTGGCAATACGCTTATTTCGCTTGACAAGTTATCCAAATTTGGCATCGTCTTACTCGGAAAACTTGAAGAAATTCCCAAATCAATTACTTGCCAACTGTCAGACCGGAAATTCATCGAGCCGTTTATATAAACTCCCGTTTCACCTAACAGGGTCTTGCCATGATTCTCATCGAGCATATTCAGTGAGTTAAAAGAAGCCTGTGACATTTCATCTTCACTGCAACTTGTAGCAAACAGAGTAATGCACAAACTCAATGCCAACAAAACAAACTTTTTTATATTCTTCATAACCTTGCCATTTAAATTGTTATTAATCACAGCTGCAAAATTACCGAAAATTGTTCAAACCGCCAAACTTTTTACATCATTTCTCACATAATATTTGTTCCCCAGTTTATTATGTAAAAATGATGTAGGTTTCAAAAAGCCCCGACTACATCAAAGTAGCCGAGGCTTTCCTTCAAAATCTTCTATTTTTTATGTTTCTTCTATCTTCCAATCCCCTATCGTTCGCTTTTGGCTATCATAATTTCCATTCCTATGCGCACTTCCCTGTTAGGATACCCCAGCTGATAGCATTGCAATAGCGGATTATACTTCTTGATGGTAAGATAACCACTCTGGTAGAGCAAAGGAAGCGCTGAAGTCATCTGCTCTGGCGAAACATCAAAGTCATCAACCCCTACACTTTTCTGCTCTATATCCATTACTCCCACATGATACTTCTGCAAAGTCTTGATGAGATAACTTGGCGTACCGGAACTGAACCAATAAGCCGAAACCTTTTTGTTCTTCAAGGCCTTCACAAGACTGAAAGGATTGAATATATCTTCTGAATGATCACTGAAATGATAGCCATCATAATATGACGTAAGTTCACCTATTGTTTCTTCCAAGGTTCTGCCTAAATGCTTTGCCAACAACTCCACATCCGGCTTCATATCATTCAGAAGTTCCGTCTTACTAATACCGCAGATAGCAGAATACTGGTCGAACATGCTGATATTATCCAGGTTGTTGATTTCACTAAAGATACTTAATTGAGAGAACTTGGTAATACCAGTAATAAAGACGAAACGCAACCAAGGGTCCAAGTATTTAATAGGACTATAGAAGTTCTTCATGATCAAACGGAGTTCTACCAGATTTTCCTTCTCATGCACGACATCCAGCAATGGAGCATCATACTCATCAATGAGAATGACTACCTTCTGCCCCGTCTGCTTATAAGCACGTTTTACCAGACATTCCAAACGCTGATTAGCCTTAATAGCCCAATCTTCTGTACCATAGATTTGTTCCAACTGGCTTAGCTTACCTTCCAATTCATTGATTAAGTCAGCAGGATTCATGTGCTTTGCCGTACTCATATCAAAATGAAAAACCGGATACTTTACCCATTCCTTCTCATAATCCCCAAGGGCAAGCCCATCAAACAGATTCTTTCTTCCTTCAAAATAAGCCTGAAGCGTAGAGACAAAAAGAGACTTTCCGAATCGTCTTGGGCGACTCAGAAACAGATATTTGGATCCATTTCTTATGAAATCCACAATATACTTAGTTTTATCCACATACACATAGTTTTCTTCTCGTATCTCAGAGAAGGTTTGTATGCCCACCGGATATTTTCTAATCTCTTCCATAGCTTTTCTTTTTTTATATTCCGCTGCGAAGTTACGAAGAAAAATGCATATATGCAAAGGTTTTCATCGAAAAATTTCAATGTTAACAAAAACAAGTCATAGTTTTATGACTCCTAAGTCTATGAGTTCCGAAGTGGAAAACATAGAGTTAAAAGGCAAAGAAAATAACACGGACAAATTCAATTTGTCCGGACAAACTGCCCGACAGCCCATAAGTCACGAATTTTTAACCATTTACAAGCACCCGATGCATAGAAAGCTACTTTCAAAAACACTCTTCACTCTTCACATTCATAATGTAAGCTTTTGTGTGTGAGACACTTATGGCGGCGAAGAGTTGAGCTGACTCTTCACCACTCTTCACCACTCTTCACCCTCATCATTTTTTAAAAACGCATCATATAAGCAATGGTTCGGTCATCTATTATGACCAGCACCAATCATCTATTATGACCAGCTCCTGTCATCAATGATGACCGAGCTTCGCAATAAGGTGAAGAGTGGTGAAGAGTTGTGAAGAGTGAGCAAGCACTCTTCACCTCTCGCAACCCCAGTGTTTATCGGGGTTTCAGGCGAATCTGTGAAGAGTGAAGAGTGAAATCGAGAGTAGGGTTTTTCTCACGCAAACCGACTCCACCTGCAACCAGAAAGCTTCTGCCGAATCGTAGTAACAGTCCTATTGAAATTTATCTCCCGACGTATTATTTTATGCCTGGCAATGGCACAATATTGCCCCAGTTAAGGGCAACTTTGTGCCATAGCCAGGCAAAAAGTGGAATAAGCCTTCTTTCGCATTTAAATAGGGCTCATTTGTTGATGCTCCATACTTTACAGACAGAGTGAAAGAACTGGATTTTAAAATAAAGAATCGCCAGGAAGCTATTCTGTTGCTTCGCTGGCGATTCAGAGAGAGAGATTTATCTATGTGTAAAATTATGTTTTATTCCGCCTGAATACCGAAGTACTCGTTGAGTTCGGCGATGGCAGCGCCATCAGCATTCGGAAGATCCTTCACCAGCTTGCCTTTCTCCAGCAGAAGGATGCGGGTGGAGATGTCGGCAACGAAGTTGAGGTTATGGCTGGAGATGATGACCGTGGTGCCCTGTTCCTTACAGATGCGCTGAATCATGTGGGCGATAGTCATCTGAGAAGATGGGTCGAGATAGTTGAACGGCTCATCCAGGAGAAGAACCTTCGGATTGATGATCATCGCTCCAATGATGCCAATCTTCTGTCGGTTGCCCTGAGAGAAATCACGGAGATACTTCTTGGTTCCCATGATTTCATCGTGCATAAAGCCCTCAAACTGCGCCAGTCGCTCCTGCAGGGTTTCATCGTCGATGTTATAAACATCAGCGATGAAATCGAAGTATTCCTCAGGGGTGAGGAAGTCGATGAGGAATCTGCCGTCGATGTAACTGCCGGTATATTCCTTCCAGGTTTCACTCTCGTTCACCTTTTGTCCATTGCTTTCCACGAAACCATCATCTGCCTGAATCAGGTCGAGAATCAGACGGAGCAAGGTGGTCTTGCCCGCACCATTATTACCTACGAGTCCTATCAACTCGCCCTTTGCAACACCCAGATTATCAATATCGAGTACGGTATTGCCATTATATATCTTTTTGAGATTCTGAATCTTAATCATATTACTTTGAACTTTATTGTTACTTTGAACGTTGAGCTTTGAACTTTGAACTTTATGATTAGTAAAGCTATTGAATTGGCTTTCCCTTCGGCCGCCGAACGTTGTTTCTTCACTCTTCGTTCTTCACTCTTCACTTAACTCATGAACTTCTCCATGCGCTTGTACTTGTTCTTCTCGAAGATGGCAGCAATCTTGGCGATGAACCATTTGTGGATGGCAATGCTGATGACTGCCAGCGCTATGCAGGTGATAAACCATGCCGTCTCGCCAAAGAAATGATAGATGGCAGCGACACCTGCCAGCGGGAAGAGGAAGGCGATGGCATAAAGATTGATCTTCAGATTCGCTCCCTGCATGCTGAACATGGAAGTCTGGAATATCTCCAGACGGGAAGAGAAGAGTGCCGTAGGCAGATTGAAGAGATTGATGAATACTGCCAGACAGAAACCGCCGATAAGCACCTGGATTCCGATTCCTGCCTGCAGGAAAAGGAACGGAAGGGTGAGCAACAAGGCAATCGCACTCACTACCATATAATAATAGAAGCAATTCTGCAGCATCTGCTTCACCTTTACCGGCTTGGTCATCAAACCATGGAAGAAGTTTGCCTCAATACCAAAGGTCCATTGCGATAATACCACCGATGGCAGCAGGATGGCACCTGCCACATAGAGGGTAGTCATAGCCACCTTGTCCCCTATCTCCTGTCCCGCTTCTGCAGGAAGAAGGGCAAAGAGATAGGCATCGAAGAGGAAGACGGCAGTAACCATAATCACCATCGTACGGGAACGCTTTGCTCTCAATGTGCCGATATATTGCAGACTGAAGAGGTTGACATGGCTGAAGCCACGGAACTTGGAAACCTTCTGCTTCTGCTCGTTATAAATCTTTTCGTGATAGAGATAGGCGGTAAGTCCGGTGAATACCGCTCCAGCAAGGAAGAAGAAACCTATCCATCCCATATATACTGGGAAGAAGAAAGCCACTAACAAATATCCTATCAGCACGGCATACATTCCCATCCATCCCAATATCAAAGGCCATTTCAGAATCCACTTCGTAGCCTTGCGGTAACAGGTGATATAGATGCCGTTGACAAAAGAGAACTCCAGGAACAGGAAAAAGCTGGCTACAGCCTCACCTGCCGGCAAGAGATAGATGAACACTGGAAGCGCAAACACCGGAAGCACATAGTTCCAGATGCTCACGAGATTGGTAGTGAGCAGGAACTTATTCCAGATTTTCTCTGGCACAGGGCGCGACTTCACATAATCATCCATCGCCGTGATGTCCCTCTTCATCACCATCTTCATGATGATGTCTAGAATCAGCATACCGATTACGATGCCCGGACCCAACATTGCCGGCATGTCCTCTCCCTTCAGTTCTCCTCCACTCTCGGTGAAGCCCTGGAAGAAGCAGAAGCCCATCACCACATACAGGGTGATGATGTAGCAAGCCACGAAGGCGTCTCTCTTGCGGAAGTTACGGCGCTGCTGCAGCCACCATAACCTTAACAGTAATTTCAACATAATTCATTCTTTTCAATGGTTTACGGGCACAAAGGTAAACAAAAAACTCTGAATTCTCTAACAAATTAGAAGAAATAACCTAAAAATAACATTAATCTAACATTCCCAGCCTTAAAGTATACGATATCTCGCAGTCAGCAGCACACTTCGTTGGCGAATACTATATTCTGAAATCCTTTCTGTAAGTGCCGAAGTATTAGAGCGCGAATAGTTCTTCTTGTTAAAAATATTGCTACAATCTAAAGTAAACAACCATTTTTTACAAGAAAAGCTACCACTCACTCCACACAGAACAAAAGATTTATTCTTTTCATTCAGACTATTATAATAATGAGAACAAGTAGTAGATATCGACAAGCCTTTAGGCAATAAGAAATCTACAGATGTATCATTCGTCATAGAACGCAAGGAAGCCATTGATATATTACCACTCATTTTACTTCCTGCACAATAATAAGAACTCTCGTGACTTGCTACCAACCAATTCATAATTGTTGCACTTGCATTCATCTTTACACTCCATGTATTGCTAGAATAGTTAAGTTCTTCTCCTTGCAGAAGGATAGGACTATCCACATGAGCATAATTTAACATCAATGCTATTTTCGTTTTTTTCCAATCAAACCCCTTACTGGTATTTAGTCTGAAATTCAGACGTTTTGCAACACTCTCAGTAGGTTGGCTCTCCACTTTTTCTACTACCCCATCATAAGTACTACCATAAAGTATCTTGGGTTTATTGCTATTCCATGCCAGATCCACATCCACAAAAAACATTTTAAAAATATTCTTAAAATGATAGGATACCTTATGGTTTATCCAGGTACCTTCATATAAAGACGGAGTGGCATAACACGAGAGCTGCCGATAATTATTCAATATATATTGAGCATACAAGTTTTCTATTGTAGGCAACTCATTAGATAAAGAACCATGATAGGCGAAAGAATGAGAAGCATTAAGATAATAAGTTGCTATGATACTAGGCTCAAAATTAAAACACCTATAAAGCAGCTTCGTCTTATCCATTTGGTCATTCAATTGCTGATAGCGATATCCCAATGGCATATCTACATCTAAATTCAACTTGTTGATCTTATAATCTGCTCCAAGTCCCAAGCCCACCTTCATTTCGGTGAGGGCAAGTCGGTTCTTGTATTTTTCCAAAGTACTCTCCAAATTATCATGACGAACATCACAAAAAGCAGTTGGGCTAATTTGCAAGTTACCTATCACCAATGAAGACAATATTCCCAGAAGATTCTTAGATTCTACATTTTTACTTTCCACCCATTGATTCATGCCATCCGAAGTCAGAATATCCGGAAACAGATTCCTATCAACAAAGAGATTCTGAGGTCGCTTTTCTATATTCAACTTAGACACAAAATCAACACCTCGTCCTTGATGAAACTTACTTGTCAAATGAAGTTCATTGTGCAAACGATAATCCCTAATCTTACCACTTTGCAGAATATTACCTTCATTTTCGATTCGATTGGTTCCCACGAACGAAGAATAATCAAACGTCAGAGATTCCTTGACGTATTGCTTATCAGAATTTTTCACGAGTGCAAGATCCCCATATCCAATTTCCTTATGCAATTTAGCAGATATACGTTCTACTATGGAACGATAAGTGCCATCAGGCAAAAGGTTATGAATAAAAGACTGATTGTTACGTCTATCCCTATCAGACAAACCTCCAAGATTTATTCCCAGATTTACATCCTTCCCTAAACGATAGATATTGTTAAATGTCAAGCTATTCGAACGATTAAAATAATAATATCGCTTGGCTATGCCTGGTGCAGAAGGCATTTCTATTCCAGTCAGATTGATTGTACGAGCATAGTCATCCCCGTCAAAAGAGCGTAGTTCCGCCTCCAAATCTTCTCCGATATTATTTCCTTTATACATCGCCAACAATTGAGAGTTCTTTTTAAAATATGTAGCAAGCAACTCTCCTTTCCAAAGAGCATCGTCACCATTTCCTGCTCCCAAAACACCTATCAAGTTAAAGACACCCTTCACACCTTCTCTCAATTTCAAATTAATGGAAGCGCGTTCTTCAGGGCGCAGTTTTTTAAGAGCTTTAATCTCTTGATGGTTTTCCAATACCTGAACCGTAGAGATACTATTGGGATCCACATTATTGGTAGCTATACCATATCTACCTTTCATCAAATCCAATCCCTCAATATAAAGGTTTTTGATTGGCAATCCTTTATAGGCAATCTGACCTGTATTAGATACGGTAATACCAGGCATTCTTTTCAACACCTCTGCTATAGATTGGTCGTTTTTGTTAAGAAAAGAAGCAACATTATAATTAATGGTATCTCCACCCATATAGATTTTCTGCGCCTTCACAGTTATTTCCTTTAGTTTTTGTGTCTTTTCCTCCACGTACAACGTATGGAAAGCATCTTTATTGGATACGTTTTCCTGATATTTATTTATCGTCATGCCTGAGCAAAACAAACTGACGCTATCTGCCGATGTATGAAAAGATACAGAAAACATACCATTTTTGTCTGTCAGACTAGCTCCCAGTATCTTATACCTCTGATTCAATTGGCTGACAAAAACATTAATTCCAGAAACAGGCGAATTGGCATCTGTTTTCACGCAACCACGAAGAGTCGTGACGGCAGTTTGGGCATGCATGGTAAAAACACCTAGAAGCAACAACAATGACAGCAAAAATATGAAAAGAAATCCCCATCTCTCCAGAAGTCCCATTGGTTGCCTCAGCATATTGTTAAGTTCTTTGCTATGTCCATTTAATATCTTATTATGTTTCATACTGCGAGTTGATTTTTAATTAATGAATAATATACACCTTTTTTATCTAATAGAGTTTGATGTGTCCCTTGCTCCACCACATGTCCGCTTTTCATGACCACAATATGATCTGCGTCTTTTACCGTACTTAAACGATGAGCAATAATTACAGAAGTACGTCCTTGCAAGAAGGATTTTAAATTACCCAAAACTTCTCTTTCATTATTTGCATCCAGAGAATTTGTTGCTTCATCTAGAAATAAATAGTCAGGGTTCTTATATATAGCTCTGGCTATCAACAACCGTTGCTTTTGTCCCGAGCTCAATCCCTTGCCTTCACCACCGATTTTTGTATGAAATCCTAATGGCATAGTCTCTACAAAAGAAAGGACGTTTGCCATTCTTGCTGCCAATATCAAACGTTTCTTATCTATTTCGCCAGAAGGAACAATATTACGTGCAATCGTGTCTGAATAAACAAATCCATCTTGCATTACTACTCCACATTTCTTACGCCATTCTCTAATATCATAGTCTAGAAGTGAAATACCTCCTATAGTTATTGTACCTACATCAGGTGTATAAAAACCTAATAACAGCTTCAATAATGTTGTTTTCCCACTTCCACTAAGACCAACTATAGCTGTTGACTTGCCTTTTTTAATTTCAAAATCTACATCTTTTAAAACTGCTTCTTCTGCAAGTTTATCATACTTAAAAGATATATGATGAACATTAATACTATCATGTGGTATTTTTGCAACTTTTTCCCCCTCACATTCATCCTTTAAATTATATATTTCATTTAAACGTCCCATACTTAATTTAGCATCTTGAAGCTTCTTCACAAAAGTAACTAATTGTTCCAATGGACTATTCAGCATACCCATCAAGAACTGTAAAGCGAGCATCATACCCAATGTCATCGTTCCATCAATAACTCTCGTCGCAACAAAAGCGGTAACACATATATTTTTCACTTGGTTCAACATGACACCACCAGACAATTGATATTGCGATAGTTTCAATCCATCAGAAAGTACTTTATAAATACTAACTTGAGTTTTCTCCCAATCCCATCGTTTATCATTCTCACATCCATTGAGTTTCATGTCTTGCATACCAAATATTATTTCAAAGACATTATTTTGACTCAAAGAATTAAGAGAAAACATCCGATTGTCGATAGTAGCTCTTTTTTTCATAAAAAGCCATACCCACCCAATATACAAAGTGCTACATACAGTAAAGATCAAAAAGACCATAACATTGTAATACAGGAAAACACCACTAAAAATCAGCAGATTAATTAATGAAAACAGCATCGTCAAACTCGTACCTGTAAGGAATTCCTTTATGCGCTGATGATCACTTATACGTTGCATGATATCTCCACTCATTTTTATATCAAAAAATGAGATTGGTAATTTTGTAAGTTTCAAAATAAAGTCAGAAATCATCAATATATCTACTCTAACACCAATGTAAAGCAAGATTCTATTACGAACAAGTTCTACAAAAGTTGTTCCAAATACCAAAAGAAATTGTCCCAACAATATTATCCAAACGATGTAAACGTTTTTGTCTTTTACACCAAAGTCTATTATCGCTTGCGTCAAGAACGGAACGAAGAGCATAAAGATTGTTCCAAGAAACATACCCAAAAGTATATTCAGCATAACATATTTGTATGGCTGTATATAACTCCACAGAAAATTAAGCACATTTTTTTGTTTTTGTTTCTTTTCTACAAAATCATTCAATTCCTCCGTGGGTTCCAGACATAAAACAACTCCAGTATTCTCATCAATCTCCCAACATTTTTCCATCTCTGTTTCAGAATATTTAAAACGTGAGCCTACTGGGTCTGCAACATAATAATATATATGACCTCTTTTTTTTCTCACCTCATATAAAACAACAAAATGTTCTTGTCGCCAATACAAAATACAAGGCAAAGGAATATTTTCAGCTAATGTTAGGAGGTTCACCTTTACTCCCAAAGCTTTAAAGCCTATCACTTCTGCCGCCTTCTTGAGACTTAACATCGTTGTGCCATTTTGGGAATACACACACAACTGATGGATGCATTCCATGGAAAGTTTTTTCCCATAGAATGCAGCTATCATTCGCAAACATGTTGGTCCGCAATCCAAAGTACCCCTTTGAGTATACAAAGTGAATCTCTTCATTCTCACGACAATGTAATCAACCAAAATTTCTTTCCATCACTTCCTATTAGTTTACCATCACTCAAAGCAACGATATTACTCATATATTTAGGCACAACATAAGTATTCTTTATGTTCCCTGTCCAATCTAAAACTACCAGTTTACAGGATGCCCTATTTTGCTTATGCAATAAAGTCATAGACTGCTGAGTTTTATTCCACCATAGTGCATACACATAAGTTTCTGATGAAGTTACATCTTTAACTTGCATTAGATTAACGGCCCAAACATCTGCTGAAAGGGGCTTTATAGTCTTCCAATTAGGCTCTGCTAATTTTACGATATAACTTTTCCTTTCATCCAAACTTACATATTGTACAGCTGGATAAATATAAAAGCCATGGACCAAGACACGAGCACGCTTATTAAACGTTTGCTTTCCGAAATTAGTTGTCCACGCTGGATATTTCTTTGTATAAAGCAATGGTGCGACTTCTCCAACGCAAGTAGAAATAGTATCTAAAATCGATGTATAAACAGCCTGTATTCCCATATTAGGTTGCCTCCCTACAAAATAGAATTCCTTATCCGATTTACGATAAGCAAAAGGCACATTCAATGCCATAGCATAAGGAACTTTCGACTTAGCCGAAAAGACAAACTTATGCGTATTTTTCATCGTATGTTTTTCCATGTCCAAATTATAGACCAAAGGATAAGTACGATCCATTACGCACAAATCATCAAGACTATCTTGTACAAGTATAGGATAGTCAATACCATTACTTCTTGCAGGGTCTCTGAAATATTCATATTCCATCTTAAGCGCATGAGAGGCTTCGTCAACACAATAAGTTCTCAATAGTTGAGCCCCCCAACGTTTTGGGTTTTCATAAGTAACATAAAGCTTTTTCCCTACAACTTGCATATTTACCAAATTTTTTATATTTGGTAAAGAGTCTACAGACAAAAGCGTAAACTTGATATTGCTAGCACCATATACATCTACACTTAATAATAACATAAAAAAAACTGAGAATAAACTCCTCATACTTACTTTGTTCAATCTTACATATTTTTTCATAATCTAAACATTTAAATTACACATTTTTAAATCAGGTCTCATCAGTTCACAAGCCGATACAGGGGGACAGACATACCGAAATGGACACGAATGACAATTTACCAAATCCTTTCTGGTCATCCTCCAAGAATGGTTTTCTACGAATTCGGCAGATACCGCATCTAGCAATGTATATCCACTATTAACATTTCCCAATTTAGAAGAAGAACCATGCGGACGAACTTCTCCTGTACAAGAGACATCTAGAATGCCAAAGAAATTAGCATTTAACTTTTTATTTCTAAACAGATACGACATTTTTCTCGGATTATTCATTAAATCCTTCCCTGATGTCCACACCTTCTCTCTAAACATTTGTTCATTATCATCCAACCAAACAGGCAAGCACTCCATTCGTTCACCATTTTCGATGTCTGAGAAATCATATATTAGCTGTAGAGAACGTACTTCTAGCCCCATATCATTTTTTCCTTTGTTCGCATAAGTAGGCGAAAAACAATCTTTATATATAATGAACTGACAACAACTAGACAGAGACTGCACATTCTGTTTACCTAACAGGGCATAATCCTCTACATAAATATGAATTCTATACTTGAAGGAATAGTTTCTCAATAAATTCACAAAATCTTGCACATCACATTCCAAGAAATATCTATATGAGCAAATAAAGTCAATGACGGCAACACTCGATGCTATAGTTTGACTTATCAATTCTTGCAACATTTTATAATCCAAACATGCATACTTCTCCTCATAACAAGCACATGGGTATTGACGAGAAGCCATATTACGACAACGGGCCAACATTTCGTTTTCAGTAACGCAGCAGTCCAAAGACACATAAAGACCACTTAAATAATACAGTTTATTTCCTAAACGAGCATATTTATCATCCTCGTTTCGTTCCAAATCCTTTTGTAAACTCAACATTGGAAGAAGACTTATCGGCTTAATAGCATTCGACACCGTACGTACAGAGAAGAATCCCTGCCGAATAGCCTCATCTGCTGTATGTTCCAAAGAAGGCTCATAGGGTATTACCCCCAGATTCTTTGGCAAATACATTTTTACAACGATGTCATATAGTCCTTTATCATTTGAATACAAGAACTTACCATTACTGACATTATACATCAGCAACCTCTTTTCTTCCAAGAAATCCACAAAAATTTCTGGAGAAATTATCAGCCAGACAAAAAACTGTTCTCTCATACGACCTCAAAACTAGACATTATATACGAATAAGACTCAGGATATTGCAAGAGAAAAGAATACACTTCACTCTTCACCATTTTCTCCGTCTTTGAGTCCATAAAATATTTACACTTTCCTTTGGACGAGTCCATCATGCCATTATTAAACATACAGCAAAGACAGCCACGACTATCTCTACAACATCTACACACTTTTGCTACTCGCTCAAAATAAGAATTATAACTATCAGCAATTAGCTGAAAGTCTACATCTACTTTACCTTGCTTTATTGCAGGATAGCCATACCGATAGCTAATCATCTCACAAGGCATAATCCTACCAGTTACATTCACAAAGACCTTTTTGGTAAAAGGAAGACAAGTCCCTGTAGGAAATTCCTTCTCCTTAGTCCTATCAGCAAACAACAAGTCATTATAATCTTGATAAACATAAGGGGAATGTTTCAGAACATAACGAGCTATTTGCTCAAACCTCGGATGGTCTTCAAACTTAATTTTACCCAAATCCAACCCTTGTTCAAATTCTTGCACAGACTTCCATTTTTCCAAATAGATTTGTTTAAAATCCTTTTCATATTGCAAATTGACACCATCTGGATTTACCTCAGACACAGAAGGCTTTTTACCATAAGTTTGCCATATATACTCAGTTATTGCCTTAACAGAAGTTTTTTGGGTAAGTACTGAGTTAAATTGAACATTCTCTTCGAAAAATCGAGGATACTTCTCTCTTAGCTCATCTATTGCTTTGGTAATAGCAGGAAAAGCCTGCTTTCCATTATGATAAACACGACAAGAAGAACCTTTTTCATCCCCATCAAGACTAATTAACAAGTGCACACTCTTAGAAACCAAGTAATCCATATACTTTGGCAATAGGGTTGCATTAGTAGTCATCGTATAAGCAAAATGTTTTCTATAGCCTTGAAGATTCTCTTCTATGTAACTAATAACAGCCTTAATAAATGACATATTAAGCAATGGTTCTCCACCATAAAAACTAATGACTAGCGTACCTTCACCTCTATTGTCATAGCCTGCATCCCATAACTTTTTTATATAATCAAGAAAAGCTATAGCATTTTCGATAGGCATCATGCGATTATGTCTTTTCCCTTTATTATTATAAAGTTTTCCATACCCACAGTATAGGCACGACAAATTACAACACTCCGTAATCTCGAAAGTAATTTGCGGAGTATTTGCTAAATATGTCTTTATATTTTCGGCTGTTAATTTCATCATATCAATACTTTTCTAATGGTTCATATTCTTGATCTGGAATATTCTGTATAGAGGTAGAAGGTCTAGATCTACCATCTGTTCCTTTTATATACATATGTCTACCCATCTGTTCCAAAAAACGAATTGGCTGTTTTTCTATGCGTTCAATTGTTTTTATGGCATCCTTCTCGAAACATTTTTGTTCCCCTTCATAAGTATATAAATATATTGGACGTACTACATTTCGAATACCCTTAAGTTCCCAACTATACAAATGTGTTAAATCTTCTACTTTTATGACCAAGCCTGGTAATCCATAAAATTTATATGGACCATAAGGTAAAGGTATGTCTACCGTATACCAAGCCGCATACTCTCTCCCGGCAAAGTTTGTTTTTGCCATATTACAAGCATAGCCCAAAATCTCTTTTGTGCTATCTGGAATTAATGTCCAATCCAACAACGGAAGTGTCATGCTGTAACAAAGCGTACCACCATTGAGAGGCATACGATATTTTACACTGCAATCTCTTTGGCGCAAGTCATTAAATAGTTCATAACAAAACACCATATTTGGATTACCTGGAGAATCCATTCCCTTTCTGTTATTTTCAGTTGTCAAAGAATCAAAATAAAAAATTATTTTACTATAATCCTTTATGACATGATTTCCAATCTGAACTATTCTATCATCTACATTATAGTCCTTCTGTTTGGGATTTTTTTTGAATTTAAGAGTATACTGTAATTCACATATTGAATTATCAACTTGCTTTGATTTTTCTAAAGAAACAGGCGCAGGTGGATATTGGGCAAAAATAAAATTGCACAACATTAAGTTCCAAAGTGATAATAATATTCTTCGCATCATTACTTCTCAATTTATATAAAACATGTATGTTGCACATGCTTAAAAAACATGCACAACACACAAATAAATTCTCACAAAATTGCTCAAGGAGTAACAACTACATCATCAAGAAAAAACGTTTGATCTGTCTTTGGTCCCTTAGAGTACAGACCACCTGCATGGTTAGCTGAGCCATTGTCCATTGTTGAAACAGAACGACATGCACAGCCACATGTTGCACCACCAGCGAAAGAGTTCATTTCTCTCTCACTCATTGCCATTTTGGCAAGTTCACTCATTTTCTTTACCATAACCTAAAATATTTAATTGTTTATATTTACCGATTTAAGAATAGAATTCCATTTTCGGCTGTTATAATTCAAAATTTCCTCTGTATGCCGTACCATCATCTAGAACTACCTCTATACTATACTGAGCATTCCCTAAATGAGACAAGTCTAGAACAACCTGATTTTTCCCACTTACTTGTAATGTATCACACAACATAACTGTATGATTAGCATCATATATATAAATATGAGCAATGCCTGTATACCGACTCACCTCTAATACAATACTACAATCATCTATATCTGCTTCTAGACTAGGTAGAACTGTTCTTATTCCAGCATTATGATTTTTATCAATACGCCTAAATGCTATTGGAGAAGCATTAACAGACAAAGCTATCACTACCATATAAACTACGAACAAAATTCTTTTTATATCCATACGATTTATATTTTATAATTCTGCTGCAAAATTAGCATTATTTCAAATACCCTCCAAACAAATTAGGTCTAATTCTATTTCTGCCAATTATCTACAGCAAACAATTAATTATCAACCATTTACAATCCCATCTCCCTTAAGATTCAGGTCTAAAATTACATCAGAACGTTTCTATAAATTCACGCAGTGACTGACTTTTCCCCTTGATTCCGACCTTTTCTTTGTACAAAAAGAGTTTTTGTTTGATTGCTTTTTCTGAAATACCATAAATTGAAGCCAAAGCTTTTTGTGGCAATTTCAAACGAAGTAACATCATCAGATGCAAGTCATTATTTGACAAACAAGGATACAGAGTTGACAATCTAGTAACAAACATATTTTCCGTAATATCTAAGAATACACTTATTTCTGTCCAATCCTTATCAGATAAAATGACATGTCTGCCAGTCTCACCTTTAATAGTATTTAGTTTATCAAATACTGAAACCAATTTCAATAGATAGTTACGCAAAACAGAAAATTGCACTTCTTTACGAGACATTTCTTTCCGATAAAAGCTTTCAGATAATTCTTTCTCCTTCTCAAACATCTCTTGTTTATGTTTTATACGTTCTTTCTCAGTAGCCAATCTTCTTTGGGCTTTTACCTTAAAATTAATATATGCATAAATGACAAAAGCCAATACAACCAAGATTAATAAAAGGACTAATAGAAACACCCACTTTTGCATCTCCTTTTTTCCTTTTAGCTCGGACTTATCTTTCTCTTTGAGCAAGGAGGAAGCATAATAATTAGATTTTTCCTGCAATGCATTACGATACATTTCCTCTATATAATAATAAGCAGAATCCATATAGCAATCAGCAACAGTCCTGTTCTCATCTTTAAGCGCAGCTTTACTCAGAAGTTGAAAACTTACATATTTATCCATAGCCCGAGTTGCACGAGTATTACTCAATAAAGAAATAGTCTGCCTTACAGAATCTGCAGCAAAATATGCATCAGCTAATGCTAAGGTACAGGAAAAATTATTAATCGGTTGCAAAGCATATGCTTTCTTAGCACAAATCAAACCACTGTCTAATTGAGATAAATCAATATAAGAATTTGCTAAATCTTGATATGTATCTGCTAAGACAAAAGAATCTTTCAATAGTAAGGCATTTTGCAATGCCTCTTTGGCAATCTGGCACGCTAATTGAGTGTTGCCATAAATCGCTAATGCATCACTATAATTTAATTTTAAATAAATCATGTTCTTTAATGTAGCATCATTACATTTAGTATAGACATGAATCGCTTTTTTCGAAAATACCAAAGATTTTTTAGGTTCCACAACTTGATAAACCTTAGACAGTTTTTCCAAAGCCATGCTTTCTGTTTTCAAATCGCCTATCTTGTTTGATTTTTCACTCGATTCTGTCAACAATGAAATTGCCTGTTCTGTGCTATCATTCAACATATAGTATTTACCCATATAATAAAGACATTTTGCATAAAGCGAATCGTCCTGATGCTGCTGAAACCAATCATAAGCTATGCGAATAAGGGAATCATTATCCACATCAAGCCCAGACTTATCTTGTGCCATAGTGAAAAGCAATGAATATTCTGCCATATCTTTTGCAGAAAGATTATCACAATCCACTTTTCTTAAAAGAGCCAAGGTACTATCAGGCAGACTATCAACCATAGAATATGCAGAAACAAGAATCCTTGACCTATCGGAATGACAGGATGAAAAGACAAAAGAGATTACCAATAGCAGGCAAAAATATAGAAAACTTTTTTTCATCGGCGGAAAACATATTTTTGGTTGCAAAGATACGAACTTTTATAGAAAAAGAGAAAAGTATATGGTCTAAATTTCAAAAAAATCATTATGAAGATTATATAGTTGAACAACAAACACTTACAAATAGAAAAGAAAAATATGGCAGGTCTAAAACATGCTTTACAGCAATAAAAAAGCAGCACCTTCGTCCCGAAGATGCTGCCCGTTTCTAACTAACACTAACTCATGTATCAACTATTCATCAAACTATTAAAACCTAAAAATCAATTCTATTTTACCGGCAAGATGTTACCCTCCTCATCATAGAAGAGAGGAGCCACCTTTACGCTGCGAAGCCAGGTTGTATCATTTGATGGCACGCAGTCGTGATGGAAGAGATACCACTGTCCCTTGTACTCACAGATACTATGATGGGTTGTCCAACCTACTACAGGCTCCAGGATGACGCCCTTGTAAGTGAATGGTCCATAAGGATTATCACCTACAGCATAGCAGAGATAATGAGTATCACCGGTAGAGTAGCTGAAGTAATACTTGCCCTTATACTTGTGCATCCAGCTAGCCTCAAAGAAGCGATGAGGATCATCGGCTGGCAATACCTTACCCTCCTCGTCAACGATGACAACAGGCTTTGGCATTTCTGCAAACTGCTGTACATCATCAGTCATCATGGCTACACGAGATGGCAACGGATTCTCCTTGCCTTCTGGAAGATGCTCATCCTTCAGTGCCTTGTTGTCCTTGTACCACTGAAGCTGACCGCCCCAGATACCACCGAAGTAGCAGTAAATCTTGCCATCATCATCCTTGAACACGCAAGGGTCGATGCTGTATGACTTGCGGATTGGGTCGGCATTCGGAACGAAAGGACCTTCAGGCTTATCAGCCACAGCCACACCAAGATGGAACACACCATTATAATCCTTGGCAGAGAAGATAAGATAGTACTTGCCATCCTTCTCCACTACATCGTTGTCCCACATCTGCTTCTCAGCCCATGGCACATCCTTTACATCGAGAATCACACCATGATCGGTTACCTCACCTTCCATCACATCGTCCATAGAGAGAACATGATAGTCTTTCATCTGGAAGTGACCGCCATCATCGTCGAAGCTTTCGCCGCTGTCCCAGTCATGAGATGGGTAAACATACAGGCGACCGTTAAACACATTGGCAGATGGATCTGCCATATAATCCTTTGGGAACAAATATCTTGCTTTCATTGTTGTCTATTATTTTAAGAGATATACAATATTATCTAAAGAGATTTTACTTAAAGAGATTGACGATTTCCTTCACCACTGGCTTCACCTCGTTGTTGCGGTCGATGAGCAGTGGATAGTTGGTTCTGCCAGGGATAGGCCAGCCATTCAACCAAGAGTGACCATCATTGACACCCCAGAAGGTTACACGGCTGATGACATCCTTGTGACGCTCTACAATCTTGAAGAGATCGAGATAACGCTGGTTGAAGAGTTTCTGCGCCTTCTTGTTAAGTCCCTTCACGTATGGATTGTACTTTTTCTGAAGTTCAAACTTCTGGCTGATTTCCGCTCCGCCGAATCCTTCCGGATTAGGAAGCATGTTCATATCCAGCTCAGTCAGCATCACCTTTACGCCTTCACCTGCAAAAGCCTCGATGCTCTTCTCATACTCAGCATAGTCAGGATAATCAAAACCATTGTGGCTCTGCATACCTACAGCATCGATGCGGAGACCCTTCGCCTTCAAATCGCGAACCAGTTTGCAGATAGCCTCTCGCTTGGCTGGCTTCGAAGTAGAATAATCATTGTAGTAGAGTTCTACGTTTGGATCAGCCTCATGCGCAAAGCGGAAAGCCAACTCGATGAACTCCGGACCGATAATCTTATAATACAAAGACTTGCGGTAAGAGCCATCATCCTCGAATGCTTCGTTCACAACGTCCCATCCCTTTACTCTACCTTTATAATGAGTAACCACATTCATGATGTGATTATACATTCTGCCGATGAGCACTTCACGGCTTACCAGATTACCCTTAGCATCGGTAAACATCCATTTAGGTGGCTGAGAATGCCAAACCAGGCAATGACCTATCAAGGTCTTGCCGTTCTTCTCTGCCCAGTCAGCCAGCTTATCGCCATCGGTGAAATCAAAGCGATTCACCTCCGGATGATTTTCCTCGCCCTTCATACAGTTCTCGGCAACCACCTGGTTGAACTGTTTCTTCACTACTTCCTCACCTGCCGGGTCTTGTCCGTCTGTCAGAGAAGTATTAACAGCTGCACCAACCAGGAAATATTTGCCCATAGTTTCCTGGAATGTAGGGATTTGAGCGTTATTACCTTTCTGGGCAAAAGCTGCAGAAGCAAGCATCAAGCCCAAGGCAAAAGTCGATATTCTTTTCATTGTACACTTGTTTTCAAGAATTTGAGAATACAGGGTATCTCTCCTTCTATATAATTATCTAAATTTTAATTCTATCTTATTTTTCTTCCTGATGACGAGCTTCAATCTTCTTGTTGATATCGTCGATAACCTCATCGGTCAACTCATATTTAGAGATGATGAACATCGCCAAACCCAGCAGGATGGCAGGAATCACGCATACCAGCCAGCGGATACCCTCCTGTGCCAGCGCACTCTGCTGCTCCAAATCGTTCATGAAGTAAGCACCGGCAGCATTACCAACCGACATCATGGCGAAGGCGGTGATAAAGAAGAGAGCCACGATACGGAGAGGACGGTTATGGAAAAATTCTGTCCACAGGTCGCTCACCTTAACGTTCTTGGTTTCCTTCTCGTCCATTACCACACGCTCCTTGGTCTGGGTAAAGCAGAATACCAGAAGGGCGAAACCTACCAGAGCATAGATCAGCATGGCAACAAACCAGGCATTACCATCGATAGGAAGCGAGTTGCTCTCTTGAGCTGCCGCAGCCTGATAACCGGTCCATGCAAGGACTGCACCAGGAACAACACCACCCAAAGCCATACCAGCCTTGTAGAAGATACCGGTCAGAGCATTGACAATACCGGCAATACGCTTGCCGCTGGTATATTCAGCATAGGAAATAACCTCAGGAATCAAAGCCCACATATAACCTGTAGCCACGATAACACCTGTTGACTTGATGAACTGTGCAATATAAACCAGCGTGATATGATCCTTTACAGGTCCCATCTTGCTGATGAAATAAAGCATCGCCATACCCACGATAGCTACAGTGAGGAAGATGTAGAACATATTCTTCTTACCTACCTTTTTCTTGATGGCAGGCACCAACGGCATAAAGATGAAGGATGGCAGAGAGCCCAAGCCCATGAAGAGCGCCATTTCGATAGGGAGATCCTTGGCTGCTGCGAGCATGGCTACCAGGATTGGAACACCTGCCGATACACAGAGTCCACCCACATTTGCCATGAACATACGTACAGAGGTGAGAATGGTTATCTCATCTGTATCGCGAGTCAAAGATGAGTTCAATGCTCCGTAAGGCACATTAATCAATGTATAGAGCATTGACAAGCCTACGTATGTTACGTAAGCATAGATGAGCTTGATGGTTTCTGTCTGTCCCTCCATTCCGTTCCAGAAGCAGAGGATGGCAAGTACGGTGAGTGGCAAACCCGCCAGGACGAGATAAGAACGATACTTACCCCAACGTGGATTATGCTTATCTACATAAGTTCCCACCAATGGGTCCCAAAGTACATCGACCAGGCGAACCACCAGGAACATGGTGGCAGCCACACCCGGATTGAGTCCGTAGATGTCGGTGTAGAAGAACAACAAATACATACAGATGGTCTGGTAGATGAGGTTTTGCGCCAAGTCGCCAGATCCGAATCCGATGCGTTGTAGCCAATTCAGTTTGTAGAATCCCTTAGATTCCTGTGTTACAGTTGTCTGTTCCATATTTTATTCAGTCATTAAGTTTACACCTTATTATATATTTAACATAAAAGATGCGTATACTATATTTACTTCAGTTTCTCTGCGGCAAACTTGCCCATTGCCTCATATCCCTTCGGATTGAGATGCAGCCAGTCATCAGAATACTCAGCCTTCAGACGCTGAGGATCTTTCGGGTCGCGGGTCAATTCATCGAAATCGATAACCTCGTCGAACGCGCCGCTCTTTCTGATCCATTCGTTCACGGTCTGGCGCATCGCCTCATGCCAGAAAGAATACCATCCGTTGCCCTTGGTTGGGGTGATGGTTCCGCCATATACCTTGATTCCCTTTGCCTTGGCTTTCGCTATCAGCACCTTGTAGCAGGCAATCAGGGTATCTGTTACATGTTCATAATTTCCGCCACAGCAACCGATATCGTTGGTTCCTTCGAATATGATGAGCTTATCCACACCCGTCTGTCCCAGGATGTCACGGTCGAAACGCTTCATGGCTGGTTCGCTCAATCCACCTTCCACTACGCAGTTGCCGCCGATACCGAGATTCAATACGCCGTATGGCTTCTCTGCATTCAGAGCATCCGAGAGGAAATCGGTCCAACGGTTCTGATGATTGGTTATACTTCCACGACCATCGGTAATAGAGTTTCCGAGGATAGCCACCACTGGGGTAGCCTTATCGGTCTTCACATCAATGGCAGAAAGATTGTACCAGTGATCCACCTCCTCGCCATCATCAAAACTCTTATCCATCGGTTTAGGAGTACGATGCAAACCGTTTACTATATAAGATGTGGTACGTGAACCACGATGGGATGTTGCATTCACTGGAGTCTGCTTGCCATAGTCGATGGTAATCGTGAGGCGCTGTCCACTCTTCAAGGCATATTTCAAATCATCTGAGAAGATAGCCTTGCCAGGAGCAATGGTTACATTCTTCTTGCCATTAAACTTGAGATACTTCACGGTCTTACCATTCACAAACCAGTTGCTGTCCTTATCGGTATCTGCAATATACACCGATTTGATTTCCACGGGTTCCTTACTCTGCTCGTTGCTGAGCTTCACCCTGAGTTCCTTTCCACCAAAGGATACATGAACTATCTGTCGGCAAGAACGGTTGCTCAAGCTTTCCTTAGGCATATCCCCTTTACCAGTCCATTCAACAGCAGTCGCCCAAGAACCCTTCCACACTTTCTGTGCGAAAGCCAAGCTACTACTTCCTGCCAGCAAGAGAGCCAACGATAAAATCTTTATTGTTTGTTTAGTCATTGTTTTGCATTTTTGTTAGTCACAATTCGCTATTCACGTTGCAAATGTACAAAAAACTATTGAAAGCTCTTTAATATCTAGTTACCAGAACGTTTCTATTTGTTTCATAGACAAAATAAAAGCATAAAAGACAAAGAAACAAAAGGAAACGAAACATATTATCGCATTTTTATTTGTTGCTTTCGCAGTTTTTTACTACTTTTGCAGCAACAATAACCAAACAAGAACAAGTAAACGACCAAAAATATGAAGTATACCAGGAAATGCCTTGCGGCACTTATCGCACTCCTCGCCTCGCTCATGCTATGGGCTGATGGTGGCGAATTATTCACATCAGGCAAACTGTCCAGTTCGCTCATCAATTGTGTCGTACAAGATAAGTACGGATACATTTGGGTAGGTACGGAATATGGACTGAGCAAGTTTGACGGCTACAGATTCACCAACTATCTGCACGACGAGAAGGATACGACATCCATCACAGACAACATCATTTCAGATCTCCTTGTTGATAAGAAAGGAGACCTGTGGATAGGTAGTGCCAAGGGACTGATGCGCTATAATTATGAGACGAATGACTTCACTCGTCTCAATTTTCCTGATGGCAGAAAGCCACGCATCTACTCTATCGTAGAAAATCACCGTGGTGATATTCTGTTGGGAACTGCCGGCTACGGACTTTATTCCGTAAAGAAAGCAGTTTCTGTCAAAGCAGCAGACAAGCAATTCCTTATTAAACAGGAAAGACAATACGCAGAGCGCGACTTCGACGTATTCTTTACCCATATCTATGAAGACCAGCACCACTATCTATGGCAGAGTAGTCACCTATCCACCTTTACACGATTCATCGAAAACAAGGGAAAGGTAAACCGCAAAGACTTCAAATCGCCATACGGAGCGCCAGTGGCTTTCATACAGCATCGTCCACAAACCCTGCTCATTGTATGTATGTACGGCATTATCTATTATGACTATAAGACGGGCAGAATAGCAGATGCCGGCTACGACTTTGGCACCTACGCCAATAACGTAACCATCAATAATGCAACCTTCGACCATGAGGGAAATCTCTATATAAGTACCTCTGAACATGGAGCATTGCTGATCAGGAAAGGAAGCAACCGGGTGGAGCAACTGGAAAGCAGCAACAGTAACTTCGATCTATCCACCGCCTTCGTCAATGACATCATCGAAGACAAGGACAACAACCTCTGGATAGGATGCTATAAAAAGGGACTCTATCTCATCAACCAGCGCCAACAGGCTTTCAACTCATGGAGTTTCTCTGCACAAAACTATATAATAGGTAGTAGTGTATCCTCTATTGCACCAGGCGATAGAGGAGAAACATGGTGTACCGTACAAAACAGTGGCGTATTCTGTTTTGATGCTTCAGGAAAGATTATCGCTCATCCTCAATCACCAGCCGGAACCTGTATCATCTACAAAGACAAGCGTGGCAGCTATTGGATCAGCAATGGTAGTGCACTCTACAGCTATAATCCATATACCGGAGCTTACCAGCAGAAAATCAGCTTTACCAGTGCCGGCATCTATTGTATGACTGATGACAACCAGGGAAACCTCTACATTTCAGTCTACAGCAAGGGACTATATATATATAATGTGGAAACCGGTAACGTAAAGGTCCTCAATATGAGTACCCGAGGCAAAAAAGGTTATCTCTGTAATGACTGGGTTCGCAGTATGGCTCTTGACCACACCGGACATCTATGGATTGGTACAGCCAACGGTGTATCCTGCCTCAACACGCAGACACTCAGCTTCAAGGATTTCGGATGGCACAATATCCTAAAAGACAAGCAGATAAATGGCATTTGCGAAGGAAAGGACGGAGACATCATGATGGGTACTGAAAAAGGGCTCTATCTCTTCGACCGCAAAAAGAACAAGGTGGTAGACTTCCCTCACGCTGAAGCATTAACAGGCAAGCAGATATGTGGTATCGTAAGAGACCACAAGGGCGACTATTGGGTTAGCACAACCATGGGAATCTGGCAATATGACACAAACGCCAAACGATTCATCGGACACATCAATGGCAACGGACTCACCACACGTGAGTATGTATTAGGTTCTGCCATGCATACTGCCAACGACATGATAGCCTTCGGCACAAGCGACGGCATCACCACTTTCTATCCTGACGTAGTGAGAGCCAACAAAATGGAGATGGGCAATGTATACCTTACCAACTTCATCATAGACGGAAAGGCAACTAACTGCCTGAGCGACGACTTCAAGATACCATACTCAGAGAATTCATTCACATTGGAGTTCTCTCTGCTCAACTACAAGAACACTGACAATATCAGTTTCCAATATCGCATCAATGGCGGCAACTGGAGCAGCACCAATGAGGGAACTAATGCCGTATCGTTCAACAAGTTGAAGCCTGGCAATTACAAGCTGGAAGTAAGAGCTACCAGCAATGGCCAATATTCGAAGAAGCCAACCGTCATCAACATCAAGGTTTGTGACCCTTGGTATGCATCACCAGAGGCCTATCTCCTCTATTTCCTGGCCATCGCGAGTGCTGTTCTATACGTATTCTATACTTACGAACGCCGTCGCAAAGCAGACTTAGAGGAAACCAAGATGCAGTTCCTCATCAATGCCACCCACGACATCCGTTCACCGTTGACCCTGATTATGGGACCTCTCAACAAGTTGAAGAATAGACTAGAAGACGCAGAGAGCAAACAGGATATCGACATGATAGACCGCAACGCCCAGCGCCTGCTGCTTCTGGTTAACCAGATTCTTGACGAGCGAAAGATAGACAAAGACCAGATGCACCTGCATTGCCAGAAGACCGACCTCAAGGAGTTCCTGCGTGGCATCATGTCACTCTACAACTTCAATGCCCAGGAACGCAGCATCACTCTTAGCCTGAAGGAAGACGAGAGTCTGAAGGAGGAAGGTAACCTGCAAGTATGGATAGACCGCATCAACTTTGACAAGGTTATTTCCAACCTTCTCTCCAACGCCATGAAATATACTTCAGACGGTGGCGAAATTACGCTTATCATAGGAAAGAACAAAGAGAGTGCCATCATCAAGGTAGAAGATACAGGTATCGGACTGAAGGAAGAAAAGACCGACCGTCTCTTTGAACGCTTCTATCAAGGCAATAACAACAACGACATTCATATCGAGGGAACCGGAATTGGTCTGAACCTCTGCAGAGCCCTCGTCAAGATGCATGGAGGAACTATCAGAGCCTACAATCGCACTGACGGAATCAAGGGTTCTTGCTTCGAGGTAAACATTCCGTTGGGCAAGGAACACCTCAAGCCAGAGGAGATCCTGCAGGAGGATGGCACAAAAACTGCCGAATCCACCGGTAAAAGAACGCAAGCCAACCGCAATTTCAATATCCTGATAGTAGATGACGATGCCGAGATAGCACATTATATCAAGACTGAACTGAGCGACTGGTATCGATTTGAACATGCCTGCAACGGAAAGGAGGGTCTCAAGATGTTGCTCACCAGCAAATATGATCTCGTGATAAGCGATGTGATGATGCCGGAAATGGATGGTGTTACCATGCTCAAGAAGATAAAGAGTAACTCTAACGTAAGCGATATTCCAGTCATCCTGCTCACCTCCAAGAGCGAAGTAGAAAACCGACTAGAGGGATTGCGTAAGGGTGCTGATGCCTTCCTGGCGAAGCCTTTCAATATGGAAGAACTTCATATTCTCATCGACAACCTGGTAGACAATGTCCGACGCATCCGTGGCAAATACAGCGGCGCACAGGGACAGAAAGCTAAGATAGAGCAGATACAGGTGAAGGGCAACAACGACGCTCTCATTGAGAGAGTGATGAAATATATGAACGAGCACCTGGCCGACCCAGACCTCAACGTTGAAAAACTGACAGAGGATGTAGGCATCAGCCGTGCCCAACTGCACCGTAAGCTGAAAGAAATAGCAGGCGTCTCTGCCGGTGAATTCATCCGTAACTTACGATTGGAGCAAGCTGCACGTCTTATCGAAGAAGGACAGATTAATATCACGCAAGTAGCTTACTCTGTGGGATTCAACAACCAGACTCACTTCTCTACAGTGTTCAAGAAACACTATGGCATATCACCAAGTGAATATGCTGAAACAAAGAGAAATGAGAAATAAACAACAAATAGAAGAGAATAAGGTATTTTTTCGTATCTTTGCAGCAGAAACAATAACAATACAAACTAACGATCTGCAAAGATATGAAGAAATACCTCATTTTATTATTTACGGTACTTACATCACTCCATGTTTCTGCACAGAGTGACGGTTCACAGTTATGGCTCGGAAAGCAGTATGCTAACTCATGCCAAGTCATCTCACAGTTGCCTGATGATGCAACAGCCAAGATTGCCAAGCAGGAGTTGGAAAACAACTGGCGTGGCAAGAATGTTGAGCTCAAGATAGACAAAGCTCTGAATCTTGGCGAGGGCTATAACATCTACGCCAGTCCTGCACAGCAAGGCGACAACATTCAGTACGAAGCAACTATCACCGCCAGCAATCCTATCGGTTTGCTCTACGGTGCCTACGAGTTGATTCGACTTCAGAACACCGATGCCTACAACACAGGTAGCGGTAATCAGCAGAACTTCAGCAAAGCTATCGATGAGACCGAGAAACCACAAGTGGGTCTCCGCATTCTCAACCATTGGGATAATCTCGATGGCAGCATCGAACGTGGCTATGCCGGAAAGAGTATCTTCAAATGGGAAGAAATCAAACTCGGCAAAAACGGCAAGGGTGGCAGCATCAGCAAGAGTCTTCACGACCGTCTCATCACCTATGCCCGAGCCAACGCCTATTTGGGTATCAACGGAAGCGTACTGAACAATGTAAACGCATCGCCAAAGATGATGACTGCAGAGTATATTAATAAGGTGAAGGTCATCGCCAACATCCTGCGTCCTTACGGCATCCGAGTTTATCTCAGCATCAACTTTGCTTCTCCTATGGCATTGGGCTATACCAAGACTGCAGACCCATTGGATAAAAAGGTTCAGCAGTGGTGGAAGAAAAAAGCAAAGGAAATATATGCTACCATCCCTGACTTTGGCGGATTCCTGGTAAAAGCTAATTCTGAAGGCCAGCCTGGTCCTGGCGATTACCACCGCACCCATGCCGATGGAGCCAACATGCTTGCCGATGCCGTCAAACCATACGGAGGCATCATCATGTGGCGAAGCTTTGTTTATGGTGCCAACCATAAGGGAGAAGACCGTGTAAAACAAGCTGTCAGCGAATTCAAAGGTATGGATGGAAAGTTCCGTGACAACGTAATCCTACAGTCAAAGAATGGTCCGCTCGACTTCCAGCCTCGTGAGCCATACGCTCCAATCTTCGACAACATCAAACAGACTCCACAGATAGCAGAACTTCAGATTACCCAGGAATATCTCGGACAGTCTAAGCACCTCACCTATCTCGCTCCTATGTGGAAGGAATTCTTTGGCTTTGTCAATCCAAACAAACTGGTTGGAATCTCAGGTGTAGCCAATATCGGTGATGATGCCAACTGGTGCGGTCACCCTTTCTCACAGGCTAACTGGTATGCTTTCGGCCGATTGGCATGGAATCCTTCCCTTACAGCCGAAGAGATTGCTCATGAATGGCTCGTACAGACCTACGAAAACCAGGACGAGCGATTCACTAAACCTGTAGAGATGATGATGATGACTTCGCGCGAAGCTTGCGTCAACTATATGATGCCACTGGGCTTGCATCATATCTTTAAGTTCGACCACCACTACGGTCCGGAACCAGATGGTTTCATCGCAAGTTATCCTCTGGAATGGTGCCCGGTATACTATCACAAGGCTGATGCTCAGGGTGTTGGTTTCGACCGCTCATCCAAAGGTACAGATGCCGTAGGTCAGTATCCGGAACCATATCGCAGTCTGTATGACAACATCGAGACTTGCCCAGAAGAATATCTCCTATGGTTCCATCATGTAGCTTGGGATTACAAAATGAAATCAGGAAGCACCCTCTGGCAGGAACTTTGCATGAAGTACAACATGGGTGTAGCGATGGTTGAAGTATATCGCGACTTCTGGCACACCTCAGCCAAACAGTATATGAAGGGTCATGAACAGGAATGGCAACATACCGATTCATTACTCAATGTACAGTTGGAAAACGCCAAGGAATGGCGCAATACCTGTCTCAAATATTTTCAGACATTCTCTAAAATGAAGATTTATGAATAAGATCGTATTATCTTTTCTAGCATTATTATGCTGTATCAATATACAAGCAGGAGTGAAACTGCAGAAGCAAGGCTCTGCAACCCAGCTTGTTGTCAATGACAAGCCGATGCTTCTCCTGGCTGGTGAGTTGAGCAACTCTGCCGCAACGAGTCCTGCCGACATCAGGAAAGCATTGAAACAGATGAAGAATAGCGGAGTCAACTCTGTCTTCGTTCCTGCATATTGGGAGTTTGTTGAACCTGACGAGGGCAAATATGATTTTGCACTTGTAGACAGCGTCATCACAACTGCCCGTAAGCATGACTTGAAGATTGTCTTCCTATGGTTTGGTGCCTGGAAGAACTCTATGAGCTGCTATGCTCCACTATGGGTAAAGGAAAACACCAAGCGTTTCCCTCGTTCACTCATAGAGAACGGTAAGCCATTAGAGATATGCACAGCCTTCAGCGATAACCTGCTTCAAGCAGACAAACGAGCATTCTGCGAACTGATGAAACACATCAAAGCAGTTGACAGTCAAGAGAATACCGTCATCATGATGCAGGTAGAAAACGAAATCGGCATGCTCGAATCTGCCCGCGACCATTCTCCTCTTGCCGAAAAAGCTTACAGACAACCCGTTCCTGCTTCATTGCTCAAGGCGCTCAAGCTCAAGAAGAAAGGTACATGGGCAGAAGTTTTCGGAACAGACCGTTATGCTGACGAGAAATTCCAAGCATATTATTATGCCAAGTATGTAGAGCAGCTAGCCTCAGCCGGCAAAGCCATCTACAATATTCCGATGTATGTAAATGCTGCAATGAACAGTCGTGGCAGAAAACCAGGCGAATACCCTTCTGCCGGACCACTTGCCCATCTGATTGACATCTGGAAATGTGGTGCACCAAGTATCGATATTTTTGCACCAGATATCTATGATACCGGTTACAAGGGATGGGTTGAGAAATACAAGCGTGCCGACAATCCTTTCTTCACTCCAGAAGTGAAATGCGATATCAATAGCGGCGTAAAGGCATATTATACCTTCGGCGAAACAGATGCCATCAGTTTCAGTCCGTTTGCTCTCGATGAAGCTAACTTCAAGGTGAAGAACAGTCTCAGACGTTCATATAAGGTTATCAACCAGCTCTCTCCTCTCCTGCTCCAGCATCAGGGAAAGGGCAAAAACTGGGGATTACTCTTCGACCAGAAAGACAAAGAACGCATCATCGAAGATGGCGATATCACCATGACTTGCCGTCATTTCTTCACGCTACCATGGGATCCACGTGCTACAGATGGAAGCAAATGGCCTGAAGGCGGCGGATTGATTCTGAAACTCGCCAAGAACGAATACATCATAGCTGGTAATGGAATCGTTGTTGTCTTCCAAAGCAAGACTGAAAAAGCGCAAGCTGAAGAAAAGAAACTCGGTGAGGACGGATTTGTTGACAACGGTGGAACCGAAACAAAGAAACAAACCGCAACTTTCAAAGGTAAGCGTATCGGTATCGGATATGTTGACCAGATTGAAGTAGACAAAAACGGTAAATTACAGTTTATCCGCCGTGATAATGGCGATCAGGACCACCAGGGACGCCATGCCCGCATCTCATGTGGCGACAATAAAATACTCCACATCAAGCTATACGAATACTAAAACGTCTATATATAATAAGGTATAAAGGGGATTTGCAGCTGCGTATCCCCTTTTTTCTTGCCAAAAATGTCGGTTTTATTATACATGAAACATTTAAAAACACGCAAGATACAAATTTTAACTGCACTTTACGAAAAAGGGCATATCTTTGCAGCCGTAAACCAAATTAAGACATAGAATAAACAATAGTATAAACCAACAAAAACAAAACCAATTAATCATGAAACATGCAGGTAATGCTTTCAAGTACCTGTCTTTACTGTTGATGCTTTTATTGTTCCCTTGTCAGGAGACATTGGCTCAAAACGGTAATGTAAAAGGTACAGTAGTCGCAGACGATGGTCCAGTCATTGGAGCGACAGTTCGTGTTAAGGGGCAACCAAACTCAGCTACCGTCACCGACCTGGATGGTAACTTCGTATTGAAGGCTCCTAAAGGTGCAACTTTACAGATTTCTTATCTTGGCTACAAGGATAAAGAGATTAAAGTTGGCAATGGTCCTATTGATGTAACTTTGGAATCAGATGCTCAGGCTCTGAACGAAGTTGTCGTCGTAGGTTATGGTACCATGCGCAAGGCTGACTTGACCGGTGCCGTTACTCAGGTAGACAACAAGGCATTCGAAAAGTCTGTAACAACCAGTATCGACCAGGTTCTCCAGGGTCGTGCCGCCGGTGTACAGATTCAGGCCAACACTGGTACTCCAGGTGGTAGCAGTACCATCCGCATCCGCGGTACCAACTCTCTGAATGCCACTTCCCAACCTATCTTCGTTATTGATGGTGTCATCATCGACTCCGATGGTTCTGACAATGGTAACAGTAACCCATTGGCAGGTATCAACCCTAGTGACATCTTGACAATGGACATTCTCAAGGATGCCTCAGCTACCGCTATCTATGGTTCGCGCGCATCTAATGGTGTCATCATGATTACCACCAAGCGTGGTCAGAATGGTGAGGCTCAAATCACATACGATGGATATGTAGGTTGGCAGGCTATGCCTAAGAAGCTCGATGTAATGAACTTGAGACAGTATGCCGAACACTACAATGCCATCACTGATGCCAAGATCAAACCAGCATCTAGCAGCTGGTTGCGCCCAGAACTCCTTGGCAATGGTACCGATTGGCAGGATGAGCTGTTCAATACCGCTTTCATGACCAACCACAGTTTGTCGCTTTCTGGCGGTAATGGAAATACCACATACTCCCTTTCTGCCGGTTATCTCAATCAGGATGGTATCGGTTTGTGCACCGGTTTCAAGCGCCAGACCTTACGTGGCAACATCGATTCACAGTTGAAGAAATGGCTCAAGGGCGGTATCTCTTTCTCTCTCTCAGATTCCAAGCAGGAGATGGAGAAGAATTGGGATATCATCATGACTGCCTTGAAATCTCAGCCTTCTGTGGCTGTACGCAACCCAGATGGTGGATATGATGGTCCAGATGATCAGTGGATGCCAGACAATGCTGTGGCTTTGGCTGAGATTAAGACCAACTATGCCAAGCGTCTCAACTTCCGTATCAACACCTATCTGGAAGCAACTCTTGTAAAGGGCTTGACATTCAAGACCGAGCTTTCTACAGATTATAATCTCAACAAGACCAAGACTTACCAGCCTGATTATAAATTTGGTGTACGTGAGAATACACAGCGTGACGGTGCCTGGTATAAGAATGATACGAAGTACTGGTCATGGCGTAATATTCTGACCTATAACGGTACCATCGCAGAGAAACATAATATTAATGTGATGGTAGGTCAGGAAATGAGCCAGAGCTATTGGGAGAACTTCGCAGTAAGCAACTCTGGTTACTTGTCAAATTCCGTAACCGATATCATCGCCGGTGAAACAACTGGCGCCAATATCAATCTGACACAAGGCAATCAGGATGGTTACAAACTCTATTCCTACTTCGGACGTGCCCTCTACAACTATGCCGACCGTTATCTCTTGACAGCAACACTCCGTTGTGACGGTTCCAACAAGTTTGCCGAAGGTCATCGTTGGGGTTGGTTCCCATCAGCAGCCTTGGCTTGGCGTGCCAGTCAGGAGAACTTTCTGAAAGGCAATGAGGTAATCAATAATCTCAAGTTCCGTCTGGGTTGGGGCGCTACAGGTAACCAGAACGTACAGCAGTGGGCTTATGCAGCCATGCTTAAGAACTATACCACTTCATGGGGTGTAGGTGTGATGAATGCCAACAATGCCAACCCTGCGTTGAAATGGGAGACTACCTATTCTACCAACGTAGGTTTCGACCTTTCTTTGTTCAATAGCCGCATCGATATCGTATTCGACTGGTACTACAAGAAGACCAACGATTTGCTGATGATGCTTGATTTGCCAGCCTTCATCGGTTCTGGTACAGGTTCCAAGTATGGTACTGCATCAAACCCTTGGGGTAACGTAGGTAGCCTGGAGAACAAGGGTATCGAATTCACCATCAATACCGTCAATGTAGAGAACAAGAACTTCTCTTGGCGCTCTAACATTGTATTCTCTCTCAACCGCAACAAGGTAGTTTCGCTCGATACGGAAACAGGTACTTTGCCACAGACCTTGCAGATTGGTTCTGAGACAGCCACAGTTACGAATACCGTAGTAGATCATCCTATCGGTCAGTTCTGGGGCTACAAGGTTATCGGCCGTTTCGACAAGCCAGAAGACTTCTGGTACAAGGATGCCAACGGTAATGTGAAACCAGTTGCCTTACCAGAAGGAGCATCTATTGCCACTAGTCCTACCAGTGGTGGTGTGTTCATTGGTGATTATATCTATGAGGATATCAATGGTGATGGCGTCATCGACAACAACGACCAGACCTTCATCGGTAATCCTGAGCCAAAGTTCACCTTTGGTTTTGGCAACACATTCTCTTATAAAGGCTTCGACCTGAGCGTTCAGTTCAGCGGTTCCTATGGTAACAAGGTGATGAACTACGGCCGTCGTTTCCTGGAGATAACAGGTTCTACCAGCAACCAGCTGACCACTGTAATGGACTATGCCCGTCTTGCAAAATATGACGAGAATGGTCCAGAGGACTATCGTAACTACTACGTTGTCAATACCAATACGACAATGCCTCGTTTGTCTACCGAAAGTGGTGTAAACAAGAACAACCGTGTAAGCGATGCATACGTAGAGGATGGTTCATACATCCGCCTGCAGAACGTATCTCTCAGCTATACATTGCCTCGCAAGTGGCTCAGCCATATCTTCCTGAACAACGTCAAGTTGTACTGCAATGTACAGAACGTGTTTACCATCACCAAGTATAACGGTTTCGATCCTGAAGTTGGTTCTATGCGCGGCAATGCTCTCCTCAACGGTGTTGATTATAGCCGCTACCCTTCACCACGCATCTATACTTTCGGTGTGAATGTGCAGTTCTAATCCATCAACTTCAAAAGAAAAGAGAATATGAAAACTAACATATTGAAATATACACTGGCGATAGCGGGAATCCTCTCATTCTCCAGCTGCGCCAATGACTTCCTCGAGCAGAAGAATTCCTACCAGATTTCGCAGGACAACTTCTTCGATAATGACGAGGCAGTTTCACAGGCAGTCATGCCACTTTACAGCTATGTGTGGTACGACTTCAATGATAAGTTCTATTATGGTATGGGCGATGGACGTGCCAACAACATCACCGCCCAATACTCAGGCTATGTCTATCCATATACCAACTTCACCGAGACAGGTCTTTCCACCGGTCTTACCGAAGCTTGGGGAGCGCTTTATTCTGTTGTAGCTCAGGCAAACAATACCATCAACAATATCGCCAACAACTCTACAGCTAATGTAAGTGAGACGGCAAAGATACAAGGTATTGCAGAGGCTCGCTTCATGCGTGGTCTGGCTTACTGGTATATCAGTTCACTCTGGGGTTGTGCCGTTATCTACAACAACACCCAGGATCTGGTCAACAACTATGTTGTAAGTCCTAACCCTGTAGCCGATGGAATCGAGTTTGCCATCCGTGATATGGAGTATGCCGCAGTTCATCTGCCATCAACATCTCCTGCCACAGGCCGTGTCAACAAGTATGCAGCCTATGCCATGCTCAGCCGTTTCTATCTGTCAATGGCAGGTTTGACTACCAGCGGACGCTATGACGGCAGCAACGTAGCAACAGATGCCAATCGTGGCACACGTAATGAGTATTATCTCGATGCAGCCAAGAAGGCAGCAGCAGTTGTTATTGAAGAGGGGCCTTATAAACTGACAGATACCTATGCCGAATTGTTTGCAGCCTCTACCTTTAATAATAATAGCGAGAGCGTCTTCCAGTTACAGTTCCAGGCTGGTGCAGAAGGCGGTCTGGCACAGTCAATGACCCGTTTCCTTGCCTGGAGTACTCAAGTTAACCAGGGAAACTCTTGGGGTGGTTCTACCTATTGTTCTTACGATCTTTGGGAAGAATTCAAGGAATATGAAGACCAGACGCTCGGTACAAAGGTGGATGATGCCATCCGTCGCCACAACTGTATTGCATCTTATGGCGAATCTTATCCTGAATTATCTGCCAATCCTGAGAAACCATACGTATATGGTGAGACCGAGAACGCAGGTTCACAAGGTGCCAATATCAAGAAGTACGTCATCGGTACCAATGCTGTCAACGGCTTTGCTGTCAACAACAACTCTGGTATCAATACCTATATGATGCGTCTTGCAGAAGTTTATCTCAACTATGCAGAAGCTACATTGGGTAACAACGGAAAGACTACAGATGCTACGGCTCTCAAGTATTTCAATGCACTCCGTACCCGTGCAGGTGTTGCAACCAAGAATAGCCTCACCTTCGAGGACATTCGCCATGAGTTCCGTGTAGAGACTGCATTCGAGGGATTGTACTGGTACTTCATCGTCCGTCGCGGATATTATCAGCAGCAGGAGATGGTGAACTATGTCAATCACCAGCATCGCAATGCCAGCTACTACAAGTCAGCAACCCACGAATATGTATTGAGCGAGGATTATGCAGAGCCAGGCCCTAGCGTAGCAACAGCTACAGCCAAGAACCTGACTTTGCCTATCGCAGATACCGACCAGACCAAGAACCCACTCTTGAAGCCGGATGCAAGCGGCAATATCGCTACCGTGGCTTATCAGTTTGGCGATCGCGAGGTGCAGGACACCGATTTGTTTAAATAACAGGCATTCCAACCTGTATAACTAATCATTAATATTTAGAGAATTATGAAAACAATGAAATATCTCTGGACATTGTGCCTTGCATTGGCAGCATTCAGCTTTGCTGCGTGCAGCGATGACGACAACGGCGGAAGCTCGGCAACAATGAAGATTAACCAGATATATCTGGAGAATGTGGACGATGAAGTCAACAAAGACCGTCCTGTGGAGTTTGCCCGACTGGGACAGTTGCTCAGAATCGAAGGCTCAGGCTTCAGCGGTTTGAAGAGAATCTACGTAAATGGATACGAGACCTACTTCAACAACGCTCTGATGACTGACAACAACGTATGGGTAACGCTCAATGCAGCTACACCAGTAGAAAAAGCTAACGTCAGCGTACGCAATACCATCGTATTCTATAAGAATGATAACAACAAGTTGACTTACGAGTTCACCATCCGTGCGGCAGCTCCTAGCATTACCAGCGTAGACAACACTCTACCTAAGGCTGGCGAAACTGTAACCGTATATGGTGCCAACCTGCAGGAAACCACCAAGGTCACATTACCTGATGGTACAGAAATAACAAGTGGCATCCGTAACGATGAAGACGGCAAATGGTACAGCTTTACCGTTCCTGGCACAGCCGACCTCACCAAGTCTGGCTCTATCACCAGTGAAGGCGCTAACGGTACAGCCAAGACTCCTACCTATTTCAACGACTTCGGCGACTTCATCACCGATTTCGACGGAAAGGGCGAACTGGGTTCATGGAGCGCAACTTACGGTACAGACGATCTCGTAGACGATCCTCTCAACAGCGGTCGTGGCAAGGTTGCATTGCTCGCACCACTATCAGTACTCGATGCAGGCGGTTTGGATGCAGGTGGCAATGCCAAATACTGGGCTACAGCAGGTAATGACAATGCCAATGACGACTGGAGCCGCATGTATGGCACGATTCCTGCCGAGACCAAGGCATCAGAAGTAGCTATCCAGTTCGACATCTACTGTCCTGAACCTTGGGATCTGACGGGTCAGCTCGAAATTTCTCTCCAGAACAATCTGGCAAACTATGGATGGGGTTCTGCTGCTACAAAGTATAGCGATGAATATACCAACACAGCTACCGTATGGATTCCATGGTTGAATGAAAAGGATGGCTCTCATGCCCCATTCACCACCGGTGAACGCTGGCAGACCATCACCATTCCGATGACAGCATTCGGTAACTACGACCCGGAGAAAGCAGCTGATGTAACCTTCCAGAAGATTGTAGAAGACCGCAACAGCGGTTCATACAAGAACCTGGTATTATTCCTCGTCAACAGCGACCTGGAATTCTCTGATGCCATCAAGTACAAGGCAAGTACCTTCAACCAGAAGATTTATGTCGACAACCTCCGCGTTGTCAGCACCAAGTCTATTGCAGTAAAGGACTTCAATGATGGCGAAACAGCTACAGAATAATAACCCTTAAATGAAAATCATGATGAAAATCAATAAGATATTCATACCAGTAGTAGCATCAGTGATGCTACTCACTGGTTGCGACGACCAGCTCATGGAATGGGGCAAGCCAGCCGACCACGCTGACGTAACCTCAGCAGAGATTCCTCTTGCCGTGAAGGAAGTCATCGCCAACTACGACAACATCAAGGACTATGCCCAGCAGAATACTCCTAACATGCTGATTGGTATCGGCATGGGTGCAGACTTGTATATCAACAATGCCAATGGAGAAGGCAGCCTTGCCAATGCCAACTATCAGATTTTTACTCCTGGCAATGCCATGAAGAACGATGCCATCATGGGCAACAGCGGTTCCCTGAACTTCGCAACTGTGGACAAGCTCATCGAAGCATTGGATGGCAACATGAAGCTCTACGGTCATAACTTCTTCTGGCACACCCAGCAGAACCAAAGCTATCTGAAATCACTCATCGCCCCTACCCTCGTAGTAGAAAGTGATGGTGATATTGCCAATGTTCTCTCTGGCGATGCATCCGACTTCAATGGTGGAAGCACTGGCGGTTGGGGCTCATGGGGCAGCAACAAGGAAAGTGCTGAAGTTGTATCAGGAGCCGGACAGGATGGGTCAGCAGCCCTCGTTCTGAAAAACAAGGGTGACGGCAATGCCTGGGAAGCTCAGTGCGCCTATACCTTCAATGACTATTTGGAGATGAACAAGACCTACGTCATCAAGTTCAAGGCAAAGTCTACTTCTCCTGCCGGAGAATTGCAGTTCCAATATCAGAATGGCAGTACATACGGTTCTCAGGGTGGATATAATTCCTTCACTGTTGGTACCGATTGGCAAACCTTCCAGTATGAATTTACCATCGACAAATATGACGATGTGAACCGCATCATCCTCAACTTTGGTAAGGTTGGAGCTACCTATACCATCGATGACATCCAGTTTGGTTTGAAGCAGGATGACCCTATGGAGAATGTGATGGCAGGCGATGCATCTGACTTTGAAGGTGGAACCACAGGCAATTGGGGTTCCTGGGGTAGCAACAAGGAAAGTGCCGAAGTAGAAGAAGGCGCTGGTTACAACAACAGCAAGGGTCTCGCCTTGAAGAACAAGGGTGATGGCAATGCCTGGGAAGCTCAGTGTGCCTATACCTTTGACGATGCGCTGCAGGAAGGCAAGAAGTACATCATTCAGTTCTATGCCAAGTCTACTTCTCCTGCAGGTGAATTGCAGTTCCAGTATCAGAATGGAACCACATACAGTTCTCAGGGCGGTTACAATACCTTCAGCGTAGGTACCGATTGGGTGAAATGCGAATTCACCTTTACCCCTGCTTACGATGATGCCAACCGCATCATCCTCAACTATGGCAAGGTAGGCGGCACCTATTACATTGATAATATCAAGTTCGGACTTGCCAAAGATCAGAATGCAGCAGCCAGAGGCATCCAGTACATCCAGGCTTCCAACGGTAAGGCAAGAAAGGTTACCCGTGCCAGCCGCAAGTACTTTGTTCTGAAGAGCGCTGCCGAGAAACAGGCTGCTCTCGAAGGTGCAATGGATGCCTGGGTAAAGGGCATGGCAGAACACCTGAAGGAAAAGAACGTAACTCCATATGGCTACGATGTCATCAACGAGCCTATCGCTGACGGCAGCAACAAATATCGCGGAATCGACGAAGGCATCTTCGGTGGAACATGGACAGAAGATGAGCAGACCATGTACGATGCAGCTCCTGTAGAGACAGAGGCAGACGGTTTGACCCTCAACTGGGGCAGTAACCACTGGTACTGGGGCTACTATGTAAAGGACTACCCAGTAAAGGCATTCCAGTTGGCACGCAAGTATCTGCCAGCAGAGACCAAGCTCTTCGTGAACGACTACAATCTGGAGACCTCACCTAACAAGCTTGATGCTCTTATCAAGTTCGTCAAGGAAATCGACGAGAAGAATGGTACTCCTATCGTAGACGGTATCGGAACCCAGATGCACGTATCTCTTTCCTGCAGCGATGATGCAGAGAAGAATGCAGCCAATATTGCAGCTCTCAAGGAGAAGGTAGATGCTATGTTCCAGACCATGGCTGCTACTGGCAAGCTGGTTCGCGTTACAGAGCTCGATCTTTCTCTCGGCACAGCTTCTCCTTCATCTAATCAGTACAAGGCACAGAGCGATGCCTACCGCATGATTATGGAGAGCTATAAGGCTAACGTACCAGCAGCTCAGCAGAGCGGTATTACCATCTGGAGCTTGTCTGATAACGAGGCTGAGCACGAATACTGGCTCAAGGGTCAGGTGCCTAACCTCTTCGACAAGGACTACAAGCGCAAGTGGGCTTACAAGGGTTTCTGCGATGGAATAGCAGGCGAAGACCTCGGGCTCAAGTATGGTGGCAATGAATATAAGGCTTATTACGAGAAGAACAATGTATCTTCTACAGTAGATAAGTAATTGAAAGCCACAATGCCAAATGGATTCTACAGTTTAGATATTCATACTTAATCTTTCTAAGGGCGATGCATTCTCTATGGTGTATCGCCCTCTTTCGTTATAAATTGTTAAGGAAACAAAGAAATAAGTCAGTAAAAGTACAACGGATTCATATTTTCACTATATTTGTGCAACGTTAGTACAAAAGCTATTTGCTTGTATCATTCAAATGCGTACTAGCCGATAATACCGGGGGTTCCGGCGTCTGACTCAAACGAAAAGAAGCAGATGAACAACAGTAAAAGCATAGGCCTGATGCTGGTCTCCGCTATACTACTTTTATGTAGTTGTTCCAAGGAAAACGTGATGAATGAATCATCACAGGTAACGAACCATGAGGTAAGCATCAGCTTCTTCGAGAAAACGATAGAAGATATCTCTTCTGCCTCAGATGTCTCATCGGCACGTATGCATTCCACCCGTGCTGATAACAAAACGACCTTGGCTGCCTGCCACAGGTTTTCAGAACTGGAGGTAGCATTGATACCTATTGATTCCGAGAATGATTCAGGCTATGTCGTAAGACAGGACAGTCTGGGCGATGATTTCGGCAAGGTAACCTTAGATGTTCCTGAAGGCACTTACCACATGGTGGCTGTAGCCGCAGTAACCCCTATGCCTTTAGATAATCGTATTACCATCAAGTCGGCTACCGAAGTCAGATTTCCGAATGATCAGGTCACCGATATGGTGTATGCCTATAAGGATATTACGGTCAGTCCTCAAGTAAGCAACCAGAATTTTGATGCAACATTGTCACGGGGCGTGAGTGCCTTCGTTCTCAGGAGCTCTATTGAAACTCCATTAAATGTAGCCGGCGAATCCATAGATATTTCCGGAGATTGCGGTGTGGTATTCAATCCTGCTACCGGCACATGCAAGACAGAGGCTCCTATCCATTACGAAAGAGTATTTGATGCCAAGAAGTACCAGTACAAGCATTTATTCTTCACGGTCTATACGCTTTTGAAGGCTGATGATGTAGAGAATCTTCATGTAAAGTCTCAGGCTAAGGACAAGAATGGCAAGGTCATCAAGGAGTGCAATTTTGACAATGTACATCTGGTAAAGGGTAAGTTAACCCGTTACGAGGGTAATTTCTTCAATAATAGCAGTACCACTTCGTTTACTGTTTCCGACACGGCATTAGAAGAAAGTAAGTATTCCAAGACATTCTAGCTGGAGTATATCGTATATATATTTAAAATAAGGTGTATCCTCGCTTGCCCGATATGTTGAGCAAGAAGGATACACCTTATCTTTAATTATTCTCCACGATAAAATCCATTATTGCTCATTTCCGACCATTTTAAGAACATTTCCTGATAGTTGTCTTTTATGAATTCACGAATGATTCTCAATTCTTTATTGGTCAGAACACCCTGCTCTTTTACGATGGTATCACCATTTCCCATAACAAATAACTTAGCAGAACCTGATTCAGTTAAGTGCCGGTCACTGGCATGTACATGCATAGCTTCTACTATACAATGGGAAGTAAAATAGAGATAATACCCACATATCATAAAGTCGTAATATTTAGGCATAAGCTTGCTCCATTAATTTTTTATTTCGATTCCAATACTTTTGAACGATGCAGATTTCTATATCATCCATATTGGTTTCTGTTACTTCCCCCTCGCTCGTCATCACAAGAGCATGGTATGGCGGGTGTAGATACACTACACGTATAAAGCCCTCTTCATTTTGCGAAAATGCATATCCGCAAACAATCATCATAGCTTTTTCTGCTACAGATTTAATTTCTTCTTCCTTCATGATAATCTATTTTTACTGACTTGATTGGTTTGAGAAAAGTCTCAGGATTGATATACAGATTCTTCAATATGGGCAAAAGGTCAATATACTCTTCCGTTTCGCCCAAACCTTCATAATCTGCCATAACAACAATATATCCATTATCCCATTCCTTAACCTCTGTATATTGTTTGAGGCATTTTGGAGAACGAAATCGGATATTATTATTGCCATATCGAAAAGAAGTCATATCTCCCTGATTAGAGAGTAACGCTACTGATGAAAGATTCTCCTTGTTCATAACTTTATCTCAAATGTGGTGCAATTTCTCCGTTTGGCAACAATATTCCAGCCTCAATAAGAAATTTTCTTGCTGCTTCTTTACTGGCAGTAGAAGCCTTTCTTGCTGCCTCTAATCTTTCTTGTCTTTTGCTATCAAATAAATCCATATTCTACCTCCTTGTTTTAAATTATTCTGCATTCTTTATTTTTGCCATACCCCTGCGTTCAAAGTCACAATTTGTGATTGTACTTTCTTCAATATGGGCAAAAGGTCTATGAACTTTTCTTTTGTTCACGTTTCCACTCTATAGCTTGTTCTGTCAACCTATATTGTTGGCGAGGATGTTTTGGAATATCAGGATATCTACGCTCTATAGCCCCTTCGTCGAGGGCTGGCAGAATGTAGGTTGTCCTAAATCTCAGTCGACTCTTTAATCCACAAGTTTTCATCATTTCTCCTATTGATAAATAATCTTCAGAAACAGCAAGAATTAAATCTTTTACTTGGTTCGTACTTGGTTCGTACTTGGTTCGTACTTGGTTCGTACTTGGTTCGTACTTGGTTCAAATTTAATTCCAGTTGTATTCCCACAGGAGTCTTCATCGGATCGGTTATAGGCCGCACGAATGTCACGCAAATGAAGCCACCGTTGATGCTCCACTTCGGTTCAGGCGCATTCTGCGCCTTGCAAGCCTCCATAATACGGAATGCGCCAGAACCCCAACTTTCTAGGAATGTGGTGCGGTAAAGCACTTCTGCCATAATTGGATTGTATGGATAGGAACTATGTGACAGTTTGATTGTTTCTGTGTTAAGCTGTGGCGGCAACACACCAGGATTCTCAATCTCAATTCGGTCATCATATATGGCAATGCTTGGCGTAAGGTTGTACTTTTCAAACTGCCTATGACAAAGGCAGTTTGTAAGGGCTTCCCTCAACGCTTCTGCTGGCACCTCCATATTTTCCTCACGACGGAAGCCAACAATTTTGCCACTCATATTCAGGTGCTTCAAAAAGAAAGCCATTCCGGCATCAAGGAGTTGGAAGAAATTTCCTTCCACCCTTTGGTTGTCGATGAACTCTATCTTATTGATTCCGCGAAAACGAGCCAAACGTAGCTGCATCTGCGTGTAACCCCTTAATTTGGTGGAAAACAGGGCTGCAGCAGCGTTATTGGGAACGCCATCGTTCATTAGTTCAAGTTTTCTGAGTACATCCGAAAGAGGTTCTGTCAAAGCCGTGGCTGGCATGCGGTTCTTCTCCACGCCGAGTCGTATAGCTCCTCTGATGAGTTTTTCATCCATATCATCAATGGTTATGTTGTCAGCCGTCTGTCTCTCCCAGGCATAATAGTTTGGTTTGTTGGCACGCAGCCGTTCCTCAAACATATTACGAGGCATCAGCTTTGTGGTACTTTCAACCTTATAATATGGGCTACCATGATAGGTATAAGGCGCCGTTCCCCAAACGAATGCTTCGAAATACATTGCTATGACTTGACAGTCAGGTCTATCGGGCACGTCAATGTATTGAATGTCAATCGAAACTGCTGGTTCGAGACCACTCAACGCTTGGGCAATCTCTCTTTGCGTATTATCCGTAACCTCCTGTCCGAGAATTTTAAGAGACTTAGGGGCTACGCCGAACACCAGCCAACCGCCAGCACCATTGAGGAATGCACAGGCAGTGTGCATCCCATCTTTTAACTCACCTGTAGTTTTTTTCAACTCCAAATGTATGTTTTCATCGTTGGCTATAAGCCTTTCAAGTTCCTCTATGTTCATAGTCGCCTTTTTGTTTCTTTGTCTTCTTCGTTCCTTCCGAAGAAATGCGTCATACTCACTTACGATGATCAATCTTCAGCAGGTCAGTCATCTTTTAATACTATAGGGGTTTAGAGAATCTGATACCATAGTTTTTCTCTACATCTTTCAGGTCTCTTCCATTTTGTACACAATCACGTATCTCTTTCTTAATCTTAACAAGTTTCAGAAAGAAGTTTTCATTTTTCTTTTTGTCCATATCTACCTCCTTATTTTAATGATTCACTTATCTTTCTGCAGCAAAAAAACTTTTATTATGTTTGATAATAAATAGTATCTTCTGCATTTGAAGGTTTGTATATACCAGCATCTGCGAACAGTCCTTCAAAGCATAAATCTTCGTCTAATTCAGGCCAATGAATACCATATCTGCTCAATACGAAAGCCTTACGTTGGGCAGGTGTGGCGTTAGCAAGACGGTTCCAACGACTGAAAGGATAGTTAGCCTTCCAGCCATTTTGGGTTTCTGCCCAAATATGGGCATCGTCAACCCAAACGCGATTTACTCTATATTACTCCATAATATCTTATTTTTAGCATAGATTATGCCAGCGAGAGCAATGAAAGCTTGCTTTCAGATTGCCTAGTGCAGCTAATCTTGCTGCAAAGATACGCTTTTCTTCTGAAAGAAGCAAGGATTTATTGGAAAATGTTTGAGGGTGAGGGAGATAAAAAGAAAAAGGTGTATCCCGCTTGCCCGATATGTTGGGCAAGAAGGATACACCTTATTATATTATACTATTCCGAAAGATTTGATTAGTTAATCTTTGGAGCAGTTGCATCAGCATTGTAGTCGGTCTCGTTCAGAGGAACGCCCCATGTCCACTTGTTGCCATCCTCTGGATTGATAGTGATGGCAACAGACGGATGTGCATTACCACCTTCAGCAAATGACTTGCGGACAACAGCCTTGTTCCAACGCTTGAAGTCGCTCCACTCGAAGCCCTCACCCCAAAGCTCAAGACAACGATAGTCCTGAATCTCTGAAAGAAGCTCCTCGCCAGTCTTGGTGCAGGTATATTCTGGGTTACGACCAGAAGTAGCATTCAACTCAACCAATGCTGCCTGAGCCTCTGCAGTCTTGCCCAGGAAGTAATTTGCCTCAGCCTCAATCAGTACCATCTCGCTAGAGCGGATGAATGGCAAATAGCTGACACCTGGCAGGCCAGTTACAAAGAACTTCAAATTGGCATCCAAGTAATAGAAACCAGCCTGATAAGGTGCATTTAATCCTTTTACAGCATGAGCCTTTACGATAGAATCTGCCTGTGCATAAATGTCATCATCCATCATTCCAAGAATACCAAATGTATAGTAAGATTTTGACTCCTTAGAGAGGTCAAGGTTAGGGAACTTATCCTCTGTCAAGAAGTTCTGCTTGCGGGCATCATTGTTTGGAATGCGGGAAATCAACTCATGGCCGATGGTACCAGCACCTGTGTTATTGCCTTCTGCAGTAGCATAGTAACCATTGCAAGCACCCTGTGTACCGTATGACCAATACCAGTTATTCTCAGTATCACCACCATAACTACCCATAATCCACTCAGATGTTGGCTCACAGAAACCAGCCTTATAATCAGCATTGCTCATCAAAGGATAATTCTGCTTAGCAAGCTTAGCCTGATCAACAGCAGTCTGGTAGTCCTGACGGAACAAAGCTGCACGTGCATAAACAGCATGAGCAACGTTTGCATTAGGAATCCAAACCTCAGCTGCAGGACGATCGATGCCACTTTCGCCAAACAAGGTAATCGCTTCCTGGCAATCCTTGTAAATCTGATTTACTGTTTCTGCCAATGTTGCAAATGGAGCATCGCCTGTAGATTCATCAAGACGAAGAACCACGCCCTGTGAAGCGCCATTGTTACTGTCTTGCCAACGATAGCAGTAGTAGTGAATCAACTTCTCGTAGCTATAAGCACGGAAAGCCAAGGCTGAAGCCTTGATAAACTTCTTGTCAGACTCGCTTCCTGCTGCTGCATCAATACGAGCAATGATTGTGTTAGCCTGACCGATGAGCTGATAATAATAATACCAAGCATATCCATCATAGACTGTGTTAGTTCTATTATGGAATGTCTGATTATGGATAGGAGCCCAACCATTTGCATAGGCATTATAATTATAATTCTGGCTTGGCAAGTTCTCATAAAGACGCATGATGGCATTCTCGCCAGCAAAGCCCTGTGAGAAAGCATAATGCTGAGTAGTCTGGCAACGAGCGATACCATTCAAAGCCTTGTAACCCATCTCTGTTGTTGCTACCGCATCCTCAGAACCAACAGAACTTGTCGGTTTGGTTTCGAGATAATCGCTGCCACAAGATGCCAGCATTGTTGCAGAAGCTAAAATAGCGCAACCGAATATCTTATTTATATAATTTTTCATCTTATTTTCTCTTTATTTTATTATTCCCTTAGAATGTTACAGACAAACCGAAGTTGAATACACGTGCACTTACGTATGTATCATCAGAATCACCATTGAAGCTGTACTGAGGGTTCATACCCTTACGGGCGGTAAGTGTGAACAAGTTCTCTGCACCTGCCTTAACCTGCAAGCCCTGGATACCCATGCTCTGGATCCATGCCTTTGGCAAGTTGTAAGTCAGATTGATATTCTTGAAGATGAGATAATCTGCACTTGTCAACCAACGGTCGCTTGTATCGTTGTTATAGGTACTGCGATTGAAGTCGATGACAGGAGTTCCATTAGGGTCGAGACGATTTAGAGATGACTCTGTCATTCCCTCAGGCACACCATTCCAAGACTTCAGGATGTCCTTATGATTAGCTGATGCTGAAGAAGCAGAAGATGTGCTCATCAAGCTTCTATAAGAAGCATCATAAACCTTGCCACCCAAGCTATAGGTAAACAATACACCAAGACTCAAGTCCTTCCAACGGAGGTTTGTACCGAATGAACCATACACTGAAGGCAGAGCTGTACCAGCCCATTTACGCTCAGCATTAGCAGTCTCTGTTGTATAGTTCTTGCCATTAATGGTTACAAGTGTACCATCAGCCTTAGCTGCCTCAACATTGTCATCGGCAATATCATACAAAGAATTACCAGTCATCTGGTCAACACCTGCAAAGTGATAGGTAAAGAACTCGTATGCAGAGTGTCCCTCAGAATACTTCTGTACGCCATGAAGAATATCCTTACCTCCAGGCAACTTGATTACCTTATTCTTCAAGGTGGTAGCATCTGCAGAAACGGTCCAGTTCCAATCCTGATTCTTGATAATCTCACCACTCAAAGCGATTTCGAAACCACGGTTAGAGATGGTACCAATATTCTGATACTGTGACATATTAGACATGTCTTGATTATGAGGGTATGAACCAGCTGAATATGGCAAACGAACCTCGAAAAGAAGATCCTTAGAACGCTTGTCGAAGTAACCGATGCTGAAGTTCAATCGATTGAATAATCTACCCTCAATACCAAAGTCTACAGTCTGAGTTGTCTCCCACTTAATGTTTGGAGCTGCTAAAGATTGCTTGATCAAGGCTGTGTTACCACCATTCTTATCTATCTCATAAAGAGCCTGATAAGCATAGAGGCTTACACCTGCATTGTTACCAACCTCACCATAAGAAGCACGTACACGCAAGTCGTTCAACCATTCTACATCCTGCAGGAAGTTCTCTTTCTTGGCATTCCAGTTCAAACCGAATGAATAGAAATCACCCCAGCGAGCATCCTTTGCAAAACGAGAAGAACCATCACGACGATATGAGAAGTCTGCGAAGTATTTCTCATCATAGTTATAGCGGATACGACCCAAATAAGACTCAGTCTTATCTACATCGTCAAATCCCTCAAAGAATGAATTTGTCAGGAAGTTACTCATAACAAAGTTGTTTGCAACAGCCATATTGGTGTTCATACCACGGGTCATCTTTCTCTCCCAGCTATAGTTCTCATGACCGGCAAGAACATCTACGTTGTGTTTACCGTAGGTCTGATTCCATGTCAACAACTCCTGGGCTGTATAGGTAGCATACTGGTATGCATAGCTAATCAAACGACCATTGTTTGCAGCACCATCACCAATGTTAGGGTTGTTGTAAGACTGGCGGTTAGATGTACTATTGTTACCATTAGCCTTTACCATCACAGAGAAGTTGTATGGCAAATTAATCTTACCATAAACCTGTGCATCGATTACTGCACGACGAGTCTTATCCTTGTCCGCAACCATCTCGTATGCGATGTTACGGTTAGAGAGGTACTCTGAAGTAACGTCAAACTGCTTTTCACCATTCTCGTCAAGCGCATAGCTACCATCTGCATTATGCATATACATAGGATAGACTGGCGCCATGTAACGGGTGATATAGAATGGGTTAGCATAAGCATTACCACTCGCATTATCGTTAAACTGTCGGTTAGAAACATTACCACTCAAGTTGATGCCACCTTCGAACCACTTGTTTGGAGTGAACTTAGAGTTGATACGACCAGTGAAACGCTCGAAAGCAGAGTTCTTGGTATAACCCTTCTCGTTCAAGTAACCTGCAGAAGCATAAACATTAAACTTCTCACCACTTACAGCACCAGAGACATTGTACTCCTGACGATGACCGGTACGCTCTACACCATCCTGCCAATCGAGGTCGTCATAACCAGAGAGGCGAGAAGCAATCAGCTTGCCATTTGCATCAAACAGAGCATCATCCTTTGCATTGTAGATATTTCGCTTTACATAGTCGCTAATCAAGTGAGTTGTAGCGTATTGAGCTGCAGCTGTAGCATCCAGGCCCATAGAACCAGACATAGCGTAGTTCTTCATTGCCAACCAAGATGCCTCCATCCACTGGTCTGCATTCAAGCGCTCATACTCACCAATACCACGAGTGTAAACACCGTTGTTGATCTGGAGATTGATAGTAGGCTTGATGCCATACTTTGCACGCTTGGTAGTAATCAAGATAACACCATTGGCAGCACGGTTACCATAAAGGGCAGCAGAAGCAGCATCCTTCAATACAGACATGCTCTCGATGTCGTTAGGGTTCAACTCAGAGATGTTACCATCGAAAGCTGCGCCATCTACCACATAAAGAGGCTGGTCAGCATCCTTTACCAAGGTTCCGACACCACGAATGTGGATTGTTGGAGCCTTACCTGGCTCACCGTATGAACTATTAACCTGTACACCAGGAGCAGCACCTTCGAGTGCACCTGTTACAGAAGTAGAGATACGGTTCTCGATATCCTTAGAATCAACAGCAGTAACAGAACCAGTAATAGATTGGCGCTTAGCTGTACCGTATGCCACAACAACAACGTCATCCAAAGAATGGTTGTCTGCATCCAAAACAATCTTCATGTTAGAAGAAGCCTTGGCTGTCTTAGATTGCATACCGATGTATGTAATCTCCAACTTAGCTCCAGCTGGAGCGTTCAAAGAGAAGTTACCATCAATGTCGGTAACTGTACCTGTGTTAGTGCCCGCAACCTTGATAGAAGCACCGATAACAGGGCTTCCGTCCTCAGAAGAGGTCACGTGACCAGAGATTTGACTTTGTGCAAAAGCCATGCTCGTACTGAGAGCAAGACCTGCAACTACTGTCATGAGTCTTTTTTCCATAAATCTCTCTCGTTTTAAATAAATGAATATATAATGTTTATAATTTCTTTCCCTCTATTTTTCTTATATGATTACTCACAAGGAGTTATCATCATATTTTTGTCCCCTCCTCTTGCCCCGAGGTGGAGATTTATGGGGATAACGGTGATTTTTCACAATAAAGCTATTGGAATTAACAGGATGTGTCATACCTTTGGGTATATTTTCGTAAATTCTTTATTTTTAATCATTTAAACATTTAAGTTATGGCGTATTTCAAGTTAGAATTCGGTTTCGGAAGAAGTAAGAGTGAGGGTAAGATTTCTGATTCTGCGAATCAGGCAGATGAGCAGGCTGTGTTGGAGATTCCTGGATGGGACTTCGTGAAAGGTGAAGTGGAGAGGGCAAAACAGCAAGGACGCTTTAAAGTTGCTGGTAATTACCTTACTGCTGCCCATTCCTTTACAAAGTTCATTGGTAGTGACAACTGGCTTTTTTCTGATATGACGGCAGAAAAGCTGGAAAACTATCAGCGATGGCTGCTGGGGCGCAATATCTGCCTGAACACATGTTCTGCTTATATGCGGGCTTTGCGGGCTATGCATCATAGAGTATTGCCGTTTCTCAATATAGCTCCATTCAGTAAAGTGTTTACGGGGAGGACCAAGACCGAGAAACGCTGTATCTCACAATCAGAAATTCTGCAGCTCAAAGCCTTGCCGCTACAACCTGGAAGTTCTCTTTCCTTTGCTCGTGACATCTTCCTGTTTTCTTTTTATGCGATGGGAATGCCTTTTGTTGATATTGCCTATCTCAAGAAAAGCCAATTGCGAAACGGATGTATTTATTATGCCCGGCATAAGACGGGACAGCAGATACAGGTCGCACTATTGCCTGCGATGCTTGAAATCATCATGCGATATGAACAAAGAGATTCAGAATTTGTCTTTCCGATACTTTCAGACAAGGTGGAAGATACTGTTTCCTCACCATCAGTTTCTGCCCAACAGCATCGTCTATATACGGCTCGATTGCGCCAGTACAACTACAATCTTCATCAGTTGTCTAAGATGCTGGGGCTGGCTAAACCCTTATCTTCTTACGTGGTTCGTCATTCATGGGCAAGCATAGCTTATCTTCATCATCTGGACATCAGCTTGATAAGCAAGGCTTTGGGGCATACTAAATCTTCAACCACCTTTATCTATATAAAAAGCCTTTTTGATTCCGATCTGTTCGAAGCAAACCAGTCTTTGATGCAAGATTTGGGATTGTAGTTCTGTCGGAAAACTTCACCGATTATTGAAACAAGCTTCGTTTGCCATTGAAATAGGCTTCATCGGTCAATGAAATAGGCTTCATTTGCTTTTGAAAGTAGCCTCATTCCAGTTATTGCCTGGTTATGGCACGATGTTGCCCTCTACTGGGGCAATTTTGTGCCATTGCCGGGCCCAAAATAATACGTCGGGAGGAAAATTTCGACAGGACTATCATCGTGATTTGGAATAGAGGTTGCAGCTTGAGCTGTTTTGCCCGTAAAAATCCTACTCTCGATTTCACTCTTCACTCTTCACCAAATCGCTTGAAACACCGATAAACACAAGGGGTGCGAGTGGTGAAGAGTGAGCTCAACTCTTCACCACTCTTCACCACTCTTCACCTGATGCAAGGTAAGCGGCTCCGCGTTTATACCTTGCATAATTCAAAAAAAGCAGTAACAGCTGA
>NZ_VZCB01000072.1 GCF_009494395.1 Segatella copri | reverse complement strand
TTGAGTATTAATAACTTATTTAATAATCGTCTCGTTTTAACGGGACACTAGTGAACAAAAAGATAAAAATAATGTTAGACGAAAGTAACACAAATCAAGGCTACCTTTGTGGACGCCTCTTTGCAGTTCTTGACAGAATTCAGGAACTTGCAAAAGAAAAAAGTAGTATTCATGAAAGATACATGAATGCAGCGAGTGCAACACCAGCTTCTGTGTTTCCGACAATTCTTAATCTTTCTTCACATCACATGGAGAAGTTGGAAGGAAAGAAAAATATCTATGAGAAGATAAAACAGGAGATTATTGATAAGATACCAGCAGCTGGTTTTCCTGCACATTTAGATCTTCTAGACCAAGGTAGATTCTTCATTGGGTACTATCACCAGAGACAGGACTTCTTTACGAAGAAAGAGAAAGAAAATAAAAAATAATAACGTTTTTAATAAATTATTATGGCTATAATTAATAATAGATTTGAGTTTGTTTATCTGTTTGATGTTCAGGATGGAAATCCTAATGGAGATCCCGATGCAGGAAACCTTCCTCGTGTTGATGCAGAGACTGGTATTGGTTTGGTGACAGACGTTTGCTTGAAGCGTAAAATTCGTAACTATATACAGGTCGCTAAGAATTTGGTAGATGGTTTTGATATCTATATTAAAGAGAAGGCTGTTTTGGGAAGAGAACATGTAGCTGCATTCAACGCATTAGGATACTCTCTTGGAGAAAGAGTTATTCAGCAGATAGAGGAAAATATTTTCAATGAACTTTCTGATTTATCGTTACCTGATGGAATATCTTTGGAAAGCGATAACGATAATTTTTCATTTACATTAGAAGCAGATGTTGTTAAAGATGATGTGAAAAAGTGGCTCAAGGACGCAACTATTAGTTCTGAGGCGAGAAAAGTAATGAACGAGGCATTAAAGTCTTCTAAGCCAAGAAAAGCTTCTCCTGAGGAGCAGGATGGTGGTAGAAAATGGATGTGTAAGCATTTTTATGATATTCGTACATTTGGTGCTGTATTATCATTAAAATCTGCACCCAATTGTGGTCAAGTACGAGGACCTATACAACTAACCTTTGCTCGTTCTGTAGCCCCAATAGCAACAGCAGAGCATTCTATTACTCGTATGGCTGTTGCAACAGAAAAAGAAGCGAAACAGCAAAATGGTGACAACAGAACTATGGGTCGTAAGGCTACAGTTCCTTATGGTCTCTATGTTTGTCATGGTTTTATTTCGGCCAATCTTGCAAAGCAAACTGGTTTCTCAGAGGAAGATCTTCAACTTTTCTTTGATGCATTGAAGAACATGTTTGATGTTGACCGTTCTGCTGCAAGAGGTTTGATGAGTGCTCAGAAATTAATCGTATTCAAACATGATTCTATTTTGGGTAATGCACCAGCAAATAAATTGTTTGATTTGGTGAAGATAGAGAGAAATCCTGATACGAATCCGGATGCTGTACCAAGATCGTTCAACGATTATAAAGTTTCAATAGACATGGATTCTGTTCCTAGCGGTGTAACAGTTGAAAATTTGATTTAGTATCATTATGTATACTGAAGACGAAATGCTCATGTTGTCGGGGATACAGCACTTTATGTTCTGCCCCCGACAATGGGCTTTGATTCATATCGAGCAACAATGGGCAGAAAATAAACTGACGACAGAAGGGCAGATTTTGCACAAGAATGTGGATAATCCCTTCTATCGTCAGAAGAATGGTGATGTTATTACACTTCGCTCTCTCCATATAGCCTCTAAAGAATTAGGACTATATGGTGTAACTGATGCTGTAGAACTTATTCCTGCTGATTCATCAGAAGATGCTATAACTCATAATCGCTACAAAGGATATTGGAAACCATATCCTGTAGAGTATAAAAGAGGTCATCATAAGCCTGATGAAAGAGATGAAGTACAATTGGCTGCCCAGGCAATGTGTCTCGAAGAAATGTATGGTATCCATATTCCATACGGTGCATTGTATTATGATGAAGTAAAACATAGAGAAACAATTTCTATTTCTGAGTCATTAAGAAGTACGACTATTCAATGTGCCCGTCAGATGCATGAGGTATTTAAAAGCGGTATCTTGCCAAAAGCTAACAAACAGCACCATTGCAAGAATTGTTCTCTGGTAAATCTCTGTATGCCGGAAATGAGTGATTGTACTCTAGTATCAACCTATTTAAATAAGAATCTATATGAGGATATTACTTAATACATTATACGTGACAACGCCTGAAGCCTATCTAAGTAAAGATGGGTTGAATGTTGTGGTATCTGTGAAGCAAAACGAGATATTCCGTATTCCTATCCATAATATAGAGCAAATTATTACTTTTGGTTATATGGGGGCAAGTCCAGGATTGATGAAGTTGTGTGCAGATAACAATGTTTCTCTAACCTTCCTTTCACCGCAAGGAAGATATATCAGCCGTTCGCAAGGTCCGACTAGAGGAAACGTTTTGTTGAGAAAAGCACAATATAAGAATTCTGATGAACCTAACTATGCTCTTCATCTCTGTAAACTCTTCATAGGAGGTAAAATCCAAAACTATCGTAATATCTTACGTCGCTTTATTAGAGACAATGGAGATGATGAGGCTATAGCATATGTTTGTGAGGAATTGCTTCGATGTAAAAGAAGAGTATTAAATGCTGAATCAATAGATAGTGTGAGGGGAATAGAAGGAGAAGCTGCCACTGCTTATTTTGGTGTTTTCTCACGCCTTCTTCTAAACCAGAAAGAAGATTTTGTATTTGAAGGTCGCAATCGTCGTCCACCAAAAGATGCGATTAATGCGATGTTATCTTTCGTATATACTCTTATATGTAATGATATGACATCGGCTTTGGAGACTGTTGGCTTAGACCCATACGTAGGGTTTATGCATACTTTAAGACCAGGGCGTGCTTCTTTATCTTTGGATATGATGGAGGAGTTGCGAGCATATTTGGGTGATAGATTGGTTCTATCTTTAATCAACAGAAAACAGATTACCATCAAAGATTTCATCAAGCAGGGTGACGAAGGTATCGTCATGACAGATTCGGGGTGTAAGATTATACTGTCTGCTTGGCAAAACAGAAAGAAGGAGCAGATTATTCATCCTTATTTAAATGAGAAGGTAAGTATAGGTCTTCTTCCTTATGTTCAAGCAATGTTGTTGGCAAGATTCATCCGCAAGGATATTGATGATTACCCTGTATTTTTAATCAAGTAGCTTATGTTTGTGCTGATTACTTATGATGTTAATATAACATCGCCTTATGGTGAGAAACGTTTGCGCAATGTAGCGAGAGCGTGTCTGAATTATGGAAAGAGAGTTCAAAACTCTGTTTTCGAGTGTATTTTGACGGAAGCTCAATTTGTTGTTTTAAGAGACCAATTAAAAGGTATTATTGATACAGAGCAAGACAGTATCAGATTCTACATGCTTGGGAAAAACTGGAAACGTAAAGTTGAAACTTTGGGTAAGGATATGGGGCTTGACTTTACTGGTGAACTTATCATTTAATATATGAGGGTGCGAACCTAAAGTATTGCAAAATAATCTATAGTTTCGCACCTTCTTAAAATCAGTGACTTATAAATATTCTTCCTTTTATAATATTTTATGCGTAATTATTTTGCCATCTTTCGCAAAATAATTATCTTTGCATCGTGATATTCAGCCATTTGCTGAATATGCAGTCACACCCTTCATGGGTGTGTGGATTGAAACCTCATCCTTTATGTGAATGTCTGCAGCATTGCCTGTCACACCCTTCATGGGTGTGTGGATTGAAACTTGTCGAGGTCGCAATACTTAGCTTGCAACGCATGTCACACCCTTCGAGGGTGTGTGGATATAAATGAGTGGATGAAGTGTAGACGAATTTGGAAGGAAAAGTGGTTGTTCGGAATTTCCGAACAACCACTCAATGTGGTGTTTTAGAGAGAAAATACATAGGCGAAGGGGAAGGGGGATTCCATCTTCCAACTCTCCAAACTTCTTTTATCCTCCGAGAAGTTTACTCCTACTTTTATGATTCTTCTTCCATCATCAGCAAAGTTTTTAGCGAAATCGGGCTGTTTTTCTTTATTTAACTCCGAAATAGAGTGGAATATCAGAGAAAATCTATAAATTTGCATCCAAATACAATGTTTTGTAAAGAATGGAAGATAGAGAACTGTTACTGAAAAGTGATCCGGAGTTTGACCGCCTCGCCTTTACGGTGTTGGCTATCGAGGCTTCAGCACAAAAAATGGGTATATCGCCGTCTGAAATGAGAAAGCGATTGGATAAGGTGGGGCTAATCAAGAGTCTCATCCAAGATTGCTATGATACTCTACATACCGAGAGTCGGGAAGCTGTAGCAAATGATGTGGTCGAAGCTCTTAAAAATTGGGAAAGATAAAGAATAATGGAAAAGCAAATATTATATCATGGTTCGAATGTCATTGTTGAGCAGCCTTTGGTAAGCATTGGCAGAAAGGACTTGGATTTCGGTCCAGGTTTCTATCTCACGCCTTTGTTTGAACAAGCTTCCAAATGGGCTGCCCGTATTAAGGCTATCAGACGAGCCAAGCAAGCAATCGTGAACACCTATGAGTTTACTCTACCACAAGACTGCAAGGTAAAACGATTTGATGCATACGATAAGGAGTGGCTCGATTTCATTGTTGACAGCAGAAAAGGAAAGCAGCCTTGGATTGGGTATGACATCATTGAAGGTGGAGTGGCTGACGATCGTGTAATTGATGCAGTAGAAGCCTATATCAATGGTTATGCAGATGTTGAGCATACTCTTCGCCAGTTGGTTTATCACAAGCCCAACTACCAAATTTGCATTTTAAGCCAAGAGATAGTAGATAAGTATTTGCAATTCAAATCATATGAAAGGATATAATTATGTTGGATTTCTTATTATGGAATAAAATCGCTCGTATCATAAAGCAATTAGCCGATACGTTACATATATCAACCGACAGAGCATTACAGATATTCTATGACTCTGATGTTTGCCGTATGCTACATGACAAAGAGCTTGGCTTGCATCTGATGAGTGATACATATATTGTAAATGACTTGATAGAAGAGCTAAGGAATAAGCAATAGCAAAACAATGGAAGATTCGCCAAGGTATAGACAAACTTAAAGGAAATATTGATGCAGGTCTCTTGATAGATAAGCCAGTTCTACAATATGTTTGAAGAAAATGAGGCTGTGGCCCATCATTCCCCATAAGAAAAAGTCGCCATAGACTTGTGGCGCAGTCAACCACTATGGTTGTACTTCATAACAAATAAAATCATTTTAAAGCCCTGGTGCGAGACGCATCGGGGCTTTTTGGCGCCAAGTCCTACAGCTTGATGCCGTATTTCCTGATGCCTTCCCCCATCATCTCTTCCGGAATAAACATTTTGAGGGTATCGACAAGGGTATTCAGCATACGCTCACGGATGAAATCCTCTCTGATATAGATTGATATGCGCCTCTGCCGCCCTCGCAAAATTGCGAAAGCGGTTGAGTGCAACAATGTATTTCAGTTGCTGTAAATTCATATCGTTATTCTATTTATATCATCAGTCAAATACAGGACTTATCTTGCCTTGAACGTGCTCGCTTTGCGCCTTGTATTTTGCCATTGCCTTCTACTTATCGGTTAGTTTATCCAATTGTTCTTCCAGCAGTTCTGCTGCATCCGCTACGCAGAGTGGGCATTCTCTGAGTATCTTTCCTGTGCCCACCCCTTTGAGAAGCTTGCATTGGGTAGCTCCGTTGCGCTGCTGGAATTGGGTCATAATCTGTCGCATCGCCTTGATAGACTTTGCCTTATCCTTTGTGGCAAGTCCCAATACCACTCCAGCTCCTACGAGGGCGCCGCAGGTACCTTCCATATTACCCATTCCTGCCGCAAAGGCATTGCCCACATTTCTAAGGGTCTCTTCGTCCATACCCGTATAATCATAATAGGTACAAACCACAGCCTGGGTGCAGTTGTGTGATAATGATTTTTTGCCCATCTTACATTGGTTGTACGTCATAGCGAATAAGAAATGTTTTTCTGTTTTTATTGCCACATCTATCACCAATGCATTTAACTCTCTGATTATAAGCGAATAATGCGTGGCAATAAGCGGTATTTTTATTGCCACTTAATGCCACGCATTGCCACGTTCTTTTTTATAAGGAAATGAGTGGGTTATTTTTTAACTACCAGATACTCAGTGCCAAATCTTGTTCTTCGGTTCTTCAATCCTTCAATATTCTGAAGCTCTCTGCCCAATTTCTGTATACTCGAAACCTGGAGGGAAGAGCCGAATTTCTGCTTTAAAATGTCGAAAATGGCGGCAGCCATCAGATATTCGCCCTCTTTCAGGTCGTCTGTCGGCTCGAAAACCTCCAAAAAACATTGCTTGATAGGGGAAATCTGCTCAAATTGTCTGTTATGTTGCATGATGATGGCGGTTTCCTTGGCGTCGAAATAGGATTTTTCGCCACGCTCCAGCGCCTGCATCGCCTGCGCATAAAGCTGCTCATAGTTCAGTCTGCCACTCACATCGATAGGTCCCGTCAGCTCTACACCCAGGAAACGGCGGTTGCCAGATGGGTCGGCGAGGATATCCGTCATGTTGCTCGTGGCGATGAAGGAGGCGAGACGAGGGAATTCCTGTACATGACTTCCGTATGGCGGCTTGATTTTTACCGTTGGCAACTGCAGCAGATTCTTCAGAAAACCCTGTTGAACCTGTGGCGAAATCTGATTGAACTCATCGAGATTGATAAGCAGAAATTGTGACATTGCCTGCAGTACCTGACGCTTTTCTGACAGAATCATATTGTCGGTGAAGCCCCAGGATAATTCGGCAGGAATCAGACGGCGGCAGAAGGTGCTCTTGTTGTAACCCTGCTTGGAGATGAGAAGTGGCATGGTGCTGTTGCCATATTGTTTGCGATATACGCCGCGCCACTGGTCTACCATTCCCAGGAACCAGGTGTAAAACCAGTCTTCCCAGTGTGGATTGTTGGTCGGAACGGTCCGAGCCAGGGCACGGATGCGGTCCTTGCCGTCCCATTTTCCCAGGCAGTCATAGAGATAGGACTCTATCGGGCTGTAGTTTCTGATGCGGTCTGACTCTAGAAAATTCCTTACATCCTTGATGCTTACGTGGATGTCTGCTATCTGAACAGCCAGCGTCATGCTCTTCTGCACGCGCGCATCCACCGGCTTGAAATCGCCTATCCATGAATTGTTGGGACGGTATTCGGTGTATTTCATCACGGTATTGTAGCGGAACTGGTAACGACTTTCCAAATAGTTGATCATCTGCAGAATGTCGGCACGTCCTTTTCTGGCTGAGGCTGATTTCTCCACTCTCTTGTCTTTGGAATGGGAATCGTAAGCGGTGCCCACAATCTGACGGAGTTGCTCTTCTGCCACCTTGCTCCAGTTGTTGCGGCGAATGTGGACAAAGGTTTCTTCTTCGCTGAGGCCCATGTTGCAGAGCTTGATGGCGATGGCTGAGAGGCTGGCTAAGAATCGGTCGTTGTCGTTCTTCCATGAGATGTTGGCTTTTTTCATTTCCGTCATCGTCTCTTCTGATGCCTTGCGATAGAGAAATTCATAATCATCGTAGGCTTTCAGGTCGTCGATGCTTTTGGGTGCTGTGGCAACCGCAAACTGGTTTGAGGCAATGCGCATCGCCACCGCCTTATTGTTATAATAAGGTGAAGCATCCATCGTAAGCATGAAGTTTGATTCCAGGGATGGTTTTTCTGGTTTGATAGTAGCATGAACCTGCGCCTGATAGAGCGTCTTTACCTGTTCGTAGGCTGATTGGTAGAGTAAATCTGCTTCTTCCTCTTTTGTCGGGATTTTTCCTTCTTCGTTGCTGATGTTGACGAGTACGATGAGGCTTCTTCCGTCGGCACCTTCGATGGCAGCGAAGGTCATCGGCAGCAGACTTGCGGCAGTCTTTGCGGCATTTTTTTCCTGATTCGTCATGAGATTGATGAAGTGGAGTATCACGAGTCCGTTCGATTTCTGAAAGACGAGATTGCCACTTTCGTCCTTGCTGAATTCAGCGGCAGGATAAACGTGTTGCCATTCTCCGATGCCTTTATAGTACTGGTAATCGCCTTCCATCAGCGGCACGCTCATTCTGAATCTGGTGACACTTTGCTTGGCATCGTCCTTGGCGATGCGCTCTAGAAAACTGTCAACGGTTTTCGTACTGACCATCAACTTGTTCTGTCTGTTGATTCTTGTAATAGTAAACTTCATGCTTCTGCTAAATTATTGATAGGGTGTTACTTGTGGTTATTAATAGCATTGCTTTCCGGGTGCAACTGACGTCCTGGATTCTGCTTCCAGGCATCAGGAATGTTACCCCGAGACTTTGCCCAGTTTTGCCCAAGGCATTGGGTACTTTTGCCCGGCGGTGTCGGGTAAAAGTCCTCGTAGTCTCGGGTATGAGTCCTCATGTCCGTGGTTGTATTTCCTTATCGTCTCGGGCACAGTTGCTCATGGCCGTGGGTACAGGTCCTCATGGTCACTGGCTATCAGTAGTTAACCTCTTCTGTATATCGGTCGAACCTCATATTGGTGTAACCACGTCCTTTACACCATTGCAGGATGTACTGCTGCTGTTCAGGAACGAGTCCTGTTTGTCCTAATTTATAGCGATAATATGAAGTGTTACTTCCGAAGTAGGAAGTCATGTGTACTCTGAAACTTCCTTCATCTTTGCGTTTCAGTTCGTCAAGAATCTTCTCAAATCCGTATGCCATTTTTATCAGACGGAGTTGCAGGAAATGTTCGCATTTTTTGTCGTGATAGGCATCGGGATAGATGGCGTAACCATTGGTCTGCTCCGGTTTCTTGTAGGTAACGGAAAGATAGTGTGCACATTCTTGTGCCAGGGGGCATTGCTCGTTGAAGCAATAGCTCCATGAGTTGTAAACATCTCCTTTAGCGAAGTAAAGCCTTACTAAATCTGCTTGTGTCATTAGCTTATGGTTTTCTAAGTATAAAAAGTGGTTTCACAGGAGTCATAAGCTTCTAGGTGGAATCGGCAGGAACTTTTCCTACTGAGTGCAAAGATACAAAAAATGTTGGCAAGTGCAAGTCTTTTCTCCACTTTTTAAATGTTTTTCTTCGAAAAAATATTCTTTTCTCCGATATTATTGTGTCTTTTCCTCAGAGAATCCCAGGTTTTTTGCCATTGCGTGGCATTAGGTGGCAATAGGTGGCAATAAAAAATGCCCTTATTGTCACGCTTAAATGATTAAATACCAAATGGTTATCTAATTGCGTGGCAATAGTGGCATTAGTTTTAGAAAAACGTTTCCTGTAATATAATGAAGAAAAATGCACTTTCCCTTTATCCCTTATACTTATTTTCATTCGGAAAAGACAAAAAAGTATAAATAGCGAATCATATAAATGGTCAAGTGAAATATTATCATTATCTTTCCTCTATAAAACGAAAATGATTTCCCTCGCATAGGGTAACTACAATTG
>NZ_VZCB01000102.1 GCF_009494395.1 Segatella copri | reverse complement strand
CATTCGGCAAGGAGAATGTCGTTTCGGTGGTTCTCCACATGGACGAGCACACGCCACACCTCCATGCCTCAATCGTTCCGATAGTGACAGGCGAGCGAAGAAAGGCGAGGAGTAAGACTACGGACGAGGGCAAGCGGACATACCGCAAAAAAGCCAATGCCGTGAGGTTGTGTGCCGATGATGTACTCAACCGAGACAAGATGATTGGCTATCACGACAGTTATGCTGAAGCCATGAACAAGTATGGCTTGATGAGAGGTATCCGTGGATCGGATGCGAGGCATACCACCACGGCACAGTATTACCGCAACATCAAGCGAGAGACGGAGAGACTTCAAAACTGCATGAAACTATTGCAATCCGATGTAGAGGAAGCAGAACAACTTCTACAACAAACCAAGAGTGAAATCAGCACGGAGAAGCTACAGGCTGCTAAGATGGAAGCCAAGACCGCCCTTGTTTCAAAGATTGGTTCTCTTTTGGGCAGTGGAAAATTGAAGGAGGTGGAACAACACAACCGAAAGTTGTGTGAGCTTGTGACAGACCGAGAGCAATACATTGACGAACTCCATGAGAAAATTCAGCGAACGGAGGACAGTCACAGCAAACAACTTGACGAGATGCAGCGGAAGCACCAATCGGAGGTTGCGAATTTGGAGAGCAAGCACTCCACGGAGGTAACGATGCTCAACGACATCATTCGCAAAGCCAAGCGTTGGTTCCCGATGTTGGAGGCACGCTTGCAAATGGAAGACCTGTGCAGGAAGATAGGATTCACAGTCGAGCAAATCGGAGTGCTTCTGACCGGAAAGGCACTCAACTTTAGCGGTTCACTCTATTCCGAGGAACACAGAAGAAAGTTCAATGTGGAGAATGCGGAAATCAAGGTGTTTTCTGATTCTACCAAGCCGAACCAACTGTTTTTGTATATCAATAGACAGCCTATTATAGAATGGTTCAAGGAGCAATGGAATATCTCAAAAGATAGAAGAAATCATCATTTTCGATTATAATCAGATTTGTATCTTATGGCAAGGAGCAAGGAACAAACGCGCAAGGTTCTTCTCAAATTTTAGTACAAAATCTTTCTCTAATTAATGATAAGAACCATTTGATAGTCTCCAGAACTCCATTTTATGTATAGCGGTAAATGTCTCCCAAAACCTATATACATAAATGTAATAAAATTTAAGAAGAGCCAACGCAGCAAAATATATTTGTCTGCATGGGTATTTAGTACACACTACCTAAAACATTGAGAATGAGTGTATCTTGCAATAAATAGTGCAGCTATTTCATAAAAACCACTAAAAGTCTTAGGTATCACTTGTAACACTTCTGTTGAAAATCAACCAGTTTGATATTCTATGTGAAGTTTTTGTAAGCTCTAAACGCCTATACAGATATATTTGAATGTTTTTTATCCAGCAATCGTCCCTACGTATGCGTGATTTAAATTTAAACCTGTTGGCGAGTAAGAAATCGTCAACAGGTTTATATCATTTGTTCAGCAATGTAAAATCTATAGCTTGTACAAATCTATAATGTTCTTGAGTATTTGTATCTTCAAAAGAAAAAAGTTGATTTTTTATAATTTGCTCTAAATTAAAAATTTCCTTTTCTGTAATATCAGGTGCAAAAGTCAGAGAAAAACTGACTTCTTCTATTTTTCCACTTTGACCATCAAATACAGTTAAGCAAATGATTTTTTCATTTCTTTCGGCTAGATACTTTATACGTTCTTTTGAGAATACTTGTCTGACTATAGAATCTACAGGGATACATTTGTTGATTTTTAAAGTACTAGATACAGCAATATTGGCAAAAGAGATTTTGTTTTGTGCATTTTTGATAATGTTCTCTTTTACTATAAATGTTTTTCCTTTATATTTGAAACTTTGGGGTAAGATTGTACTGTTTTTTGAACTAGCCAAAGCGATACTTTTTGTATTTTTGCCAAAATTATTCCCTATAATATCTATAAGTTTTGCTACAAGCACATTGCTCATAACGTAATCTTTGTAAGGAGAAGGAGAACTTTCCTTGAAGTCCTGAGCAAATTGCCACCAAGAAATATTGTTATAACCAGATTCTACTGCGGTAAAATTTGGAAATGAAGATGTTGGATTAAATGAATACACCCAATTGATATATGAATTGTAATACTTATTGCCAGAACCATCTAACTGTGTTCCATAAGGCGCATGAATAACATCTTGAATGAATTTTGATTCGAACTCTATATTTAGCATGGCAGTTTTTTCATATGTGCCAATTCCTCCAAAATACACATTATCTTGGTTCATATGTATGAACTCTTCTGGATAAGTTGTGTTATTTATAGCATTGCTTGTTAAAAATGACAGGATTTTTGTACTATGGTCATAGGCAGCAGGATTCCCATTCATGCCTTTAGATGTAATATTTACATCTGAAAAATTGTATTTTTTATCTTTTGCATAATTATGTAGCCACTTAATAACAGGATAGTCGTTACAGCAATTTGTTATTACTGAGTTTAATTTGGTTGTGGAAGCCGATGGTAATGACACCTTTTTAGCAATCTGATAGATGTTGTAGTTTCCGGTGTAAATAGACAAAGCACGATTTTGCTGAGTCTCAAAATCATGAGCGAGAAAGCTGTCATCATTAGTGCAACTGAGTAATGATGAACAGAATGACACTATAAGAAAAAAATATAAATGTTTCATAACTATTGAAAATTAAATGTTTATTTTGCAAAGATAGAGTAAAAATGTTATCATTGTACTTTAATCCTATAAAATTTAACGTAAATTATACGCAAAACAAAAAATGCTCTTCTTTCGAAAAACTTAACCATTAAACATACTTTGCATCCAAATAATTACAAGACAAGAGAAGTAGTTGTGTATAAAAACAAACAAAGATAGATTGTTAAAAAGGATAAATAATTTTAATTTTTCAACACTTAAAATATTTTTTTGTAAATTTGCAAAAAAATATAGAATCTTGTAGGTTTAAAAATGGTTGCTACAAGTGCAAGAATTGAATGACGAAACCATTTGGAAAGGAAAATGTATATGAAGATAAAACATTTGTTATTTTTTATTCCTGTGACTTTTTTGGTCGCATGTGAAGGGACTGATTTAATCGAGCCAGACAATGTGTCGAAAGAACAGATTTCCACTCAAATAATTTATAACCCGACAAAATATTCAAAACAAAAAGGTGATGTCTTTGTCAAAAGTAGTTTGCCAACAACAATGGCAAAGCAAATACCTAATGCCTGCGTAACATCAATTATGGAGTATGCAAACAATAAAGTTTTTGGTGGAACAGTAAATGAGGGAGCGTATATTCTATATTATACACAAACATATAATTCAAATCCTTTGATTGATGGTGTTTCTTTGGATTATATCGAGCCTTTTGTAACACATTTCTTTAAAACTCAAACATTTACAAATTATAAGTCTGCAATAGATGCCAAGCATCCCGTCATGACTGATGTAAATAGCCAAATAGAAAGCTCTGCCCATAATGTGTTATGTGTAGGATATAACTCCAATACGGGTGCTGCTATTTATATGGACCCTGAGCTTGCTTGTATGTACTCAGTTAATGCTGGGTATTTTTTACAAGATTATAATATAGTATTAACAGGTATAAAGTAATTAAATAAATATGAAGTTAATTTTTAAATATTTTTTTATTTCTCTATTGTTCCTAAATGGGCAATTAGTTCATGCACAATCATTTAAAATCGACAGCTTAAAAGGTAAAAAATGGGAGTTGCAATTGCCAAAAGGAAAGTCTTATACTTCGAATCTTATATTCAAAGATACGACATACACAACTAGTTTCTCCTTTAATGGACAGACTCATACTATAGAGAAGCCATACTTAATACAGCAGGAAAACGTAGAAACATTTTATGTTATTTTTCCATCAGAAGGAAAGGGTACAAAAACTTTCCCTGTTAAGTTTAAAGTTTTAGAATTTACCGACAAGTTGCTAAAATTGCAAAATACAACAACAAATGTTGTAAATACGTATTTCGCAAAATAAACAACTAGTAGATTGTAAAGTCTAAAAGTTTAGTAAGGCACGTGTGATATTTCATCAATCATCAGTATGTGACGAACGACGTTTTACTCAACTTTTAGACTTTACAGACTACTAGTAAGACCGTGCTTTTTGCAACATATTACTCTGTTTGATATTTTTTGTTTAATAAAATTCTTAGATTCATTATTTTTTTTGTATTTTTGCAGCCGAAAAGAGTTGTTAGGCAGCAAACGTATGCAGATTGCAGAATTTAGAACTGTTGCTAAATCATTACCTCTATTGAGGTGAAAAACTCATAAATAGTTCATTTTTAGCTATTCGGCTGATTTTAGCGTAATTTTCTAAGAAAAACACTATCTTTGTGCCATGAAAGAAATAATAGAAACTATGCCAAGAATAGAATTAGCCCTGATCATCATCGGGGTGTTTGTACTCATATTAGGTATTATCTTGGGATATGCCATGATACATGAGTACAGGATATATCTTGATGATCACTATAAGGCTCGCTATAGCTTTCGTGACTTCATCAAGAGGGAACGCTTTTATATATATTTGTTCTTCGCATCCATATTTATCTTCCTAACAAACCTCTTGTATTTCCTGGAGTGAGTTTCGGATAGAATGGATGAATTAGCTTTATGGTGGATACTTGTCCTGTAATTGGAGATAGATCTTTATTTTTACGGTAAAAAAAATGAATGATATGATAAATTATTTGACAACAAAAAATCGGTTGCTGGTAGCAATACTTGCATTTATTCTTCCATTTTCTTTTGCGAGAGCAGAAGCAAAAGAAGATGGAAAGACTATTTCGCAAGGCTGGTACGTCGGTATTGAGGGTGGAATGCCTTTCGGTTTCTCTACTTTCTCAAGTTTCGGACATGACAAGACGCACCTTGGTTGGGCTGCTGGCATATATGGTGGCTATCGTTTCAACTCCATCTTCTCGGCTGAGTTATCTGCCAAGTATGGAGAGATGAACTTGTCTGCACAAGACTGCTGCGTAGAACGCAACTATTGGTTGGGTAGCGACGGCGTGCTTTACAAGGCAGGTGTCTTAGGCATGGACAGTTGGGAATATGCCAATCTGAAAAGCCATGTCAGAATGGGACAATATGGGGCAAGAGTGAATATCAATCTCCTTGGGTTGTTCCCTCAAACAGCTGACAGCCGATGGGATTTGGCTGTTTCACCTCATATATATGCAGTAACGACCAAAGCTGACATCCATACTATAGCCGATGATGCCAAGGTGATGAAAGGTTCTACCAACTGGCATTTGGGTTATGGTGCAGACTTGCAGGTGGGCTACCAACTGACTTCATGTCTGAAATTGGGCATCTATTCCGGTTTGACTCGTCTTACTGGCGAACGTATGGATGGAATGCCGGAATATCAGCATAAGAACAACTTTGTATGGGAAAGTGGAGTAAGATTAGGAATCAACTTGCCTTTTACCAATCATCATCAGTAACCCATAAAACAAGATAGAAAATGAAAGCAAAAAGAATATTTAATATTTGGTTATGGGTGCTGTTATGCGTCCCATGCCTGTTGGCAAGTTGCGACCATGATGTTCATTCTGATGAGGATGAGGGTGGTTTGTCGGTATCGCTCACTTGGGCAGATGAGGCCGACCAAGGTACGGAAGTGAAAGACGTGAAGCTCTGGATATTCAATGCCGATGACGGTTCCTTAGTTGAGGAAAAACATGATGGAAGCACGCAGGAGGTAGCAAGCCAACGCTTTGCTCTTCCTGTAGGGCATTATCAGATTCTGGCTGCCACCAACCTTATAGAACCGTTTTTTATCAGTGAGGCTACAAGGGCAACCCTCAACATGAACCAACTCATGTTTGGATTGTCCAATCCAAGTGCCTCTCCCGACCATGCCTATTATGGTGTCACGGACATCGGTATAGACAAATCAAATGTCAACTACATAACAAAAAATGAAATGCGACATATACTTGCAGAATTGACCATCTTCATTGAAGGAGTTCCAGACAATTTTGCAATGATAGGCAAGGTTCTGAATGTGGCAACCGGACTCCTTCCCCTGCAAAAGAATGAGGATGGAACATTCGGGACGGCAAGCTATACCAAGGAAGAGTGTGATATACCTTTGAGAATCGCAGTGCCTGGCGAAACTTTAAAAACGGAAACATTACGCTTGATGCCGACAGCCAACGGTTTACATACCACCAAGTTGTTTATCCAATTGATTTCTCCTGGGGGAGTAGTTAGCAACTACGACATCGAAGCACCCGTCATGAAATCTGGCGGCAAGTACAAGATAAACTTGGAATTTGAGGAGATGAAACCTTACATGTATCTTACGAGCACGAAGATAGATGATTGGACTGAGGAATGGATTTATCGTGGTGAAATCCTGAATCCAGAAGATTAAGCGACCCTCTCATTTACGCAAGAATCAAAACAAGAATATAAACATATAATAGTAAAAGACAATGAAAAAGAAAACTTATCTCTTTACCCTGATGGCAATGGCTTTGACATTGGGCAGTTGTTCTGACAACGAGAACGGTATCGGAGGCGAGACCTCCAAGTACATCACCGTTTCAACCAGTATCGGCAATATGACACGTGTTGCCACAGATGAGAAGGGTGGACAAACCTTTGAGGAGGGTGATGAAATCAGTGTGTATGCCTGGACTGGCGATGCAACTGTTGCTCCAGAGACACGCGAGCGTGTGGTGAATAACGCCATCAATAAGCAGACAAACGGCTCATGGGTATCCACTCCACAGATGCTTTGGAAGAACAACCGTGACAAGCATTATTTCATCGGTGTCTATCCTACAGCAGCAATATCCGACCTTTCTGCCGGAGAATATACATTCGATGAGACAAAGCAAGTGGAAAGCGACCTCTTGGTGGCAGTCAACAAAGATGGCTTATCCTATAATGTCGATGAACAGCAACCTGTTCCTCTTACCTTTACCCATGTAATGGCAAAACTTGTGGTGAACCTTACCTATAAGAACCAGTGGGGAACAGAGGGACCTACCGTAGATAAGGTAGCTGTAGGCAATGCCGCAAAAAAAGCAACCGTCAATTATCTGACCAAGGTTGTCACCCCATCTGCTGTAGCAGAAGATAAAGCTGACTTCGACATGCCGGCTATAACTGCCAACAAGCAATATGCTTCCATCATCATCCCGCAGGATGGTGTTCAGAAGATTACCATCACCATTGGCGGCAAGGACTTCATCTACGACAACGGCACACCTTTCAAGTTAGAGAGTGGTAAGATTACCACCATCAACCTGGAGGTAGGACGTGATATCATAAAACTTGGCGATGTTAACATCTCCGACTGGGGTTCTACAGGCGAACCTATCAAGGGTGAGGCTTATGATTAACTTTCTTAAAATTAAAACATAAAATTCAACAATATGAAAGCAATTAAAATATTAACAATGGCAGCTTTGGCAACGGCAGTTGCCAGCTGCTCCAACGATGAGGATTTGGCACAGAACAATTATCCAATGGATAATGTGGTTAGAATCATGACGAGTGTAGATGGCATGAATACCCGTGCCTCTTACGGAAACAGTACGGACAAGCTTAAATCGTTCGGCTTCTGCATCAAAAATGCTAATAGCGAAAAATATACCTATGATAATATCAAGGTATCACAGGAAGGCAGCAATTGGATTCCGGCTACCCAGATGTTGTGGCAGAATTCAACTACCGCTGTTGATATTCTGGCTTATGCGCCATATCAGGAGACTACCGAAGATGCAAATGGCAAAGTTAAAGTCTTCGGAAAGACTGATTATGCCTTTTCTGTAAAAGAAGACCAAAGCAATGCTGAAGACTATTCATCCGACCTTATTGTATATAAGCAAACAGGATTCACGCCTGGTTTGGAATTGAATACCAGCAAAGCGGTTGATGTCACATTCACCCATCTCCTCAGTCAGCTGAATCTCACTATCGAGTTGAGAGACCAGTTTAATCAGGATGAAGAAAAGCCTGTTACGTCAGCAACCGTAACTGATGTCAAGGTGGATGGCACCTTTATCAGCAGTAAGGTGAATTTTGCAGCAGACCCTATAAGTTTTCAATTTAAAGGTACCAGAATGTCAAGAGCCATTACTCCAGAAACAGTAGAATTCACGAAGGCTGATAAAACAACCGACCATGCCACCTTCAAATATTCTGCCATTGTGATTCCACAGAGAGTTTACGCAGGATCATTCTGTATCTCGTTTAAGGTGGATGGCACTGATTACATCTGGACATCCACCAGCGATGTGAATTTTGTATCTGGTAAGAAACATGACCTGCTTCTGTTAGTTGGTAAGGATGTAGTGCAAGGGGGCACCATAACAGCGAAGCCTTGGGGAGAAGAAACCATTACCGAAAAAGAGACTGATTAAAGAATTGTTTGACATTTAAAATAGACAAGATATGAAGATTACAAGATATATGGGAGCATTTGCAGTTATAGCAATGCTTGCCGCTTGCTCTACTGATGACGAACTGGGAGCTAACACTGCCGCCAATGAGGTGAAGATTGCTGCCACCGTTGGTGGAAACAGCATTTTTACCCGTAGTAATCCTGTGGGTACAGAAGCGGAACAACAGAGTTTTAATGAGAACGATGCTATCAGCGTAACTACTGAGGGTAAAACCGTGATTTATAAGAAGACGGGCGAGGTATGGGCACCTGCGAATGCTGGTGACTATCTGGTCTGGACGGGTAATGCCCAGGCTTTCGAGGCTTGTTATCCTGAGAAGGCGGATGAAAGTACCACCAATTCTTTCTCTGTAGGTTATGTCTCAGCAGACCAATCTACAGTTGACAAAATAGAGAAGTCAGATTATATGATAAGCAGAGAAGCTATAGAAAAGGCATATATACCTTCCGACAGACAGTTGACATTGAACTTTGAACGTCAGACGGCTCGCGTCATTGTCAAAGTAAGCGGGTTTGGAGATGAGTTCAAAGATCTTAACCCTACGCTTTCTGCCGTAGAAGTTTATTCTAAGCTGAAAGTTCCTGCAGGAGAAAGTGACAGCTACGCAGCTATCCAAGCTTGTAAAAAAGAAGAAAATGGCAGCAATGTATTCTATGCTTTGGTATCTCCTGGAGCTGCCAATTCTACAGAGAAATTCCTCAAACTCACTGTGACATACAATGATGGTGAGGGCAAGGCAACTCAGACTACAAAACTGGATGTAACGGGAATTCCTGCTCTTGACAAAGCTATGAGCTATACCTATGATGTAAAAATAGGTAAGGACAAAGCTACAATAGGAAATGTAAGTGTTACGGATTGGGGGCCTGGCGATGACATTACTGGTGGCGATGCTGTAACAACTACAGAAAATGCTGTACTAATTATAAAAAATGCTTTGGCTGCGGGCAATAAGAACATTGAAATCAGAAATTTGCCTGCAAATGCAGATAAGAGTGTGTTTGATGCTATAAGAGAAGCTCTAAAAAGTGCAAGTGAAGGCAGTATAGAATTAACTGTTTACGGAGTTGAGACTTTGCCGTCTAATGCATTTTCGAATTGTCAACCGCTGAAAGTTATTAACTTGCAAGATGTAAAGCGTATAGACAGGAATGCTTTTCAGGAGTGTAATCGTCTTGAAACAATCTATGCTCCGAGAGTTTCATCTATAAGTCACGATGCCTTTCTCAATTGTAATTGGCTAAAATCGGTGACATTAGGTAATATTTCCACTGCAGGTATCCGTATCTTTGATTTTGTACCTACTGAAGGTGTAGATTTAACTTTGTCAAAAGATCAAAAGGTTATGACAGGAAGTGATGATGAAGGGTGGCAATCTGTTGAATCTAAGTATGCAAGGTCTGATGATCATATACGAGTACGATTTTTCGGAAAAAGAATGACTAAAAAAGCAAAAAATAGCAGATTTGGGCTTTTGTTTTGAGTTTCAGGTGGTTGTGGCAGTTGTTGGCTTTAAGTGACGTTCGTGAGGAAATGCGAAAATGGCGGATTTGAGAAGTAGAAACGCTTTCAAGTCATTACCTCAAAGAAACTCTCTAATAAGCATTTTTAACGGCTTCGGTTTTTACTTCTCAATTCTGCACAGGTTGTGAATTTGCCATGCAACTCTCATGATTTAATTTTGCACAGAACAAAAAGCAAGGAATTATGAGAAGTACATTCAAGACAGTCTTCTATGTAAACGGAAGCAAGGAGAGAAACGGAATTGTCCCTATCATGGGACGTGTGACAATCAACGGAACTATCGCACAGTTCAGTTGCAAGCTGAGCGTGACCAAGG
>NZ_VZCB01000077.1 GCF_009494395.1 Segatella copri | reverse complement strand
TTCATCTTTGCGTTTCAGTTCGTCAAGAATCTTCTCAAATCCGTATGCCATTTTTGTCAGATGGAGCTGCAGGAAGTGTTCGCATTTTCTGTCATGATAGGCATCGGGATAGATGGCGTAACCTTTGGTCTGCTCCGGATTCTTGTAGGTCACGGATAGATAGTGTGCACATTCCTGTGCCAGGGGGCATTGCTGGTTAAAGCAATAGCTCCATGAGTTGTAAACATCTCCTTTGGCGAAGTAGAGCCTTACTAAATCTGCTTGTGTCATTAGCTTATGGGTTTCTAAGTATAAAAAAGTGGTTTCACAGGAGTCATAAGCTTCTAGGTGGAATCGGCAGGAACTTTTCCTACTGGGTGCAAAGATACAAAAAATGTTGGCAAGTGCAAGTTTTTTTCCCACTTTTTTAAAAGTTTTTCTTAGAAAAAATATTCTTTTCTTCGATATTTCTGTGTTTTCCGCAGCGACTCCCCTGTTTTTTTGCCGTAGCGTGGCATTAGGTGGCAATTGGTTGCAACAGAAAATGCCCTTATTGCCACACTTAAATTATTGAATATCAGTTAGCTATCTTATAGCGTGGCAATAGTGGCATTATATTTTGAAAAAAGTAAAAGTTCGATGATTGGCTGTCTCTTGATTTGAACTAAGGGGTTTCTACTAGGGCGAATATAAAGAGGCAGATGATAACAAAGTTTATGGCAAAAATTAATGAGAGACCAAGAAAGAAATTGAATTTCTCAACACCAAAGGAGTGCTTTTACAAAAACATTTAGTAATTTTGCACTTGCTTGTTGAATTCGCGTTAATACAAAGAGAACCGCAAAAGTAAAAAAGAACAAATAGAGGGCTCGTAATGTATAAAATAATATAAATATCAGGCTTCAAAGAACAATTATGCTTAAAATACCTTTATATTTGCACTTGGATTTAATTCCACAAACATAGTATAAATTTTAATTTGATTTTCGTATGAAAAAGATTTTTTTAAGACCTAGAAATAGGCAAAAAACCAGTTATTACAAGAGAGCTTCACAGGAGTTTTACTTGTGTTCTTTTAATCGTGTTCTTACAGGTAGGTGTCACTCTGGTGATGAGAACGGGAAAACTTGGTTTGAAGATGCAGAATTGGAGGCTGTTGATGAGTCAGGCAATCCTGTATCTGGTGTGATTAGGGTTTCTTCGGAAGAATGGTCTGAATGGACAAAAGAGTCCTCAGGACAAGGTTTTGATGCATTGAATAATCGTGTTCTTGTAGGACGAGAACATAAAGGTGACGAAAATGGACTAACACGGTATGCGACTGCAATTGTTCGATTTAATGACAATAATTGTATGACTGCTGATAGGGTTTCTTCAGACTCTATTAAGGAATCAAAAGGTATTTGGTGTTGTTCGGATTCAGAAAGGGTTATGACCGGAAGGCATCATACTGGTGATGAAAATGGATCAACTTATTATAATTATTCAAAGCTCTATTCTTTGGAACCATCTACAGAACCTGCACCCAAAGGAACAATAATAGTACCTGATAAAAGGACACAAAGCGAATCTATGAAGGAAAGTAAAAGCTCCTTCTTATGTCCGTCAAATATGGTGTTGACCGGAAGGCTTCATTCTGGGGACGAGAATGGCAATACTATTTATGAATATGCTTCTTTAAAGGCAATTTCTGCTAGCGGAGAAGTTATTACTGATGCAGATATTACTGTTCAGAATGTAACATGGGTAGAGTATAAAAAAGAGTCAACAGGAGAAGGATACGATGCACCTTACGGAAAAGTAATTGTTGGGAGGAAACATTCTGGGGATGAAAATGGTAGCACAGCTTATGCCATTGGAGATGTCTTTTATAATGGACATCCAACGTTTATTAGTGGTTATCATGTCTCTGCACCTAAAAAAGAGTCGGATGGTATTTGGTTTAAGACCAATGATTATTATGTAATTACAGCACGCCATCATTATGGTGATGAGAATGGAACAACTTATTATGGATTGGGAATGATTGTGTGTGATGAACCAACCAAGCCTGATGAGAGAATCGTATTGCATGTGAAAATGCATTCGGAAGATCCATATTTCCCAATGAATCCTGTAGATTATATCCATTTATCAAGATTGCGCCGCCATGTAAAAGGTGGTACAGATTATGGTTATAACAAAATCACGAATACTTTTGTGAAAGGTGATTCGCATTCTTCAGAGTATTATGATATTCCTTTGGGTGTCATAATGAATCAGCATACTCCTTATGGAAAATATGAATTGATGAATCTTCGTCCTCACGATCCAAATAGTTTTGGAAAAGGGGAAGTCTTTTTGCAACCAGATGATCATTTGACAGGTGATTCAGATCCAAACTACAGAGTACCATGCATTGTGCATTATGCAAATGAAAAAACCATATCTTATTGGTTCTTCTTCGGATATGATTATGCTAAGGATGTTACAGGTATTGTAAGTGGAAGTCATCAAGGGGATTGGGAATGTGTTACTGTAAGTTTAGATGGTAATGGTAAAATAACCGGGGCAAGTTTGAGTTGTCATTCTGGTGCGAATTCTCATCCTGCAAATGAATTAGAGATAGTACATGGTAAAAAGGATGAGTTGACGGTATATTGTGCTAAGGGTTCTCATGCATTTTATAATAAGCCGGGGACATATTCTACAGTTAATGTCTTAGGTGTTACCCTTTCTCATGATCATGCTGATAATATGGGATATGATTGGGTGGCAACCAATTGCGTTGTTTCCTTGACCAATCCTTCTCAAGTTTGGAAGTATTTTGCTGGAGCTTGGGGAGAAGTAGGTGAACAGAATATGACAACGGGACCTCTTGGACCGTGGCAAAAGTGTGGGGAATTAGAAATCATGTCAAAATCGCATAATAATCCGACGATCAAGTCGCTTATACAAGAAGACCAAGTATTGTTGGTGATTGATGATGAAAAAGAAAAAGTTGAGGAATCCAAAAAGGAAAGTCTAGGCGGCGAGTGCTCAGTTTCTAATCATAAAAATACACAAATATTATATACGTATTCTCATGATGGTGATGAAAATGGAACAACGACATATTATTTTGCATCTTTAAAAGCTGTTGATATAAACGGAAATGAAGATTGTAATAATATTACTGTTGAGGATTTAGAATGGACTGAGTGGCATAAGCAAAGTGAATCGCAAGATTTCTTTATGACTACAGAGATGCAAGGTAAAAATAGTTATTCTAGAATCATTACGGGTAGAGAGCATAAAGGAGATGAGAATGGTATGACTAGGTATCAAACTGGATTGCTGAAATATAAAGGTAAATTGGTGAAAGTTATTCCATATCCAAATGCTGATATGTGTGTATATTCTAGCCATAAAATAATGGTATATCCAAAGCAAAATCTCGTTATTATAGGAATAAAACATTCTGGTGACGAGAACGGTATTACAACATATTGTCAAGGATATATCGTGGCTGATAAATAAAGTTTATAATAAGAGGAAACCTATTTCAACCCAGATAGGTTTCCTCATAATCTGTTTAAATGTTATGAATGGACTTGTAAAAAACTTATTGTTGTTATTTTGCTTTGTATTTATAGGAGGGACATTCTTCGCTTGTCTTAACGAGGATTGGCGATATCCTGATTTCCATCGGGCAGTTTGTAATGTTCCTAAATTTTATGATGAAAAACAGGGAAGTTATAAGGGAGAAGTCTTTTTAGTAAAAGCAGATTCTTCCTTGGACACAACATTTACTTTTATAGAAGTAAAATATGGTAATTATGCTGATAAAACGATAGAGCTAAAAGGATTTCCAATAAAATGCTTCCTTCAGCAATTAGATGAAGAGTTACCTTATAAAATTCCATCTAGCATGTTGGATAGGCAAATTAATCTCAGATATAAGTATTATCTCGATGGGGTAGTATATGAATGGGATGGAGATAGTATTGGTCCCAATTATAGAGAACATTTACATACGAACATAAAATCGGGATTTAATGTATATACTGATAGCATATATGATGAAGATAAAACTCAAAAACTGAAATATTCTATTGCAGCATATTGTGTATATGATGAGAGTAAATTTAATGATTATGACATCATGACTCTTAAATTGAGATGTTTAGAATTAAATGATAGTATAATTGAGCAACCTTGGTACAGGAAGATTGCTAAAATCGAAATTGGCAGAAGAATCGTCACGGAAGAGTGAATTTTGCTCCTTGGTATAATTTATGGACAATTCTAATCTATAGTCGAGTTATCCGAAATTTCTCAACACCAAAGGAGTGCTTTTATAAAACATTTAGTAATTTTGCACTTGCTTGTTGAATTCGCGAACACCAAGTTTTGCGTTCACAGAGCTCGATTTTAACAAAGATTATGAAGAGTCTTTCAAAAAGAGTGAAAGCAAATCCCCTGACCAACTACAAGCTCATAGATGATATTATCCTTGAACTGTCCAAGCGCCTGAAGATCCTGACTCAGCAGGAGGCATTGGCAGAAGCGTGGAAACCCTACATGAAGGATCTTGATACGCTCTATACCGATGCAACGTGCTACGAAAGCGCCATGCGTTACCCAACCGACGCAAAGTTGCTATGGGAATGCGTAGAGAAGGTATATACAATGATGTGTGAGACAAGTTCTTTTAAGTGCCCTGGCTGGAGCAAAAAAGTACCCTGGCTTGAGCATTCTTAGCTTTCGCCATACTTGCTTTCTTTCATTAATAATCAGTTTGTGGGTCTAATCATCCCACGTATGTAAAGGTAAGCATAAAATCGTAACCTCCAAATTTCTTGGGTAGTATTTTGTAAACCTGTCATGCGATTTCCTCGCAGACTACCATTTCTGCCCCACGGTACATCACTACGAGCTTGTGGAGATGGGTGGTCTTTACGGCATCCCTCACAATATCGCTGTCGGCATAACGGGTGATTTGTGCAGAAGCCTCCTTGAGGAGTTCCTTCACTTGCTCGTCCGTGGTGCTCGTCTTGCAATATTTCAGTTCGATGATGTAGCTGTCCACCATGTCCTTGTAGATGTCGCAAAGAGGGGAGAGGAAGATGTCAGCATAGCCGCCATCATTGTCCAACTCGGAGATAGGACGATAGAAGCGGCATTGGCTTGCCATCGCCAAGGTAAAACCATGCACGAAAGCCTCGCCCTTCTGCTTGTCACGCTGCGAAGAATAGCGTTTCAGACTGTCGGCGATGAACTCGAAATATGCCTTGTAGCCGCCATCATACGCCAATTTGCTCTCCAACTGGGTCTTGTAATAAGTATCGTACACCAAGTCGTTTTCCTTGTAGGTGTCGAGGAGATAGGTGTACATCTGGTCACGCACCACCTCGTTTGGGATGATAAACTTTGTTTCGCCTTTATATTCCCCATCTATTGTCACCATACCAAAGTAGAAGAGGAGGCTCACGAAGTTGTCCGGGTCGTTGATCCGGTCGGCTGGGAAGTTTTCTACGAGCTTACCTGTAACGTATCCCTTGGTAACCAACTGCTGGATGACGCTGGCATCATGGGCGAATTCCTTGTCGTGACGGATGAGCATGCGCAGCTTGTTGTAGTCGGTGCGAACATTGCTCTCTATCATGTTCTTTGGGATGTTGTAATTGCTTCGGATGTAATTGTCCAAGAAGTGGAGCACCATCACGGAATTGTACATGGTGGTTTCTCCATAGCATTCTTCGGCAAAACAGTAGTTGTCGTACCATGGCTTCATCACGGTAATGAGTTCGTCCACGGTGTGGTTGAACGGCAGCACGCTTGAGTAGTAGCCCAACATCTCCCGCACTTCCTCCTCGGTGAATCCCGTCATCTCATTGAATTGTGGGGTGAGCGAGTAATTCGTGCCGATGTTGAAGCCACTGGTAAGGTCGTCCATAGTGACAGGGCTGACACCTGTGACGAAAACACGTCCCAAAGCTGAGCCGGCAGCCCCCTTGATTGTGTTGAAGAAGCGACGGAGGTAGCCCTCGCCATGGGTCTGGTTGCGGTATCGCTCCAGATGCTCCTCGTTGGCAAGGATGTTGTTGGTGAAGTTGTCGTACTCGTCGATAAAGAGGTATATTTTTTGGTTGACTTCCGCACACACTTGGCCCAGATATGCCAACTGCTCTATGGCACCGTCACGCTTATTCATCTCTTCCTTTGTTCCTGTGGGAAGAAGATGTGAATACACATTGCAGAAAGAATTGAATTTAATGCTACAATGTCCGTCCATTCCTTTCTTGTAATTATCTATTCCAGCATCCACCTCAGCGAAATTGAGATGAATGATGAGATATGTATTATGCTCAGGCGTAGGATTCTCGCCAATGTACAATCCACCGAAGAGGGACTCAAACTTGTCCTTTTTATTGATGTCGTAGTAATGTTCGAGCATGGAGAGGGTGAGGCTCTTGCCAAAACGGCGAGGGCGAATATAGAAGAAGTACATATTGGAGTCTTCTATATCTTCGATAAATGGGGTCTTGTCCACATAGTAACAATCCCTCTCTCTAATATCCTCAAAGTTCTGCATGCCGTAAGGTATGCGCTTGCGATAGATTCGCTTTCTTCTTTCTCTTATTGCCATGGCTTAAATGTATTTTAGCTTACCATTTGCAAAAATAAGCAATAAATTCGTAACCTCCAAATTTCTCGCCTGATATTTTGGGAAATGCCATTTTTGAATGCTCGTTCGCAGGTGAATTTCGCCAATTCTTGAACCACATGCGAAAGTTCAGTAAAGTAACAACATTCAAATATAAGGCAAGATATAAGAAAGGTGGGTGTTACAACAATTCGTGTAACACCCACCTTTCTTATATCTTATTCTATTTCCTTATTTCGCCATTTCTATTTCCTTATTTCGCCATCGGAGTGAAGCGCAAGGTGAACTCATGAGCTCCTGTTGGAGTCATGTACTGTGGCAGACAAGAGTCGCCACCACAACTGTGGTTACCGATGCCACGCTGCCAGAAATCGAAGTGAGCGAAAATCTGGTTAGAGCGTACCAGGTCGTAAGGATGCTTGCCACCATAGAATACGTCGTAGTTGAACTGAGCATCATCGAAGTGAGACAACGAGAAGGCTACCATGCCCTCGGTGGTAATCTGCAACTTCGTGCTGTTGTTGTCCAATGTCAACTGGCGCAGGCCCTGGCGGTCGCCCATGGTCTGAGGAGCACTCTGCTCTTCGAACATGCCATCCACGGTGGTCTTGTACAAACCTAACAATGAACCTCTCTGGCGGTCGATGTAGTTGCTCCAAGGACCCTTGGCATAATACTCCACATTCTCGAAACCAGGAGCAAACTGCATGGCAATACCAATTTTTCGGGTTTCCTCAGAAGAATTGTTGGTAGTCACCTTCATATCCACGGTTCCGTTAGGATAGATGGTGTAAGCAATCTGGTGAGTATCCTTACCGTTGGTAACGGCTGTCTCCACAACCACGTTCTTGCCCTGCTTCTTAGGAGCCTTCACCATCATCTTCTTGCCGGTGAGTGCACCCTCTTCCTTATTCTCGTTCTCGGCAACACCACCTGTAGCACCCAGGTTCACGTTGTCGTTGGCGATGCGGCGGAAACCGTTGAAGTCAGGACCAGCGTTAGGCTGAACGAGCTGAGTATTGCGATAAGTCCAGTTGGCGAGGGTTCCGTCCTCACCGAATGTGATGCTGAAGTCCTTGCCGGTAATGGTGTTACCCTTCACCTTCAGCTTGCCCTTCTCCTGGATAGCTGGCAACTTGCCATGGTCTTTCTGTACGAAGGTAGGGTCGGCTACAGATGTGCCTGCTACATTCTCTGCAGAAAGCTTGAACTGCTGCTGAGCCATCTCATAACCCTGCTTGCTCCATGAAGTAGCCTTCTTCAGGATGAGGCTGAAGGTGATGACATACTCTGCCTTATCATCTACAGCGGTGGTGTATGGGATGTTGATGTCGCAGGTCTTGCCTGGCAATACAGATGGGATAGCCACCTGGTTCTTCTCTACAGAAACGCCGTTGCGGAGCACTTCGTAGCTGAGATTATAGATATCAGCCAGGTTGGTGAATGCGCACTTGTTCTTCAAGGTGAGTACGCGGCTGTAGAAAGGTTCGAAGTTCACGTCTCTGTAAACATACTTCACCTCGGTGAGCTTAGCTGTCCACTCTCTGCCTGGAGTAATGATACCATTGCTCATGAAGTCGCCCTGGAATCCTCTGTAACCGTTGTTCATCTTGGTATAGTCGTAACCGGATGTGTAGTAGTGGAGTCCGGTCTTAGGATCCTTCAGAGGAAGACCCTTGCGGATGCGGCGTGTATCGTAGATTCCCTGGTCAACCCAGTCCCAGATGCAGCCACCGGTAATACCTGTACTTGCCTCGATGAGATCCCAGTATTCCTGCAGGTTACCTACAGCCTGACCCATTGCGTGAGCATACTCACAGATGAAGTATGGCTTGTTGTGTAGACCATCCATCTGCTTCTTCACTACCTCGATTCTTGGATACATGTCTGAACCGAAGTCTGAGTATTTGGCACCGTGATTGTAACCCTCGTAGTGAACCCACGCGTCGCGACCAGGCAAAAGCTCCTTCACCTTGTCATAGGTAGCCTGGAAGTTATCGCCACCGCCCGACTCGTTACCGAGCGACCAGAATACCACGCTAGGATGGTTGCGGTCTCTCAATACCATGCGCTCTGTGCGGTCCACGTAGGCTGCGCGCCAGGTAGGGTTGTTGGAAAGTGAGTGGTTGTTGTGGCACTCTACGTCAGCCTCATCCATACAGTATAATCCGTAGTAGTCGAACATCGCATACATCTTAGCCTGACGAGGATAGTGGCTGGTACGAACGGTGTTTACGTTGGCCTGCTTCATCAGGATTACGTCGCGAAGCATGGTCTCCACATCGATGGCGTGACCATAGAGAGGGTGAATATCCTGGGTGTTGACACCCTTGAAGAATACTCGCTTGCCGTTTACATAAACCAGTTTATCCTTGATGGTCACCTCTCTGAAACCGTATTTGGTAGAGAATACCATCTCTTCCTGGTCGCCTGCCTTCTGGCGAACGATAACGGTATAGAGATTAGGCTGCTCTGAGGTCCAGGCCTTCAGACCGGTGAGGTTGTCGATGCTAAGGCGACAGTTCTTCTGAGCATCCTTGGCGGTCATCGCTACCTGGGCAGACTGCTTGGCAACAGACTTGCCCTGAGGGTCGAGGAGTTCAATCTCCAGCGTCTTCTCTGATTTCTCCTTGGCAGCGTTATTGATAGTCAGGTCAACATTCAGGTTGCCTGATGTGTAATCCTTGTTCAGGGCAGATGTGATGTAATGATCTGCCACGAAGGTCTTAGGAGTGGCTACGAGATAAACATCGCGGTGAATACCACCGAGGTGCCACATATCCTGTCCCTCCAGGTAAGAGCCGTCGCTCCAGCGGTAAACGCGGACCGATACGTTGTTGTCGCCCTTGCGAACCAGGTTGGTAACATCAAAGTCTGCATCGGTATTGGCACCCTGTGAATAGCCGGCATACTTGCCGTTTACCCAAACCACGATGGCGCTGCAGGCACCGTCGAAGTGCAGGAACACGCGCTTTCCGGTTTCCCAACCCTCAGGAAGGTTGAAGTTGCGGCGATAGGAACCTACCGGATTCTTGTCGAAATTGTCCTTGAAGGCTGTGATGAACGGAGGTTTGTTCTCGAAAGGATAACCTACGTTGTTGTAAACCGGAACATCGTATCCAGCCATCTCCCAGTTGAGAGGCACCTGGAGTTCCTTCCATGAAGAAACGTCGGCGTTGTCTGCCCAGAAATCATCCTTCTCTGGCTTGCCCTGCTTCCAGTCGGCTGTGTAGTGGAATTTCCACTTTCCGTTGAGCAGGAGATAGTTGGCGTGCTTAGGAGTGAGCCATGGGAATTTGAAGTAATCGTCCTTCTGCATGGTGGCAGTAGAAGAATAAGGCACGAAAGTAGCGTGCGCCTTTTCCTTGCGATCCTCAAACTTAGTTTCGTCTTCTACCCATTTGTCGGTAAATGGACAGACGTCAACTTTGGTCTCCACCACCTTCTTCACCTTTTTCTTGGTGTGTCTAGGTTGTGCAATAGCTGATGCGCTGAAGAGGAAGGTTAATGCAACCGCAGCCCCCAAAAATAAATGTTTTTGTTTCATTGTCTGGTTGAATTATTAATAATTACAAGTTAGCTAGTTATGAATCTGTTTAGATTTGGTGCAAATTTACGATTAATTCCTGAAACCTCCAAATAATTACAGCACTTTTGTTGGGGGGAGAATTAAAAATGGCTATTTGTTAGGAGGAAAGTGGCTTCCATTGCTGCTTATTTAAGCCTTTTTTCATTTATTGCCTGACTATGGCATAATGTTGCCCCCTACCAGGGCAACATTATGCCATGACGAGGCACGAAACGATGTATCGCCTCGTTTTTTTAGGAAGAAGATGCCTTTGGTAATCAAGCACAGTTGTCAAAATTCTACTCTCGCTTTTACTCTTCACCCTTCACCTTTTGGACGTAATTTGTTGTGAATTAGAATGTTATGAGGGTGAAGAGTGCTCTTGACTCTTCACCACCCTTCACCCACTCTTCACCCTTGGAAGTAAGCGGCTCCGCGTTTATACCATTGTAGTCTTCTCTTTTGTTCGTACCTTTGC
>NZ_VZCB01000034.1 GCF_009494395.1 Segatella copri | reverse complement strand
TCAGCTGTTACTGCTTTTTTTGAATTATGCAAGGTATAAACGCGGAGCCGCTTACTGGAAATCAGCAGTTCTACCAGCTTCGGCAGCTTCTTCGGCATCGGTGGAGGAGCAGGATACTCCTCTTCACTTTGAACTTGGAACATTGAACTTTGAACTGTATGATTACCCGCCAGGCGTTCCGGGGATTTGCAATCCCCGGCAAGCAAGCTATAACCATATTGTCCAGCAAGAAAGTCCCCCGCCAGGCGTTCCGGGGATTTGTAATCCCCGGCAAGCGAGCTATAACCATATTGTCCAGGAAGAAAGCCCCCCGCCAGGCGTTCCGGGGATTTGTAATCCCCGGCAAGCAAGCTCTTAGCCGCCTGCTCCGCCAAGGCATTCACCCGAATCACATCCCTAGAGAACGGCTTCGAACTGTCACCATATTTCGCATAGAAGTCATGAATCAGCTGATGGCAGTCATTCTCCTGATAATAGCTCGGCATTCTCTTCGCCACCACCTTCATCAGTTCCTCCTCACTCATCATACGTGACGCTCCGGCGCTCATAATGGCGAGCAGAGAGGAATGTCTGGACCCCACGGTATCGATATTCATTCCCTTCAGTCCCGCAGATTCCTGAAACAGGTCGAAGGCTATCAGATTCTTCTCACTGGCAGAATCAGAATGAATCTGTGTCATCTGTGAAATCTGTGGGAAATTCCCTTTGCCCGCAGACGTATTATCTTCAGGTCCCACAGATAACACAGATTTCACAGATTTTCCGGCATTCAGAACCTCCTCAGAATGAATCTGTGTCATCTGTGAAATCTGTGGGAAATTCCCTTTCCCCGCAGATGCATTATCTTCAGGTCCCACAGATAACACAGATTTCACAGATTTTCCTGCATTCAGAACCTCCCCAGAATGAATCTGTGTCATCTGTGAAATCTGTGGGAAATTCCCTTTGCCCCTGCCGTCAATCGTAAGCCCACGCTTCAAGAAAGCCTCTCTGCGGGCTTTCAGCTCCTCTGCGGGCAGCACCCCATACCAGTCCTTGGAACGGTAGATTTCAGAGGCTTTATCCGTGATATAGATCATTCTTTCGGGCGAGATGCAACTCTCATCATAAGGCACGCCCAGCGCCTCACAATACGCCTTCTGCGTCTCCTCGATGGTCATCCCTATCGGCATACGGATGTCGATATGCAGCTTCTTTCTGGCTGAATATTCCAGATGCAGCAGCATCCCTTTCCAGATGCCGTCGCTGCAGTTCAGCTCGCGCGCCTTCTCCAGCGCCTGCTCCACAAACTCCTTATCATCCACATCCACGGTAGTCTGAAAAAGGAAAGCCGTAGGGTCAGCATTGCTCTGCGATCTACGGTTTTTCAGAAAACGGTAGTAGTGAGCACAACGGAAGGGCAACTGCCCCTTAATTCTCTGTCGTGCTTTGGCGAGCTGGGCATCATCAGTCCTGTCCACGCTGCGAATGGACTTCTCGCCACGAATCTGCAGCACCATCTCGTGCAGCCATGGCAGCGAGATGGTCTTGTCATAAGCCGAGAGCGGCTGGCAGCTTGCGTTGCCCTTATTCCCCCCTCGGAACCCATTGAATGCAATCCAATGTTGCATCGTTTCATTTTTCATGTCCATAATAATATTAAAAAGAAATTAACGCCAAAGGCCCCCTCCTCCAGAAGAAAGCCCCTCCAGAAGGAGCGAAGAAGGAGCGAAGAAGGGAGCCGCAGAAGGAGCAAGGAAGCCCCCTCTGAGCCACCGTTCCAGGCGTTTCCAACGCCTGGTCCCCTTCCTCAAGTCCCCCGCCAGAAGCAGGCCCCCTCCTTCTTTACCCCAGGCTCTTCACCTCGTACATCTCCGCGAGCTCCCAGTAACGATGCGCCAGGTCGTGAATAAACTTCCTGCCCTTTTCGGTCCATACCAGATAGGTATGCGTCGCCGCCTTGCCCATTTTCTCCTTTCTGCCATCGCAGTTCGGATCCAGAAAGGCATTGTATCGGGTTCTGCTCTTCGCCAGTCCCATGTGCGCATACTCCGCATAGAGCAGATACTGCCCACTCTGGTAATACTGCACATGCAGCGCACAGAGCGAGCGGTTCAGTTCCTGCGCCGTGATACCCAGCTCCTTCGCCACCTGGGTGGTAGTGAAGCACGAAACGGAATCCAGCACATTGTCGCTGTAAATCGCCTTAGGCAGAAGTCCGTCCACCTGCTTCTCCAGGTTGATGACGTTCTCGCCCTGTATGGAAGCCCATCTCGTCTGCTCATCCAGCACTCCGTTGAGACGTCTGATCTCCACATCCTGCTCGCCGATGAGCTTCTTGTCGAGCCCCATCTGCACTTCCTGTTGATGCAGCTTCACGGTCTGCTCTTCGAGCAGCTTCTTCTGTTTCTCCAGCAGCCCCTCCTTTTCCTTCAGGGTAGCACGTAGAATCTGTTCGGCATTCCGAATCATCTCCTCCTCGCTCTCCCCCTCACTCACTGGGATATAACCGCCCGTCTTACGAATCTGAGGCAGCACCACCGAAGTAACCCAGTCCTTGAACTTCACAGCCGTAGCCAGTTTCGAACCGAGCACCAGGGCATAGAATCCGCTCTCGTTAACGAAGATCATCTGCGTTAAACGTTTGGCAGGAGTTCCATCCTTCTTCATGCCCACCTCTACCCATACGCCACGTTTCATGGTGTCATCACATCTAACATGCTGTTTTACAGAGTCTGACGATTTTTTATATCCCAGCGCATCACACAAATCCTTAGCACAGAACCAAGGCTCGCCCCTCTCATCAGTAGCGGTACGAACCATTCCGAACTCCGGATTCTCAAAAACAGCCACCTGTGCAGCCACCTTCTTATTTTTAGAAGACTGTGCACAACACTTGGCAGGGCTAGCAGCCTTGCTGCCCCCCACCTTCTGATTCATTAAATTTGTCATAATTAATAAATTTAAATGTAAATAATTGAACTTTTCGCAAGTCAGCCCCTTAGAACATATCATAAAGTTCAATGTTCAATGTAAAAAAAATAATTGTATCAACCTTGTCAAAGACCGATGGGCTGATACGCTACGCCACTTACAACATGGCAGGAAACCTATCCCAGCAACCTGGCGATAGAAAACGCAAAAGCCCCAGACCTCAGAACCGGTATCGTTCTGAAATCTGGGGCAAATGTACGGCGATATTTTGGATAAAAAATGGGGCGTACCCGTACGGTCGTACTAGTACTACTTACCAAAAAGCCGCATTATCGTAAATATTCTTTGATTTTTTCACCAAAATCCAATATAGAAGGCATAGAAAGCGCATCATTATAACGGGTTCTCATCACAGAAGGCTTCATATTCCAAAATCTCGAAAACACCTTCCATACATTATTTATCGCCAATGTGACGGATATCTGAAAAGCAAGATATGCTTTCTGATAATTGGAAAGATTGAGTGGTTGGAAATTCTCATCTAAAATCTCCTCCTTATATAATCTCATCAGGATTCTTGCCGCCTTCTCACTCTTTAATTCTTCAGGCAACTGAGGGATAAAAGGCAGAAGCGGCATAACTTTCTGAGAAAAACCAGATTTATCTTCTCCTTTATCCTTAACTTCATTCACATCCTCAAAGTCAGCTTCATTGAGATTGCTATCTGATGAAGAACCAGATGATGCTTTATCAGAAGACCCACCGAAGATGTTGTTACCAAAATGCCAATCTGGTGCATTTTCGAAATTAACATTTAAGTTTATTGTCATCATTCAGCAGATTAACTAGTTGTTGAACACTTGTAGTCATCTTCAACATGCGCTTGCCGTTGAGATAAACTACGATACATACACTCAGGCTGATTACGCCTATATTGGAAAGCGCAACCAAAAGAAATAAAATTGTTTTAGTCATAATACTCCCTTATTAAATCTCTTTTATGAAGAAGTGACTAAAAAACTACCTTTAGCTAGTTAGAGAAGGTAGCCCTCATGATTTTCACGAGGTGAGGCAGCTATTAGACGTCGCTGGCGATATCAGCAACACCTCGAGAATTCATGTAATTACTTTCATTTTGTTGATTTTTAAGTTTGTTGTTGTTGTTAAATTTATCTTTTTCCTATTTTTTCATAGGGAAGTGCGCATTTTTAGTGCTACACTTCCTCTCCTTACTTTCACGATTGTTCCGGCAATTCCGTTACCATTTCCACGGCTATTTCATCACTGCATCATACAATGCCTGATAGTCCTTGACAACATCATAAATGTATCCATTCTCGCTGATGGCAGCAAAATGCTTGCGGGCACACGCTATCTTGCATCCCTCGATGCCACGTATGTGTGAACCCTGGATATCATTACCCTTGGTTTCTGCCACAAAATAAACATGCTTCACGCTGCCTTCACGGAATGCCACAGCCCAGTCGGGATTGTATTTGCCCATAGGCGTGTTGATGTAGAAGCCACGAGGCAGTTTGGTATAAACCACCACGTCATCCTGACGCTCCAGAGACTCGGCAAAGTTCCTTTCTACACCCATGCTGTCGAGCACTACGAGGTCGTAGAGCGACTTCTTTGACTCTATGGCATTGATGCCCAACTTGCCTCGCAGAGCATCCACCGTAAAGATGTCGGTAGAGAACTCATCATTCAGTTTCTTATATGTGATGCACTGGATAACAGCAGAGGCCTTGCAGTCGTTGATAATCAGACCGGTCTTGATGATAAATTCCTCAGGATTCATCTTGAACATGCTGAATGTTTCCGGCTTGATACCCTTCAGAATTTCCACGACGGTCTTTCGTGTCAACCCCGTAGCAGTTACCAGCTGACCTATCAGGTCGTATGTCACTTCCTTGCCCACAGCTTCCGTTACATGGATGGTTCGGACATCGCCCTGAGTCATTGCCACGCCCGCTTCAAGCGACTCCTTATCTCTGATTTCATCCATCGAACCGCCTTCTACCACGATGCGGATTTCCGTAACCCTCAACTTTTCATCAAGTTCCTCGATGGCTTTCTTCACAAGACCAGAAGTTTCAAAGCTTACCTGATAGTAGGTGCGGCGATTGATGCGCTTCCAGAGATTCTGGAACTCCTTCTTGGCAAAATTGTCCTTCTGCAACTTGGCGAGCTTAGGCTTTCTACCATTCTCCGGTCTTACAGCCGCAGGATCAAAGACGGTATCAAGGGCTGCAATAATGCCCTCCCTCCAATCATTAGCCTTACCGAAGTCGAGCCTGTCATTGCGCTTATCATCAAAATACTGAGCAATCAAAGCACCGTTATCATCCACATAATCTTTGCGGATAAGGGCATTATAGATAGCTACAGCCTGATGGGTATCAAACTTGCCATTGGTTCCATCTGCCATCGTATATGACCTGCCCTCGAAAAGGTTGGCTGTGATGGTGATTGGTCGGTCGGCACAGGCTTCTGCCATTTCCGTCTGCAGTTTCTTGGCGAAATCATCATAGCTCTCGCTGGCTATCACGGTGAGGATATTGGTATCAAACACATGGTCGCCCAAAACATCCGCATCCTGGCGTTCTCCCTTCTGGTTCACGCAAAGGCGCATTCCTCGACCCACTTCCTGGCGCTTCTTGGTTTCGTTGTCCGAGTTCTTCAAGGTGCAGATCTGGAACACGTTAGGATTGTCCCAACCTTCCTTCAAGGCGGAGTGCGAGAAGATGAAGCGCACCGGCTCGTTTAGCGAAAGTAGACGCTCCTTATCCTTCATAATCAGGTCGAAGGCACGCTCTTCGTTCTCTCCCTGCCTTTCCTTCGATTCCACCGCCTTGCCCTTCTTATCCATGGAGAAGTAGCCCTGATGCACCTTGGATGCCGCATTGCGAGGGTCTGAAAGATAGCGCAGATAGGCTTCATCCGTAAACGATGGCAGCATTTCTGAAAGCACTCGGTTATATTCTTCCTCAAACATCTTGGCAAATTTACCCTTGCTATCCTCGCCTTCATAGAGGCGGTAGCTATCCACATGGTCGATGAAGAACAGACTGAGCACCTTGATATGCTGACTGAACAGCTGGCGCTCACGCTCCAGATGGGTGCGAATGGTTTCACGAATCTGAATACGACGGATATAGTCTTCGTTCACACTGCCCACGGCATCGCCTTCATGCAGAGTCAAGCCGTTGAGGAAGCGGACGATTCCCTGTCTTCCGTCTATGCGTTCTACGATGAAGTTGTTGTCATACTCGGCAAGTCCCCCACTCTGTTCCTTCAGGTAGAAGCGTTCATCCACGAGTCGGCTTACCTGCTTCGTTCCGGTCTGTGTCTTGATGTCGAAGCTGATGCGAGCCTGCGGATTGCCCTTGCCGATGACGATTTCCTCCAGATAGACGTAGCCGTTGGTGGCGGTACTGCCTATCTGTCTGATACCCTTCACCTCAATCTTCTTCACCAGTTTTTGGTTGTAGGCATCGATGGCATCCAGCTTATACACCATATTATATATATCACCCTTACGGTGGGTGGCGCTATACAGAAGGGTAAAGAGCGGCTTGAACATGGCAATACCCTTACGGGTCTTGTTCTTCTTGTCCACACCCAATACTGACTGAGGTTCATCGATAATCATGATAGGATGGGTCTGTGCCAGCACGTCGATAGGACGGCGGGAACCGAACTCATCACATCGTTCGAAGATGATGCGGGCTGCCTTATCAGGACGTGCGCCTTTACTCTTCTCCTCATCCATAGATGCGTTGAATGCCTGGGTATTGATAATCATCACGTGCATGCCTGCATCGCTGGCAAAGGCATCTATCTTACTGAGCTGCTTGGAGTTATACATAAAGTATTGCATGCGCTTTCCGTATTCCTGGGCAAAATGCTCCTGCATGCTCTCAAAGCTCTTCAATACGCCTTCTCGGATGGCGATGCTTGGCACCACCACCACAAACTTGGTCCAGCCATAGCGGGCATTCAGTTCATACATGGTCTTGATGTAGGTATAGGTTTTACCCGTACCCGTCTCCATTTCGATGGTGAGGGCGGTACCTACGCCTTGCAGCTGCTGCAGCTGTTCTACAGGTTTCAGACCCTGCTCTGTCTGTATGGCTCTTACATTCTCGCAGACGGCTTCCGGTGCGAGGATGACGTTCTTGTTACCAAAGCCTTTTACTACAAAGAGGTCTTGATGAACTCCCTGGTCCACGATATGGTCGCTCTGTCCGTCGCTTTTGGGCTGACCTGTAAAGGCATTAGCCACAGCCAGCGCCGCTTCGGTTTGGAAGCGTTGATGTTTATATCTGAGTTTCATAGGCTTAAATCACTCTAATATTCTTAACTACTTCCTGGTCGCTCCAATCCAGCTTCTGCTTGAAGGTCTCGTAGATATTAATCTTGTCGGCATCCTGGGCAAAGCAACTGTCACGGAAAATGACACGCAAAGGCATCTTTTCTGCCATGGCTTTTACTACGTCTTCTGATACGTTCTCGGCGAAGCAGGCCACCAGGTCGCCGTCGTTCACGGTATAGATGGTCTTGCCATCCACCACCTCCTGGGTCATAGGCAGAGAGAGCTGAACGCCCCAGTCGAGCATGCATCCAAAGAGCAGGTCGAGGTCGTTTCGGTCGGCCTTGATGTTGTTCAGGAACAGATCGAGCTGGTCTTGCTTGAATTCCTTCGGAGAACGCTTTACATCCTCGTAATTGCCTTCGTCGAGACGGAAGACACGGAAACCGGTATCGAGGTCGGCAGTGGTAAGAGGAGATTCCTCCTTGATTTTCTTGCCGGCACGGCGGATACGCTCCCTGGCGATTTCTGGGATGGTATTATAGCCAGCCTTTCTTGCCTCGCTATCTTCCGGAGTTTCTTCAGAAATCTGAACCATAATGAATTTGCGGTTGCCTCCATCTTCGGCGTTGAGCTGCATCACAGCGTGAGCGGTGGTGGCGGAGCCAGAGAAGAAGTCGAGGATGATGGAGTCCTTATCTGACGCTAATTTGCTTAATAGTTTACTCAATTCTACAGGCTTGGGGTAAGAAAAAATATCTTGACTTCCAAATAATGATTCCATTTCTTTGCGCGCAATTTGAGTATCTGGAATATCCTTTAATACAGATTTAATAGAAAGAGTTGACATCTCTTTTTTAGAATATAGTCTTCCATTTTCCTTAAAAAAGAATTCTTTTATAGTTTGACCTTTAAGGTCTGTTACTTTTTCACCTTTCAGCCATGAGAGAAACATATTTTTCATTGTCCAACCTGCTGATAATTTAACAGGTGAGGCTAATTTCCCATCTTTAAAACATAGTTTCCCTAATATTGTTATTTTTTCCGCTCCAGGTATTTCACCTTCTAAAATTTGATCTTTACCTTCGTATCTTATTCCTGCAGGGAATTCAATAACACTTTCAGGGTGTCTAGAATCAATTTTTTTATTACAACGCTCAATAGAATATTCTACATCTTCTGTTAATCGGTTGAAATATTTCTTTACGTTATAGTTTTTGGTATAACACAAAATATATTCATGAGACCTTGCTATTAATCCTGCATTAATACCTCTCGGAAGCGACCAAATAAAAGGTGCTATAAAATTACTTTCTCCTAAAACTTCATCGCAAATCTTTCTCAGATTCTCAACCTCATTATCATCAATCGAGATAAAAATCACACCATCCTCCTTCAGCAACGTTCTCGCCACCATCAATCTCGAATACATCATAGAGCACCAATCCGAATGAAAACGTCCATTCGAATCCATGTTCTTGATATATTTATTACCTAATTCATCTACTGCTCCCGAAGCCTCAGCATACTCATCAGCAGACATCGCAAAATCATCATGATAAACAAAGTCATTACCCGTATTGTAAGGCGGATCAATATAAATCATCTTCACCTTACCCAGATAAGACTTCTGGAGAAGTTTAAGCACTTTGAGGTTATCACCCTCAATATAAAGGTTTTGGGTGTTATCCCAATCCACACTATCCTCCTTTACGGGACGCAGCGTCTTCTTAATAGGCTCCAAAACTTCGGCACGAGCTGCCTGCTTGCCAACCCAGTTGAACTCGTATGCCTCAGGAGCATCTTCCACTGCATTGTCACCAAGAAGCTGGCGAAGCACGTCAAAATTAATTACACGTTTTACCCCCCCGTATCAGGGTCGGCTACCTCCGTAAAGCACGAAGGCGCAATCTGATAAAGCGCATCCAGATTCAGCTGCGCTCCATCTGCCGACTGCAATTCCATTCTATTGGGTCTATCCATATTATCTATTTTTTATAAATTATTCTTCATCATTTCCATATAGTGTACGAACTCGTACACTTTTGCTGAATCAGGAAAAATCTTTCATTTCTTTTTCCCATTCCGCAACCTTCTTCTTCAACGCCCGAGCCTCGTTGTTCAGCTCCAGCTGCCGGTTAAACTGCCTTTCAGTCCGAACCCGCTTCTGCAAGGCTGCAATCTCTTTCCTGCCCTTCTGTATCAAGGACTCCAGTTCCACCATGCGCTTGGTTTCCTCGCTACGGCTCGTGCCATAGCCGGAAATCACGCCTGCCATATTTTCATAGATGGCATCCATCGTAAGCCCCTGGATAGGCAAAGACAAATCTGCCTCACGGAGCCATTCCGAAGCGAAAGACTTCACTATCTTGAAGGTTCCTGCTGCAGCATCCAGCCATTCCTTATAGTTAAGCAGCAGCTTATACTGCCCCTCATATTCCAGAACAAACACCACGTGGCGAGGCATGTTCCTATCGATGAAGAGGAAGACATCATCCGGACAATCCTGCGACTTCAGCTGCGCAGAAAAGACCACAATCTCGTGAACCTCCTTGCCATCTGCCACATTGAGGGTGGAAGGAGCCAGCTTATAGAGCCACTTGATGGCCACCACATCATCTACGAAGTGCTGCTTCATCTTCGCATTCACTTCCAGATGCCTGTAGAAAGCGTTCTTAGGAACGGGCTTGCCAACAAACGTGGTTGGAGGATAATGTAAATCTATCATACTATCTGATAATTAAGAATGTTATTAACTCAAAGTCATCCAGCCCCTTGGCATCTCCCAGCAAGGCACTCGTCTCGCCCATGGAGAACAGGCTGTCGATATCCGACTCTTCCTTGACAGAAATGATGCTGTCAACCGCTTTCGCCAACATATCACTATAATGGCTCATCTGTCGGCCGTCAGCCGTTTCCCGGTTGATGATGGCACATAACTCCTTATCCGGCTGACTCTTGCCTCGGCACACGTGGCGCATCACATCGAGCAGTTTCTTAGGTTGCAGATGGTCGCAGACAACGGAGCCATCTTCGCCCAGATACACCATATAGAACGGATGCAGCAAGTTCTTCCTGTCGATATTGATATTCCTGTTTCTATTCTTCAGGATGAAGATAACGCCCGGCTTGGCGTTCTCCGAACTGGCCACCACCGCATTCATGCCAAACGGCGAGTGCTCTACATTCGGATTTTCCTTGACGTATGCCAGCAGGTCGAGGCGGAATTCATTCAAGCCCAAATCCATGATGTTGATGCCGGTATCCATATCCTCTATGTCTATCACCTCTTCCTGAAGCTTCTTGAGCTGGTTCTTGCGGTATTCCAGGTCACCCTTCTCGTTCTGCGACAACAGGTTGTCATCGCCCGTACTGGTGAGGACGGTAGCCTTCATACGGCTCTCTACACGACCTTTCAGTTCGATATACTGGTCCAGTTCCATATCCGGCCAATAGTTAACCAGCTGGATGACATCGTTTCTGCTGCCGATACGGTCCACACGGCCGAAGCGCTGGATGATGCGCACTGGATTCCAATGGATATCATAGTTGATGACACTAGTGTCCCGTTAAAACGAGACGATTATTAAATAAGTTATTAATACTCAAAA
>NZ_VZCB01000069.1 GCF_009494395.1 Segatella copri | reverse complement strand
AATTGTAGTTACCCTATGCGAGGGAAATCATTTTCGTTTTATAGAGGAAAGATACTTATTTTCTATGAAAGCAACAACAAAAAAACAGAGAAATCTTTTTGGGAACGGTTGCGGAAAATGGGAACGGTTGCGGGAACGGTTGCAAAAAAAGAGTCGTTTTTTTTCTTGTTTTTCCAGCGAAATCGTTCTATCTTTGCAGCGTGAAAAGGAAAAACGATTTCTCAAATCGCTCTATTTCTTCACAAGACAAAGAATAAACAACATTAAGTATCACAATCAAACCTAAGAAAAAGAAATATGGAACAAGATTCTAAATTTCAAGCGAACAGTTCGCAAGCAGACAATATGCAAGCGAATGTTTCACAAATGAGCAACTCGCAAGAGAATCATTCACAGGGAAAGGTTCCCTTCATCAGTAAGCTCGCCTATGGCATGGGCGATGTGGGCTGCAACTTCAGTTGGATGTTCGTGGGCAATTTCCTCATGATTTTCTACACCGATGTGTTCGGAATCAGCATGGGTGCCGTAGCAACCCTGATGCTTGTGTCCCGATTCTGGGACGCCATCAACGACCCCATCATCGGCACACTTACCGACAAGACCCACACCCGATGGGGACGATTCCGCCCATGGCTGCTCTTCGGAGCTCCTATCACGGCACTGGTACTGATACTCACCTTCTGGGCTCATCCGGAATGGAGCCAGACCGCCAAGATTATCTATATGGCAGTAACCTACTGCATCCTGGTGCTGGGATATACCTGCGTGAACCTGCCTTACGGCACACTCTGCGGAGCCATGACACAAGACATCGATGAGAGAGCCAAGCTCAACACCAGCCGTTCGGTGAGCGCCATGATGGCCATCGGAGTAATCAACATCGTAACCGTTCCGCTCATCAGCTGGTTTGGCGCAGGCGATACCAAATATGGTTATCTGGCTGTGGCTGTACTCTACGGCATCATCTTCGCTGCCTGCCATCTGTTCTGCTTCCATAAGACCAAGGAAGTGGTAGAAGTTCCTGTGGGACAGAAGCTCCCTCTAAAGGTGCAGCTTCGCTCCGTGATGAAGAACAAGCCCTATCTGCTCGCCCTCTTAGGACAGTTGCTCTTCGGTTTCATCCACTACGGACGCAACGCCGACATGCTCTACTATTTTACTTATGTAGAAGGTTCGGCAACACTCTTCTCCTACTATTCCATGGCCATCATCGTGCCAAGCATCATAGGTGCAGCCTGCTTCCCTCTGGTATTCAGAAAAACGGGCAACAAGGGTTTCACGGCAGCCATCTTCGCTTTCCTCACCGGTATTACGATGATAGGTCTGTACTTTTTCAGCCCTAACGGCAGCGCCATCATGTTCTATCTGTTCTCAGCTTTGTCGTGGTTCTTCTTCTCAGGCTTCAATACAGCCATCTATGCCATCATCCCCGACTGTGTGGAGTATGGCGAGTGGAAGACGGGCATCAGAAACGATGGATTCCAATACGCCTTCATCTCGCTGGGCAACAAGATAGGAATGGCACTCGGCACATCGCTTCTCGCCATTGCCCTGGGCAGTGCAGGATACGTAAGCAACGCCATGCAGAATCCGGAAGTATTGAGCATCATGCACCACGCCTTCAGCACCATTCCTGGAGTTTTGTGGATTGTCACCGCAGGATGCCTCTGCTTCTACAAGCTCAACAAGAAGCAATACAAGCAGATCATGGCCGATCTGGAGAATAAGAAGAAATAAATTAAACCGGGATCTTTTATCCCACCAACATAACAATAACAATTTCAAAATATTATAATTATGAGACAGGCAATATTGGTAGAACCAAAGCATATCGAATTCAAGGAAGTAGCAGAACCAAAGGCAGCAGACTTAACTGCTCATCAGGTTCTCGTCAACATCAAGCGCATCGGCATCTGCGGTAGCGAGATTCACTCTTACCACGGTCTTCACCCAGCCACCTTCTACCCAGTGGTTCAGGGACATGAGTACTCTGGAGTGGTTATGGCTGTAGGCAGCGAAGTTACCGTCTGCAAGCCTGGCGACCATATCACCGCTCGCCCACAGTTGGTTTGCGGCAAGTGCAACCCTTGCAAGAGAGGACAGTATAACGTTTGTGAGCACCTGCGTGTTCAGGCTTTCCAGGCAGATGGTGCTGCACAGGATTTCTTCGTAGTAGATGATGACCGCGTGGCTAAGTTGCCGGAAGGCATGAGCCTCGACTATGGTGCCATGATTGAGCCTTCAGCCGTTGGTGCCCATGCCAGCAACCGCACCGATGTGAAGGGTAAGAATGTAGTAGTGAGCGGTGCAGGAACCATCGGCAACCTCATAGCCCAGTTCTGCATTGCCCGTGGTGCCAAGAATGTACTCATTACCGATGTAAGCGACCTCCGCCTGGCTAAGGCTCGCGAATGCGGCATCAAGCATACCCTCAACATCACCAAGAAGACCTTGAAGGAGGCAGCCCAGGAACTCTTCGGTGAGGAAGGCTATCAGGTAGGTTTCGAAGTAGCTGGTGTAGAAGTTTCCATCCGTTCGCTGATGGAGACCATCGAGAAAGGTAGCGACATCGTGGTTGTGGCTGTCTTTGCCAAGGACCCAGCCCTCAGCATGTTCTATCTCGGCGAGCATGAGTTGAGACTCATCGGTTCGATGATGTATCGCCACGAAGATTATCTCACAGCCATCGATTACGTAAGCAAGGGCATCGTCAACCTCAAGCCACTCGTAAGCAACCGTTTCGCCTTCGAAGAATACGATGATGCCTACAAGTTTATCGACACCCATCGCGAAACCAGCATGAAGGTTCTCATCGATTTCGAACAGAAACCTGGAGAGAAGAAGTAAAGGATAGAAGAGAAGAAACATACTGCAAACGATTGCAGAAATTGGAAACGATTGCGGGAACGTTTGCAGAAAGTTTAGATGATTTTTCTTTGTGAAGGTAGCTGAAAAATGCTACCTTTGCAACAGAAATCAAGTAACATCTCTAACATTCTTAAAGTAAAAATGACAATGGAAAAGAAACAATCAGTGATAGGTATCGGTGAGGCACTCTTCGATGTGCTTCCAGAAGGAAAGAAGCTAGGTGGCGCTCCAGCCAACTTTGCTTACCACGTTTCACAGTTCGGACTCAATAGCTGTGCGGTCAGTGCAATGGGTGATGATGAACTGGGCAAGGAACTGGAGAAGGAACTCAACGATCACCATCTCAACTATCAGATAGACAAGGTAGCCTACCCTACAGGCACCGTCCAGGTTTCACTCGATGCCAACGGCATTCCTTGCTACGACATCAAGGAGGGAGCAGCCTGGGACAACATCCCCTACACACCAGCCCTGGAGAAGTTGGCAAAGAATTGCACCGCAGCCTGCTTCGGTTCGCTGGCTCAGCGCAACGAGGTTTCCCGTAACACCATCTACCGCTTCCTCGATAACATGCCGAAGGAAGAAGGAATCCTCAAAATCTTCGATATCAATCTCCGTCAGGGATTCTATACCAAGGAAATTATCACCGAGAGCATCAAGCGATGCAACATCCTCAAGATCAACGACGAGGAATTGATTACCGTAAGCCGCATCTTCGGTTATCCGGGCATCGACCTGGAGAACAAATGCTGGCTCCTCTTGGGCAAGTACAATCTGAAGATGCTCATTCTTACCTGCGGTGTAAACGGCAGCTACGTATTCACCCCTGGCGAAGTTTCGTTTATAGAGACTCCGAAGGTAGAAGTGGCTGATACGGTGGGCGCTGGCGATTCCTTCACAGGTGCATTCGTGGCAAGCATCCTGAAGGGAAAGAGCGTCAGAGAGGCACATGAATTGGCAGTAAAGGTTTCGGCATTCGTCTGTACACAGAATGGAGCCATGCCTGTTTTGCCTGATGAATTTACCAAGTAAAGCCACATTTGCCCAAAGTTATTGCGAAGATTATTTTCATATAAATATACGTTTCATTTATTTTGATTTTTTAGTGAAAGTTTATAAGGTTCAAAAAGTTATTAGTTTGTTTTAGTTAGTTTTAGTTAGGTTCAAAAATTGTTTTATAGTTCAACCATGAAAAGAATTGTAGTTATTGTTTTGATGATGGCAGCGTATCTGGGAAATGCCCACGCACAGCTCCATCTGAAAGCCAACGTGCAGAACAATCATCTGTGGCGTGGCATGGAAGTTTCCGACGGCATCGTCCTCCTCACCGACCTGAGCTATACGATGGTCAACGACCACGTTACCGTGGGACTTTGGGGTGGCTGCAACTCGGAAGGCTCCTACAAGGAGTTTAACCATTATCTGAATCTGAAGGCTGGCGGTTGGGGATTCGCCCTATGGGACACCTACAACTTCTCCCCTGGCGCCACCTATAATAATAAGGAATACTGGAACTATTCTGCCCATACCACCGGCCGATTCCTCGATGCTACATTGAGCTACCGGTTCCAGGACGAGAAGTTTCCACTGCTCCTGAGCTGGTCAACGGTAGTTTTCGGACGCGACCGCAACAGCGACAATACGAAGCAGAAATATTCCACCTTCGCCTATGCGGAATACCCTATCTACCAGAAGGATGGCTGGAAGGTAGATGCAGGAGTAGGTGGAGCCTTCGCCCTGAACAGAGCTGGCGAGGATGCCCACTTCTTCGGAACCACGGCAGGCATCGTTCACGTATCGCTGCAAGCCACCCACGACCTCAAGCTCGGCAACTACACCGTTCCTGTTTACGCCAAGGGCATGTGGAATCCGCAGAGCAACGAGAGTTATTTCCAGATTGGAGCAGAAATCATCCGCTTCTAAATCTTCAAAAAAACACAGAAAGTTTTATCATAACAATCATCTAAACACAAATTCATTATGAAGATTAAAGATTTTACAACAGGTGTGCAGCACATCGGCATTCCTACCAACGACATCAACAAGACCATTGAGTTTTATCATGCCCTGGGCTTCGAGACAGCCCTCCGCACAGTAAACGGCACCGAGGAAGTAGCCTTCCTCCAGCTCCACAATCTCATCATCGAGACCTATCAGAACCATCAGGCAAAGATGGAATATGGAGCCATCGACCACATCGCCATCGATGTAAAGAACATAGACGATCTCTTCCTGGTAGTGAAGGAAGCTGGCACCTTCAAGATGCTGGATCAGCAGGTAAATGGTCTCCCTTTCTGGGAGAACGGCGTAAAGTTCTTTACCATCGAAGGTCCTAACAAGGAGAAAATCGAGTTCTGCGAGAAACTATAATCAGCAGCATATTCTTTTAGATAAAAAACAGATGACTATAGCAATATAAGAAAGAGAGAGATAAGAATGACGAAAGTCCAGCTTGGAGCCTTTCAGAGAGAGAGGCATCCGAGTTGGACTTTCTTTTTACATTTTCCTCAGGAGGAATATGATGTGGTTTTCCCTGATACTTCAGGGATATTAATGATGCTCAGGCACAATGGCGAGATACACCAGATCATGATCTGTGAGATTCTCCATATAATGAGCATGGTTCATCGGGCAGTAATGCACCTGTCCCTGGCGAACCTCCTCCACGGTATCATCATAATGGAAAGTAGCAGTGCCGCTTACCACATAGATAATCTCGCAGTTGCCCTCATGAGTATGAAGACCAGTTGATGCACCCGGACGCAAGGTAGAATACATAATCTTCACCTTGTCATCCACATAGTTACGGGTGTCGAGTTTACCCTGTCCACCCTTGAAGCCCTCCAAGTGAGCCTCAGCAATCTTTTCGAAATCTATTACCATCTTTATAATGTTTATTGTTTAATGTCTATTGCTTACAGTCTATTGTCTGCTGTTTACTTGGCTTTTATAAATGAAGCCCTGCAGCTTACTTTGCTTTCGCAAAATACTTCCATAGCGGAGCAGCCATCAGGCTCTGCCAGATTTCACCCTTCTCCAGCATTTCTATCACTTCTTCCCTGGAGAAGAGGCGAACCTCGATATCCTCAGCCTGGTCAAGATGCTGCACATCCATGCGCTCCACATCCGTAGCCAAATAGCAATGGGTAAGATTGGTATGAGTGCTCGGATTAGCCGAAATCGTCATCCACTTCTGCCAGTTACCGCCTCCGAACCCAGTCTCTTCCATCAGCTCTCGCTTGGCAGCCACCATCGGATCCTCGCCCTTCTCTATCACTCCGGCACAGAGTTCATTCACCGTCTTACCTATCGCATAGCGATACTGGCGAACGAATACGAACATTCCGTCCTTCGTGATGGCGATGGTGTTCACCCAATCGGGATATTCCAGCACGTAATATTCATCGATGATGGCTCCCGTAGGCAATTCCACCTTATCCACTCGTGCCGTGAGCCAAGGCTTCTCTATCAGATACTTCTGCGAGAGCGTCTTCCATTTCATATCTTTATCAGCCATTTTCTTACTTCATTTAAAATCAGACTTTTCTTTAGCTTAATTGATAGTGCAAAAGTACGAAAAAAGATTGAAAGGATAGAAATATTTCTATGAAAATGACAGTTTTTCATTTTTTTTTGCCGTACTGGATATTGACAGCGAACACCTCTGCACCTTCGATGATATTGATAAGAATTGGCTGGAGAAGGTAGCAGAACTGTTCACCTGATTCCTTAATATTCATTTCCCTCCTGCTTGATCACACTCGGACCATCGATGAGTTCAGGCTGAGGGGCATTTCGGTTCACATCACCATACGCCCTTCCCAGATCGCTCATCGTAATACTGATGTTGCGGTTAACGGGTCTGTCCTTATCTGAAAGGCTGTGAGAGAAGAGCCACTGATAGGTTTTCTTCAGATAAAACACGCGGGCAGGGGTACCGTGATTGGCACCCTTCCACCAGTCGTATATCAATCGGGTATCCTTGCCATCCTTTTCAAGTTTATCTACCACAACCTTCGATTGCTTGACCGGTACTGCCCTATCTGCTGTGCCATGGATAATCCAGAAAGGCAAATCGCCCAATCCGCTCACATCTTTATAAGAACAGCCGCCACACAGCGCCATGCCGGCAGCTATTCTGTCGGGATAAGTGGCGCAGACATCCATGGTTCCATAACCGCCCAAGCTCATGCCCAGAACATAAACCCGGGTAGAATCGCACGGATAATTCTTTTTCACCCAGTCGAGCATATCCATGATTTTCTTCGGATTCCAGGCTCCTCCCGGATTCTGCGGAACGATGGTCAGCGCATCGATATCGCGCCCCTTGACGATGGCATCAAGCGGTCCGTACCTTCTCACCTTATCCAGATTCCTGCCGCAAAGACTGGCACCATGCAGAAAGATGATGACCGGTGTCTGCTCTTGCGAATAAAAATAATCTACTGGCGTATAAACCCAGAAGTTGTAACCTCCCGGAATCTCATCTTTCACGGCTCGCAGAAAGTCGTAAGCCGACATGCTGCATACGGAAAGACAGAATAATATGAACAAAAATATCTTCTTCATTTTTCTACTTTATTTTTTCTTTATCACAATTGTTTTAAAACAGTCTCTTAATACTCCCGCATATTGATTTTGTGAATCAGAAAGCAGGATAAGTACTTGAGAACCATCTTCCAATTTGGGGCCAAGACACATTCCTTCGTAATTTGCAAAAGAACGCTTTACGAGCGACAGACTAGTCTTCCATTCTGTGAGCAATTGCTTTTTGACAAAGGGCGAATCTTGATTGAGAAGATCTAAAGCAGAAATCCTCTTCTCATTTGAAGGATTCACTAAAAAAAGCTTGCACTTGCAAAATGCGCCCAATTTTACTTTCGGAATGAAAGCCTCACGCTCTAATACCAGAAGTTGCCCATCTGGCAAAACGCAAAGTTCACTTACTCCCATCACATACGTCTCGGCTTTCCTACGAGTAGAAGGTGCATCCATCTGATAAGCGTACATTGCCATGCCAAATCCGATAGAATCTTGTAAACCATGAGACCAGGAATAAGCCATTAACCGCAACTTATTAGCTAATCCATTCTCCGGGGTAGCCGGTACACCATCCTTCCGAAGCGTACTCTCAGGAATTGTCCAAAGTAGATGGCGGATAGAATCGAAAGCCAGTGACTCGAAATTATAATTAGGATAAAAATCCTCTGGCGGCCAAACATTCTCCCAACCCTTCAGATATAATTTCGCAGGATAATCCTTTATGAGATATTCCTTCAATCTACATTTTCCTTCACTGGCTATTACCACAGTTGAATCCGATACCTTAGCTATAGCCTCATGATCAAAACCTTTTTCCGTTCCATGCCATGGTTTACCATCAAAGCGACTACCATCCACCATAAAAGTATAACCCAGGTTCTCCACCTGCTCTAAATCGCCCGTTGCAGGATTCACTTGGATACGAAAATTAAAGTAGAGGGCACTATCCGACTTATCACTCACCACCGCATATATATCATCATGCAAATGGGTAATGCCACTATAGTTGCCAGCAGGTACTGTCTTGTGAAAAGACTTTTGAGCATTCTCTCTCACCACCTGCCACTCTTCTGCATAGCCCATGAAACTAAAAAAAAGAAGAGTACTCAGCAGCACTCCTCTCCCCATTATTTTTTTCATAAAACTTTCATTTTGTAGGAATTTACATAGCTGCATAAGTTAAGACAAACTCCATGGTCAGTTCAAAGTCAACATGCGCTACCTTCTTATTTTTCAAGTTCTCTACATCACAAGCCCAATCAGACATCGTATCAAAAGGCTTCACGCGCATATCATCAAACTTCAAGTTTTCTTCAGAAAACAATTTGTAAACCGTTTCCTTGGCACACCAATGTACCAACTTGGAATCCAAATCAGAAGCATTCTCATCCTTTCTTAAGAATTTAGAAGAAATACGTTCTACCCTATCGCTGAAATATTCTATGTCTACAGCAACTTCCTGATTTCTGGAAAGAATAAGCGCTGCGTACCCCTTGGTATGGCTCACACTGATGTGATAACCACGAAACAAAGGTTTACCCGCCTCATTATGGATGATATCGCCAGCATGAGAAAGCAAACCCTTGGATGCACCATTCGCCTTCAACATCTCATACATTAATGCACGAATGGCAAGAAACTCCAGTTTCCTGCCATCATTCTTATATTTTGCCTCCAATGATGATCTATAGGCTTGAAGATGAGGATACTGTTCGAACAACTGCTCTACCTCCTCATCCATCTGCCATAAGCCTAAACTCACACCTGGATAAACTTCACGTATATTGACTACTGCCATACCATGTTATTTTTTTTCTTCTTCCTGATTTCTTACGGGATGCACCGTAACCTTAATCTTACTGATACGGCGCTCCTCTACATTCATCACCTCGAAAGTATAATTCTTATAATCTATCTTCTCGTGAATACTAGGGAAATCTCCCTTTATCTCAAGCAACAGACCTGCCAAAGTATCAGCATCACCCTCTACCTCTTCAAACTCCTCATCATCTACATTCAAGATACGACAAAGGTCTGTAAGCAGGGTTTTTCCTTCGAAAATAAATGTGTTGTAATTCAATTTCGAATAGAACTTCTCTTCCTCATCATATTCATCATTTATTTCGCCAACGATTTCCTCTAGTATATCTTCAAGAGTGACAATGCCGCTTGTACCACCAAATTCATCTACCACAATGGCGATATGCACCTTATTCTCCTGAAATTCACGCAACAAATCATCAATCTTTTTTGTTTCAGGAACGAAATAAGGAGGACGAATCAAACTCTGCCAACGAAAATTGGAACTCTTCGTAAGATGAGGCAGTAAGTCCTTGATATACAGAATGCCACGAATATTATCCGTATTATCCTGATAAACTGGAATACGGCTATAATTATTGTCTTCAATGCATTTCAAGACATCTGCATAATTACTTCGGATATCCAAATCTACAATATTCTGTCTACTGGTCATCACCTCTTTGGCTGTTTCATCTCCAAAACGGATAATACCCTTCAGCATGTTCTGCTCATCCTTGATATCGTTTTTATCAGTGAGTTCCAATGCCTGTTCCAGATCATCAACACTTAGAACATGATTCTCTTTCTGTATGATTTTTTCTGCCATCATTCCGCTCTTGAGCAAAATATTTTCAATAGGCCAAAACAGCTTACGGGCAAACAGAATTCCTCCCACACAACGACGACAAAACTTCAACGGATCTTGACGGGCATAAACCTTTGGCATAATTTCACCAAAAAGCAAGAGTAAGAAGGTGAGAATTACTGTAGTAAAAAGAAACTGAAGTAAAAGTGCTCTTTCACCGAACGAAATAACGCCAGCAATCACATAGTTCAAGAGCATGATAATTGTAACATTGACAAAATTATTTGCAATAAGAATTGTTGCCAATGTACGCTCAGAATCATCACGAAGATTCTGAATTTTCTTGTCTGCATCAAACTTTCCGTCTTCCAGCTCAGCGACATCAGAGGGTGACAAACTGAAGAATGCTATCTCCGAGCCGCTGGCAAAAGCAGACATAAGTAACAATACAGCAGCCAGAATGGTTGCTATAATCACTCCGGTAGTGGGCTGTTGTAAAACCACATCTCCGAAAGCATCTGTTATGGTTGAAATATCCAATTTCTGATCTTAAAATTTAATAACAACAAAATAGCACTAGCTAGAATGGGAGTCCATCTTCACTTTGTGACGTCTGAGAAGAACCACTTGCTCCCTGTGTAGCAGGCTGAGGTGTTGGGGTAACAGTCTGAGAAGCTTGAGATGCTGACGATGACATTGATTTCGGCGTAAGCATCTCCATATTATCAACATAAATCTCAGTTATATACCTGCGCTTTCCTTGCTTGTCATCATACGAGCGATAACGTATCTTTCCTTCCACATAGAGTTTATCACCCTTATGAACATATCTCTCCACTATTTTTGCTAAAGCCCGGTAAAAAACCAGATTATGCCAATCAGTATGGTCAGGCACCTGAGTTCCATTAGTCAGAGTATACCCCTTCTCTGTCGTTGCCAATACCACTTGAGCTACAGCTTGGTCGGCATCATAATAATGAACATCAGGCTCTTTACCCACATTGCCTATTAACATGACTTTATTCATAGCCTACCTCCTCAAATTTGAAACTTATCTACATTACTTTATTTCCACATACCCAAATAACGGTATGCAAAATTCTTACCCTTTGCCGACGGGAACTGGCTACGGGAATCTACTCGCTGACGCAAATACTCAACGATACGATTATAGCAGTCCAAAGCAGAGAGTGCCTTGACATTAGCAACGAAATGGGTATCACGATATTCGAACTTACCAGTGGCAGGAATCATAACGACACGCTTAAAATCAAGCGCACCTTCATACCAACCCGGCTGTTGCTGGTTCAATCGAACAACAGAAGGGCTCACATTTTCACGATGTTCCTCAGAAGGAGTTGAACGCAACGCCTTCTTGTCTTTGAAGTCACGCATGCTAGCTGCAGTGGTTTTTATAACGATGAAATAGACACGGGGGCGAACCTTATAACGCTTAGGATAACAAACATCACTAGCAGCATAATCGCGTACATCAGCCTCTAATGATTCGTCCATACCAATTTCAGGAATACTCTTCAAAAAATCTATTGCTTGATCCACATTTGTTGCAAATGCTTCCTGATCAAAATATCTTAAATATAAATTCATAAATTAGGTATGTTTCTCTATTTAAACAAATAAAATAGAGCGGAAAACGGGACTCGGACCCGCGACCCCAACCTTGGCAAGGTTGTGCTCTA
>NZ_VZCB01000027.1 GCF_009494395.1 Segatella copri | reverse complement strand
TCTTAGTAACAGGTAATCTCAAACACTTCCCAAAAGAACCGCAAGTGATTACAGCAGCAGAAATGATGAAAATCCTAGACAACGAACTATAAACGCATTTTATATTTAAGCGTCATGATACAGAACAAATTATTCCGTGATTGCCTCGCTGCGATACCTGCCGAGCAAAAGGCAGAGTTCGATTTGTCTTTCGGTATTGCCGAGCGCATTAGTGAGATTCTGAAAGCCAAGCGACTCATCCAAAAGGATTTCGCCCGTTTGCTCAACAAGCGAGACTCAGAAATCTCCAAATGGCTAACAGGCAGACATAACTTCACGACTCAAACCATTGCTCGTATAGAAACAGCTTTGGGTAGTAAACTCATCAGCATAGCCCATTGATTGGGCTATGCGCCAAATATCTATAGATAAGATATTTTAAACAACTCTGTTACAAATAATTTAAATCTTTGCAAAATAGAAATTGAATGAGAAAGAAAACAGCAGAACATCTAAAATGCAGAATTATTGATTTTCTTCTGCAAATATATCCAAACATAATTATTGGGAATGAAATTATGTTTGGAAGTAGCCGTAACTCTGCTGACTTGCTAGCAATTATTGACAATCAAATTATTGCTATTGAAATTAAGTCCAAAGATGACAACTTAAAGAGACTTCCATATCAGATTGAAGAATATTTAAAAGTCTACGATAAGATTATAGTATTTTGTTCACAAGACAAAATTGATGAAACAAAAAGAATCATTGACGGAAAACCTGTTGGGTTATACTGCATCAGTGAAGATACCATCAAGAAGCAAGAAAGGCCAAGAACCAACTTTCATGCAACAAAAGATGAGATGCTAGCATCAATGCCAATATCATACCTCAAAAAAGCATTTAACGTAAATTGGAGAATGAACTCGGATGATGCTAGATGTCTTTTATCTAAAAAATCAAAAAAACAGATACATGAACATTTACTTAAATTTTATATCAAAAAAATAGAACCCTCGTTCTCCTTATACATGAAAGATAAAGGAGTCATATCTTGCGTAGATGACCTTCCTATCTTGTCACGAGAGGGCACGTTTTAAACGATTTAACTGTTGCATTACATGGATATTCATTCTTACTGAAATCCAAAAAGAAGGGCTTGAAGAAGGAACTTTGTCATAAGCGCATTGACGTATCATATCCGTTCCCCACACCTTCAAATGATGTGGGAAACGCCTATCTTTCATTACCAATTTAGCTACCTCCTCATATGTAGAACTGTATCTAGACACTTTGCTAGGCCGTCTTAGTCGATAGTAATATATATTCTCCTCTAGTGGTACATCAATACGTGGAATCCAGCCACGAGCCATAACAACACCATCATTTCTTTTAGGATTTATAGAACCATAATCACCATACACGACTTTATCATATATTTCATGACATGCCTCAAAGACATCTACTTCAGAGATTCTAAATATATCAGTATCATCATTACCTATTTCAGAAATATTGTTAGGGAAAGATGTTCCACATATTATTATGTCATAATTACATGATAACAAGCTACGAATATTTCTTATACGAGCTTTACACTTCTCAGCAACATTATGTTGCATTGCTTGCGCCATATAACCACAATCTATGAGAACAAAAAGTTTCTTGTCACCAATTTCGTGCCGTATCAAATCCAAATCATCATAACAATCTTCATCTTCTATTGCACACCTGTAAAGAACAACACCAAAAGCATCTAACAAAGAATGAATTTCTTTTTTAAAGTTTTCCTCAAAATTATCATCATCGTAGTTCATTACCAATGATGGAATTATGGAGCTAAAAACATTCTCATCTTTAAGATTTAAAAGCAATTGTACCCATTTTTCGTACCCATTTTCGAAATTATAAAGACTATCGGTTTCTTCACTTGCCAGATTTTCATCACTTGTTACATCCATTGCAATTTGTCTTCCTTTCAATTTATTTTTGAGTTTTGAAAGTCTCAAATCGAACGGATATGAAACCATATCATCAATCGTTCTTTTTCGACCACGAGTTAATTCTATCAGCGGCAAAACTTCATCAAAAACTTCATCTTCCAGATTCTCTACCGCTCTGATTTCAGCTTCTCCTGTTCGAACTATCAAAACATACTTTCTGTCCATATTATTTCACTTTATAACCTAATTTTTCCACTTTATATTTCATTGCAGCTGCAGACACGTCAAACTTTTCCGCTAATTTACCTATATTACGAATACCATTTTTTATAAGCTCATTAACTTTATCGTCAGGCATCAGCAAAGCTGCAGCAAAATCATTAGCCATATATTCTAATGAGTCCATATTATTTCCTCTAAAGAAAGTCGAATCTTGAAACTCTGTGTTTTTTTCTTTATGCAATATATAATGAGCCAATTCGTGCGCAAGAGTAAATCTTTGTCTTTTTGGATGCTGTTTACTATTAACTGTCATAATCCACACGCCATCTTTATAAGACAAAGAACCAGAAAGATAATTGTCCATGGGTATTTTTTTTATCAATATAGGAGCATTCTCTTCCCGACGCGAAATTTCTTGAATAAGTTGTTCTATATCCAAGGCATCCCCATTATACATTCCTTTTTCGGTAGCCAACTCTTTGATTTTATTTATATCCGACAACAAAGTTGGTTCCTCAAAAACATTCACCTTTTTATTTCGTTTTCCTCTTGTTCCCATACGCTAATCATCTATATTTCTATCTGTGACAAGTTCGTCATTTAATTCATATAACGTATTTATGTCGTCTTTTATTTTATCAACATCAGCTTTTAACACAATTGCGTCATCTTTCGTTATAGCCCAATCTTGGACATCGCTAAGTATATAATTAATAATTTTATTTTGTATAGTTACAGAGTCAGACAATTTCTCTACAACAACTTGCTTCAACTTTTCTTCAAGGACTTCTTCCTTTTCTTCCAATTCTTTCTTAAATTTTTCATTCAATGCGAAATAACCAAAAATACTGAAAAGTATGAATAAGCCTACCAAAACACTCACCAAGGTATTATAATACTCTGTAATGTTTGACGCAAACTCGGAAGTTGTAAGAATTTTACCTTGTTCATAAAGACTTTTCAACTCTTTTTCCTCTGATTCGAATTGTGATTTATGTCTATTGCCCCAAACTAAATGACGTGTTGAATCTATTTGCACATCTGCTTTTTTTATGTACAAACTACCATCAACAACGTAAGAAGGTGATGCCACAAATGTATTTTCACCAACAAATGGACTATGACATCCATGCAAGAAAAGACAAACCATCGTTACTACGATAGCAAGAAGGCCAAATTCAAAAATACGAAACTTTATCATAACAATCTATATAAAAACGTCATATAAGAGCAGTAGAAATTATATCCTCACTAATCCTCAGGCGGTCCCATCCCGCACAAGATGGCGAAGGGCTTTGATGCCCCGCCAACCATAAAGCGAAGCGGTTTCGAGCACCGGAGGGCGGTTACATCCTCTCTCTTCGGGCAAGAGAGAGGCTTGATGAGAGATGTGGAGCCTTCCTTAACGGTAAGGAAGGACGGGTAGGTTTTCGAAAAAAGACATTATCTGTCCTTATACATCTCCTCATAATACTTCTGATACTCCCCAGAAGTAACATGATCCATCCATTCCTGGTTATCCAGATACCATTTTACAGTTTCCTCGATACCCTCCTCAAACTGGAGAGATGGCTCCCAACCGAGTTCCTTCTGAAGCTTGCGAGAATCAATGGCATAACGCATATCGTGACCCTTTCTGTCTGTTACATAAGTAATCAAATCCAAGTCAGCACCCTCAGGACGACCGAGCAATCTATCAACGGTCTTGATAACCACCTTGATGATATCGATATTCTTCCACTCGTTAAAACCACCGATGTTGTAAGTCTCGGCAATCTTACCCTTATGGAAAATCATATCGATGGCACGGGCATGATCTACTACATACAACCAGTCGCGCACGTTCTCACCCTTACCATATACTGGCAATGGCTTGCGATGACGGATATTGTTGATGAACAGCGGAATCAACTTCTCAGGGAACTGGTATGGACCGTAGTTGTTAGAGCAGTTGGTCACGATGGTTGGCATACCGTATGTATCGTGGAAAGCACGGACGAAGTGGTCTGAGCTTGCCTTAGATGCTGAGTATGGAGAGTGAGGATTGTACTTGGTAGTCTCTACGAAGAACTCCTCGCCGTAAGCCTCGTGGTTCTTACCGCTGGATGCCTTTGTAGTGAAAGGAGCAGGAATGCCCTCAGGATGAGTCATCTGCAAAGCACCATATACCTCATCGGTAGAGATGTGGTAGAAGCGCTTACCCTCGTATCCCTCAGGAAGACTCTCCCAGTAGATCTTTGCCGCCTGGAGCAGAGACAGGGTACCCATCACATTAGTCTGAGCGAAAGTGAATGGATCCTTGATACTTCTATCTACATGGCTCTCGGCAGCGAGATGGATGATGCCATCCACCTGATAGTCCTGCATCAGCTTCAACATCAGGTCGAAATCACAGATATCACCCTTAACGAAAGTATAGTTAGGCTAGTCCTCGATGTCCTTGAGGTTAGCCAGGTTGCCTGCGTATGTCAACTTGTCGAGGTTGATGATGTGATACTCAGGATATTTGTTCACGAAAAGTCTTACTACGTGTGAGCCGATGAAACCAGCACCGCCCGTGATTAATATATTATGCATACTTACTAATTTATTTTTTAGGAATCCCTCAACCTTGCGGTCCCATCCCGCAAAAACTGGCGAGACCTCTGACGGTCCGCTAACTTTAGAGCGTAGCGGTTCCGAGCACGCCAAAAGTGTGCGGTTACATCCCCGCTTCCTGAGGTTTCTGTCCCCCGGAAACGGGGGAACCGAAGGGGGTGTAAAGACCATTGAGAGGGGCTTGGGGAGAAAGTGGAGCTCCCTTTGGAAAGGGAGACGGAGGGATTTGAAAAAAGTTTAATATTCAAGATTCTTTATCAAAGAAGTTTCATTCTCATCGAGAATGGAAAGGAGATATTTGCCATAGTCATTCTTCAGCATTGGCTGAGCATTCTCACGCAACGTATCACTATCTATCCATCCTTGGCGATAAGCAATACCTTCCAAGCAAGCAACCTTCAAGCCCTGGCGCTTCTCCAAGACTTCGATAAAGGTTGAAGCCTCAGAAAGGGAATCATGGGTTCCGGTATCAAGCCAGGCGAATCCTCTTGCCATGGTCTGTACCTTCAGCTGCTTATCCTTCAGGAACTCCTGGTTTACGGTGGTGATTTCCAACTCACCACGAGCAGATGGTTTGATATGCTTAGCTACTTCCACCACCTTATTAGGATAGAAGTACAAGCCTACCACAGCATAATTGCTCTTTGGATGCTCAGGCAATTGCCTTGCTCATCAAACTCTGCCACGCCATATCGCTCAGGATTGCTTACTCGATAACCAAATACAGTAGCTTTGTTATTGATAATATATCATCGGTTTATCGAAGATAGGTATCAGCTGCTTGCTGATACCCTTTGTGATAGGATACAAACGTGTAACTACTACCTGCTAATACTATTCCCTTCATTGTCTTAAATATTAAATGATTAGTATTTGTTTTTTTCATGCTGCCATCCTCCTTTCTTCACGATGGAGGGTTGTGTCATAACTGACAGATACCAGAATTACATTATCAATGTTAGTCTTTAGGAGGACAAGATTTGCCCCCAGATCTCAGATTATAAACCATATTATATTGATTTTGCAAGTATTTAATTCTATTTTCTATGAAGAATTCTTCCAGGAACAAAGCTCTAGATTTCTCCTCCATAGAAGTTCTTAATTCTTTATCGTTTACGAGTTGGATAATCTTATCAGCGTAAGCATCAGCATCCAAAGGCAGGAGATAACCATTCTCCCCATTTCTTACGCAATCATTATTTCCAACTACATCACTGGCTATAATTGCCTTGCCATTCGCCATAGCTTCAATGATAGCCAAAGGCAAACCTTCATAAAGAGCTGTAGATATATAGAACAGCGACTTACGCACAAACTCCTGGCAATCAGTATGATTAATCCAAGGTTCCAAGCGAATGGATTCTTCCAATCCTAACTCATGCATTTTGGCTTTCATTGCATCCAATTCTGGAGAATGATAGCCAACACCCAGCAAGATAAATTTGAGATTACATCCTCTATCCTTCACCTTCTTAATGACATCAAGCAAAAACAAAGGATTCTTCTGGTAGCATGGTCGCCCGATATAGCAAGCATAAGGCTCAGATATATCAACCATCTTTCCCCTTTCGAGAGACGAATCAGGCACGGCATTATGCCAAACCAAGGCATGCTCTTTAGAATAACCAACCTCCTTGATTGCCATTTCCTGTTCTGATTCCGAACAAGCTAATACGTATGTCTCGAAACGAGTCAATCGCTCTATGGTCATAAACACCCATCGTTTCAACTTCGAAGGAGTACATAGATAAGAGAAGGCATGAGGCGTATAAAATGTCTTCACACCTGTAATCCATCCCGCAGTTCTTCCGATGATACCACCCTTAGCACTATGGCAATGAATCACATCCGGTTTCTCCTTCCTTATAATCTTGACAGCTTCTATCAAAGCCTTCAAATCATTCAAAGGATTGAGCGAGCGGAACAATGATATAGGGTATTCTTTCACCTCTATACCATTTCTGATAACAGGCTGATGCTTATCATCCTTACCACAGACAATGACATACTCATTATCTTCCACATTATTATATATAATAGAGTTCCGGATATAAATATCCAATCCTCCTATCATCTGACCAATATGTAATATCTTCATAACTAATTATTCCATTTTTTAGAGTTAAAATTAGCATTTGGAAACATTCTCTCTGTCTCTTTTAGTAGCGAAAGCAACTATTAACGGAGTTAATAAGCAATGATAAGCAGTATCATATTCTTTTTGGAATTGCATTACATCTTCTATAGATAGCAATTCGTTTACCTGTTCTCCTTCTGCAAAAATAGACTTTACTCCATTCTTATTGATTTCGTAGAAAGCAAGTGCTGTCTTTTTAACATTTTGCTGACGTTCAATATAGGGCATCCCCATCAAAGCCTCAACATCCCTTACAGAAGAAACAGAACCATAAGAAACAAACTCGGACACATAATACACTGATTCTATATTCTCGCTTATAACCTTTAATGCTATTTCATTAATCTTACGATAAAACGTAGTTCTAAGAGATGCATCAAACGAAACTATAGCCACAGTGTCATCAGCATACTTAACAAAGAACGTTGGCGCAATATGTCTTTCTTGTTTCAAATATATCTGAGAATGTATCGATACGAAAAAAGCAAAATCCTCATTTACTTGTCTCTGAATTCCTAAATTCTCATATATTTTTTCTATTGGCATCTTGCAATAAGGAATATTTGACTCTAAAACCTCTCCTCCAATAAACTGGTGTTTTTTAGTCAGATAACAATAATCTCGTACAAAAGTAAAGTTGTTGTTTCTTATGGAATTAGCCAAATCAATATTCTTATTCAGCAAAGCTGCGCACGTTTCATCGGAAACCTTTAAATCCTCATACATCGCTACCATAAAAGCCATCATCATCTTTATAGCTTTCATCGACAATACAAAGACATCTACAGTTTTGTCTTCTTCTGTAAAGAAATACATCACAGAGAAATTAACCTCTACTGGATTCTGTTTTTCCAAATCGGCTACTAAGTCATTTTGAAGTTTTTCAAACGGCTCATCAAACTCTATAGTATATTCTTTCTCCAAGATGATTTCCGATGAGGTAGCCAAATATGCCATCACTAATAAATGTTTATGTAGATTGAATGGTTGCTCATGAACAGAATCATTTCGTTTTTTTTTCATCCAACCAGAAACAGACTCATCTTTCAGCAAATAATCTTTCAAATTTTTCTGATACACAGGATTACTATTTCCACCTAATGACTTTTGTAAGGCAAATGTAGAACTTCTGTACTCAGTAAAGAAGCCATCTAAATCTGAGATATTATCATTGAAGTCATTAGATACTGAAAAATTGTTCAAATGCCTTAGTGCACTATAAACTTTTTGAAGAAACGGAAGTAATGTTTTATCATTTTTCTCCATAATTGCTATTTTTACACGCTGCTAATATGCTAAATCAAACACTAGGATATATCAGCAAAGAACTCTTTAGTTTGAAGCCTTTTAATTTCATGCTCCCTATATTGAAACCAATCACGTAAAGCATCGTTCGTTTCCTGTTTTTCATCAGAAGTACAAAAGATATTCAATTGATTATTCTGAAACAACATGGAAGTCCTACCATGATTCATTTTGTGAAGAGTACGCATGATTTCCATTCTTGAAGTCTCATTATAAGTGAAGATAGTAATCGTTTGCTTTTCTCCAGGCTCCAAGTTCTCCTCACATTGATGCTTAAAGAATGTCTGAAAGTAGTGATAATCGTTGTCGCCAAGAGAATGGCCGAAGAACACTACCTCGTCTGCGTCTCTCAAATCAAAACCTACAGGATGACTTGAATAATGGGGATTAAAGCTTTTCCTCATGAAATCGTATGCTCCATCCACGGTATCTACTTCGTCATTTATACCCAATATAGCTGAGTTATCAGACAAACAACCATGTACATACTCTATATTAGACAATTCAGGAAGTTCAAACTGTCTTGTAACTCTATTCAAATCAGTATAGTTAAAAGAATAAATCTTACTAAAAGCAGAGTCTTGACAAACTAAAGAAAAGACTTTAGCAGCTAATGTATCTGTCTTTACGTTTTTTCTTTGAACAGACTGTAGGTACGAAATCATTGAGGCAACTATAATTTTAAAATCTTGGGCATCTTCTTGCGCTGTCGCAGGTATTAATGCTCTATAAGATGAAACTGTATTGCCAATCTTTTGAACATAATTAGCAAGTTCACCCTCTAAATCAAACCATTTCTCTATTTGAGATTTTTGGCTTAAGTATCTATACAACTGGCTTTTCAAGTTCTTGGGCCAAAATTCGCTTTTAGCAAAATCTGAATACCTCGTATTTCTACCTAAATCAAGATCAAAGCCGTTACCGATAATCAGCAAACGCTTCGGTATTTTATTTTTTTCCATATTCTTCATATTAAATATGCATTACTAGATTCTACATTTTAGACAGCAAGTCCAACTAAACATCAGCTGTCCTATATTTTTCCACTCTTCTTGTTGAGCCGGAGTCAATTCGTGCGGAGTTATAGAATAAAGAGAATCTATCATTTTGGGGTTGTATTTTTTTTTCTCTTTTACATAATTGATATCCCCAATAGTCAAAGACAATAAGTTCTTTCCAAATCCTTTCTTTATAGGTTCCTTTCCTTTGATTTCTTGATCATAATTTTTCTTATTCTGGCATCTTTGCCATATAGAGTTGTATTCTGTGAAAATAGAGGTATCACCCAACATTTCCTTCCAATATTTGTAGACTTCACGATGCCACAACTCACTCAAGCACAATCCTATTTTCATGTCGAAAAAGGAAGAATCATACTTAAAAATTTCCCAAAAGCCATTTTTATCTCCAAATTGCTCAACTAACTTGCGAGGAATCAAATTTTCAATTTCCCTCACTTTGTTCATGACATAAAGGCGGCAATTAAACGGATTAAACGTTTCTATTGAATTCATCATATTTTGTGCCGTTTCGCCAAAAGTCGTATCATCATTCCACTTTTTATCACTATCAGCGATAGTAAGGCAAAAGTGCTGTTTCCGTTTTATTTCCATTTGCAGGACTTTGTCTATTGTCACTCCACCTCCCATTAAAGGATAGAAATTAAAAGCAATATCAGAGTTTTTGGCATTACCCCGTAGAATATAGTTATTAGTATAATAATAAGCAAGATAAGTAAAGAAAGTCGAATCGGCTAAATTTTCCGTCAACACATACGTTTCTACCCATGGTTCAAATTCAGAATTCTTAGAAGGAATTACCCATATTACGCCTCCTTCATCATCAGCTTTAGGCTCATAAGAAATCACGCATTTAATAGACAATTGGGCTATTACTGTATTATACTTATACCTATAACTATTGTAACGGTATAATGCGCCAAAGTTTCCTTTTCCCATCATTGCCGTCAATTCTTTACACAAATCTGTATTTGTCAACAAACATGGAACAGACACTATATGTTTTCCCTGCTTGGCACACAATGCCATCAAAAGGAGTAGATCTAAAGAATCATTTATTTCGAGTTCTTTTTTTCTGATGGCATCTCTAATGACATCCTCTTTGATTTCAATATACATTGTCTGAGAAAAAGCCAAACGGCCAATTAGTTAAATATCCTTCGTCGTTAAAAGATGAAGAAATTACATCTGTATCAAATCCTTCCTCCTTTGCATTGAAAAGCATAACATTTACATCATCAGTCTTTAAGTAAGAGTTGTCATCCATTATCTTGATACCAAGTCGATTAACAATCACTTCACTATGAGTTTCAACTATGATGCGTACATCCTTCTTTTCCTTATGACATATAGCTATAACCTTATCCAACATATCGACAAACAAGCCCTGAAAACGAGGATGAAGATGGAGTTCCGGTTGCTCTATAGCTATTATATGCGATTTGCAGAAATCATCCTTCTCATCAGTAGCAACGCAATCCATCATAATAGCCTTCCAAAGTATCGTCAAGATAGGAAGGATTTGTGTATATCCAAATCCCACATCTATTAAGTTTCTCTCTTCCTTGTCTTTCTCCTTGACTAACAGCTCCACATGACCTTCACCTGATGATCTTAGCTTTAGCTCAAACTTAAATATTGGTAACAACCAATGCTCATTGAAATTTTTAAAAGCATCCGCAGAAAGACCATTAAAGAACATCGGCAAATTACCTCCATCGGCATCAATACTATCCACAGCATAGTTATTATATCTATAATACCTTTGCACTATTGCTCGCAAAGGCATTACATACGTCATTTTCTTGCACAAATGGAGCATATAAAAATTAAGAGAATCTAAGAATGTATTTATTGAAAAATACATTGCCATATTAGACATCGTTTCTATATCAGCTTCGCTTAATTTACCATTTCCTTGCCTACTTATATATTTTTTCAAAAGAGACTTATCAAAGCTATAGCGATACCTCGGTGTAAAGAATATATGACGTTCATCTTTTGCAGAAACCTTTTTTATGATATCCTGCATTCTTTTAAATATTTTAAAAGAACGTTCGTCGTCAAATCCTTCTTTGTTGGGCATAAATGCAATTTTAGGAAAAAGAGAATTTGTTAATCCCCATTTTATTACGTCACCAATTTCAAGAGACCTTATACCATTAATAACAATATAAGCTGACCTATCAGAATTAAAATTCAGCTCAAAAACATTGCCATCAAAGGAGATAATCATTTTTTGAAGAATATCATATTCCCGTTCTGGATCATCTTTACCAATTTCTAGGTGCAAATGAACATCAGAAACCTGACCTCTGAACATTTTGAAGTCTGTATAGATAGGAAGATTCTTAATATCAAAGTCAACCTCTATAGGTTTATCCCTGTCTTTTACTACATTATCAAAGTCATTGAAATCTATCAAAGGCCCCTGCCACAAAAAGAAACCTCTTACAAACTCAGAAACACTTTGCTTTATCAAGCCAAAGAATTTCAAGAAAGAACTCTTTCCACTACTATTGGCACCAACCAAAACAGTAATATGCTTTATGTCCACCGCACCAGTGTCATCAAAGCATCGGTAGTTTTTAATTCTTATATTGTCCATAACAAAACTATTGATTTAAATTACCAAAAAAACAAAAACTATATCTCTTAATGTTCCCTCAGTAAACTTCCGACTCATTAAGGATGATTTTGAATATACGCACGTATTTTTCCTTCTAAAATGCCGACTTTAAAACAGACATTTCCTGAAGCTGGCATTTCTGTTGCTAAATCTGGATGCAAAGTAGTTGTTTTTTTATCAACTGCAAAATCAGCAGGATTTGCCGTAAAGAAATAGCATATCTCTGTTGGTTGAAGTTTGTTTAACAACGAAATAAAACTTACCCAGATATAACTATCCTTGTATGATTCCTTACCACGAGATGGAGTTATATAGTTTCTTGTTCTATAATCAGCATTAGTCGCAAAGCTCTTCTGTCCTCTTAATATATACGTTTTTTGCCATATTTTTCGAACCATTTTTATGACTTTATTGCTTACATCAAGGAATTCTATTTTTTGTGAGATAACATTTGCTTGTTGAGCATTAGCCATATAAGCCGTTTGGCTTTTCACCTCATCTTTTATACGTTGTTCTGTAAGTATCCGCTCAACGCCGTATTGCATATCTCAAAATAATGTTGTACCTTTGCACGGCGGCATCATTTTTCTAATTTTGAGA
>NZ_VZCB01000021.1 GCF_009494395.1 Segatella copri | reverse complement strand
GCCTCGGGCAGGAGTTTCACCCTGGCAAGTGTTCCGGTCTTCTTGCGGTTATAGATGAGCCATTTGTCGCCATCCTCCAACACCTTGACATTGGCTTTCGTGATGGAAACGGTGTCTATGAAGGCTGTTCCTGCATAGCAGGCGAAAAGAAACAGGTCACGGCTAACGGATAGTCTCGGCTTGTCTTCGGGCAGTTCCACATCACGGATTTTTATGAAATCAGACATGCTGAGAGCCTTGGGTGTCGTAACCCTTGGAGTGCCAACCCGATAATGGGCGAACAGCAGGTTCTTGCACAAGCCTCGCTCAAAGGCGATGCGGCACATCTTCTTGAAGAGCGACACATAGATGGTGATGGTTCCTGATGAAAAGCCTTTCTCGTCAAGCAAGTAATGGTGAAAGTCACTGATGAAAGGCTCGGTCAGCTGTCCGAAAGCCAAATCAGTCAACCTATACTTCTCCCCGATGAACTCAGCGAGATTCTTGCGAATCTTTCTGTAAGTCCAGACACTGCTCTTCGACATATCGATGCCCTCATGGGTGCTGAGTTCACTGATATGCTCGTCCACGAAGGAGAGAAGGGTGGTCTGTGTCTTGACGCTGCCCTGCAAAGCCTCCTTGACATCCTTAGCCTCGAAGTCCGTTCTCTTTTCCACAAGCACATCGAAAGCCTTTTGGATGGAAAGCAACAACTGCTCGATGTCCTTGTTGGTCTCCACGGCTTCCTTGCTCTTGCCCTCCAATCGGCTGGCACGAGGATTCCAAAGCGATGGAGTGCAAGACAACTTGCAGGAGAACTGCGCCATAGTCCTGTTCACCGTGATGCGTCCCATGATGGGAGCTTTTCCATTCTTGTCCATTCCGCTCTTTTTTAGGTAGAGCAACACCTTGAATTTTTCGATTTTCATAACGCTTACATTTTGAGTGTGCAAATATAATCATTTTGTAAGCGTTCCTTGATACGCAAAACATTGAGAATCAGTGCAATAAAATCCGTTGATGCACAAAGTTGCCTTTCCGCATTGTTACCTGCTTTGCATAGGTAACTGTGGCTCACGATTTAGTAACTGAACTACTTCAATATTCCTCACTCGCTTGCTTTATGCCGATTTGGCAACTTTGTGCAAATCTGCTCATTCCCAACTGTTTACGTTCCAACCTCTCTTATTCTCCTTTGGCTGCTTTAGAGCTTTATGTTAAAAAAACTAATCCATAGTTTTCTGCCCCGCAGCTCATGGTTTTCTGCCAGGGAAGTCATGGGTTGGCCGATGTGAAATCGTAGTATTCTGCCTTCTCTTGTCCTTATTCTAACGATAAATGATGATCGGCCTTGGTCATCATTTGTGACCCGTTAAAGCCCTCATATAGGCTTGTTTAGGCTTTGTTAAGCCCATATGAAGCCTTCGTCTTCGCATTGTCAATCACCCTCATCTCCCGTTGCCCTATTCTCCTCCTCATCAACCGGGCAGAGTTAACAGGTTAACAGTTAACACCCCAAAAATGCATACTCCCCCTCCCATACATATATAAAAATAAGTATATATATATTTAATATAATAAGGTACGCAAGGGGGAGGTAGGAAAAAACAGCTGTTAACTGTTAACCCTGTTAACCCCTGCTGCTCCCAGATGCTCTTTTAGGAAATTTAAACAAGTATGCTTGGTGGTTTCATCAAAAAAACGTACTTTTGTGGCTGACAACAAACAATATCAAACATAAAAACGACAATGAAGAAACTGAAATTCCATATAGTAGGTCTTACCCACAACGACGTGAAAGGTCGTGAGGTAGAATACACCAAGGAGGCAGAGGGCAGAACCATCTGTCTTGTGCCCGATGACGCCAACCCCTTTGATATGCTGGCTGTGAAAGGTTACGACAAGCAGCTTTTCATCGGCTATGTCTCAGCCCTGGAGGGCGAGGACGTAAGAGCCCTCATCATCGCCCGGAAGGGCAGGAACCTGCGCACCCGATGCCTGGGAAGCAACAGCAAGGAGGGAGCCGATGAGAAGTCGGGACTCCAGCTGATAGTGGAGGCTCGGGTGGACGTATCCGAGCAGGAGATAGAGCAGGCACGCAGGGAAATCTATGACGACAGAATCTATGACGACTGGCACTATTCTGGCCCCATTCTGCCTATCGACAAGCTGACCCGTTTCAGCGATTGCACCATGATGCTGGAAGGCGTCATCAACGACATCATCAGTATCCAGGAGCAACTCTCACGGGATTCAGATTCTTCTCGTGATTCAGATTCCGCAGATGCCGATAAGAACCCTCTTGATGCCGATTCCCGGGCGGCGCTGGAGGCAGAGCTGCGCGACAACCTGGAAGAGGCTAGGGAGCGGCTCAGCAGCTTCATGGAAATACAGCGAAGCGATTATTCGCGCGAGATGACGCAGACGAGAAACCGCATTCTCAACAACCTCGACCTCATAGACGATGAGGAAATCCATCGCATGGGCGAGCAACTGTATACGGAGATGGGTTTCATTACCAGTTCCGCTTACCGTGAGCGTGCAGCCCAGTCTTTCTTCGTAGAAGCGCCTATCGCCATCAAGAAGAAGCAGACGGGCGCCTACGACTATAAGGACCAGCTGGACGCCATAGAACAGCAGCTGCACGCCTTTCCCTATTCGCTCTATCCCACGTTCAAGGCCGACCCGGTAGATTTCCTCCGCCAGGTGTTCTATAAGCGTGTGCCCCGCAAGAAGATGCTCTAGCTGCTTTCCGGCATCGTCCTGATGATCATGAACGGCAGGGTAGATGACGTGAAGCAGTGGGGCAAGCATGGCAATGAGGACTCGCTGATGGCGATGAAGGCTGTGGGCAAGAAGCCTTCGGGCATTGAGTGTAAGATGAAACTCAAGGAGTTGGTGGATGACGCTATCCTTGATATGGCGTCTTATCATAAGCCAAGTACGGGTGAACTTCTGATAAATTGTCAATCCGACTGGTATCCTATATTCCGCATGCTGAATGATTGGAATATATATGATTCGAAAAGCCAGACTGCCTTCTGCCAGTATCTGGAAAAACGATATGAGAATTTAGATAAAGGGGGTGATAAGGAGTTGGCTCCCTGCTGTAAAAGAAAGGATCTGACGCAAGCTGCAGCGGGAATGTTTGATGAAAACGAGACTCAGGCGTGGAGCCGTCTTCATCCGAAAACATGGAAGATAAGCTTCGGCAAGTTCAATCATTACTGCGATATTGTTGATGCTTTCAATAAGCTCATGCGAGAACAGGCTTTTCAGAAGTACCTGAACTTAGAGGATCTTTTGCCGAGCAAGGAAGACTTGGAAGAAGAGGATTCTGAGAAAGAACTGGATTCTGAAGAGGATGAAGCTTGATAAGATTCATGGGGATGTGTGGGGCACATCCCCTTTAATTATGCCTATTATTATACCCCTTTTATACCGATTTCTCGCACCATTATACCGTTCCCGACATTTCATTATACCGCGAAAAACGAATTCCGCCCAAAACTTGCAAACGCCTCATTTATTACTTATCTTTGCATTGCTTTTCAGACAGAAGAGTGGCAGGTTTTGAAAAAAATCCTGCCTAATAATAAATTATTAATATCATATAAACTATGGCAAACAAGAACCTATCTTTTGATGAGTGCAAGCTGCTCAGCAGCCGCCTCATCGCAATGAACCCTAATCGCAATGCAAACATGGGGCAGATTGCTACTTATCTCCTCGATTACTACACCGAGCTCACCAAGCAGTCCTGGCTCAGCAACCTCGTAGGACGGATTCGCGACCTTACCGCCAAGCAGAATCTGATGGGCGAGGAGCAGGAGCAGACTGAGGCCTACAAGCAGCTCGACAAGCAGATTACTGCACTCAAGAAGCAGCTGCCTTTCCGTTCGCCTCACTACTTCCACTTCCTGGACGACCACCGTGCCCAGAAGTCCATCGACCCGGAGGCCTTCACCTTCCAGACTACCGTAGACATCGATAATCCGGAGGAGGTAGAAGGAGCCGTGAAGAGAGCCCTGCTCCTGAACGGAATGTTTGATGAGCCCCAGGAAAAAACCGCCCGTTGGCAGATGTTCAGCGCCGATGACATCGAGCTTTGGAAGGGGAAAGTGCTTCACGTGGAACGCTCAGCCCGCAACAAGGCCCACATCGACATCCGCATCCCTGTAGGGATGACCATCGCTGAGGCTCAGAGCGCCTTCTGCAAGCTCATCCACGCCACCGAAGACCCTAGCTGCGTTACGCCTGAGCGCATCATCTTCATCACCGATGCCGTGAGCCAGATTTATACTGCCGACGACTGGTACAAACATCTGGATAAGGAAGCCGTGGCTGAATATCGTGAGGCTTACAAAAAGAGAGGACTGGACATCGACGGCCGTCCATTGGATGTTGATTCAGCAAAGCATCGTACTGCTCAGCAGAATCCGTCTTCTTCTTCTGCTGCTCCAACCGTAGATTTCCAACCTATCGAGAGCGAGGAGGAGAAGGCGAGAAGGGCTGCCGATGCTGCGCAGTATGAGCAGACCTACGATGGCGTTCCTTACGAGGAGATTACCAAGGCGCTGGTGGATCTGATGGGCGGCGCTCCTGCCCATGGCAACCGCAACAACTTCATCTATCGTGAAGCCTGCCTGCTCAGATACATCTGCAATAGCGAGGCGGCTTGGATAAAGCAGGTAATCGAAATCTTCGGCGAAGACGAGGCGAAGGCGTTCGCCTCTGTAGAGAGCGCCTGCAAGGTGGCTCAGTCCTCGGAAATGCCCCAGCTCGTGAAGCAGGCGATAGAACTTGCCCGTAAGAACTATCTCGCCAAGCAGGCCACCGAGAAGGCGGGTATCTATGCCGATGTTCCTCCCCAGTTGCCTGCCAAGCTGCCTAAGCTCATCAAGCTGCTCACCAGCAAGGTGCCGGATGATTTCAAGGCGCCTGTGGCGATGGCGGTCTTCCCTCCGCTGGCTGCTCATCTCAAGGGCGTCAGCTTCCGCTACATCGACAATCAGGTGCATGAGGCGGCGATGATGAATCTGCTCGTAGCGCCTATGTCGTCAGGCAAATCGGCGGTAAACGGACCTATCAACAGCATCATCGAAGACCTGGTGCAGATGGATAAGGTGAACCGTCAGAAGGAACAGGAATGGAAGGACGAGGTGAACACCATGGGCGACAACAAGAAGAAGCCGGTGCGTCCGGAAGACATCTGCATCCGCATCGTTTCGCCCGACCTTACCCGTGCAGCCTACATCCAGCGTCTGGACGATGCGCAGAAGGCTGGCGATGCCTATCTCTACTGCAAGATGGACGAGGTGGACATGCTCAGGAAGTTCAACGACCCTAGCCAGCTGATTCGTCTCTGCTGGGACAATTCAGAGGACGGTCAGGAGCGCGTGGGTACCAAGAGCGTTACAGCCCGCGTGAAGACCCGTTTCAACTGGAATGCTTCCACCACCATCGCCGTTTCGCAGAAGTTCTTCTCGGTTCGTGAGGTGGCTGATGGAGCCGTGAGCCGTCTGTCGCTTGCCACCATCTTCCGTTCAGAGTTTGATCCTTGTCCGGTTGTTGGAAATTATGATGCGCAGTTCAAGTCGCAGCTGGCTCCTTACATCCATCAGTTGAACGCCACCAGCGGTTTCAAGGAGTGCAGGAAGGCGCACCAGCTTATCGAGCGCCTGTGCAGTGAGCTCATGGAACTGGCTCAGCTGGCTTACAACAGACCTTACGCCGAGTTTGCCAAGCGCAGTCTGGCGAATGGTTTCCGCAGGGCGATGGTGCTTTATCTGGCGAATGGCGAGAAGTGGGAGAAGGCGATAGAGGATTTCATCGTATGGAGCGTGAAGTATGATTTGTGGTGCAAGATGCGTTTCTTCGGCAATCAGATGCAGGAGGCGATAGATGCAGACAACCGTTCTATCTATCATGCATCCGGTGTGAGCAATCTTCTGCTCTTCGTGCATGATACTTTCGATAAGGCAGAGATTCAGGAAGTCTGCATGGTTCATGGCACCAAGACCAAGCTTGCCGTCCTCCTGTGCACCTGGAAGAAGCGTGGCTTTATCGTGAAGAACGAGGACGGCACCTTCTCCAAGACCGCCAAGTTCATCGGCAAGTACGGGCACTACGGAACGCCGGGAATGGCTGCGTAGAATAGGTTAGGCACGGATTACACGGATGTTCTATGAGATTATGAATGCGTTTTGATTGACTCCCGTTAGGCGTCCCGGCGGATTTGCAATCCGCCGTCAAAAAGATTCGACCTATTAAAATCGGGGGATTTGCAATTCCCCAACACCAATAGGAAAAGCAATCTTGCTTGCTGCGGATTTCAAATCCGCAGATCTTCAATAGGTAAGGACCTTTTTTAACGCCGGATTTCAAATCCGGCGGGACGCCTATCGGACGTATTTTTTGCTTGATGCCTAGCGAAAGGCTCTCCTTCGCTTTTATCAGTTCGCCCTGAACCAACGGTCACCGGCCGAAGGTAAAGGGCAAAAGCTTTAAAAATATCGCCTCCTTCTGTAACGGGAATGTAAAGGTTCTTGACCTTAATCAAGAAATCGGGGTGTTCTGAAACTTTTCTCCTAAAATATTTGTGTGCGAACACAAAAGTTCGTACCTTTGCATCGGAAATAAGAAAAAAGGATAAAAGATTGATAATATCAGGATACGAAAGGTATTGATTATAAGGAAGAAAGATTGATTACATCAGGATACGAAGGTATTAGGATCTAGGTAAAGATTGAAAAAGGGATAACAATAAAAGATTGTTAATAAAAAGGATAAGTTTGATTTAAAGTTAAGAAAGGGAAAAGTTATGTTAGTATTAGGAATTGCATTCGCAGCAGTAGTAGCATTCGCTGCAACAGTTGGCGCAGCAAGCAACAAGCTCGCTTAAGTAATAAGCCAACGAGGTAAGGAACTTTAAAAGTTCAGAAACAGTAATTGAAGCAAAGTAGGAAGCCAATATGGGCTTCCGAGATGCAGAGGGAGAGTCAACAGGGCTTTCCTGGGATTGAGGAGCGAATGATGCTCCTTTTTTCGTTTAACATTGAATATCAGACAGACATACATATATATAAAAAGAAATCGGGTTGGTTAACAGGTTAACAGTTAACAGCCCGATTTTCTTTGTTTTCTCTATTTTTTAAGATAAGGCTTCAGGATTCTAATCCTGTTCTGGTAGCCTTTTCCGAGCAGATGCAAGCCATCATTGCTGTAATCCGGGTTCATGTCCTGGGTTCCAGGAGCCACGAACTCAGAGAAGAGGTCGATGTAGGTCAAGCCACGGCGGTTGGCGATGTCCTTGATCAGGGCGTGTGGGCAATGGCTTCTGCTTTTTGCTTTTTGGCTTTCTGTTAAGAACTACTTGAAAATCAGGGTGGTGAGCCTGTCTTTATCAAACAGCTCCTGAGCCACGGCTTGAATCTGGGCGGCGGTAATCGCATCCACCTGCTCATAGAGGCGGTCAACGTTCTTCTCCCAGCCATAGTGCAGGAAGCTCTTGCCGAAGTCGAGGGCGAAGTTCTCACGGTTGTCGCAGGCCACGCCTATCTGCCCCTTGATCTGCTTCTTGGCAGCCTTGAGCTGCGCATCGCTCAATGGCTTCTGCATGAACTTATCCAGCTCCTTGCGAACCAGGCGGAGGCAGCGCTTCACATCGTGCTCATCGCAGCCGAAATAGATGCTCCAGGTGCCCGTGTCGCCATAAGCCACCATCGTGCTTTCTACGGTGTAAACCAGTCCGTTGTGCTCTCTGAGGGCAAGGTTCAGCTTGGCGTTCATGCCCGGTCCTCCCAGCATATTGTTGAGCAGATAGAGCGGCATTCGGCGGTCGTCGTTCACATCGTAAGCTCGGGTTCCTATCATCACATGAGCCTGATGCGTATTCTTCTGCATCACAATCGTCTGCCCGGCAATTCCATCTCCCACAGATGGATAATTTTTAGGTCCCACAGATGGATATTTTTTAGGTCCCACAGATTTCACAGATGACACAGATTTTTCTTCAGCAATAGATTTTTCATCCCTTGAAATCTGTGTAATCTGTGAAATCTGTGGGAGATTTTCTGCAGCAAGCTTGCTCATAGAATCATTATCTGCGAGCGCCCTCCCGATAAGCTTCACCAGCTTCTTGAAATCAATATCTCCGTATGCGAAGAATATCGCATTATCCGGTCGGTAAAGCTTCTGCGTGAACCTCAGCGCATCCTCCGTCTTGAAGGAGCGAACCTGCTCGGCAGTGCCCAGGATATTATGCCCCAGCGGCGAACCCTTGAAGAGGATATTCTCGAACTCATCGTAAATCAGTTCGGCTGGCGAATCATTATAGCTCTCAATCTCATCGCAGATTACCTCCACCTCCTTATCTATTTCCGCTTGCGGATAAACCGAGTGGAAGACGATGTCGGAAAGCAGGTCCACGGCCCTTGCGATGTGCTCCTTCAGGATGGCAGAGTAATAAACCGTGCCCTCCTTGTTGGTGTAGGCATTCAGGTCGCCGCCCACGCTCTCCAGGCAGTTGAGAATGTGCCACGCCTTGCGGCGCTCGGTGCCCTTGAAGGTGACGTGCTCGCAGAAATGAGCCAAGCCCTCTTCGCCTGGCTCCTCGTTGCGGGTGCCGGCGTTTATCTGATAGCCGCAATACACCACCTTGCTATCTGATGGCAGGTGGATGATGCGGAGTCCGTTGTCTAATGTATAAGTATTGTATTTCATTTCAAGGTGCAAAGTTACATTGAAAATGTAATTTATCCAAAATATTGGGCATTTATTTTGCATTATCGCCAAAAAGACTTATCTTTGTCCCCAAAAACAATATAAAAGAGACATAAACAATGCGTAAGGTTATAGGAATAGGAGAGACCGTGCTTGACATCATCTTCAAGAACGGCAAGCCGATAGAGGCAGTACCGGGTGGCTCATCGTTCAATGCAGTCATCTCGTTGGGACGTGCGGGCGTGAATGCTTCGTTTATCAGCGAGGCGGGCAACGACCGTATCGGAGAGTATGTGATTCAGTTCTTGAGAGATAATGGGGTGAATGCAGACAACGTGAGTATCTTCCCTGATTCGAAGTCGCCACTCTCGCTGGCGTTCCTCGACGAGAACAACAATGCTGACTACATTTTCTACAAGGATCATCCTCACGACCAGCTGGAGTTTGCCACTCCCGAAATCAATCCCGATGACATCGTGCTCTTCGGTTCGTTCTTCGCTCTGAATCCTGTGGTCCGTCCTCAGGTGGCTGGTTTTCTGGAGTACGCCAAAAGTCGTGGCGCCATCCTCTATTATGATGTAAACTTCCGCTCTTCTCATCAGCATGAGATTATGAAGATTACGCCTAATCTGATAGAGAACCTGGAGCACGCTGATTTTGTGCGTGGAAGCCACGAGGACTTCGGAATCCTCTATAAGAAACCGGAGGCTGACAAGGTGTATAATGCCGAAATCAGTTTCTACTGCAAGAAGTTTATCTGCACCCAGGGCGCTGAGCCAGTAGAGGTTCGTGCCGAGAACGGCTTTGCCAAGAGTTATCCTTCGGAGAAGATGAAGCCGGTGAGCACCATCGGAGCCGGCGATAACTTCAATGCCGGTTTTGTATTCGGACTGATTAAGGATGGAATCACCCGCGAGGATATCGACCGCGGCTTATCTGAGGCGCAATGGGATAGCCTGCTTGCATCGGCCCAGGATTTCTCCACCGAATGCTGCAAGGACATCTACAACTATGTTTCCAAGGAATTTGGAGAAAGAAAAAACTTGGAACTTTGAACAGGGAACTTTGAACTTTATGATTAGTAGAAGTTGTTTGAGAAACAGCATATCATAATGTTCAAAGTTCAAATCTCAAAGTTCAAAGTAAATAAGTTCAAAGTACAAGTAATCATAAAGTTCAAAGTTCAAATCTCAAAGTTCAAAGTAAATAATATGACAGAAATTACAAACAAGATTTATTACGTAGGCGTTAACGACCGCAACAAGCATCGTTTTGAGGGCCTTTGGCCTTTGCCTAATGGTGTGAGCTACAACTCGTATATCATTGATGATGAGAAGGTAGCGCTGGTAGATACAGTGGAGGTAGATTTCTTCACCCAGTTCCTCGAGAACATTCACGAGGTGATTGGTGACCGCGAAATCGATTACCTCATCATCAACCACATGGAACCTGACCACAGCGGTTCCATCGCCCTCATCAAGAAATATTACCCTAACATCAAGATTGTGGGCAACAAGAAGACTCTGGGAATGCTGGAAGGCTTCTATGGCGTTACCGATGATGTGGTAGAGGTGAAGAATGGCGAAACCCTTTCTCTGGGCAACCACGAGTTGAGCTTCGTTCTCATCCCTATGGTTCACTGGCCAGAGACGATGGTTACCCTGGATGCGAAGAACAAGGTGCTCTTCTCGGGCGATGCCTTCGGCTGCTTCGGTGCGCTGAACGGCGGAATCATCGATACGGAAATCAACTGCGTGACTTTCTGGCTGGAGATGGTTCGCTACTACTCAAACATTGTGGGTAAGTATGGAATCCCTGTTCAGAATGCGTTGAAGAAGTTGGCTGGCGTGGAGCTGGATTATATCTGCTCAACCCATGGTCCTGTTTGGCACGAGCATATTGAGAAGGTAATCGGCATGTATGATAAGATGTCGAAGTACGAGACTGAGCCGGGCCTCGTTATCTGCTACGGCACCATGTACGGCAACACCGAGCGTATGGCTGAAATTATCGCCCGTTCAGCAAGCAAGGCAGGCGTGAAGAACATCGTGATGTATAATATCTCGAAGACTCACCACAGTTACATTCTGCGCGACATTTTCCGCTACAAGGGTCTTATCGTGGGTGCTCCAACCTACAATGCCGGTCTTTATCACGAGATGGAGGTTCTCCTCTCCGAGCTTGCCAATAAGGACATCAAGAACCACCTCCTTGGCTGGTACGGTTCTCATTGCTGGGCAAGCAAGGCAGTAGCAAAGATTCAGGAGTGGAACGAAACCAAGCTCCACTACGAGCCAGTAGGCGAGCCAGTGGATATGAAGCAGGCGATTACTCCAGAGGTCAAGGCGCAGTGCGAGGCGCTGGGTAAGGCAATGGCAGAGAAGCTGCTGGCAGAATAGGAGATTTCTTATTAGAGATTATTATAAAAGAGCGAAAAGGCAACTGAGGTTAACAGAGTTAACAGTTAACAGTTGTTTTTCCGCTCTTTCTTTGTTTAAATACCTTTAAATATTTCGTGTAAATTACGATAAAACTTGGTGAAGTTGTATAAAAAGCGTATATTTGCGACTGAAAAACGTGTCTTGACACAAAAAAACGTCATAAACTATGTATTTTGAACGTAAAGCATACTTGAAAGAACTCATCTCGGCAGAAGGCAATGGGATGATAAAGATTATCACCGGCATTCGCCGTTGTGGTAAGTCTTTCCTCTTGTTCAACATCTTCCGCAAGCATTTGCTTGAAAGAGGTGTTGCGGAAGATCATATCATACAAGTAAATCTTGAAGACCGTAGAAACAAGAAACTTCGTGATCCTGATGCTTTGCTGGAGCATATAGATGCTCAGATGAAAGATAAGGATAGGTATTATATTCTCTTGGATGAGGTTCAGATGGTGAAGGAGTTTGAAGATGTGCTCAACTCTTATCTCCATGTAGAGAATGCTGAGGTGTACGTAACTGGTTCCAATGCCCGATTTTTATCGAAGGATGTGATAACTGAATTTCGTGGTAGAGGTTGGGAAATCCGAATCCATCCGTTGAGTTTTTCTGAATATTATGAAGTGATAGGAGGGGAGGAGCGTCAAGCCCTGGAAACCTATTATCTTTATGGTGGATTGCCTGCTGTGGCGCAGATAGAAACTCCTGAAGCGAAACAGAATTATCTTCGTGAGATTTATGAGACGGTTTATCTGAAGGATGTTTTGGAGCGTAATCGCCTGAAGAATTCTGATGGAATGCGCGAGTTGGTGCGCCTTCTGGCTTCTACGATTGGTTCCTGTACGAATGTGCAGAGAATTTCTAATACGTTCAAATCTGTTGGAGGAGTGGAAATCGGTACTAAAACCATTGGCAGGTACCTGGAGAACCTGCAGGATTCCTTCATCATCAGTGAGGCTTTGCGTTATGATGTGAAGGGGCGTAAATACATAGGTACTGGTACCAAGTATTACTTCGAGGACATCGGTATCAGAAATACCGTGGTAGATTTCCGACAGATAGAATTCACCCATATCATGGAAAACGTGGTTTATAACGAATTGCGGAAGCAGGGTTATACTGTGGATGTGGGATCGGTGGAGAGCTTCAAGCGGGATGAGAATGGCAAGCTGCAGCGTAGGAATCTTGAGATTGATTTCGTGGTGAACCGTCATGATGAACGCCTCTATATCCAGTCGGCTTATGCCTTGCCGGATAAGGAGAAAGTAGATCAGGAGCAGGCTTCTCTTTTGAATGTAAACGATGGCTTTCGCAAACTGATTATCGTAGGGGATAGGTATCGTTCGGGTTATAATGAAGAAGGCATTCTGATGATGAGCCTCTCCGATTTCCTTTTGGGGAAAGAAAATAAGGGATAGATGGTCTTGAAGAAATATCAAGAGCGGAAGAACAGCTGGGGTTAACAGAGTTAACAGTTAACAGTTGTTTTTCCGCTCTTTCTTCATCTATTTTATATAGGATTTTTATGCCTCGCAGAGCTTTGTCAATTCTTCCAGGTTATCCGCCACTTCAATCACATCCCGCCAATCGCCGCGAATCATGCTTTTCTCTGCCATGTCATCCAACAGGGCGATGGTGGAGTTCCAGAAGCCTTTCATGTTGTAGAGAATCACCATTTTGTGGTGGTAGCCGATGGTGTGGGCGGCGGCGATGGTGAAGATTTCATCCAGTGTGCCGATGCCGCCAGGAAGGGCTACGAAGATGTCGCTCTGGGCAAGCATCAGGTCCTTGCGGTCGCTGAGATTATCACACGGAATCTCGATGTCGAGGTCAGGGAAGGTTCTGCCGCCTCGCTCTACAAGCGTAGGAACCACACCGATGGTTCTGCCGCCATTCGCCTTCACTGCCTTGCCGATGCAATCCATCAGACCGGAGTTGCAGCCGCCGAAAACCAGGTCGTGGCCGTTCTCTGCCATCCATTTTCCCATCTCTTCTGTCAACGTGAAGAAGTCGGGGTCAATATTCTTATTTGCTGAACAAAAAACTGCTATTTTCATATTGCTTTATCTTCTATTTGATAATGTTTTATCTGTTATTTATTGATGTTTAGGCAAAGGTACGCAAAAATATCGAGATAATTGGGCTCTTTTTGCGGATAATTTCTTAATTTTGCAAACTATAACTAATCTTATAAACGAAAAGATAGAAATCTTATAAACGATACAAGAGAATGAAAAGGATTATCACATATAGTATCATCGCATTGTTGCAGGCGTCTGTGTCGCTTGCACAGACCTCTCCGAAGCCGAAGCTTCAGAAGCGGGAGAAGTATGAATGGCAGGGAGAGATTCCTACTTACGTTGAAACGCTGAAGAAGGAACTGACCTATCCGATGGCTTGGGGAAACAGTCCGATTAAGAACTTCAAGAAGTGGAAGAAGGCGGCAAGGGAGAAGGTGTTTGAATGCATGATGACGCCTCCGAAGGCGGCTGCGGCTTGGGATATGGAAGTCTTGGGCGAGGAGCAGAGAGACGGGTATAAGGCGCAGAAAATCGCCTTCAATATCAACGCCTATTCCCGAATTACGGCTTATCTTCTGATTCCGGATGGCAAGGGACCATTCCCAACAGTCAATGCGCTTCATGATCATGGTGCCCATCTCTTTATCGGAAAGGAGAAGATGATTCGCCCTTTCTTTACTCTGGAAGAAAAAGATTCCCCTACGAAGCAGGCGCTCTGTCAGGAGATTCTGGACGATGCAGATGCGTGGGTAAACCAGCTTTACGAGGGTCAGTACGTGGGCGATTATCTGGCGAAGCATGGCTACGTAGTCTTTTCGGCAGATGCGCCGATGTGGGGAGAACGAGGCCGGAAGGAGGGCGTAGATAGAAACAAATACGATCTCATCGCCGGCAACATGATGATGCTGGGTAGAGACCTCTCTGCCTTCATGACTTACGATGATATCGCCAGCACCGAGTTCCTGGCTTCGTTGCCGATGGTGGATGCGAAGCGTATCGGATGCGTGGGCTGTTCGATGGGAGCCTATCGCTCGTGGATGCTCTCTGCCTTATCGGATAGAATCAAGGCGGGTGCTTCCATCTGCTGGATGATTACCACCGATGCGCAGCTTACCCGAAGATTCGGAAGAAAGGAGAATGGCGGCTTTGCGAATTGCATTCCGGGTCTTCGCCAGTATCTCGATTATCCCCACATTGCTTCCCTCGCCTGTCCGAAACCGATGCTCTTCATCAATGGTACAAAAGACAAGCTCTTCCCAGTGCCCGGCGTAGAAGATGCTTTCGCCGAAATGCATAAGGTTTGGAAGAGTCAGGGAGCAGATAATCTGCTGGATACAGAGCTTTGGGAAATCCCTCATTCCTGCGGTTTGAAAGCGCAGGAGAAAATGCTGGAGTTTCTGGATAAGAATCTGAAATAAGAAGATAAATAAAAGAGTGGGAAAATAGCTGGGGGGTTAACAGAGTTAACAGTTAACAGCTGTTTTTCGCTCTTCCCCTTTAATTCAACAAAAGTCTACTACGCTAACCCCTTAAAAACAGCGTTAGCGTAGTAGACTTTTGAGTATTCTAAATCACTGCTGTCCCGTTTAGAAATCATCGGGCCTGAAAAGGCTAGGATATAGCCAAT
>NZ_VZCB01000073.1 GCF_009494395.1 Segatella copri | reverse complement strand
CCTTGGTCACGCTCAGCTTGCAACTGAACTGTGCGATAGTTCCGTTGATTGTCACACGTCCCATGATAGGGACAATTCCGTTTCTCTCCTTGCTTCCGTTTACATAGAAGACTGTCTTGAATGTACTTCTCATAATTCCTTGCTTTTTGTTCTGTGCAAAATTAAATCATGAGAGTTGCATGGCAAATTCACAACCTGTGCAGAATTGAGAAGTAAAAACCGAAGCCGTTAAAAATGCTTATTAGAGCGTTTCTTTGAGGTAATGACTTGAAAGCGTTTCTACTTCTCAAATCCGCCATTTTCGCATTTCCTCACGAATGCCACAAAAAGCCAACGACTGCCACAACCACTTGAAACTCAAAACAAAAGCTCAAATCTGCTATTTTTTGCTTTTTTAGTCATTCTTTTTCTAAAAAACTTTTTGATCTGTACGGTTGAAACGCCCTGAAAGGGCAAAAGCTCCTAGCCCAGGGCATCGCCCTGGGTAATTACGGACGCAAACCTGTCGCCCTGTAAGGGCAAAAGCTTTAAAACTCCAGACAAAACATAAAGCTTTTGCCCTTACAGGGCGCCTTGCTGATTGCCATCATACCCAGGGCGATGCCCTGGGCTAGGAGCTTTTGGGCCTTCAGCCCGTACTTGAACCACATGCGAAACTTCAGTCTGTTATGGTTTTCTGTTCTCTATCTCGTCGTATATCTTTTCGAATTCCTTTCTGAGCATGCTTTTGTGTTCGATGATGTTTCTCAGTTCCTTCAGTGCTTTCTCGTTGGGGGAGTTCGGAATCCATAGTTTGATGTATCCGTTTCTGGAATACTTCTCTTCCATGTGTTCAGAGAATCTTTCCCACTGTTCTTCCTTGTTTTTCTCTGGATAGTTCTCTTTTCCGTATTCAATGGCGCGAAGGAAAATCTCGTGTACCTCGATGTCTCTGTCTGCTTCGGCAACGATTTTCCCATAGATACTTCGTGGTTGTCTGCTGGATGAAGCACGGTGATCCTCCACAGCTTCCTTCATGATCTTGATCTGTTCGGGAGTAAACCAGCGTTTCAGTCTGGCATCAGCCTGGAGAATTTTTCCGCTCGTGATGTGATGGATGGCGCGCGGACCGCTCATTCCTAAGTCGTGGTAGGCGGCAACGATATAAACCATGTCGATGTCGGCACCTGTTACAGGTACGAGTTTCAGGGCGTTTCTGATCACACGGGTCACGTGGCGCAATCCGTGGCTCTCACCAAACTCCGTATATTTGGGCAGAATCTGTGTTTCCACAAACTGCATGATTTCGAGATTTACTTGTTGCTTCATACTTTTTCTTCTTTATATATATTATAATGTACGCGCGTACATTATATAATTACATCATTCCAATGATGATGAAGGTAGAGATGATACCGAAGGTGAAGATGTTGAGCGCAGTATAACCCAGCACCTTGTTCAGCATTCTTCCTTCTCCAATCTTTCTCATCTTGGCGTATGTCCGGTTGTGTAGCACGAGACATGTTGCTGCAAAAGGCAAGAACTTCGAATCTGCATCGTAGGCAAGGGCACCGTAGATGTTGATTCCTATCATGATGAGGATGCCGATGTTGCCCAGCGCACAGTAGAGTCGCTCACCGTTTTTCTTGCCGATGTGAACAATCAGCGTCTTCTTGCCCGCCTTGAGGTCGTTGTCGTGGTCGCGATAGTTGTTCAGGATGAGCAGCGTATCTACTACCAGTCCGCAGGCGATGGAAGTCAATATGGCTTCGCCGGATACTCCCTGCATTCCTACCGGCATCACCAGGTTGTAGGTGCAGCAGACCGGTACGATGCCGAAGAAGACCAGCACCAGCAGGTCGCCCAATCCCAGATAACTCAATTTGGTGGTATAGAGGAAGCAGAATAGCACACAGCAGATGCCTACGATGATCATCTCCCTTCCTCCGTAAAAGGCGAGTGGCAGTCCGATGGCGCAACCCAGAAGGGTAGTGAGGATGATGCCCCATTTCATGGCTTTCATCGTAATCCAGCCTTCGGCACAGGCGCGTTTTGGACCGAGTCTCGTCTCGTCATCGTTGCCATGCTTGAAGTCGAAGAAGTCGTTCACCAGGTTGGAATCTATCTGCATCACCCAGGCAAAGAGTAGGCAGAGCAGGGCTGGAATCCATTGACAATGGGTGTTGGAATCCTTGTATGCCAGGGCTACACCCAGCATTACGGGAACAGCAGCTGCCGTCAGAGTAACCGGACGGGCTGCCAGGAACCATGCTTTGAGAGAATTAGTTTTAACCATAGATTAGGGGATTTTTATGTAAGGAGTGAGCGATAAGACTCACTCCTTACTATTTTTTAAATATACTAGTTGAAGAAGTTCCAGCTTACACCGATTCTCATCACGCTTTCGTTCATAGGATAATGAGGGGTGAAGAAATAATTCTTGTCACCCTTGCCGGCATTGATGTGGCTCATCATGATGAAAAAGCGGGTATGCTTGAGATGTGCATTGGCATATACGTTGATGATAGGGTAGTTGCCTACCTTCACGTTGTTCTCGCCATTACCCTGTACGGTATACATGCCCACGTATGGAGAATAGTCTGGGGCTTCGTAGCTGGTAAAGTAGCGTACGTCGGTACCCATGTCTATTTTCAGTACCTTGGCAATGTTTACCTTGATATAGAGGTTGCTGTATACATTGAGTGCAGGTACCGGAAGTGCACTCTTGTTGCTGGAGTTCTGATAGGTAATCAGGTTCTCCCAATGGAAGATGCCGAACTTGAAGTTCTGTTCCAGTTGGGCTGTCAGCAGATTGATGCCTGAACTTTCCTGCATCGGTGTCACCACAACGCCAGTGCGAAGGAAATCTTCTGTCACGTTGTATGACTGTGAGAAATAAGTATAGTTCTTGATTTCGTCTACAGCCACCCGCAAGGTCGTGTTGGTCTTGTTATATCTCAATGTACCCATGATGCGGGTATGGATGGTCTTCTCAAGGTCATCATCCCACCATGCATGACGTGCATGATATTTACGGTAGTAGAAGGATGGTGTCTCCCGGTGGAAGAACGCATCACCTCTTACCTGAACGGTATCTCCGAGGAATGGGATGTTGACATCCAGGTTACCGTCGATGGCGAGGGTACCGGCGTCTACACCTGTCAAGCCAATCTCAGCTGTGGCATTATAGTGCAGCGTCTTACCCTGTTGCTTACTCAACTGTCCACCCACGCTCAGTGCATGCTCGTTGAATTTCTCGAATCCGCCTTCCTTGTCTGGCAGGGTATAGTGGCGCAGGTCATAGCTGGCGAAAGCCTTGATACCAGCCTTTGCCCACTTGCTGAATCCTTCCAGTGTAGCCAGTGCCAGGGTATTCTTCATGTGCCAGTGCTTGGTCTGGTCGTAGATGGAGTCACCCTGTAGTCTGCCTGCGGTATAGTATTCTTCCAGATAATAGTCGGCAGGAGTCTTGTATGCCTCGTAGATACGTTTGTAATTGTCAAACTTCACGGTATGTATGATACTTGTAACCGGCACATACTCGTTCTTGTACCACAGCGAATCCTCCTGTTTTTTCTTTTCGATGGCCATCAGACTGTCGGCTGCCGCCTTTCCGTTCACGGCGATACGGTTGCTGTCATCCTTACCATTCTCATCTTTAGCAGGTTCGTCTCCGGCAATCTTGGCATTGTCCGGTCTTCCCGAGAACTGGGCCTTCTGTTTCTTGTCGAAAGCCTTCTCGTCGAATTTCTTTCCGCTTTTCTTGGCCTGTTTCCTGGCTTCCTCCTTGGCATCTTCCGCAGCGTTTTCCTTGGCCGATTCCATGGCGAATTTCTTAGCCTTGATTTCTTCCTCGGTCATTTTTACCTTGCGGTTGAAGCCGAAGCTGTATCGGTGACTCAGGAAGATATGCTGGTTGTCATTTCTGTTCCAGTTCTCCTCCAGTACGGTAGGGATTTCATTGCTGGCGAAATCATCGGTATATTGTTCCGGATGCTTGATATAGTCATCATTGGTGATACCTCCGTTCTCAGTCACCTTCTGGTGATTGGTACTGAAGAGGAAGTGTGCCTGATATCTGTCGCCCAGATAAGAGGTCCACATGGTGTACTTGAAGTGGGAAGTACTCTGTGCATTGTAGTATCCTCTGCCGTATTTGTAGTCGAAACGGAATCCACCACCCAACTGCTTGTTGGCATTCACTGCAAAGATAGCCTTGAAGTCGTCTTCTCCGTTGGTACGGTCACCACAACTGTTCAGCGTCACGTTGGTGATAGGAGAGTAGGTGTTGGTGAAATGGAAGTCGCTCACGGGCGTTACGATGTTGTCGTATGGTTCCGTGAACATGAAGTTACCCTGCGTACGTCGGTCGATGAAGATACGGTTGATTCTTGCAGTACCCATGTTGCCCAGTGTGTTATACTGTCCATATAGTCCCTCGTTGAATGTAGAGTTCATATACAGGTGCTGCAGTGTGTCGACGGGAGCTTCCGTCCTGTCTCCGAATCTTTCGTCTATGGTCCACACCTTGATACCCTTTGGTATTTCCTTGTCCGAACCGAGCGAGTCTGTGTTCACCCGGCTGCTGGTCTGTGGTCTGAACTGTGAATCTTCGTTATTGTTAAAATCGTTTTGTGCCGCAACTGTGAGAGTTGCAGCACAAAATAGTATCATCGTTAATATTGATTTCTTCATTATCTTTCTGAATGTTCGGAACTGGCTGTAATCTTTCAGGATGTTTGGAAACCAGCTGTTATTTTTTGAATAGTCGGATGCAAACTTCTGCAATCTTGATTGCCACACCAAGAATCAGTACGATTGCTGCCAATGTGTGATAGTCGTCCAGTTGGGTCCAGATAACAACGCCGATGATAGCCAGGAGCATGAATGCGATGTTGAGGTAGTTACGTATCTGCAACATATTGTTCTGGTCGCTGTAGGCTAGTCGGCGGTGATGTCTGTGATCCGGACGCACGGCATAGCTGGTCTTTGGCTGTTCCTGCTGCTTGCTGTTTTCAGCCTGTTCAGTCTGTATGTTGTTATTTTCTTCTGCCATAATCTGAATGGATTTTACTGTTTAACCAATGTTGTTATCTCGCTGAAAATCTGGTCTTTTCTGTCGATAGTCTTTTTGCGGAACTTACCGAATATCTTTGCCAGGTCGTTCTTTTTCTTGGTCAGTGCCACCTTGTCGGTAATCACCTGCTCAGCAGGAGCCTTGAATCCTGTCGGTCTGTCTTCCTCATAGTTGTATGAGATGCGGAGGAGTTTGAGATTCAGATGATTGTCTGCGATTTTGGCAACGAGCTGATACTTGAACTCTGAACGGTCGAGTGAGATGAAGGAACTGCTGAACACGAGCCATTCGTCCATGCTGTTGGCGATGATGTATTCGTTAGGGTTCACCAGCGCCACTCTGCTGCCGATATTTTCATCCGACTGTGTCAGGTCGCTCATATATTCGTATACGATGTCGTAGATCTGCTTGGCTGTCTTGCCGTTGGCATCCGTATCGAGGGTGAATTCCACCTTGCCCTCATGGTTCAGCTTGACAGCTCCTTCCAGATACTTAGGATCTTCCTTGAGTTCCACGCCGTTTGCCATCAGCACAGGCTTTGCTTCTTCCTTCTTCTTGGCTACCGTGGTAGGAATTGCCCATCCACCCTTGGTGACAGCTTCTTCCTTCGGGAGGTTGGGAGCAGGTTCTGCTTCAGCTTTCTGGGCTTCAGCCTGCTTGATTTCTGCTTTCTTGGCTTCCATCTGCTTGGCTTCAGCTTCCGCCTTGGCTGCTTCCTGGTTCAGACTGTCGGTCTGCGCCTTCAGACGAGCAGCTTCAGCCTTCATCTTAGCTATCTGCAGTGCCTTCTTGGCAGCTTCCAATTGTTTCTGGGCTTCTTCCAACTGCTGTTGCTCTGTAAGCACAGTCTGTGCTTGCATAGTAAGAGGAAGAAGCATCATTATAGGGATGATAAATTTTTTCATGTTGGTTTTACTTATTATCTGAAAAAAAACGAATGTTGCGGAAGATGAGGGATTCAAACCCCCGATACCCGAAAGAGGGTATACCGGATTTCGAGTCCAGCGCATTCGGTCACTCTGCCAATCTTCCTTCGTCATTATCAGATGCAAAAGTACGATAATTTTTGCACCTGACAAAATATAGACGATTTTTTTTAATTTAATTATACTTTCACCTGCCCAATACCCTACAATGTCTGCAGGTATCTGTCTGCTTCGATGGCTGCTTTGGCTCCTGAACCTGCTGCAACGATTCCCTGACGGTAAACCGGGTCGGCAACGTCACCGGCTGCAAAGATGCCTGGCAGCTTAGTGCTTGCCGTACCTGGGATAACCTTGATGAAACCCTGCTCGTCCAGTTCAAGATAATCCTTGAAAAGGTCGGTATTAGGCTTATGGCCGATAGCCAGGAAGAAACCGTCGATAGCGATGTCAAACTCCTCCTCGTTGGCTTCGCCCTTATGACGAACGAGATGAGCCCCCTCTACACCGTTCTCTCCGAAGAGACCTAAGGTATTGGTTTCGAAGAGAATTTCGATATTCTCCTTTTCCTTCACGCGCTGCTGCATGATTTCTGCCGCACGCAGATAAGGCTTGCGGACAATCATGTAAACCTTCTTGGCAAGACTGGAGAGATAGAGAGCTTCCTCGCAGGCTGTATCACCACCACCTACTACGGCAACAGTACGCTTGCGGTAGAAGAAGCCGTCGCAGGTAGCACATGCTGAAACGCCCTGTCCACGGTATTTCTCTTCGTCCGGCAGACCCAGATATTTGGCAGAAGCACCTGTTGCGATGATTACGGTATCAGCCTCAATCTCATTTCCTCGCTCATCAGTCAGGTGATAAGGGCGTGAACTGAAGTCTACCTTCTCGATGCTTCCGTCTCTCAGGTCAGCACCGAATCTTGCAGCCTGCTCCTTCATGTCCATCATCATCTGGGTTCCGTCTACACCGTTAGGGTAGCCTGGGAAGTTTTCTACTACGGTGGTGATGGTAAGCTGTCCACCAGGTTGCATACCCGAATAGAGAACAGGCTTAAGGTCGGCTCTACCTGCATAGATGGCTGCAGTATATCCTGCAGGTCCACTGCCTATGATTAATGTCTTTACTTTTTCCATTTATTTCCTTTAGTTTAATAATTCTTATCCATAGATTATGCAAAGTTACTATTTTTCGGTTAGATTACAAAATAATGAACCGTTTTTTTTCTATCTTTAAGATTTTATTGCTATCTTTGCACCCAGAATAGAAAATAAGCAAGATGGTTGCATCTAATCAGACGAATAAAAACAAATATAGAGATATGAATACAATTAAGAAGATTGTACTTACTGGTGGTCCGTGTGCGGGAAAGACCACTGCATTGGTCAAGGTGATAGAGCATTTTACGAGCCTTGGCTATAAGGTATTTACCATTCCAGAAGTACCAACCATGTTCACCCAGTCGGGTATGAATTATCTTACCAAAAATGAGAAGTTCTTTTTTGAGGGTGAGAAGGCTACCTTCCTGACTCAGATAGGGTTAGAGGATAGTTTTTCCCGTATGGCAGAGACTTTGGACCAGCCGGTCATCATCGTTTGCGATCGTGGCACGATGGATATTTCTACTTATCTTTCTGAAGATTTCTGGAACCGCATCATCTCTGAGCAGGGATACAGCAACACCCAGTTGCGTGAGCGTTATGATGCAGTGCTTCATCTCGTGAGTGCTGCCGATGGAGCAGAGCAGTTCTATACCACCGCCAATAATGCGCAGCGATTGGAGAAGGCTGATGAGGCTGGTCTTCAGATAGCCCGTGAACTGGATAAGAAGATCGTTTCTGCCTGGAAGGGTCATCCTCATCTCCGTGTCATCAACAACCATGAGGATTTCGAGAACAAACTCAATCGCGTATTGAAGGAGATAAGTAATGTCCTGGGCATTCCTCAGCCGATAGAGGAGGAGCGCAAATATATCGTGAAACTGGTGGGCGAGGTGCCTAATGCCATTGACAGCGATATTGTCCAGACCTATCTTTCGGGTGAGCCGGGTAGTGAAATCCGTCTCCGTCGCCGTAGTTTCGAGGGTGGTAAATATGTTTACGTACATACATCCAAGAAGCGTATTTCGGATAAGGAGCAGATTGAGACAGAGCGTCAAATCAATGCCAATCTCTATGAATCGATGCTGCAGCAGGCGGACCCTTACCGTGCCACCATCCGCAAGCACCGTAAGAGCTTTATCTGGAAGGGACAGTACTTCGAACTGGATTCCTTCGAGCAGCCAGTTCACGACCTGATGATACTGGAAACCAAGGGAATAGCTCTGCATGAGAATGTAAACTTCCCTCCATTCATCCAGGTGGTGGAAGATATTACGGGCAATACCCAGTATGACAATTATAATATCGCATTGAAGAGATAGTATGTGGTAGAATCGGTAACCGGCTGATAAAACAAAAAAAAGCATAACAATGGAACCAACTATATACAATTTTTCACTTTGTACCGCACTGCCGTTAATGTTGTTCTTCGGCTTTTATTTTTTATTTGCAAAGACTCCTGAAAAGAAAATTTTCAAGAATTATCTCCGCTCCCGACAGATGATGGGTATAGCTATGCTGCTGCTTTCGGCAAATTATTCGGTACATTTCTTCTTTGGTATCCGATTCAAAAATGCGGATTCTGCCATATTGATGAACATGTCCACATACTTCCTGTGCTATTCTCTGTTCAGTTCGGCATTGATAATGTTGCTTGATCGTTTTTACATTACCAAACGGCGTGTGTGGACACATATCATATTATGGATTGTATTTTCAACTCTTTCCGGAGTTGTGTTGTTCCTGTTGCCAAGCGGAATCATACAAAAAATCTCTTTATTTGCTTTAGCTGCCTGGTTGGTCGTTTTTGGAGTCGTTTTAGCTCGCAGAGTCATAATTGCATATCGTAGAGGCATTCGGATTTTCAATGAAACTCAGGCGGATGATATAGGCGCATATATCGAATGGCTTTCCATATTCACTTATTGGGCTGTTATCTTTGGTGTCGGATGCGGATTGCTGACATTTCTGCCAGACAATTATGTTTTTATTTGGATTTTGTCGTCAATACCGTTCTACAGCTATCTTTTCTACAGCTATCAGAACTACCTGCTGTTCTATGAACAGGTAGAAAATGCGTTTGAGCAGGATATACAATCTGAAGAAGAACTTCTGACAAATTCGGGAATTGAACCCGAAATGGTTTCAGAAGAAGTTCCTGGGTCCTATACAGAATTTATAGAGAAGGTTGACAACTGGATAAAGACGGACGGCTATGTCCAGCAGGGACTTACCATAAAAGAACTGTCCAAAATACTTTATACGAACCGTACCTATCTTTCAGCTTATATCAAGACTACGTATAAAATGACATTCCGCGAATGGATAACCAGTCTCCGGTTGGAGTATGCGAAAAACATACTGAAGGAGCATCCAGAAATCAATATACAGAAGCTGGCTGAGTCTTCCGGTTTCCTTTCCCGCAGTAACTTTATCAAATTATTTTCCGAGAAGGAAGGATGTACGCCTGCCAAATGGAAAAAAGCAAATCGGGAATAATTTGTGTAGTAAAAAACATCGGAAAAGGTCACAGAAACCCATTTTCAAAAAGTACTCAAACGACAAAAAAGTGCAAATTCGACAATTCAAAAAGTGCTAATTCGACAAAAAAGTTGCTCGACGACAATTTTTATAAGATTTAATAGAAAAAGTTTTTCTAATTTTTGGGGCATAGAATGGCATTTATTATCTTTGCAGTAGACAAAGATAATAAATGCATGTTTATATGAATAGAAAAATCACTTTCCTTACCTTGTTTTTGTGGCTGATGACGGTAACATTTCCTGTCATTGCGCAGCAGAAAGCTGCTCAACAAAATCACCTTACCGATATGCCATTGGGAACCAAAACCCCAACCGGCTATCATTTTTCCCTGCGTTCCAACCTGCTGCGCTGGGCTACCCTGACACCAGATCTTGGCGTGGAATGGCGCATCTGCCCGTCGTGGGGCATTGCCGTAAACAGCTCGTGGACTTCTTGGAGTTGGAATGACAAAGACCGCCGCTATGCACTCTGGGAAGTGGCTCCAGAAGTGCGTTACTATATGGGTGAGAAGAAAGCCTGGTATCTGGGCGCGATGTTCAAGACCGGACAGTTCAACTACAAGCTCTCCGAAACAGGCAAGCAGGGCGACCTGATGGGTGGCGGCATCACCGCTGGCTATCAGATGTGGCTGAATAAGGCACTGGCTCTTGATTTCAACCTCGGTTTGGGCTACCTGAATGCCGACTATGAGAAATATGAGGTCATCGACGGTGTACGTGTACGCCGCGGCAACGAAACAAAAGATTGGTGGGGCCCCACCAATGCCGGTGTGACATTGGTATGGAAGTTATTCTAATACGGAGGAATAAAGTATGAAAGCAAGACAATATATAAATATGGTAGGAATGGCAGCCGCCGTGCTGTTCTCTTCCTGCGTGAAGGACACGCTTTATGACACGCCGCACCCCGACTACGGGAAGATTGCGGTGACAGCCGACTGGTCGGCCCGCGGTGAGGGTATCGACATACCTGCCACGTGGACGGTCACCATGGGCGACTATACGGGTACGGAGACTTCCGCCACCCATGCCCCCGACCATCTGTTTGCTCCGGGCAGCTACACCCTTGCGGTGTGGAATCCGGCTGAAGGAATCACGGTGAACGGCACCACAGCCACCATTGCCGCAGCCACGGGAAACCGGGCAGGCACGGATGCCTTTGTGAACAATGCCCCGGGATGGTTCTTCACCTATACGGAACAGGTGAGCATCGAGAAAGACAAGGACTATCCGCTGACCGCCGCAATGAAGCAGCAGGTACGCGAACTGACGCTTGTCGTCGAACCGACGGGTGATGCCGCCGGACGCATCACGGAGATTGTTGCCCATCTGACGGGTGCAGCCGGAACATTCGACTTCGCTACCGATACCTACGGAGCCACTTCGAACGTCGTGCTGCCCTTCACCAAGATTACCGAAGGTGACGATGCCGGCAAGTGGAAAGCCACGGTGCGGCTGCTGGGTGTGACCGGCACGGAACAACTGCTGACGGGTGAAATCCGCTATGCTGACGGCAACCCGACCCCCACCACGCTGAAAAGCGACCTCACGGAAGCCCTCAAGGAGTTCAACACCGGAAAGGGCAAATCGCTGACCCTCGGCGGAACGCTGGTTGAGACTCCCGAAGGCATGGAAGTGGACGGAGCCGAAATCAACGGCTGGGAAGAAGTGAAAGGTGATGATGTAAATGCCGATTTGTAACTAATAAAATTATAGATATAATGAAGACAAGATTTTTTGCACTTGCGTTGCTCGCCCTCGCACTGGCGGCATGCAACAACGATAACGAGAACCTGAATGGTGGCCCTGTGGCCGCCCAGTTTACCGCCGATATCGCCCCTGCCACCCGCGCCAGCGGAACCACCTGGACTGGCGGTGACCGTATCGGCATCACCGACATCGGCAACGATACCCAGTACGGCAACGTGCCTTTCATCCTGAAGAACGGGAAATTTGAGGCAGAAGGAAAGGTCATCTATATCGAAGATACACAGACCCATACTTACCGCGCCTACTATCCGTACAACGCGGCGGGAGGCATCCTCACAGCCACGACCGATGCCACGGCGCAGCAGAACCAGCCTGCCATCGACTTCCTCTTTGCTTCAGGAGCCACGGGAGACAAAAACAGCCCGGTAGTAAGCTTTACCGACAAAACCGCCAAAGGCGGTGAAGACAACTCCTTCCACCACCGCATGAGCCAGATAACCCTTACCTTCGAGGCGGGCGACGGCGTGGATTTCAGCGTGGTCATGCCTGAACGTTACACGCTGGACGGATTGTTACTCACCGGTACGTTCAACACGGCCGACGGTATTGCCACCGCAGACAACGGACTACAGACCGGAGAACTGACCATGAATCTGGCAGACGGCAATCTCACGTCATCGATCATCCTCTTCCCGCAGACAGTTGCATCCCTGCCGTTGGTTGTGAATTATAAAGGTCAGGAATATCATGCCACACTCACCATGCCCGATGGCGCACTGCTGGCGGGCAACAACTATACCTATACCGTCAAGGTGCGCAACAAAGTCCTTGAAGTCAGCGAAGCCACCATTGCAAAGTGGAACGATATAGACGGTGGAGAAGAGGATGCTGACCTGTAAGACATTAATAATTAAGAATGAAGAATTATGAGACATAGATTATTTATCCCCGCAGTCCTCGCGCTGCTGTTCGCCCTCGCCGCCTGCACGCAGGACGAACTTGCTGGCGATAGCCGTCTGTCCAAAGAGGAATATCCTATAGTCATCCATGCCACCGGATTGTCCGTAGAAGCAACGCCGCTGGCAGCCCCATCAACCCGTGCCTCCGTGGACGGCGACTGGCAGGGCGTCACTTCCGTGGCACTCAAGATTGGCGAAGCGGTAAAGGAATACACCGTTACGACTACGGATGCCGACGGATACAAGAGCGCCACGCTCTCACGCAAGAACGCCCCGCACTACTGGACCAGCCGCGACCCGATTACCGTATCGGCATGGTGGCCCTTGGATGATACAGACATCACACAGATGCCTGTCGTGAAGGTTGCCGAAGACCAAAGCAAATTGGCTGACTTCCAGAACAGTGACTTCATCTCTGCTGAGAACCGGAAGGTGGAATTTAACAACCCGACACTTGAATTTACCCATCGCACGGCACGCGTAGCAATCGAACTGAAGCCCGGCACGGGATTCACGAGCGTCGCCGGTGCCACGGTGAGCCTCGTAAGCCTGTCCGCCGATAACGGCAACCCGACCGCCATCAAGACTTACAATGCAAGCGGCAACACCTACGAGGCACTGACCGCCCCGCAGACCGTTGCGGCAGGCAAACCGTTCGTCAAGGTGGAACTCGGCGGCGGCACCTTCTACTTCCGTCCGCAGAACAACGTCGTATTAGAAGCGGGCAGCCGCTATAAATATACCGTTAAGGTGAACACCACCGGCCTGACGTTAGAGGGCTGCACCATCGGCAACTGGGTTGACGGCGGCGGCGAGAGCGGCGAGGCTGAGGATTTGGGCTACATCTACGACAGCAACACCAATACCTACACGGTCTATAACGCCGACGGCCTGATGAATGTAGCCGAATTAGTGAACGGAGGTAAGACCGACATAAACATTACCCTCACCGCCGACATTGACCTCACAGGCAAAGACTGGACGCCGATAGGCACAGACTACGACAACTCATACACCGGCACCTTCGACGGTGGCGGCCATACCATCACGGGGCTGACCGTTACGACAAATGACAAATATGCGGGTCTGTTCGGCTATCTCGGTAATTTCAATAATGGCGCCGCTACGGTGAAGAATTTGGTGATGGATGGCATACAGATAACATGCAATCACAGGTTGGGTTATGCCGGCGGCGTGGCAGGATTTAGCTGGGGCACCATTGAAAACTGCTCGGTGTCGGGCAGCATTAGCGGCACGATGAGCGTCGGCGGTGTGGTGGGTGTTCAAAGGGACCATCCCATCACCGGATGCAGTTCCTCTGCCACAGTGAAGGGAACGCTCAATGTCGGCGGCGTGGCAGGTCAGACGATTTTTAGTGCCACCTTGACCGCTTGCTATGCCACAGGCAACGTGATCATAGAAATAGACCGCACACAGAATATCTCTGGCGGCGGTCTGGTAGGATTCAACGACGGAATAAGCCTCCTTTCCTGCTATGCCACGGGCAACGTAACCAGTACGGGTAGTAGCACTGGCTATGTACATATCGGCGGCTTTTTGGGAGATAACTACATTACCGTGACTGCCTGCTATTGGAAGAACAATCATGAACAAGGCATCGGCTACAATAGGGAAAGCACCGGAGCCACGAAGGTGGACGGCTCTGTCGTTACCTGGCAGAACGCCGTTGATGCCATGAACACCGCCTTGCAGAACGCAGGCTCAGAGTGGCGTTACGAACTTAAAGGAGCATTGCCTACCTTGAGGAAGCAGTAAACCGTCGGGCGGAAAAGTTACGCCCGCAACGGAAAGAACCAGAGTAATAAAATAACAGATATTATGAGGATAAGATTTTTTGCACTTGCAGCGCTCGCCCTCTTATTGGGCGCCTGCACACAGGACGAAGCAGGCTTCCTGCCTGAAGGGGCGGAAGGCACACCCATCGTCTTCACCGCCACGGGGCTGAACCCCGCCGCGATAGCCACCGCCGGCACCCGTGCCCCGGTGGATGGCAATTGGGAGGGTGTGCAGAGCGTGGCAGTTCTGATGGACGGCATGGTGAAGACGTACAACGTGACGCCCTCCACCGCCGACCCCACCAGCGCCACGCTGACCTCCACCGACCCGTACTACTGGACCAACCACAACGACATCACCGTCACAGCGTGGTGGCCCTACACCGCTGGCGAGACAACCCCACCTGCGGTAAAGGTAAAAGCCAACCAAAGTGCCCAGAAAGACTTTGAGGGCAGCGACCTCATCGTAGCCGACGGACAGATGGTGACCTACGGTAGCCCCACGCTCCGCTTCACCCACCGCACGGCGCGGGTGACCATCGTTCTGACGGACTACACCGAGGGGCTGGCATCCGTGCGGCTGACGGGCCTCTCCACCGAAGGCGACAACCCGGATATAATCGTCCCGTACAGCAAGGGCAGCAACACCTACACCGCCATCGTCGCCCCGCAAAGTGTGGCAGTTGGCACGACCTTTATCACCTGCACCTTCACTAACGGCAAGACCTTCGTTTATAAGATGAAGAATGCTACCGACTGGCAGGCGGGCGGTGAATATACCTACACTGTCTCCCTCGCTGCGGCAAAAGACCCGGGATATACCATAGAGGGCAACGGCAGCTACACCGTTACCTCCGCCGATGGCCTGATAAATGTAGCCGAATTAGTGAACGGAGGTAAGACCGACATTAACATTACCCTCGACAAAGACATTGACCTAACGGGCAAAGGCTGGACGCCGATAGGCACAAACTACGAAAACCGATACAAGGGTACCTTCGACGGCCGCGGCCATACCATCAAGGGGCTGACCGTTACGACAAATGACCAATTTGTGGGTCTGTTCGGCTATCTCGATAGAGCTGGTACGGTGAAGAACGTGGTGATGGAAGACATACAGATAACAAGCAATCACGTGTTAATGTCAGGCAATACTGGCGGCGTGGTAGGATCTAGCTGGGGCACCATTGAAAACTGCTCGGTGTCGGGCAGCGTCAGCGGCACGAATTGTGTCGGCGGTGTGGTGGGTGGACAAAAGGCTGGTTCCATCATCGGATGCAGCTCCTCGGCCACAGTGAAGGGAACGCGCTATGTCGGCGGCGTGGCAGGAGAAAAACAGGGCACCATGATCGCTTGTTATGCCACAGGCGACGTGACCTTAGAAATAGACTCCCAAAGGGATCTTTCTGGCGGCGGTCTGGTGGGATTCAACGGAGGAAACGGCGTTCTTGCCTGCTATGCCACGGGCAACGTAACCAGTACGGGTAGTAGCACTGGCAATGTACATATCTTCGGCTTGTTGGGAGATAACTACACCACCGTGACCGCCTGCTACTGGAAGAACAATCAGGAACGAGGCTATAACACCGCCCCCGAATCTATGAAGGTAGACGGCACTTACGTTACCTGGCAGAAAGCCGTTGATGCCATGAACCGCGCCTTGCAGAACGCAGGCTCAGAGTGGCGTTACGAACTTAAAGGAGCATTGCCTACCTTGAGGAAGCAGTAAAGGCGATTCCAAATCTGGCATACAGGGCAATAGTGGAATATGTTACCTTCTATGCAAAAACTCCCGATCTGCAGGATTTTTAGCGCAGACCGGGAGAAAACTATAAATTAACAATTATGGAAAAAATAAAAAAGAATGTAATCAGAGTGTGGACTACAGGAGGAAATTGATCTCGGCTAGCCAGGATGAAACATCAAACGATGGACATGCCTTGCGGACTCCTGGCAGATCACGATGACCTAAGATCTCGGCATTCGGATAACTGAGTGATAAACTGTAGAGTAACTCTTCCAACGTCTTCTTCTGCTCGGGGGTGCGAGTGTCGGCTGGCTTGCCGTTCTCGTCGAGACCGCCCTCATAGCAAATGCCGATGCTGTGGGCGTTGTAGTGACGGGCATGTGCGCCTATCTCATTCTCTGGACGGCAGGGATAGAGTATGCCATCCTTTGTGATGTAGAAGTGGTAGCCGATGCCCTTGAAACCTCTAGCCTTGTGACAGGCTTCCAACTGCTCTACTGTGAAATTCTTGTTGACTCGAGTGGCACTGCAGTGGACCACTATCAGATTGATTTTTCTTTGATTCTTCATTGGATTCTATGGATTATTAATGATTAATGTTTGTCTCCCACAGATTGCACAGATTTTCACAGATTTTTCTCCTCGCGGAGTTTTTACTGTGAAGCTTAGTGAGTACCGTAGCATGGAACGAAGAAGATCTGTGTAAATCTGTGAAATCTGTGGGAGAACTAAAATATCATTTGCAGCTCTGCACACAGAAGGCGCTGAGGACGGCAGTGAGGACAGTGATGACGAAATTGATTACTTTCTGAATTGTTTCCTTTTTCATTTTTATTAATGATTAATGTTGAATGTTTAATGTTTAATTTTCCCACAGATAACACAGATTTTCACAGATTTTCTTTACTGTGAGACTTGATGTGTATAAGACCGTTGCTTGCAACGAGAGTATCTGTGCAAATCAGTGAAATCTGTGGGAGACAAAAGAGAGGAAGCGGGCAGGACGAGCAAGCATCCGTTCAGGGCGATGATTTGACAATGTTGAATTTCATTCCTGATGTGCCCTCGG
>NZ_VZCB01000070.1 GCF_009494395.1 Segatella copri | reverse complement strand
AAGGTACGAACAAAAGAGAAGACTACAATGGTATAAACGCGGAGCCGCTTACGATTTCCAAGACACCGGAGATCTATCAGCCTGCCGTGGCTTGCGCCATCTTTCCTCCTCTCGCCACCCATCTGTGGCAGACGAGATTCAGATATATTGATAATGTGGAGCATGAGGCAACCCTATCCAGCGTGCTGCTTGCCGGCACAGGAGCAGGAAAGAGCTGCGTGCAGAAACCCATCGATTTCATCATGGAGGATATCCGCAAAAGAGATGCTGAAAACCTGAAACGTGAGAAGGAATGGAAGGACGAAATGATGCGCAAGGGCGCCAACAAGGACAAACGCAAGCGCCCCGAAAACCTCATCATACAGGAGATTGATGCCGACATGACCAACCCTGCCTTCGTGATGCGTACAGCTGAAGCAAAGGAACATTTTCTTTATACTTCGCTCAATGAGATTGACCAGTTTGATGCTTTGAAGGGTATCGGCAATCAGCAGTTCCGCATCATGTGTCTCGCTTTCGACCCAGATAATCAATATGGTCAGACTCGTGTGGGAACCCAGAGCGTAACCGAGCGTGTCACCATCCGTTTCAACTGGAATGCTTCCACCACTATTGACAAGGGGCAGCGCTATTTCTCCAAGGTATTGACCGACGGTCCGCTGAGCCGTATCAATTTCAGTACCATTCCGGAGCGTGATATCGGTGAGGACATCCCGGTATATGGAACCTACGATGATGAATTCAGAAAAGCCCTGAAGCCCTACATCGAAAATCTCTGTATGGCAACGGGGCTGGTGGAATGCGAAGAGGCGTATCGGCTTGCCGAGGTATTGAAGAACGAGAATGCCGAGTTTTCCCGTACCTCGCAGAACCGCATCTTCGAGAATTTCTCGTTCCGTGCCAACGTCATCGCTTATCTGAAGGCGTGCGTGCTCTATGTGGCAAACGGCTACAGATGGGAGCCGGAGATGGATGATTTCATCCGCTGGAGCGAGCGCTACGACCTCTACTGCAAGATGCGTTTCTTCGGGGATATGATAGCCAAGGAGGCGAGCACTGCAGAGAAGAGTTCGAAGCGTGGACCGGAGAATATCCTGCAGCTTCTGCCCGTTGTCTTCACCGAACCGCAGCTGGAAGCCATCCGTCTGGAACACGGACTGAAAGCGCAGGGCTGCAAGAACGTCATCAAGCAATGGATTTATCGCAAGTATATCGTGCGCATGGAATCTGAGGACGGCAAAAACGGTTACGGTTACAGAAGTTACAGTTTTAAGAAGCTCAAATACCGTCATGACGGTCAGGAGCTTGATTCCTAAACTTTAATTAATTGAAATTTATGGAAATTGTATTGAAGCGTATAGCTAAAAAGAACAGCTATACCATTGGTCGCCTCTATATCCTGAAGGATGAGGAGGTAGAGAGAGTGGTTCACTCTTCATGGAAGAACCCACAGTTGAAGCGTTGGTTCGAGCATAAGATAGATGCCGGCAAACTGACGCAGGAGCGATATTTCTGCGATACCCTGGAGCCGACGTGGCGCAATCTGAAGGGCGTGGAACTGCAGCCTGAGGAGGAGAACGTGCGCCTGGGCAGGGTATCGGGCAAGAAGGCGCAGAAGATGAAGGGACATACCGCCATCCCCGAAGGCACCTATCCTCTGCTCGTTACTCTATCGCCACGGTTCAAGGAGTGGTTGCCGTATCTTCAGGGTGTGCCCGATTTTGAGGGCATCCGCATCCATGCCGGCAACTATCCCGACGATACCCAGGGCTGCATCCTGGTGGGCGAGAACAGGCAGAAGGGCATGGTGGTGAACTCCCGCATCTGGCTGCATCGCCTGAAGAAGCGCATCGGCGAAGCGAGGGGAAAGGATGAATCCGTCTGGATTACCATCATCTAGCGGGGGGTACACCTTATTTATATATATAGAAGTTTCGCAGGTTCAGAAGTTAAGGAGTTAACTCCTGAACACTCCTTTAACTCCCCTTCCTCCCTCCCTTCCGAAGCTTGAACATGAACGAAAATGGCAAAAAAACTAATAAATGTCAAATAATAAGGGTGAATAGCCAAAATATTAAGTATTGTTGGCAAGAATTAGTGTACTTTTGCGATCGAAATAATAACAAATAAACCAAAAAACGTAATAAGACATGGACAACAAACTATTTTTTAAAGAGTCTGTTTTGCCTGTTACTCTTTTTTGCTCAGCATTGATGTTCTCCCCTGTAGGAGCAACTCAAGTGAATGCGGCTACAAATGTAGTACAGCAAGCTAAAACAGTAAAAGGTACAGTTGTAGATAACCTGGGCGAGCCAGTCATTGGCGCCAGTGTTAAGGTAGTAGGCACAACCACAGGTGCCGTAACTGATCTTGACGGTAACTTTACTTTGACCAACGTGCCAAAGAATGCTACTGTGGAAATCTCATATATCGGCTATATTGCCCAAAAGATAAGCGTTGCCGGAAAGAGCGATCTGAAGGTAACATTGCTGGAAGATAACAAGGCTTTGGATGAAGTTGTAGTAGTAGGTTATGGTGTACAGCGCAAGAGCGATGTGACCGGAGCCTTAGCTCACCTGGATTCAAAGGACCTGACAGCGATGCCTGTAAAGGATGCCCTGGAGGGTATGCAGGGTAAGACTGCCGGTGTGGATATCACCAACTCCCAGCGCCCTGGTACAGTAGGTAGCATCACCATCCGTGGTCAGCGCTCCATCGGTGCCCAAAGTACTCCGCTCTATGTAGTAGACGGTATGATTATCCAGAACGGTGGTATCGATAATATCAACCCTCAGGATATCGAGAGCATCGAGGTATTGAAGGATGCTTCTGCTACCGCTATCTATGGTGCACGTGGTGCCAATGGTGTGGTACTCGTAACCACCAAGAGAGGTAAGGAAGGCAAGGTGACCCTGAACTATGCAGGTACCGTTACCTTCTCAACTCTCCACGACGTAACCAAGATGATGAATGCCACACAGTGGATAGACTATGCCCGCCGTGCAGCATACAACTATGGTGGCTATGGTGATCCTAAGGCAGATTTTGCTCCTGATTATGCCAGCGACCAGAAGCTCTTTGGCGGTGAACCAGCCAGCTGGGCAAATATTGATCAGGCTTGGGTGAACGGAACTTATCATCCAGAGCTCGTCGGTTCTTACGACTGGGCTTCACAGGGTAAGCAGACCGGCGTAACCCACGAGCATACTATCAGCGCTTCGGGCGGTACAGATAAGTTCAAGGGCTATGGTTCCTTCGGTTACTTGAACCAGAAGGGCACTCAGCCAGGTCAGAGCTATCAGCGCTTCACCCTGAATACATCTTTCGAGGCTAGACCAGTAGCTCCATTGACATTGGGCTTCACCATGAATGCTTCATACGGAACCCAGAACTACGGTTACAACTACAGCAAGTCAGTAACCGGTGCGGGCGATTACTATAATGCCTTGAATACCATGATTCCATGGACCGTGCCTTACGATTCTGAGGGCAATTATATCCGCAACCCATGGGCTTACAACGTGAACATCATCAACCCAATCGATGAGTTGAAATACAATACCAACAAGCGTACCAACTTCCGCATCAACGGCAGCGCCTACGCTCAGGTAGACTTTGGCAAGATATGGGAGCCATTGGAGGGCTTGCAGTACCGCATCCAGTTTGGTCCTGAACTGCAGTACTATCGTCTGGGCATCGCCAATGCTGCTGACGGTATCAACGGCGACGGCAACAACGTGGCTCAGTACAACCCTTCTAATAAAGTGGCTTGGACACTCGATAACCTGATTTACTACAACAAGACCATTGCCAAGAACCATCGCATCGGCTTGACCCTCTTGCAGAGTGCTTCCAAGTATCACTATGAGAACGGCAACATCAAGTCTAACGTGGCAAGTGCCGATGAGTTGTGGTGGAACACCAGCTCTCTGAGCAAGCCATTGCAGTATACAACCGGTCTGACAGAAAGCCAGTTGGCTTCCTACATGGCTCGTGTGAACTATACCTATGCAGATAAGTATATGTTGACAGCCAGTGTACGTACCGATGGTGCTTCTCAGTTGGCTGACGGTCATAAGTGGGCTTCCTTCCCATCCGTAGCGCTCGGTTGGCGCATCGACCAGGAGAAGTTCATGCAGAAGGCTGACTGGGTGAGCAACCTGAAACTCCGTCTGGGTTATGGTATCTCTGGTAACTATGCAGTTGATCCTTATGCTACTCAGGGTGCTGTTCAGAGCAACGTATATACCTGGGGAGCAACAACATCCGTAGGTTATCTGCCATCAGATGCTTCTGCCAAGAATCCTAACAAGATGGCGAACATCGACCTCGGTTGGGAGAGAACCAAGCAGTGGAACATCGGTCTCGACTTCGGTTTCATCAACAACCGTATCAGCGGTAGCGTTGACTACTATCACAACAAGACTACCGACCTGATTCTGGCTACCACCATCCCATCGCTCACCGGTTATACCAGCACATTTGCCAACGTAGGTGAGACTTCCGGCTGGGGTGTTGACCTGCAGTTGAATGCCATCCCAGTGAAGACCAAGGATTTCGAATGGAATACCAGTCTTACCTGGACTATCGACCGCAACCGTGTGGATAAGTTGAACAATGGCGTGAAGGAGAATGTGAACGACCGTCTCTTCGTAGGTGAGGAAATCGGCGTTTACTACGACTATGTATATGATGGAATCTGGAAGACCTCTGAGGCTGAAGAAGCAGCCAAGTTCGGTCGCAAGCCAGGTCAGATCAAGGTGAAGGATGTAAATCCTGATGGCAAGATTGACGCCAACGACCGTCAGATTGTAGGTAAGGTTCGTCCACGCTGGTCAGGCGGTTGGCACAACACCTTCAGCTACAAGAACTTCGAGTTGTCCTGCTTCATCTATGCCCGCTGGAAGTTTACCGTAACCAAGGGTGCAGAGACTCTGGGCGGTATGTATGCAATGCGTGATCTGGACTACTGGATTGCCGGTGTTAACGAGGATGCTGAGTATTATGCTCCTGGTTCTAACGGTCAGGCAGCAGATGCTTATTCTGGCTCAATGAACTATCAGGATGGTTCATACATCAAGATGCGTAACATCTCTCTGGGTTATACTTTCCCTAAGAATATTACAAACAAGTTGGGTATGAGCAACCTCAAGGTTTATGTTCAGGCAATGAACCCATTCACTATCTACAAGAAGTGCAAGTGGCTTGATACCGACCTCTTGAGTTATGACAACAACTCAGCCTCTTTCGGTTCAGGTACAACCATCAAGAGTTGGGTTATCGGATTAAACATTGGATTCTAAAAACAGGACATTCATCATGAAAACAAATAAGATATTATTCGCTTCTCTTCTCTTGGGAGCGACATTGGGAACAGCAATGACATCATGCAGCGACTCGTTTCTCGACGAGAAGCTGATTACAGAGAAGGGTACTGCCTACTTCAAGACAGAGGCTGGTATCAACGACCTGACTACAGGTACTTATCAGAAGTTGAAGTTCAAGTTCAACTATATCTGGGGATATAATATGTATAACATGGGTATCGACGAGTTTACCGGCGGTGCCAACGATATCGCAGCATGGAACCATTATGCTACGGGTCTGAACTCTGGTGAGACAGCTTCCAACCAGCCTTTGTGGGACAATATGTATGGCACCATCGAACCAGCCAACATCCTGATTCAGAACGTGCCTCTGTATTACAACCAGAAGAGCGCCAAGTATAACATTCGTCTGGGCGAGGGCTACTTCTTCCGTGCCTATGCCTACTTCGAGCTGGTTAAGCAGTATGGCGGCGTGCCATTGAAGCTGGAACCGAGCAATGGTGTAATCAATTATACTTATACCCGCAATTCTGAGGAGGAGTGCTTCGCTCAGATCATCTCAGACTTCGAGAAGGCATACGAACTGCTGCCTGAGGAACCTGAGGACAAGCAGCTGGGCCGTCTCACCAAGTCGGCTGCAGCCCACTTCCTGGCAAAGGCTCATCTGTTCCGTGCATCAGAACTGCACGACAGCTGGAACTCCCAGTATAAGGATGCCGACCTGGCTGCAGTCATCAAGTATGGCGACGAGGTAATCAAGAAGCATCCATTGTGCAGCAACTTCCAGGAACTCTGGGACTACACCGAGCCTGATGGTGCCAATGAGAAGGTGAGCGAGGTGGTACTTGCTGCCCAGTTCTCTGACAACAGCGACTCCTGGGGCCGTTTCGGTAACCAGATGCACCTCTGCTTCCCATCTGTATATCAGAACTTGGCAGGTATGAAGCGTGATATTTCCGGCGACCGTGAGTTCAGCTATGTAAGCTCTACAGAATATACCATCCAGGTATTCGACCGCGTGAACGACTCCCGTTTCTGGAAGTCATTCATCACCAAGTATGGCTGCAACTATACCAATGGTGCTCCAAAGTGGGATGCTGCAGTCATGGCTAAGAATCCTGATGAATATACTGCAGAGGATGTAGCTGGCGAGCATCGCTTCGTGGGTGGTCAGATTGGTTTGAAGTATATCGTCAACAATCCTGGTGATACCCGTTTCACTCCTGGTCATGACAAGGATGGCAACGAGTCTAAGTCAGAGGATTTCGTATTGAAGAATGGCAAGGTCTGCCCAGAGCATACCTTTGTACGCTACTATGCCGGTCAGCCATTCCAGTGGAATACAGCCAAGGACAATACTACCCACTCTGGTAATTACTATACCATCTATCCACACAACCGTGGCGTAGCCTTGTCTAAGTTCCGTGACGGAGCCCGCAACTCTATCGCTTCTCAGTTTGGTACCCGCGATGCCATCATTGCCCGTTCTGCTGACGATGTGCTGATGGTTGCCGAGGCTTATATCCGCAAGAAGGACTACAGCAATGCCATCAAGTATCTCAACATGGTTCGCGACCGTGCCGGATATGCTGAGGGTGAGGATCGCTCTATCAGCCGTGACGGTGGTCAGGCTTACAAGAAGAACAGTGTCTGCACCAACAAGGGTGGCGGTTTCTCTTCCGAGGGTGCCATCTATACAGAGGAGAACACTTACTTCGAGTCAAACAACATTCCTGTAACTACCGCTGCAACCAAGAGCAGAATGCATCTGAACAGTGTTGATGATATTCTGAACTCAGAGGCAGACAAGCCTATCTACGAAGCCTTGAAGTGCAACACTGAGGCAGAGAAGATAATGTGCTTCCTCCTGAATGAGCGTACCCGTGAGCTGATTGGTGAAAGCCAGCGTTGGGAAGACCTGGCACGTACCAAGACCTTGGAGGCTCGCTGGAATGCATTCAACGATGGTTCTCAGCGTGGCATCGGTAAGTTCGACCCAGCCAAGCATTATTATCGTCCAATTCCTCAGTCATTCCTCGACGGTATCACCAATGCGAATGGTGCTTCCCTGAGCAATGAGGAGAAGGAGAAGATGCAGAATCCTGGTTACTAATCGGATATCTCTATAGAACAGAATCATATATGACAAAGGGCGGTATCTTTCTCCTGGCAGAAAGGTATCGCCTTTTTTCTTCTCATACGGGAAAATAACAGACGAATTGTATGATTGTCCGCTTCTTTGGATATTTTTACCAGGTAGATGAACCGGATTATGCGTACTTTTGTAGCAGAAATACAAAATAATAAACAACTATCATCATGCAAATCAAACAAATGTTATTTCCGATGATGAGTATGGCGCTGACAATGGCTCCCTGCTCTCATCTCCATGCACAAGTGCCGACTCCGGTATCGCAGATGGAGAAGCTGGACCGTGGCCTGGTGGCTTTGCCTGCCCAGGACAAGGGAATCTTCCTCAGCTGGCGATTGCTGGGTACGGACAGCAAGAGCGTATGCTTCGACATAGAAAGGGATGGAAAGATTATCGCCCATCAGGTGAAGCTGACCAATTATACAGACCGAAAAGGTTCTGCTGCCAGCAGCTATCGAATCATCACTTATCAGAAGGAACCCAGGATGGATGCTCCGGCTGAAAGAGAAGTTTCGAAGGCGGTGAAGCCATGGAATGATCTCTATCGCTCCCTGCCCATCAACCGTCCTGCCGGCGGTGTCACTCCCGATGGAAAATCCTACGAATATACCCCCAACGACTGTAGCGTGGGCGATGTGGACGGAGACGGAGAATACGAAATCGTCCTGAAATGGGACCCGACCAATGCCCATGACAATTCGCATGACGGCTATACGGGAGAGGTCATCTTCGACTGCTACAAGCTCGACGGAACTCAACTCTGGCGCATCAATCTGGGTAAGAATATCCGTGCCGGTGCCCACTATACCCAGTTCCTGGTCTATGATTTCGACGGCGATGGCAAGGCAGAAATGGTCTGCAAGACATCGGCTGGGTCGGTAGATGCCAGGGGCAGGTTTGTGAGCGATGCGGCTACGGATGACGGAATCCGCTCCATCGACAACCATGCCGACTATCGCAATTCCAGAGGTCGCATTATGACCGGTCCTGAACTGCTGACGGTCTTCCATGGCGAAACCGGAAAGGCGATGCATACCATCTGGTATCAGCCCAACCGAGCCTTCGGCGTTGGCAACCAGGTGGAAGAGGGGGAGCATCTGGAGAACGGATTTCCTGCCTATTCTTCTGTATGGGGCGACAAGGCAAACTATGGCAACCGTGGCGAGCGATACCTGGCTGGTGTGGCTTTCCTGGAGGGTGCCGACAAGAAGCCGAGTGCCGTAATGTGCCGTGGCTATTATACCCGCTCTTATCTCTGGGCGGTAGATTTCGACGGAAAGGAACTCAAGACCAAATGGCTCCATGCTTCGCTGACTCCCAACGACTGGAAGGTGACCGATGCCGACGGAAAGGTGCTGAAGGAAGCTCATGGATGTAAGGCAACTGCCTATGCCCAGGGAGCGCACAGTCTGGCTGTGGGCGATGTGGACGGAGACGGACGTGACGAAATCACATACGGTTCGGCTGCCATCAACCCTGACGGAACCTTGTTGTATTCTACCGGATTGGGACATGGCGATGCGCAGCATCTTGCTGACCTGGATCCCGACCGTCCGGGCTTGGAATATTATATGGTACACGAAGAATATCCTTACGGTTCTGACCTGCGGGATGCGAGAACAGGCGAAATCCTGTTCCGTACACTCGATAAGGAAGATACCGGAAGAGGAGTGGCTGCTGATATCGATGCCAAGCATCGGGGATATGAATATTGGTGTTCGGATGCTCCTGTAGTAAGAGACATCAAGGGTAAGCCTGTTTCGGCAGAAACATCTTTATCCTCTCAGAAGAATCATGAAGCTGATCATTTCAGAAGTAATGAGAAAACGAGTTTCAGAGCTGTTTCCAGAATGCCGGCAATGAACTTCCGGATCTATTGGGATGGTGACTTGCAGGATGAACTTCTGGCAAACGGTCGTCCTCCTCATTTTCCTCCTTATCTCCAGAAATGGAACGGCAGCGAGGCGGTGGCTTTGCCTTTGAGCAATGGAAAACAGCTCTTCGAGATGGGAAACTCGGTGAGTTGCAACTGGTCGAAGGCGACCCCGAATCTGCAGGCTGACCTCTTCGGAGACTGGCGAGAGGAAGTTGTCTACTGGGACAAGAGCGATGCATCGCATCTCAATATCTTCACCACCAATATTCCGACAGAATATCGGGTTCCAACCCTGATGCACGATCATATCTATCGTATGGGAGTGGCATGGCAGAATGTAGGCTATAACCAGCCACCACATCTGGGATATTATCTGCCCAATCATGCAGAAAGGATTAAGTGAAGAATGAAGAACGAAGAGTGAAGAATTCTCTTGTATATAAAATAACTGAACTTTCGCATGTGGGGAAGTTAAGGGAAGTTAGGGAAGTTAGAGGGAAGTTAAGGGACAAATGTCCTAACTTTTAAGCTAGAAGACTATTGTCTCTTAACTTCCCGAACGACCGTAGGGAGTGATAACTCCTTTAACTTCTTTAACTCCTGTACTTGCGAACATAATTTGATAAAAAAACGTAGCTAATGAAAAGAATATTATTCGCCATTTCATTGATGGCGGCAACAACTGCTTCTTTTGCCCAGGTGGCAAAACCGATGGAAGATGTCAACAAAGTTATCGACAATACCGTAGATAGCCTGAACAAGGCGATGACCGCACGAATCCAGCCGGGAACCAGCCGCAAGGGCAACAACCCGGTGCTCTTCCTGATAGGTAACTCTACCATGCGCAATGGTACGCTGGGTAATGGTAACAACGGTCAGTGGGGCTGGGGATACTACGAGCACGAGTTCTTCGATGCCAACAAGATTACGGTAGAGAACCAGGCGCTCGGAGGCATGAGCAGCCGTACCTTCTACAACCGTCTGTGGCCGGATGTGCGCAAGGGCATCAAGGCTGGCGACTGGGTAATCATCTCCATCGGTCATAACGACAATGGTCCTTACGATAGCGGAAGAGCACGTGCCAGCATCCCTGGCATCGGCAAGGATTCGCTCAATGTCACCATCAAGGAGACGGGCGTGAAGGAGACCGTCTATACCTACGGCGAATACATGCGCAAATATATCAACGACTGCAAGGCACTGGGTGCTCATCCTATCCTGATGTCGCTGACTCCACGTGATGCCTACGATGAGAACGACAAGATTATCCGCGTCAACAAGACCTTCGGATTGTGGGCAAAGCAGGTGGCTGAGCAGGAAGGCGTTCCTTTCGTTGATTTGAATGAGATATCGGCTGCCAAACTCGACAGCTATGGTCATTGGAAGGAGAAATATCATTTCTTCACCGACCATATCCACACTTCCCGCTTCGGTGCGATGATGAATGCCCGTTCGGCTGCTGAGGGACTGGCAGAGAGCAAGGACCCAAGTCTGGCTCCTTTGCAGGCGATGATGATCAATGTGGCTTTGCCGGTAGAGAATTTCAAGCGCGAACCGGGCAAACCGGTCGTCTTCTTCACTGGAGACAGTACCGTGAAGAATGCCGATAAGGACGAAGACGGCATGTGGGGCTGGGGCTCTCAGGCTTATACCATCTTCAATCCTAAGAAGATTACCTGTGTGAATGCAGCCAAGGCGGGTCGCAGTTCCCGTTCTTATCTCAACGAGGGAAGATGGGATAAGGTATACAACAGTCTTCAGCCGGGCGACTACGTGCTCATCGAGTTCGGACACAACGACATCTGTTCTATGACCGACAAGAAGATGCGCGGTTCCATTCCTTGTGCCAAGGATACCTGCCATGTCTATCAGATGGAAGAAAGCAAGCAGTATGAGGTGGTTTATTCCTTCGGCTGGTATCTGAAGAAGTTCATCCAGGATGTTCGTGAGAAAGGTGCTACCCCAATCCTCGTTTCCCTGACTCCTCGCAACGAGTGGCCTGACGGAAAGATGGAGCGCCGAAACGATACCTACGGCAAGTGGTATCGCGAAATCGTGGCTGAGACAGGCGTTGCCTTCCTCGACCTCCACAACATCGCTGCCGATTCTTATGATAAGATGGGTAAGGAAAAGGTGAAGGCTTATTACAAGAAGGATCATACCCACACCAGTCTGAAGGGTGCCCAGCACAATGCCAAGTGCGTGGCTAAGGGCTTGAAGAAGATGAAGAGTCCTTTGGCGAAGTATCTGAAGTAAAGCATTGGAATAAGATTGTTCTTAAAAGAAGGATCAAAATGAAGACAAGAAATTTTTTATTTACCAGTCTGCTGGCGCTGGCTTCTACGGTAGCCGCCAATGCCCAGACTTTTGATATTGATATGTTGAAGGCGCAGCCTGTCTATTCCGCTGAGAAGGGTCAGGGATATGACATCTTGGCTGCTCCAAAGGCAAAGAGCAATGCGCCTTTCTTCTATTCCGTGAAGGTGGCGGATGGCAACTATAAGGTAACCGTGGTGCTCGGGTCCAAGAAGAAGGCGGGCAAGACTGTGGTTCGTGCTGAGAACCGCCGTTTGATGCTCGACGAGGTGAGTACCAGGAAAGGCGAGTTCAAGACTTACTCCTTCATCGTGAACAAGCGCAGCCCTTATATCAATGCGAAGATGAACGTAAAGATCAAGCCTCGCGAGAAGGATTACTTTACCTGGGACGAGAAGTTGACTCTGGAGTTTACGGGTGCTGCCCCAGCAGTAAAGAGCATCAAGGTGGAACCGGCTCCTGCCGAAACCACTACCTTGTTCCTTTGCGGCAACTCTACGGTAGTTGATCAGTTTACGGAGCCATACGCTTCCTGGGGACAGATGGTGACCCGCTGGTTTGGTCCGGAGGTAGCTATCTCAAACCATGCCGAAAGCGGATTGACTGCCGGTTCCTTCCTTGCTTCCTATCGTCTGGACAAGGTGCTGGCGATGATGAAGAAGGGCGACTATGTGATCTGTGAGTTCGGACACAACGACCAGAAGGAGAAGTATGCAGGCAGTGGTGCCTGGTATAATTTCTCTTTCAATCTGAAGAAGTTCATCGACGAGGTACGCAAGAAAGGTGGCAACATCATCTTCGTAACTCCTACCCAGCGCCGCCGTTTTGACGATGCTACCCATAGCAAGATTCAGGAAACTCATGGCGATTATCCTGATGCCATGCGAGCTGTGGCGAAACGAGAGGGCGTGCCTGTGATAGAACTTCATGATATGACCCGCACTTTCTTCGAGACCTTGGGGTATGAGAACAGTAAGAAGTCGCTGGTTCACTATCCGGCAAATACTTATCCCAACCAGACTAAGGCTTTGGAGGATAACACCCACTTCAATCCATACGGTGCCTACGAGGTGGCTAAGATGGTGGTAATGGGTATGAAGCAGCTCAATCTGCCTATCGTGAAGTATCTCCGTGCAGATTGGAAGGACTTCAATCCTGCCCAGCCAGATGATTTCAATCAATTCGTATGGTATCCATCCGTGAATCAGGATGTAACCAAGCCAGACGGAAATTAGTACTTTGAACTTTGAGTTTTGAACATTGAACTTTATGATTAGTTCTTTTTGGTTCAAAATCTCATATTAAATGAATTTGGAATGAATAAAAAGACAATACTTTTCGCCTCGTTGCTGCTGGGCGGTTTGCCTTTGATGGGAACCCTTCCGGCAGATGCAGCGGTTCGCGATACCATCAGCATCAACCAGGGATGGCAGTTCCATTGCGGAGATGTGAAGAACATAGCTGAGTTGAAATCAACCCAGAGCGGGGATGATGTGGTGAATCTGCCACATGATTTCCTGATAGGACAGGATTGGGTGGCTCCAGATGCCAGTGAGCGACCAGATAACAGTGATGCGGGCAGCAATGTGCGCAGCCGATTGAGTTCCCGTGGATTCAAGGAGATGGGCATCGGCTGGTATCGCTACGAACTCACTCCCAAGGATGAATGGAAGGGAAAGCGCATCGTGCTCGACTTCCAGGGCATCATGCTGGTGGGCGATGTCTATCTGAACGGTCAGCGAATCGGTGGTACCGACTATGGATACCTGGGCTTCGATATCGACCTGAGCAAACTCTTGAAATGGGGACAGACGAACGAAATCGCAGTCAAGGCGGATACACAAAATCCAAGCAACTCCCGCTGGTTTACGGGTGCCGGTCTCTATCGTGATGTCAATCTCATCGTCACCAATAAGGACCTGTTCTTCCCTCGCCATCCGCTCTTTATCCGTACACAGGGCAACAGGGAGGTGAAGATCAAGGTGGAAATCATCAACCAGCAGAAGGTGGCTAAGGGACAGACTGCTGCCAAGATGCCGGTGGGTGTTCGTATTCTCGATGCCGATGGCAAGGTGGTGGCTGAGCAGAAGAACGACATCCATTTCAATGCCAAATGGAGAGACAGAGAGTATGAATTGCCAAGTATCTCTTTGGAAAACGCCAAGTTGTGGTCGCCGGATTCACCTTATTTATATACTGCCGAGGTGACGCTTTATGACAACGAGGGCAATATCGCCGACCAGATAAAGGAGCCGTTTGGTGTGCGCACCATAGAAATCATCCCACAGAAGGGCTTGCTGGTGAACGGCAAGAAGGTTCTCCTCAAGGGTTATGCCAACCATCATACCCTCGGTGCCCTGGGTGCTGCCGCCTATCCGCGTGCCATCGAGAAGCGACTGAAACTGATGAAGGAATTCGGAATGAACCATATCCGCACCTCTCATAATCCATATAGCGAGGATTTCCTGAAACTCTGCGATAAGTATGGCATCCTGGTGGTGGATGAGCTTTACGACAAGTGGCTTACTCAGTATGCCGGTGGCAGAGTGGAATGGGAGAGTCTCTGGCAGAAGGATGTTCCTGAGTGGGTGAAGCGAGACAGAAACCATCCTTCGGTGGTGATGTGGAGCCTGGGAAATGAGTTGCAGCAATACAGCAACCTGCCTTTCAACGATTGGGGCGTAACGGCTTATAAGCTCCAGAAGGAGTTGCTGCACCGTTATGACGATACCCGACTCACCACCGTGGCGATGCATCCACGCTATCGCAACCTGGAGACGGATTCCATTCCAGCCGACCTGGCAATAGAGACAGAGGTGAATTCATATAACTACCGTTACATGTACTTCCCTGGCGACAGCAAGCGCTATCCGGAGAAAACCTTCTATCAGAGTGAGGCAAGTGTGGCTGCCATGGGTCCTAACTTCTACGAGATGGACCGTGACAAGGTGATTGGTCTTGCCTATTGGGGCGCCATCGATTACCTGGGCGAGAGCATGGGATGGCCAGTCAAGGGATGGAACCAGGGTGTGTTTGACCTTTCTCTTCAGCCCAAGCCGGATGCTTATTTCGTGAAGAGCATGTTTACTGACGAGCCAACCGTTCACATCGGTGTTATCGAGAAATCGGGTGGTAACATCCAGTGGAATGGCATCAATGTTTCTGCCGGAAAGCTTTCTGAAAACTGGAACCGTGAGGCAGGCGAGCAGGTTTCGCTCTATACCTATACCAATGGCGACGAGGTGGAACTCTTCCTCAACGGCAAGAGCCTGGGAGTGAAGAAGAACAGCAACGACCCTAAGCTCCGTGCCCGAATCAAGTGGGACAACATCGCCTATGCTCCAGGTACTTTGGTGGCTGTGGCCAAGAAGAACGGCAAGGTGGTGGCTCGCCATCAGATAGAGACCACGGGCGAGGCTGTGGCTCTGAAGCTGGTTCCGGATGTGGAGACCTGGCATGCTGATGGTAAGGATCTGATGCACGTCCGCATCTATGCCGTGGATAAGAAGGGCAGAAGAGTGCTGAACATGAAGGATGCCAAGGCTTTCGACAAGTTGACTTTCACCGTGAAAGGCGATGCGAATATCGTGGCGGTGGATAATGGAAACATTGCATCTGATGAGCTTCATATCGGAAAGACCCAGTTGGAGAAGACCATTCAGCGCAATCTCTTCCAGGGTTCTGCCCTCGTGATATTGAGAGCAGGCAATAAGCCAGGAAAGATAGAACTTTCGGTAGCTGGCGAAAAGATGAAAGCCAGAAAACTGGTTTTGAATACAAAATAAACTATTTGAAAAGAATAGGAAATAAACTGTTCGATAAAAATAGGAAATAAACTATTTGATAACAATAAAGGTCGCCATAATCTTGGCGACCTTTATTATTGTTGGAAAATCTTGGATTATTTTCTGAATCTCTTTTTTATCCATTGGTTGAATGCGACATAAGCACTAATTTCCTCCTGATGTTGAGGTTCGGCAAATGTCAGGTTATTGCCAGAGGAGTCTCCATGCTGGTCTGGGAAGATAATCATCAGATTGGTTCCCAGGAAGAAGCGGGTGATTTCTTCCGGTAAGCGTTCGAGAGCTGTCTTGTGAGATACAGTTCCCTTACGGGCTGTGATAATCACCAACATGTGGTCTTCCGCTATCTGGGAAGCTATTCGAGGCATCTCGTTCCAATGATTCATCAGAGTGTAGTCGGCACGTACTTCATGATGACGGTTGGTGATATATTCATTGATGAGTGCCAGGGTTTCCTCGCGACCGTGGAATTGGATACGGCAATCCAGATTGCCTGCCAGTCGGGCAAGACGTTCTACCCATCTGTAGAAGCCTGGCTCGAACTCGGCTCTGGATGGTACTGCCACTTCTATGCGACGCAGGGTATTGAGCGGTTGCTTGATGCGCGCCATGATAATCTGACGGCTCAGTCCGTTGAACAGACTCTGGTGGAACTCTCCCCAGAATTTAGGTGAAACCTCAGGATGCATGTGCATGCCGATAATGATTTCTGAACACTGGAACTCGTTGAAGGCATGCTTGATGCCGTTGGCGATGTTGGCTGCAATGCGAACCTGCGTCTGCGTCATCACGTCTGTGGCTGCCGCAAGTTGGCTGCAATGGTCAAGAAGCTGGCGTCCCTGTTCCTGCTTGTATCGCATATCCTTGTCATCATACACTACGTTCAGGCAAACCAGTCCTCTGTTCAATTTCTGGTTTCTTACCAGGAAAGCAAGGCTCATCAGGTTGTCTGCATATTCCGGATATTTCACAGGAATGAGAATCTTCTCATCGCTTGCTTTCTTGTCATCTTCTGCATCTGGTAGTTCCTTGTCGCGGAGGATAATCTTTCTGGAACTCCAGTCGGTGAGCATCGAAGAGATGATGCAGGTACAGAGAATCATCATCACCACACCATTCAGCATGTCATCGTTTACCAGATAAGTATTCGGTCCTACGAGGATATTCATACCCACCATCACCATGGCGATACTGCCGGCGGCATGGGCAGAAGTCAAGCCGAACATCATGTGACCCGATGACAGCGGCAACCGGAATCCGAAGCAGGCTGCATAGGCGGCGATGGCTTTTCCCAAGGTTCCGAAGAAAACAATGCAGAAGATGACCCACAGAATGTGACCGCCCTGGAAGAGCAGTCCCACGTTGATGAGCATGCCCACACCTATCAGGAAGTAAGGAATGAAGAGTGCATTGCCCGTAAACTCCAGACGGTTCATCAAAGGAGATACATGCGGGATATACCTATTTAATATAAGACCCGCAAAGAAGGCACCGAAGACACCTTCGATACCTACCATCTGGGATAAGGCTGCACTCATGAAAAGCATCGCCATCACAAAGATAAACTGCATTACGGCATCGCTGTATCTGCGTAGAAACCATCGCGTTAGTCTAGGAATCAGAAATATCATGAATCCGCAATATGCAGCAAACTTGGCTGCGAAAAATAGCCAGAAAAGGATACCGTCGTGCTTGGAAAATGAAGCTACGAGACCCGCCAGCATGATGAGGGCTATCAAAAGTGAAAGCATACTGGAACCCACACTCAATGTAACGCTTGGCTTCTGTTGCAATCCATAGCGTGCCACGATAGGATAGGCTATCAAGGTGTTGGATGCCATGATACAACTTAGAAGCATGGAAGCCCTGAAGGAATAATGAAGCAGCCAGATACTCATGCCGAACGTAAGGAAAAAAGGCACGAAACAGGTAAGAAGACCATAAATGAGTAGTCTCATCTTGTTCTTCTTCATGCCTTCCATGTCCATTTCCAAGGCGGCTAGGAACATGATGTAATAAAGCCCCACCTTTCCGAACAGCTCGAAAGATGAGTCTCGTTCCAGGATATTGAGTCCGTATTTACCGACCAGTACTCCTGCCAAAACCATTCCTATGATGTGGGGAATTCTTAATTTACCCATGATGATTGGGGCAAATAGAATGATGAGGAGTACTACGAAGAATATCAACGTAGGGTCAGTTATTGGAAAATATTCTGCAATATGTAACATAGGCTTATTCTGATTTTATTTTTTGAGTGCAAAAGTACAAATAATTCTTGAAAAGAGCAAAGCTTTTGTCTTTTATGTGCATTTTATCAGACTAGAAACCGCTTTTGTCTCTAAAATGATCATGAGAATGGCAAGTAGAAATTGCCAAACTGTATTTTTGAATCTATTTCATATATATATAATAAGGTATAAAAGGATTTTTGAAAGCTCAAAATGTTTATGAATGTTAAAATATATCTATTTATCGAACTTTTTTGCCGAAGAATTTGGTGGAATGGAAAATAGTTAGTACTTTTGCACTCGCTTTTGAGAAATACACTTTCTCTAAGCAACTAAAGAAAGAGTTCTTTGAAAGATTTTACATAAACAGACAAGTAGTACAAGAAGCGGTTAACTTCTTAGAAATAAGAAAGTTGACTGGGTAAAAGAAACGAACCGTCAAGCAATTGACAAGTCAGGTTTACTAAGCT
>NZ_VZCB01000062.1 GCF_009494395.1 Segatella copri | reverse complement strand
GTACTGCAATGCAATGCGGGAGAGTAGGTAGCCGCCTTCTTTCATCAGAAGCCTCGATTACGAAAGTAGTCGGGGCTTTTTTGTTTTCATGCGGATTTTGTTTTCTCACGCTGATTGCTTTTTTATGCTGATTGTTTATTTGTGTCACGCAGATTTGGCTTTCCCTTCGGCCGCCGATTTTCAATTCGCAGATGGCGCAGATTCTTTTAGCTGTTTTTTCCTTTTACCCTTTTACTTACAGTTCATTCCTGAATGACAACTGTTGCTATCTAATTTCAGTTTTAGGGTAGCTTTATGCAGAAAAGTAAGCAAAAATGATAAAAATGCATCAAAAAGCAATAATTTTTAGGAATTTATGCTTGTTATTGTAAAAAAAGTCTTAACTTTGCAGCGGATTTGAGAAGATAAGCTGTTTCGGCAATTAAAGATGGAGAAACATCCGGCTGGAAAGGAGCATCTTTCTCATATATAGATTCACTTATAACAACTTTATAAATTAAAAGATTCGATTATGAAAGTAGCAATTGTTGGTGCAAGTGGCGCAGTAGGACAGGAATTTTTGCGTATCCTTGCCGAGAGAAATTTCCCTATGGATGATTTGGTGTTGTTTGGTTCTGAGCGTTCTGCCGGACGAAAATACAACTTCAAGGGAAAGGACTATGAGGTCAAACTTTTGCAGCATAACGATGACTTTAAAGATGTCGATATTGCTTTCACATCTGCTGGTGGCGGCACTTCTGAGGAGTTTGCCGAGACTATCACCAAGTATGGTGCCGTGATGATTGATAACTCTAGCGCATTCCGTATGTGCGACGACGTGCCTCTGGTTGTGCCTGAGGTAAATGCTGAGGATGCCTTGAACCGCCCTCGCAACATCATCGCCAACCCTAACTGTACCACCATCATGATGGTAGTAGTGTTGAAGCCTATCGATGATTTAAGCCATATCAAGAAGATCCATATCTCTTCTTATCAGAGTGCTTCGGGTGCTGGTGCTGCTGCCATGGCTGAACTTGAGCAGCAGTATAAGGATATCATCGAGACTGGTAAGACTGAGCATATCAATAAGTTCCCTCATCAGTTGGCATATAATGTCATCCCACAGATTGACAAGATGACTCCTAACGATTACACCAAGGAGGAGATGAAGATGTTTAACGAGACCCGCAAGATCATGCACTCTGATGTTCGCACCAGTGCTACCTGCGTTCGCGTTTCTTCACTCCGTTCTCACTCAGAGAGTGTATGGTTCGAGACAGAGAAGCCATTGGCAGTAGAGGACATCCGCAAGGCTTTGGAGGCTGCTCCTGGCGTAACTGTAAAGGATGATGCCCAGAACTACGTTTATCCAATGCCATTGGAGAGTGCCGGTAAGGACGATGTATATGTAGGTCGTATCCGCAAGGATTTGGCTGATGACAATGGTAACACATTGTGGTTGACTGGTGACCAGATTCGTAAGGGTGCTGCCTTGAATGCAGTTCAGATTGCTGAGTATTTGATTAAGGTGGGCAACGTAAAGTAATTACATGCTGGAAAGATTCAAACTTTTGCTCCAGGAGATGAACCGGGGCATTTATGAAAAAAATACTGAAATTTCGCTCTCGCTTCTTGCCGCTCTGGCAGGCGAGAGCGTTATTCTTTTAGGCCCTCCGGGAGTGGCAAAGAGTATGGTGGCACGACAGTTGAAGACGGCATTCAAGGATGCCCGGAGTTTCGAGTATCTGATGTCGCGATTCTCTACGCCAGATGAAATCTTCGGTCCGGTGAGTATTCAGAAACTGAAGACATCGGATACTTACGAGCGTGCGGTGGAGGGATATCTGCCTACTGCCGATGTGGTTTTCCTGGATGAAATCTGGAAGGCGGGACCTGCTATCCAGAACACGCTCCTCACGGTGATTAATGAGAAAATCTTCAGAAACGGTAATCGCGAGATGCATCTTCCTCTGAAACTTCTTGTGGCTGCTAGTAATGAACTTCCTGCAAAGGGAGAAGGACTGGAGGCGCTTTGGGACCGATTCGTCATCAGAATAGAGAGTAGACCAATTAAGCTGGAGAAGAATTTCCGGGCGATGCTGCTGGAGGCTCCCACGGATTTCTTAGGTCCCACAGATTTCACAGATTCCACAGATTTTTCTGGTTCTAAGGGGAAATCTGATTCCACGGATTTTTCTAGTCCCACAGATTTCACAGATTCCACAGATTTTTCTGATTTGAAGATTACTGCTGAGGAGTATGCGGAATGGGCGGAGAAAATCTGTAAGATTGGCGTGAAGGAGGAGGTGCTTGATGCAATTTCCGCCATCCGTAAATCTCTGAGAGCGGTGAATGTGGATGAGGCTGCTGAGCGTAGAAACATCTACGTGAGCGACCGCCGATGGAAGAATATCGTCCGTTTGCTTCGCACTTCTGCCTTTATGCAGGATAGAGAAGAGGTGGATATTTGTGATCTGCTTCCTATTTATCATTGTCTGTGGCAGGAACCTGAGGAGCGTGACGCTATTCGAAGCATCGTAATCCGTGCACTCTTTTCTCCTTTCGCAGAAAAACTCGTGGAGATGAAGAATGCGCTTGCCGAAGATATTAAGTATCATCGTGTTCGCAGAAATCCTGATGATGGCAGAGATTACGAGGGTGAAATCGAAACCCTTTCGGATGGCTTGACTTCGCTGGAAAGGCAGTTGGGCGAGAATCTCTTCGTGTCTTCGGATGATAAGACAGAAATTTCGGTCTATCTTCGTGATTTCTATAAGGAGTTGGCGTTTACCCGACAGGATACGATGAAACTTTACGAGGCATAATACGATGAAGTTCTATGAGGTATAATACGATGAAACTCTATGAGTTTTATTCGCCTTCTATTACTTATACATTAATTATATACAGAAGATTCAAAACATTATGAACGAACAGAAAAAATTGACTCCAGAATTGGAGGCGCGTGTTCACCAGGCGGTGGAGAACTTTATGCAGGGCTATGGCTGTTGCCAGTCGGTGGTGGCTGCTTTTGCCGATTTATATGGTCTTGATGATGAGATGGCAAAGCGCATTGGTGCCGGCTTCGGTGGTGGAGTTGGCAGAATGAGAATGATGTGCGGAGCTGTTTCGGGCATTGTGGTGCTCGTTGGTTTGGATTGCGGACAGACTGAGGGGGATGACCGCGAGGGTAAGTCGGCTTGCTATAAGGTGGTGCAGGATTTGCTAGCCAAATCGAAGGAGCAGAACGGCAGCATCATCTGTGCCGAGATTCTGGGCTTGAAGGGCCATGATAAGGCGCAATCCAGCTATGTGGCTTCGGCAAGAACGGCAGAATACTACAAGTCTCGTCCTTGCGCTGCCAAAGTGGAGAGTGCTGCAAGAATCTTCGCAGAATATCTGATGGAGAAAGAGAAGGCTTAGTCTTCCTATAATATATAAGAAGTTTTTTACCAATTTGGTAAAAAATATCGAATAAGATGAAATACCAGAATAACAAGGATTTGGCGGAAGCGCAGTATTATCTGAAGATGCTGGACGACTTCTGCAAGTCGGGGCAGGTGAAGATTCCTGATCCGACAGGCACAGCCATGCCTTGGAATTTGAAGGAAGACCCGCTGAAGGATTATCTGATTCATCTCTTTACCCTGAAAGTGACGATTCCGGAAACTGGTGAAGAAGTGCAGAAATTCGTGCGCCAGGTGGTGAACAGCAAAATCAAGAGCAAGGTATTCTATGATTGTGTGGGAAAGTTTATCGTGGAATGCGTTCATCACATGCGATTCCAGCGCCAGCGTGCCTGGACCGAAAGTCATCGGGCAGATGATGTGCTCGACTGGACTCCCTTTAAGAGAATGGATGAGCAGGTGTGGCTTCCGCTCATCGACCAGTTGGAGCAGGAACACCAGGAGGATGGATTCGATAAGTCTTTCTTCCTGAAACTGATGGCTGGCGATGGAGCTTCGAAACCCGAAAACTGGGAGCGACTGGTTAGAGACTGGAAGGTGTGCATCGACCATCAGGTATTGAACAAGCTGAAGGATTTTATTTCTCTCCGTCAGAATAACTTCGAAACGGGACTGGTTCGCATGATGGACCAGATAACCCGCAATATGAAGACGAAGGGCGTTTCGGAGCAGCGAGCCGTGCAAGCCTGGGAACTGATGACGAACGGATGGACGGAAACGGAGTTTGAACGTCGTCTGAACCAGGTGAAGATTCAGGATCAATATCCGGAAATCAAGGAGATTGTGGCGAAGATGGGGCGTGTGGCAGATGCCAATGGAAAAGATAGGCTCACCATTGCTTCGGGGGTGGAGATGAAGATGGAGCATTCCGCAGGAAGCGACATCGAGGGCATTACCGTGGGCGATGATCTCAACTCGCTTCTTCCGCTGGAGTTGGCGCAATACAGCGATGAGGATATGGAGGGACTTTTTATCTATAAGTATCGAACCCGCAGGCTCCAGACTTTCCGTTATAAGAGCGAAATGTCGAAGCCTTCCCGAAAACTCGGCTTTACCCATGCTTCCCGAAAGGGTCCGATGATAGTTTGTCTGGATACTTCGGCGAGTATGTATGGAACGCCTGAAAGAATTTCTTCTACGCTGATTTCTCTGTTGGAAGAAACGGCAGAGGATTTGGAGCGGGATTGCTTTCTGATAGATTTCTCCGTGAGCACCCGTGCCATCGATCTGATGGCGAAGCGGAAGGCGGAGCGGTTGAAGAGAATAGGAATCACGGTTATGGAAGCTCATGAATCTTCCGGAATTCCCGGAACTTCAGAATCTCCCGAAAATTCTGCTGGTTTGTCTTCTGATGGTCAGGCTCATACGGGGCGTGGTATCAGGCGCCAGCCTACAACAACCCATCTGCCTTTTATTGGCGGTGGAACTTCGGCAAAGAAGATGATGAACCAGATGTTTGATTTGCTGGATAACGACGGTCTGCATTATGTGAATGCCGATGTGCTTTGGATTACGGATTTCCTGATTCCGAATCCGCCGCAGCAGATGTTGGCGTGGTTCAAGGAGTATAAGGAAACGGGCACCAGGTTTTATGGCATCCGGATAGTTCGGGATGATGACAAGGAGCCGAATGAATGGAAGGATTATTTCAACCGGATTTACACCATAAAGTATAGACCGTTGAGGAGGTATTAGGAAGATTAATTTAAAAAACAAAAAGTTCTGTTTGCATCATTGTATTTGCAGACAGAACTTTTTTATTTTCTAAAAGATAACTTTATGTTTCTGAGTCTTATTTTGCATTTTCCAAAGCTTCCTTTTTCTGCGGAATCACCACCGAAGCTCCGATGCTGACGAGCAAGACGAGGATGATGAATACCAACGAACTTACTGCATCAATCTCGAAGAAATCGTGGATGAGCATCTTCACACCGATGAACACCAGCAGCACGCTCACACCCACCTTCAGATAGCGGAACTTATCGGCTATCGCTGCCAGCAGGAAGAAGAGGGCACGCAAGCCCAGGATAGCGAAGATGTTGGAGAAGAACACCACGAACGGGTCGAGCGAAACCGAGAATACAGCAGGAATGCTGTCGAAAGCGAAAATCAGATCGCAGAACTCGATGAACACCACCGTCATTACCAGCGGACCCAGGTGCAGGCGTCGCTGCATGAACTTCACCACCGGATGGTCGAGGGCGTTGATCTCTTCCTTCTTGTTCCTGTTGAGGAACATCTTGGCGCCGCTGTAAACCAGGAATCCTCCGAATATGAGCAATATCCAGGCGAATCGGCTGATGAGGGCAGCACCCGCAAAGATGAAGACGAAGCGAAGCACGATGGCGCCCAGGATTCCCCAGTTCAATACGTGCTGGTAATCTTTCTTGTCCACTCCGAACGAAGTGAAGATCATCATCATCACGAAGAGATTATCCACCGAGAGTGTTTTCTCTATCAGATAACCCGAGATGTAAGAGATAGTCATGTAGTGGCGATATTGCTGCAAGCTCGCCTCGTAGTCGTTCGGATCCAGTTTGAGATGAGAAGCATAGCGCGAGGCTATCAGCTTCAGGTCGTCGAAGTTCTCTATGCCGTGCACCATGTCGCCATGAAAGTAGATGAACACGGCAAAGGCGAGAGCGAGAATAATCCATACAGCCGTCCAGGAACCGGCTTCCTTGATGGAAACCACGTGCGCCTTTCGGTCGATGACTAGCATGTCTAATACGAGGATGGCGGCGATGAATATCACGAAGCCCACCAAAAACATCGATTCAGTAAAAACATGTTCCATTTTTCTTTTTTCCTTGTCTATTTTATATAATACCTAATTTTATAGTTGAATCTTCATATTCATTTCATCCGTTAGAAACGTGGACGCAAAATTAGGAAAAATATCTGGAATAGCGATAGTTCGAGGGCAAAACTTAATTGTATTTAACGTGAAAGATGAGAATGTAATGGGTTTGTAATATATTGGAATGTAGAATATAACTTTTGATTTCTCGAAAAATACTTTTGATTTCTCGAATGATACTCCTGATTTCTCGAAAAGTACTCTTCTTTCTTATCGTAATTTTGTATTTTTGCATCATCTTAGGTAATCATAAGCATCATTGATTCAGTAATCATCAGTATTATTGAATCTATGATTATACGTGAAACTGACAATCATTGGAAGTTAACAACAAAACAATCAATCAATATGAATGTAAAGCAGAAAATGGGAATGGCGTTCGGAGTGTTGGCGATGGCTTTATCTCCATCTGCCCTGATGGCTCAGAACGACTGGAAACTGGTATGGAGCGATGAGTTCAATACCGATGGACTTCTCGATTCCAAGGTGTGGAACTACGAGGAGGGATTCAAGCGCAACCACGAGGCGCAATGGTATCAGAAAGCCAATGCCTATTGCAAGGATGGCAATCTCGTAATCGAGGCACGCAAGGAGAAGAAGTCTCGCAGAAATCCCGGTTTCAGGGAGAACAGCAGCCGATGGCCTGAGAACATCGAAAAGATTCATTATACCTCAGCCTCGGTGAATACGGCAGAGAAGAAGGAATTTCTCTATGGCAGGGTAGAGGTAAGAGCGAAGATTCCTACGGCTGGCGGATCCTGGCCTGCCATCTGGCTTCTGGGTCGCGGTATGGACTGGCCGTCGAATGGAGAAATCGACATGATGGAGTATTATCGCAGGCAGGGTGTGCCTCATATCCTTGCCAATGCCTGCTGGGGTACCGACAAGCCTTGGACGGCGAAATGGAACAGCAGGGCTATCCCTTTCACCCATTTCACAGATCGTGATGCGCAGTGGGCTGATAAGTTCCACGTTTGGCGCATGGATTGGGATGAGCAGAGCATCCGTCTTTATCTGGACGATGAACTTCTCAACGAGATTAGTCAGGCAGAGGCGGTGAATGGTAAGCTGGGCAATGGCGAGCAGCCTTTCAAGAAGCCGCAGTATCTCCTGCTCAATCTGGCCCTGGGTGGCGATAATGGTGGCGAAATAGATGATTCCGCTCTTCCGATGAAGTATCTCATCGATTATGTAAGAGTGTATCAGAAGAAATAATTCCGCCAACTGCCACAACGAAAATGCGCCAACTGCCACAACAAAAATGCGCCAACTGCCACAACAAAAATGCGCCAACTGCCACAATAGAATAGGAAAATAACAAGGTTTAACTGTTTTATTTGCTTGATATTCAATAAAATATATTATTTTTGCATCAGAAATTAAAAATGAGATTTTATGAAAGAATATAAAGCAAGAATTGCAGATAAAATATTGGCAGAAAAACTGGATGCGATGGGAGCTGTTTTGATAGAAGGTCCTAAGTATTGCGGTAAGACTACTCTAGCCAGCCAACAGGCTAAAAGTATCCTGTCTATGTCTGATCCAGAAACCATGGAGCAGAACATAGCCATGGCCAATACCAATATCAAACTGTTGCTTCGGGGTGAAACGCCACGATTGATAGATGAATGGCAAATAGCACCAAAGTTCTGGGATGCCGTGAGAAATGAAGTGGATAAGCGTGATGATGATGGGCAGTTCATACTAACCGGGTCTGCTGTGCCACCTAGTTATGCAGAAATCTTTCATACGGGAACGGGGCGTTTTGCCTGGCTCAAACTCCGAACAATGAGTTTGTGGGAATCAGGAGATTCTACAGGAGAGGTGAGCCTTGCCAAATTGTTTGCAACCGACAGGACGGATTACTTCGTAGAAGGAATCAACCCAATCGACTTGGAGCATCTGGCATATTTGACTTGTCGGGGTGGCTGGCCGAAAGCCTTGGATAAGAAAAGCAAACAAGCAGCTTTACAGCAGGCCATTGAGTATTTTGAGGCAGTAACCAGATTCGATGTGTCCCGTGTAGATGGAGTCAACCGTGATAGTGAATTAGCACGGAGGATTATGCGTTCGTATGCGAGAAATCAGGGAAGTCAGGCTACAGCAGGTACCATTTTGGCAGATATTGCCAACAATGAGAGTACTGAGGTTAGCGAGAATACCATCTATTCCTACATCAAGGCTTTGAAGAAGATATTTGTGATAGAGGATTCTACTGCCTGGAACCCGAATATGAGAAGCAAGTCGGCGATACGTACTTCTGATACCAGATATTTTACCGACCCTTCGATTGCAACGGCAGCTTTGGGAATGGGACCGGATGATTTGATCAATGATTTGAGTACGTTTGGCTTATTCTTTGAAACCTTGTGTGTGCGTGATTTGAGAGTTTATGCCGATGCATTAGGCGGCTCCGTTTATCATTTTCGTGATAAAAATGGTCTGGAGTGTGATGCTGTGGTTCATCTTCGTAATGGTAAGTATGGATTGATAGAGGTGAAGCTGGGTGGCGACAAGCTCATAGAGGAGGGCGCAAGAAACCTGGTGACATTGGAAAGTAAAATCGATACCGATAAGATGAAGTCCCCATCTTTCAAAATGGTGCTGACCGGTGTCGGTAAATATGCCTACCAGCGTCCGCAGGACGGTGTATATGTTGTGCCGATAGGGTGCTTGAGAGATTAGAAATCTATTTCTTGTTTCCTTTCTCTATTAATGGTACGTTATGATATTGACTATAGATAATAGTCATTAGATATGGATAAAAGATAAAGGGTTGTAATCATCGGAAAGATGGATTGCAATCCTTTATACCTTTTTATATATAAGAGTTCAATAACTCTATCGTATCTGATGGTTCCTTAGTTTTTTCGTTGGTAATAACCTTTATTTTGTTGGTCTCATTGGCAGAATCATTTTTTGCAAAATATTGCAACTAAATAAGCGGAAAAATATTTTTTATGATGATACTTTATGTTTTTTATTTTTTTTCGTCGAGTTCTCAATATTTATTTGTATTTTTGCACTCATTCTATAAAGCGATTCGCTATAAATAAGAAGATAAACTGAATAGATATGACTAAGTCAATTTCAATAGATATAAACAGAATCGATATATCGGAGGATGAGATAAGCAAGCTTTACTCAGGTTTGCTTGACTCGTTGTTGGTAGATAGAACCCGAACTCATTATTCTGGTTCTACTTCATATCTTGTCTGGGGTACAGATGACTACTCCTATATGGGTGAATCATATGCTAAGGATAAACCAATTACACCAAACCTCGTTACTGGTGAAAACAACGGCATCATCAAACCTCGTATTTTGAAGAATGAAGAACTTCGCAAATCAAGAACCGAAGATAAAGCGGAAGTTTTTACACCAGCTTGGATATGTAACTCTCAGAACAATTTGCTTGATGATGCTTGGTTCGGGACAGAAGGGATATTCAATACAGAAAATGCAGATAAGACTTGGACTTCTGTTCCAAAAGGTCAGATACATATACCTGATAATTATGATTGGAAGCAGTATGTAAAACTCCAGAGACTGGAAATGGCATGTGGAGAGGCTCCATATCTGGCAAGCAGATATGATGTCACAACAGGTGAAATCATTCCTGTTCAAGACAGAATTGGTTTGCTAGACCGCAAATTCAAGTTGATAAATCAATTTACCAAGAGCGAACCAACAAAGTTAAATAAACGTGAGTGGCGAAGGTGGGCTCTCAGAGCCTTGCAATCTGTTTATGGCTTTGATTGGCAAGGGGATAATGTTCTTCTTGCTCGTGAGGCTTTATTGTTGACTTACATAGATTTCTATGTTGATAAGTGGGGAAAATTTCCTTTAAAGGAAGCTCTGGAAAAGCCTGTTGAAGTCATTTCATGGAACATTTGGCAAATGGATGGACTTCAAGGAACATTGCCTGGAGTAGAGGGCATTCCTATGCTGCAAAGAATGTCAAATAACCAAGAACTATTTGCAGACGAGACTCTTTGCCTGATAAAGGAATGGCATAAGCAGGAGCCTCCTGCTGGTGAAAATATAAGATTTGTTGATCTCATCAATAATAAGTAATATGGCAAAGCATAAACCTACATACGACTATACACTCATCTATGCGTTCAGTATAGATGATGGCAGGCATGACAATATGCTCAAAGTGGGTAAGGCTACTATCAACTATTTTAAAAAGTGGCAAGACCTTACCCCTGATTGCGAACTGTTGATAAAGGCTGCAAAAGCAAGAATCACTCAAGAAACAGGTACCGCAGCTATTGAGTATAAATTGGAATATACCGAACTTGCTATCTATGAAGCTGATGGTGAGGAATTTGGCTTTGATGATCATGATGTACATGATGTTTTGGAAAACAGTGGTTATCATGCTGTTGAATTTGCCAATTTAGAATACAATCCAAAGGAATGGTATCCTGTAACGACAGAATTGGTAATAAAAGCTATTGATGCAGTTAAGCATAATCAGTCACTTCTTGAGAGAAAGGATTGGAAAACAGAATCTGCAAGAGGGAAAAAGACAGAGATTGTACTGAGAGAAGAACAGGAGTTGGCTGTTACAAAAACTCTTACTCAATTTCTGCATGGTTCCAAAATGCTGTGGGATGCCAAAATGCGTTTTGGTAAGACGCTGTGTGCCTTGGAAGTTGTCAAGCGTAAGCCTTTCAATCGTGTATTGATACTTACCCATCGTCCGGCGGTTCGTGATGGTTGGTTCAAAGACTTCAATTTGTTGCAGTTGCCAGGATTCCACTATGTAACTCGTGTAAAGAGCAAACTTTTTGTTGATGGACAAAAGATTGCAGGTGGTTTGGAGGTGCTGAAACAATATACTGAGCATGATCCAGACTATAAATATATTTATTTTGCATCTATTCAGGATATCCGTGGCTCAAAGACTGTAAACAAGAAAAGTAAGTTTGACAAGAACAACGAACTTTTCAAGGAGAAATGGGATTTGCTCATCATCGACGAGGCTCATGAGGGTATTCGTACAGAACAAGGAAAGGCTGTAGTTGCAGAGTTCCAGAAGAACAAACAGATGAAGAGTCTGTATCTCTCTGGTACACCTTATAATATTCTTAAGCTTTTCAAAGAGAAGGAAATCTACCGTTGGGATTACAACATGGAGCAGGATGCCAAGGAACGTTGGAACAAGGAGCATCCTGACGAGAAAAATCCGTACGAGGGATTGGCTCGCTTGAATATATGTACTTACAATCTTGGTGAAGTGATGACAAATTATAGTCATGACGAAAATGACTATTTCAACTTTACTGAGTTTTTCCGTGTTGACGCTGATACGGATAAATTCGTGCATGAAGATGATGTACGTGCTTTTCTCAAACTGATGACTAAGGATGGTGAGAATAAAGAACTCAATTATCCTTTTGCAACAAGCGAGTATCGTGATTATTTTCAACATACTCTGTGGTCTATTCCTGGTGTAGATGCGGCTCGTTGTCTGAGCGCTATATTGCGTGAAGATAAGGAGGATAACTACTTCCGTGCCTATGAAATAGTAAACATTGCTGGCAAGGGTGATAGTGATATTGAGCGTGAAAACGAAGATAATGCTACACGTGAAAAGAAGGAAACTGAAGCTTTGGCTAAAGTGCAAAATGCCATCAGAACTCATGAGAAAACAATTACTCTGACTTGTGGCAGATGTACGACAGGTGTCAGTGTACCAGAATGGACGGCCGTCTTGATGCTGTCAGGTTCATACGAGACGAAGGCTGCTCGTTATCTTCAGACTATCTTCCGTTGTCAGACCCCATTCAAGGGAAAGACAAAGCGTGAATGCTATGCTTTCGATTTTGCTCCAGATCGCACATTGACGGTTATTGATAATTATCTGACCGAAATAAGTCGTGGTAGTGGTAGCAAGAATTTTGGTCAGAAGAAAGCTCAAGAGACTGAACGTTTTCTGAGATTTTGTTCATTCATTAGCATTGATGGAAGCAAGACTGTCAATTTTGATACTCGTAATTTTATGAAGCAGGTCAATCGTGCCTATTCGGAAGAGATTATGAGAGGACATACTCGTAAACTATTCGACAATTTAGATAATATTAGTAATGATGTGTTCGAATTGTTGAAAAATATAGATGCAAAAATGTCTGTGTCTTCATCTGGTAAAAAAGGCAGAGGAAAGGTAAAGGTTAACAGCGAAGGAGTTACTGGCGAAGGTGCCACAACAAGCTCTTCATCTTCGGGGACAATTAAGGAACCTAAAGAACCTAAAATTGGCAAGAAGAATAAGACTAAGGGCGATCAGGCATATGAGATACTCGAAAAAATCATCATTCGTTTCCCTATGCTCATTTATGGAGCTATAGACAAACTGAGTGATTCTTTTACCATTGATAAGTTTGTCAAGGATATCGACGAAAAATCGTGGGAGGAGTTTATGCCTAAAGGATTAACCAAAGCAGACTTTATCAAAGTTGCCCATATAATAAAGAACGAACGCTTCATGGCATGGGCTGAATCTATCTATGAAAAGGTCAATGCTTTAGAAGGCAAGCCTGTTGATGAACGTGTTAACGGAATAGCAGACATCATCTCTGAATTCCGCTATCCTGACAAGGAAACTGTTCTTACTCCTTGGCGAGTAGTCAATATGCACCTGAGTGATACTGTGGGTGGTTATGACTTCTTTGGAGAGAAACATGGAGATGAAGATCTCTTGTCTGAACCTCGGTTTGTGGGTGAAGACAGAGAAGTAACAAAGCGTGTGTTCTTTACGCCAGCGCCGAATATTCTAGAACTCAATTCAAAGACCGGCCTATATCCATTATATATGGCTTATACGTTGTATCGTCTTCAATGTAAAAACCAACAAGGTTTTGGTCCCGAGTTGACTAATGAAGAAAAGGCTGACGTATGGAAAAAAGTGATAGAGAAGAACATCTTTGTGGTTTGTAAAACCAAGATGGCTGAAAGAATTACCAATCGCACACTTGTCGGTTTCTCTAATATTAAAGTCAATGCAAAGTGTTACACAGACGTACGTAATAACAATGCAGACATCATTGAGACTCTAAAGAACAATCCACAGCATTTTGTGGAAGATGTAAAGAATGGCAAAGAATTTTGGAAAGCAAATAATAATAGAAATATGAAGTTTAATGCAATAGTAGGAAACCCTCCTTATAACTTGTCAAGTAATCATGCTAATCAAAATCGTCAACCTCCGATTTTTCATAAATTCATTCAGGTTGCAACTTTGATAAGTCCAGAATATGTTACGCTTATAACTCCTGCAAGATGGTATATAAGTAATATTCTGTTAGGAACATTCCCACATGATTTCCTGGCAGATAGGCATGTTGTGTCACTATTTGATTTTCCGTATGAGACAGACTGTTTTAAAGATGTTGAAATAAAGGGTGGTGTAAGTTATTTTTTGTGGGACAAAAACAACGAATCAGAGTGCCGTGTTACTACTTGTATAGGAGATACCAGAGAAGTGTCTTATAGATATCTCAAATTCAATGAAAATGAAGATATTTTCATAAGATATAATCAAGCTATTCCTATATTAGAAAAAGTATTAACAAAGACAGATAAGTTCTTCAATACACTTGTTTCTTCACAAAATCCATTTGGGTTTAATACGGCTGTTAAGGGAGAAGAAAATGCTGGGCCGAAATCTGTATATTTATATACAAAGGGATTAGTAAAATCCTATATAGATAGAGATAAGGTCTTATTACATCCAGAATGGATTGACTGTAAGAAAATACTTACATCCAAAGCTGCTGAAGATGGTACATTACCAGGAAAAGTTATCACTCAATTTAATATGGTTGGGGAGGGAACTTGTTGTAATGGTACGTTTGTTGTAATCAATCCTACAAATTCAGAAAATGGTGAAGAAATATGCAAAAATGTAATGAAATACATGAGCACCAAATTCTTTAGATTTTTAATGTCTACAAGAAAGTATACGCAGGATGTAAAGGATACAACTTTCTCTTTTATCCCATGTCAGGACTTTACCGATAAGTCTGATGTAGATTGGAGTAAGTCTATAGATGATATTGATAATTATTTTCTTAAAGTAAAATACGAACTCTCTGATAAGGAAATATTATTCATAAACAAAATGATCAAACCGTTATAATGATTTAATATAGAATACAAATTTGAAATATGGCAGTAGAATCACATGATAAGAAACTTGACGACCTTTTGAAAATGGTTGAAGAAGGTAAAGCCCAGTTGCCGGACTTTCAGCGCAGTTGGGTATGGGATGATACGAAGATATGCAAACTTATAGAGAGTATAACCTCAGGCTTTCCTATGGGAGCCGCTATGTTTTTGGCTAATGGAGGCGAACATATTCGCTTTAAGTACCGTAAGTTTGAAGGAGTAGAGTCTGAAAATGACGTTACTCCGGAATGGCTTGTGCTGGATGGACAGCAGAGGTTGACCACTTTGTATCAGGTATTGAAAAGCAAGAAGGCAACAAGCACTCGTCTTGAAACCAATCGTGATGCAACAATCAAACGTTTCTATTACCTTGATATAAAAAAGTGTCTTGATCCGAATGCAGACAGACTTGATGCTATCGTGTCTGTTTCTGACAAGAAACAACAGACTACTAATATCGGTCGTACAGTGACACTCGATCTCTCTACTCGTGAGAAGGAATTTGAAAATCTGATGTTCCCTTTGAATATTACCTTCTCAGCCAACGATACAGATGATTGGCGTTATGACATGGAGGATTACTATCATAACGATCGTGATTACAGCCTGTTGTTCCGTGAATTCTCGCAGAAGATACTACGTCCTATCTTGGCCTATAATATACCTGTAATCCAACTCGATAAAGAGACCCCTAAAGAAGCGGTATGCCAGATATTCGAGAATGTAAATACTGGTGGTGTACCTCTTACAGTCTTTGAATTGGTAACGGCTACATTTGCTGCCGATGGTCATGAACTGCGGAAGGATTGGGAGGAAATAAAACATTCATTTTCACAGAAAGTTAATTGTGAATTGCTACGTGAAATTTCTGGTGCCAACTTCCTTGCTGCAATGACACTTCTGGTGTCTTATTATAAACGTGTGGATTCAGGTAATGATGAACGAGTAGCTGTAACCTGCAAAAAAAGAGATATACTTAGACTTGAACTGAAGGACTATGAAAAGTATCACGATGCTCTTGTACAAGGTTTTGGCGATGCTGCTAATTTTCTTGTTCACCAAGGTATTTACAGATCTCGTGACCTTCCATATACCTCTCAACTCATTCCTCTTGCAGCAATTTTTGCCTATGATAATGAAAATGGCAAGTTGTTGAACCTTGGCTCCAATCAGAATCTGTTGTCACAATGGTACTGGTGTGGCGTCATGGGCGAACTGTATGGTGGTGCTAATGAGGCAAGGTTTGCACTTGATATTCTTGGTGTGTTCCGTTGGATGAATGGTGGCGAGAAACCTGATACGGTTTACCGTTCAAGTATTCAGCCAACACGGTTGCTGACTATGCAAACACGAAACAGTGCAGCTTATAAGGGAATTATGGCTTTGATTCTTCAGGATTCACCTCTTGATTTTATGACAGGCAACCGTATGGATATTGCTTCTTATATAGATGAAGATGCAGATATTCATCATATATTCCCACAAGCCTATTGTGAGAAACAGAACCTTCCACGAATCAAGTGGAATTCTGTTATCAACAAGACGCCTATCTATGCATCCTCTAATCGTTCTATTGGTGGTCATGCACCAAGCATTTATATCGGTACTATGGCAAATAAAGGCTTGGATCAAGAGATGATAAAAGCTGCCATTACTTCACACAAGGTAAACTACGACTATCTTTTTGCTGATGATTTTGATTCCTATTTTATTGATAGGGCTAAGCATCTGCTTGATAGGATAGAGAAAGCAACAGGTAAGGCTATATCAGGACGTGATAGCGAAGAAACCATCAGAGAGTTTGGCGTTGCATTACTATAAAGGTAGAAACTTTAATGTTCCTGCATCATTAGAAATAACAAGTATAGGTAAAGTTGCTTTCCGGTACTTTCACCAAAAGGTCTTCTATAAAGGGTTGCAATCATCGGAAAGATGGATTGCAACCCTTTATTTTCTTATCTGAAATCCATAGTGAAATGGATGATAAAATATTTCGCTAAGTTGTTTATAGTAAATTAAATACACTTAAATATGGGTTTTAGGTGCATTTTATTTATATGTAGCATAAAATATACAGAAATTGAAAAAATAATAAGTAAGTTTGTCTTATTTTTGAAATATTTTTGTTAATTTTGTAGGCGAATGGTGGGTGGTAAGCCAACACAGGATAACAGCTTGCGAAACTATCGCCACCAACTTTCTTGGCTTTGCCTGGAAAGGAGGAAATTATTAACTACTTTGCTAAAGGCTGGCAGAGGTAAAAATAAAAAAGATGATTTTTTTAAAAACATCCAAACAAGAAATACTTCAATGTATAGGTGAAGTATTAGAGAAATCTTATGGAAAAGATTATTATTCGGTATTACCTATGTTTGCCGATACGGATTGTCCTATGCCTGAAATATTCAAGGAACCATCCGAGGAACGTAATAAGCAATTAGAAGACCGTTTTTTGTATTGTATTACAGAAGCAGCCATAAAAGATAATTTTGAAGAACTGCAAGCATTCTTGAAAGACATATTGGAGAGGTTACGAAAAAGCTATGTTAATCTTAGAACTGTGGGTTATAAGTGGCTTATTGATTTTCTATGTGATGATAAGAAATCATTTCTTCATTTTGGTATTTATCTTAATCAAGCTGCAATTTTTGGTGTGGATGCTGAAAGGTTTTACAAGAAATTTACCAATACGCAAAAGCATAACAAAAAACGCTTTGATACTAATGGTGCACCTATCTATCATAGCTTATTTGATTATTCACCAGTGACATCTTCAGAATATATTCCTGGAATTTTTACCAGTGAGGAGTATGGTGAACAATATATTGTTGTGGCAATTTTATACAAGGATATAATATATGTTTTGAACGAGGCATATCAGTATGTTATTACTTTAGATCAAATGGCATGTATGAGGAAACAGTTTCCTGAGCAATGCCAAAATAGTCTGATAAAGTTAGTGGATGAGGTAAAGTGTGTTTTATGTGAAGCGGCTATTAATCCTGATATACTTATTCCTACACAGGCTCAAATACAAGAAGCAAAGGAAGTACTGCCGTTAGATATTTACAAGAAAATCTTTAAATTAGATATTAAGACCTTAAGTACTACTTTGTATCATGAAGTGCCTACGAAATATAAAAAGGCTTTTGGTATATTGATCATTGAACGAATAAAGATGCTGCAATGTGTGGATGATATTGAATACCTAGTCTTCAAGCATATAACAAATCCTGATGAACTAATTGAAAAGGTTATAAAAGCCAGATTTATATTAGCTCACATTAATGAGTTTGCAATGTTAGATATAATCGAGGATGGAAAGTGTGAAACAAAACACATACGAAAAGGAACATTAGCTTGTTTGTTTTATATGTGGACAGGCACTCAAATGTCTCAGTCTGATTTCTTGGAAAAAGAATGACTAAAAAAGCAAAAAATAGCAGATTTGAGCTTTTGTTTTGAGTTTCAAGTGGTTGTGGCAGTCGTTGGCTTTTTGTGGCATTCGTGAGGAAATGCGAAAATGGCGGATTTGAGAAGTAGAAACGCTTTCAAGTCATTACCTCAAAGAAACGCTCTAATAAGCATTTTTAACGGCTTCGGTTTTTACTTCTCAATTCTGCACAGGTTGTGAATTTGCCATGCAACTCTCATGATTTAATTTTGCACAGAACAAAAAGCAAGGAATTATGAGAAGTACATTCAAGACAGTCTTCTATGTAAACGGAAGCAAGGAGAGAAACGGAATTGTCCCTATCATGGGACGTGTGACAATCAACGGAACTATCGCACAGTTCAGTTGCAAGCTGAGCGTGACCAAGG
>NZ_VZCB01000095.1 GCF_009494395.1 Segatella copri | reverse complement strand
ATTAAAGGGTTACACTTATATCTAATAAACGCAGACCGTATCAAAAACTTGCATGAGATTTCATATTTTTCTTCATGTGCAATATAAATCACCCTATCAAGAATTTTGTGAATCAATAAGTCAATACGACAGTGAATATCCAAGCGTCAAAGATGCGACCATTCTCAACTAAAAGCATTTGTCCCTCCGTAGAGTTGCAGGACAATGGCTGTTTTCTCTTTTGCTCCGTACAACCTCTTGAAGATATCATCACGAAGTTGCGCTGCACCATTGGAGGTTAGACGGAAGCAAATGGCAACAACCATAGGGAATCCATACAGCGTTTGCCAAACATCTTTGGAAAGTTTTTGCCTCTTTTGGACTTCCGACATCAACAACATACCTTCTTTATATATGGCTCTTATCACGGCTTTGAGCCTCGGGGTTGTGACATAAAGCATATCTACCAACTCATTTTCACTCATCCACAAGTCCTCCACATTGGACGGAATGGAAAGCCTTCCATTTCCGTCCACGGTGATTACAGTCCTTTTCATGCCATCCCTCCCATTGCAGGCAAATGCCCCTTGATTCGACTTTCAAAGACTGATATGTCATGGTCAAGTTTGGTGCTTGTCACCTTGGCATATATCTGTGTCGTGGTGATATTCGTGTGACCAAGAATCTTGCTCACGCTCTCTATCGGCATTCCGTACTCCAAGGCTAAAACAGCCCAACTATGACGTGAGACATGAAACGAGACACGCTTCTTGATGCCACACATTGCAGCAACTTTCTTTATGCGCTTGTTGATGCTGTCAAGGTTGCCGATATTGAACAAGTGACTTCCTTTTCTGAAAGCCTTGTATCTCCCAATAATCTGCATGGGAATGTCCATCAACTTGATTTGGAACGGAACGCCTGTCTTCTGACGCTTGGAAACAATCCAAGGAGCACCGTTTATCATGCTGATGTTATCTTCCGTCAAGTTTTTGATGTCGATGAAAGATATACCTGTCCAACAGCCAAAGATAAAAAGGTCTCTCGCAAATGCCATGTTCGGGTCATCCAACTTTATCTGTGTCATGGCGGTAAGCTCGTCCAAGGTCAAGAACTCACGTTCCTTGTGGTCTGGGTCAACGTGGTACATGGCAAATGGATTTCTCGGTATCTTGCCGTTGTAGTGAGCTGCCGTTACAATATGCTTCAGTGGTATGGAGTAAATCCAAATGGAGGACTGCGCAAGTCCGACGACATTCTTCAGATACAGGCAATAGTCACGGATGAATTCCTCAGTAAGCTCGTTCATGGACATATCGCTACGCTTGTACTGATACTTGATGAAATCGGCAACATACTTTCTTACCGTCAGATACTTGCGGTAGGTGTTCTTGGCTCTATCCTTGCCCACACGCTTGGCAAAAGCTGCGTTCTCCTTGTCAAAGGCTCTGAGCAATGTCTCGTATTCCGTGCCTATGCCTTGGTAGGCGTTTCTCACCATTTCAGCGGTAACGAACGCCTCACGGTCGGAAAGTCGTTGGTAATGCTTGGCGATTTGAGCCTTGATGTTGTCAAGCGCAAAGTTCACCTCCTTGGCTTCCTTGCTCTTGCCAATGGCTCTGTTGCCCTTGGCATCCCAGATTGCCTTGGTCACGCTCTGCTTGCAACTGAACTGTGCGATAGTTCCGTTGATTGTCACTCGCCCCATGATTGGGACAATTCCATTTCTCTCCTTGCTTCCATTTACATAGAAGACTGTCTTGAAAGTGCATCTCATAATTCTTACTTTTTTGTTCGGTGCAAAATTAAACTATGAGAGTTGCATGGCAAAATCAAAACTTACGCAGAACGGGGAAATATGAACCGTCACCGTTAAAAATGCTTATTAGGGCGTTTCTGCGAGGTAATGATTTGAAAGCGTTTCTATTTCGTCAATCTGCGTTTTTTGCTTTTCCTCATCTGTGCCACTTCAAGCCAATGACTGCCACAACCACTTGAAACTCAAAATAAAAGCATCATTCTGCTATTTCTTGCTTTTTTAGGCGTTATTTTCATGCAAAAAACATGAAAAACTCGGTTTTTGCAACAATTTGGTTTGTAGTGCTTTATCAATAGTGTCCTTTGCGGAAAGCTTCTTTTTATCTATCTTTGCATCAGAAATTTCGAACATCGGAGTTTATGTTATGCTACGTTTATATAAATGTCAGCAGACTAAAAACTGAGCACGGCTCTGGTGGCTTGGGGATGAATAACATAAGTTGTCCTATATGACCCAAGTAAGTGCTAGGCAACGATTAATACCTCATAAAATATGAAAAAGGTATTATCTATAGGAGAAATCCTCAATGAGTATTTACTCCACAGCAACGCCCCTCTGGCTGCGGCTTATCGCAAGCACGTGCAGGAGATGATGGCAAGTAATGAATCTGTTGATTATATCAGGAAAGGAAAACGGTATGATTAATAAAGATTCTAAACAGAAATTGGATGAAGTAGTGGCTCTGGCTGCTCAGTTGCAGACAGATCCACAGAAGCTGGTTCAGGCTCTTGCTCCGGGGGCTGCTCAGCAGCAGGACAGGGATAGCTTTTTCAATGTGTCCACTTTAAAAGAGGACCTGGAGAAAGGACGGAAAATGAAACCTCCGAAGGAACTTATTCCCCATATTCTTGTGGAGCATGAGACTACGATTCTCTTTAGCGGCCCGGGTGTGGGTAAAACAGTCCTCGCCATTCAGATAGCTATCGAGTTGGCTGAACAGGGAATGCGGGTACTTTATGTCAACTTTGAGCTTTCGACTCAGCAATTGGCTCTGAGATATCCCAACAAGGATAGTCCTGATACACTCTACCACGCTAGCATCGATTATACCAAGATGCACGATGTTACCGACCAGAGCATGATTCTTTCTGAGATTGAGCGAATGGCACTGGAACTGAATATAGAGGTGATAATCATAGATAACTTTACCAATCTCTGTATCAATTCTAAGGAGGCAGCTGAAGCTGGAAAAACCATGCAGCAACTGGTAGCTATGCGTATGACTCACAACTGTACCATGCTCATCCTTGCCCATACGCCTAAGCGCAAGCAGGGCGATCCGCTTACAATCGATGACCTGGCTGGTAGCAAGCTTCTCAGTAACTTTGCCGATAACATAATTGGTTTCAACAAATCGAGAAAGGACAAGGATATGCGCTACTTCATCCAACTGAAGTATCGTTCTCTCCCAATCGAACTTGATTTCAAGAACGTGCAGGAACTTACGTTGACCAGTTCTGACGGATGGCTCCATTTTGAATATGGTGGCTATGATGAGGAACGGGCTCATCTGCCAAGATCAAGAGATGAAAGGGCAGAACTGGAGCGCGATATCATTCGTGAACTCAAGCAGCCTAACGGTTCTTCTTATCGGGATATTGCTGACAAACTGGGTACCAGTTCGAGTATGGTTCAGCGTGTTGCCAAGAGCAATGGCTTGAACAGAAAAGGCAAGTAAGCCTTACAAGAAGTAAGTATTTGTATCAGGGATGTATCATTCCGATTTTTGATACAAAATGATACTTAATTAATTGATATAGATATAGTTAAGCCGTATCATGAGTGATACGGCTGCTGTATCTGATACAAAGGGAATGTATCATCTTTGATACATGATAACCTTCTGAATATCAATAGGTTAATGATTGTTTTGTGTCGATTCGGAAATGATACACTCTGATACTTTTTTTTTATCATTAAATTTCAGAAAAAATGAAGAATGATATAAGATTTATTTTGGAGCGCTATCATGCCGGTGGAGCCAACCGCTATGTCTGTCCTCAATGCGGACGCAAGAAGTGCTTTACCGATATGTGGACCTGGAGACGGGCGAGTATGTGGCTGAGGACTGTGGTAAATGCGACCATACGGCATCCTGCGGCTATCATTATCCACCACGTCAATATTTCCATGATCATCCGGAGCTTAGCTGCAGGGATGATTATCAGACGGAATACGTAAACGGTAAACCCTTGCTGGGATTGGAAAAAAGGAGACAGGGCTCAGATAACGACCTGAACGTTCATAAGAACAGACTGATGACGCAACCGCAGGATAGGCGACAGACTGAGTTCTTCAGCCCTGAATGGGTACAGAAGGCAATGCTGAGACCGAGTGCTTTCAGTATGTGGTTTAAAGGTCTGAACATCGGTGGTGATGCCCGGCAGGTGCTAGCCGATTATTGTGTGGGAGGTACTGCCCGAGACGTCGTTGTGCAGGGGGTGAACTATGGCAGGGCAGTGGTGTTCTGGCTGATAGACGAACAGCAGCGGGTGCATGATGCCAAGCTGATGGCTTATCGCAATGACGGTCATCGGGTACAGGGATGGGCCAATACCATGCGTTCCATCTGCGAACGTTCTCATGTCGGACCGCAACTTCAGAATACCGAAAAGGTGCTCTTTGGACAGCATCTGCTTCCCCGCTATCCCGATAAGACGGTATGCATCGTGGAGAGTGAGAAGACATCGCTTATCTGTGCCTGCCGCTATCCACAGTTCCTGTGGCTGGCAACGGGCGGATGTGGCAATCTGCAGACCGATAAGCTGCTCCCCTTGCAGCATCGAAGACTCGTGGTTTATCCCGACAGCGGAGAGTATGACAAGTGGAAGGAGCAGATGGCTAAGAGCGGATGCCGGGATTATAGGGTAGTGGACTTCATGGAGCAGTTTGAGGCGAATACTGATATTGCCGATATTCTGTTGGGTGAGGCTCAACAGAAACCCGAAATCCTGCTGCCACCTCCTTCTGATGTCTGCCCTTTCTAAACATAAGGTTTACGCTCCGTAAGTATCATCTTTACGAGGCGTAAGTATGGGGGTAATAATTTTATTCATTGTGTAATTTCAAAAGATTGATAATATGACAGAATTTAAAGTCAGAGCCTATGGCAAGTCAGAGCTTGCCTGGCTTTATTTTCCAACAGCCAATTCGGCTCATACGGCTGTGAATCACTTGATGGCTTGGGTACGTCGCAACCCGGATCTCGTAAATGGGCTCCATAAGTTAGGCTATCGTAAGTCGGCCAAGTTTTTCACTCCTAAGGAGGTGGCTCTTATCATTGAATACCTGGGTGAACCGTAAAAAATCCTTATAAAGTATGCTATCTCACGCAACGTATGCTATCGTCTGAATGACCTTTCAAAATGTTGTATCTTTGCTATGTAAACCAAAGGGGTTTACTCGATGAAACTCTCTGACGGACAAGGCGATGGATCCTATGCCTTTGAAGAAAAATAGAGATGTGGATTAGACAGTAATTAACTCAAAATTTTGAAAGGTATGATTAAGTACGTTTTGAAGCAGAACAAGAACAAGAAGAGTCTTGCTTTTGGTAAGTGGTATGCTTTCCCTGTGGTAGAAGAGACGATGGATTTGGCAGAACTTGCCAAGCACATGGAGGAGCACAATACGGGATTCACTGAGGCGATGTGCCTGGGTATGATGACTGCCATGGTGAAGTGTATCAAGGAGCAGCTCCTGGCTGGTAAGAATGTGAAGATTGACAACCTTGCCATCTTCAGCGTGGGTATCCGCAATAAGGAGGGAGCCAAGACTGAGGCTGAATTTACTGCGGCAAACAATATTGCTGGTGTGAAACTCAGAGCTCGTGCTACCGGTACCTTGAGCAATGCTAACCTTAACAGTTCTGCCAGTGTGAAGAAGGCTAGTGTTGTGAGTAGTGCTTCAACCAGTGAAGGTGGTAATACTCCATCGGGTGGCAATTCCCAAACTGGTGACAGTTCTTCAGACAATAATGGCACCAATGTTGGCTTATAATACAAATTCCTATTTATAAGTTGATAATTAAGTATGAAAAATCCCTCGTCCGATTCTTTTCGAACGAGGGATTTTACATTATTCTTTTGTTTTCTTTCTTCCTTAAAATAAGGAATTTACTTCTTCTTAGTCAGCACATAGTGCTTAGCCATGGCGCCTTCTGGCTCAGTTCCGAGCGAGTCGGTCATGATGAGACTGTTGGCATCCTTTACCTTGAAGTAGGTTGTCTCGCCGCTGGATGGGCGGGTGATTTCCACCATGTTGTTAGCCAATACCTTGAAGATACCGCTTGCTTCGTCGTGACCATCCTTGCGCTCCAGATAGTCGGCTGAGTACTGATAGGTACTGTCGGCATTGAGCGTCAATACAGTCTTGATTCCCGGGCAGTCGGCAGCAGGGAGTGTTCCCTCATAGGTGCCGGCGATGGAATCGAGCACGATATCGTTAGAATTGAGCGAATCATTTCCTGCATAGCTGAGGCTATCTTGATCAGCTCCCTGGCTATTTGTCTTCTTGCCATTGCAAGAGACAACTGACAATGCAGCGATAACGGCTGCTGTCAAAACTAATTTCTTTTTCATACTATACTGCTTTTTTAAGTGAATACTTATTTTATTGAATACATCCCTTCTGGGTTTATAGAATGCTTCCTTTAAGAGTCCTTCTCCTGGGGATAAATTCTTTTCGCAAAAGTACGCTTTTATCTATTACGAGCAAACTTTTTGCATAGAATTTATAGAATATTATACTATTTTCTCAATTGATGATGACTGGCACAATCTCTTCTTCGTCAGGCCAATGAGGCAGATAGAGGAGCGGGCGAGGGGTTCCCCCCAAGCCCGTCCAATCTATCTGTTTCACAAAGTCGAAATCGGGAGGACCGAAGTCAAAACTTCTGCCATAAAGTACGATGGCACCTCTGCCTTCGTCTATCTTCCACAATCCGCCGCCGTAGGTGCATTGCTCGCCTGGAGCCAGCATGTCGCGATGCAGGTAGACGTGACCGAACTTCAGCACTCCGTCTCTATTGATGATGAATTTCTGAAACATCTCTATTTCTTCTCCCAGAACATTTTGTCGATGAAATCATAGCGCTTCTCCATCTGGGCATCAGATTTCACGACGGTATTCTCATCAATCTGAAGCACTGGGGCTACTGCCTTGCCGTTGGTGGATGGCCACTCCGGCAGACCCAGACCATTCGGATTGCCGGTCTTTATGAAATTGACGTAATACTGGTTGAAGATGTCGCTGATCATGTAATCGTCAGGCTGCCAGTCGAATACGCGGTTGGTTGGCAATGTGCCCATTGCATACTCGATGTCGGCAGAGTGAACGGCACCCTTATCTCGTGGAGCAGGAGCTGTACCTTCCTTGGCATCTACCACGCCGCCAGCCAAAGCTGCCACCTTGCCCTTGATTGCCATCGCAGGACGAGGATGACAATAGCGGTAGCGGTAAACTGGCTGTCCGCCGGTCAGCTTATGCATGTTGCCCCACTTCCAGGTAGTATAATCGAGGAAGATATCCGAAGCCAGATCTACACCCGGCTGCTCCAACACATCCTTGTCGCTGTTGATGCCGTAAAGGCGGAAGAGCTCATCGATGTTCTCTGACCCGAAAGTAGCCTTGGCGCCAGCCTTCAGATTTTCTACGGTAGGTTGTTTGCCCATCAATACCGCCCATGGAGTCATCTCCTGGTTGTTACCGCCAATGAGCAGAGGCACTTTGGTCTGTTCGCCCTTGGCAAATACCTCTACAGGCTGTTCTTTCATGAAATATCCGTCGATGTTATAGACCGGAACGGCTCTTATGCCCGCCAGTTTCATCAGTTTCTCGGCAGGCAGGGCACGAAGTTCGTCGAGGTTCTTCATTCCTACGTTCTTTTTCACCTTCTTGCCTGTTTCCTTACCCATCTTTTCGGCTATTTTCTGGGCAAGCTGCACGCCTTTCTCCTCGGCTTCCTTCTGGGTGGCAATCTTCTTGAATCCCATCACCGAACCGCTGGAACCCATTGCCTGGGCAAAGAGTCCCTGGCAGAGAGGGGAAGCCATCAGGGCGCTAACCGACATGGAACCAGCCGATTCGCCCACGATGGTGATGCGGTTAGGGTCGCCGCCGAAGGCCTCGATATTGTCCTTCACCCACTGGATGGCAGCCACTTGGTCCATGAAACCATAGTTGCCGGAACCCTTATAGGAGGTCTCCTTGGAGAGCTGAGGATGAGCGAAGAAGCCGAAGATGCCTTCACGATAGTTGGCTGTGATGGAGATGATTCCCTCGCGCGCCATTGCATCGCCCGCATATCTAGGTTCGCTTCCGCTACCAGCCATCAATCCTCCACCGTTGAAATAAATCAAAACCGGCAGATGCTCCTTCATGGTCTTTGCCGGAGTCCAGATATTCAGATAGAGACAATCCTCGCTGTTGGTCTTCGTACCGAAGTTCATATCGCCGAAGATGGGTTCCTGCATCGGGTTCGGTCCGAACTCCTTTGCCTCGCGAACGCCCTGCCATTTCTGGACTGGCTGAGGAGCCTTCCAGCGGAGATTTCCTACCGGAGGGGCTGCGAACGGAACACCCTTGAAAACTGTGATGCCTGAGAGGTCTTTTCCTTCGAGGATACCTTCGGCAGTCGTTACCTGAGTTTGCGCCATCATTCCCATACCAGGGTGCAGAAAGGCGATGGATAAAAGTAGTTTCTTCATACCTTAATCTTTAGTTTCTTAAATTTCATAGAATCGTTTTGCAAATCTTGATTATGCATTTCTGCAATGATAATGCAAAAATAAACAAAATATCGGTAACTTGGTTTGTTTACCTCAATTTTTTTTCATATTTTTGCAGAATATAATGTTGTATCTTTAAAATCCTAATGATTATGATGAAAGGTTATGAACAGAAGAAGTATCCGGTAGCCACCAAGCGCTACGTGCAGTGGTTGGAACTGGAATCTGATGAGGAGGCTATCCGTGAATATCGCCGCCTGCATTCAGAAGGTGTGCAATGGAAGGAGATTCGTGACGGAATCCGTCAGGTTGGTATCCTGGAGATGGAGATTTACATCTTCGGCAACCGACTGGTGATGGTTGTGGATGCTCCCGTAGATTTCGATTGGGACAAGAAAATGGCAGCGCTCGCCACCCTTCCTAGACAGGCAGAGTGGGAGGAAGTGGTAGGCAAGTTCCAGAAGTGCGGCAAGGGTGCTACGAGCGATGAGAAGTGGCACATGATGGAGCGCATTTTTTATCTTTACGATTAAAACAGTAAAGTATGAAGAAAAACCTAAATGATTTCAAGCGTCTCTTGCTGACGGCTTGCTGCACCTTGGTGCTTTCGTGTGGCTGGGCAACGGTCAACGAAAAACCTTTTGTAATCCCTGAACTCAAGCAATGGAGCGGGGCAGAGGGTATGTTTACCCCATCGGGCAAATACGTGGTGAAGGGCGGAAAGAACGCCCAGAAGGTGGCGAAACTCTTTGCTGCCGATTATCATGACCTGGTGGGGAAAACGCTCACGCCTAAGACGGGAAAACCCTCTGCCGGCGACATTGTGCTGGTGCTCCAGTCTGATAGGAAATCAGCCCGACTGCTCGGCAAGGAAGGCTATCGCCTCACCATCGGTGACGTAACTACCATCACGGCTTCTTCGGTAGAAGGACTGGTATGGGGAACCCGCACCGTGCTGCAGCTTTCAGAGCAGCAGCGTTCGGCAGGTTTCGTGCTGCCAAAGGGTTCTGCCCAGGATACGCCTGCCTATGGGCTGCGAGGCTTCATGATGGATTGTGGCAGAAAGTTCATCCCGATGTCTTATCTGCGCTCGCTGGTCAAGATGATGTCTTATTACAAGATGAACACCCTGCAGATTCATCTCAACGATAATGGATTCCGACAGTTCTTCGGTAACGATTGGGCGAAAACTCCGGCAGCCTTCCGCCTGGAATGCGACACCTATCCGGGACTTACGGCGAAGGATGGCAGCTATTCCAAGGCTGAGTTCATCGAACTCCAGAAACTGGCAGAGCAGTATGGCGTCAACATCATCCCCGAGATAGATGTGCCTGCCCATTCGCTCGCCTTCACCCTTTACAAGCCGGAAATCGGTTCCAAGGAATATGGCATGGATCATCTCGACCTCTTCAATCCCGAGACCTACAAGTTTGTGGATGGGCTCTTCAAGGAGTATCTGGAGGGTAAGAACCCCGTGTTCCGGGGCAAGGTAGTGCATATCGGAACCGATGAGTATTCCAACGCCAAGAAGGAGGTGGTGGAGAAATTCCGTTACTTCACCGACCATTATATTAAATATGTGGAGTCGTTTGGCAAGCAGGCAGCCGTTTGGGGCGCACTTACTCATGCCAAGGGCGACACCAAGGTGAAGTCGGAGAACGTGATGATGCTTTGCTGGTACAATGGTTATGCTGACCCGAAGGAGATGAAGCGCCTGGGCTATAAACTGGTGAGCATTCCTGACGGATTGGTTTACATCGTTCCGGCAGCGGGCTATTATTACGATTACCTGAATTGCCAGTATCTTTACGATTCTTGGACTCCGGCGCAGATTGGCAACGAGAAGTTCAAGGAGAACGACCCTGCCATTCTCGGCGGAATGTTTGCCGTATGGAACGACCATGCAGGCAACGGCATTACGGTGAAGGATATTCACGACCGACTGTTCCCTGCCCTGCAGACGCTGTCGGCAAAGTGCTGGACGGGTGCAGCCACCTCTTTCTCCTTTGAAGATTTCAATCGTCTTCGTCTTGCGCTCAGAGAGGCTCCTGCGGTTAACGAGGCGGCACGCTGGCAGAAGGGCAAGCAGCTCTGGATAGAGACATTGAACCCTGGTCAGACCACGGGCGAGAAGGAAGTAGGCTATGGCTATCGGGTGGAGTTCACCATTGAGGGAGCTGATGAGCCGAAGGGCACGGTGTTATTCTCATCAGATAACGCCATCTTCTATCTTTCTGACCCTGAAAGCGGCCAGCTTGGTTTTGCCCACGAGGGTTATCTCAACAAGTTCAACTACAGGGTAGAGAAGGGAAAGAAGGTAACCCTGGCGATTACGGGCGACAACAAGAAGACTTGTCTTTATGTAAATGGCAAGTTGCGCGAGGAGTTGGGGCCTATCACTCTTTATGCGATGCAGCAGAAAGACCTGGCTACATTCCAGAAGAGCGATGCTACAGCCACTCAGCCTATCGTGTATAATCCTTCTGCCAAGATGCACTATCAGCGCACCCTGGTGTTCCCGCTCCAGAAGGCAGGCGATTTCAAGAGCCGGATTACGGGAGTGAAGGTGGAGCAGAAGTAAGTAGAAACAACTGAGACTCTGAGATTGAGATTATAAGCAAAAAAAATCACTTTTCCAATTGGAGAAATATATTTCTCCAATTGGAAAAGTGAAAAAGGTTGCTGGATGTGAAAGCCCTGTTATAAAGCCTTGGCTTTTTCAGGTTCATTCGTTGTCACGTAATCGATGCCTTGCTTGAAGAAATATTTGATGGCTTTCAGATTATTGACAGTCCAGACATTGGTGATCAGACCGAGCTTCTTGGCTTCCTTGATCCAGGTTGGATGGTCTAAGAAGACGCTGTCTTCGTAATCGATACCAGCATAACCTGCATCTTTGGCATCAAGCGGAGAGAGGTCGCCATTGAGATAGGAAACCTTGGCTCCTGGAGCGTGGAGAACGAGATAATCGCAGGCGTGCTTGCTGAAGGAGATATACTCTGTTCTTGCTTCTAGCCCCGCCTCTCTTACCATCTTCAGGGTGGCGTCGATGCAGCGGTCTTCATCGCTCTTCTGGATGTGCTCCTTTACTTCGAGGATGAGTTTCATATTGCCCAATGACTTGGCTGCATCGAGATATTCCTTCAAGGTAGGAATCTTCTCGCCATTCTTGAGTCGCTTGTCTCTGATGTCGGCATAGTTGGCATTCTCTATCTTGATGCCATCTACGTCATCATCATGAAAAACTACCACCTCGCCGTCACGGGTGATGTGAACATCAAACTCAGAACCGTAAACCCCAATCCTGTGGGTGTTCTGAAGTGAGGAGATGGAGTTCTGTGCAGAACCTTCCGTCTTCCAATAGCCTCTGTGGGCAATCACCTGCAGGGCTCTATCCTTGGCTGAGGATGGGAGAATCACTCCCATCAACAGCATTATATAAATCAAAACTCTTTTCATTATTCTTTTTTTTTTATCATAGAAACGTTTTTTCTATAGCACTTATTGCCTTAGAATCCCATTTTAAACATCACACCGACCACAGAACGGGAACCGCCGATGTAGGTTGGGAAATCAATCTGACGGCCGGAGTTACCTGCATCCACGATGTATTTCTCATCGAGCACGTTCTTGCCGAAGGCGCCAATCTCATAATAAACCTTGCCTGGCTGGAAACGGTAGCCGGCGGTGAAGTTGAGCAATCCGTAGGCATCCTGTATGAACTCAGGCTCGTTGCTCTCCTCGAAGAATACCTTCGACTTCCATGAATAGGTTGGGCGGAGATAGAAGGAAGCCTTCTCGCCGGCTGGCACGTTCAAGTCGAAACCGAAGGCGAAACTGTTCTTTGGAGTAAGGCGGAAACGGTTGCCGGCATAGAGCTGTGCGTTTCCGTTCTCATCCTTTTCGTTGAACTTGCCTTCGATGTACGACCAGTTGCCGAAGAGATTGAGGTAGCGACATGGAGAATAGCTGATGCTTGCCTCCAGACCGAGACTGTGGGCACGACCTGCATCATCGTATTCAAACTTGCTGGTGGTGGCGTTGAAAACCGATGTCTGATAATTATACCAATCATAATAGTAAGCACAGAAATCGTAGTTCAGACGGCCTTCCAGGATGCTTCCCTTCACACCAGCCTCGTAGCTGTAGATGATTTCAGGGTCGAGAGTCTCGAAATCCTTAGGATCGTTGTTGAAGTAGAGTACTCCCGGACGACGGCCACGAGCCACGCTGGCGTAGATGTTGTTGCGGCCAATCATATAGTTGAGGGCTGCACGACCTACCCATGACCAGTAGCTGTCCTTGGCTGTAACCTTGGCGCCACCCTCGGTAGGGTAATAAAGCACGGCACCAAACATGCTTGGTACGGTAGAGGATGAATAGCCTGTTTCCTGGTTCTCATAAGTTCCGCGGATACCCAGGGTGAAGTTCAGGTTCCTGGTCAGCTTGAAGGTTCCGTCAGCGAAGACCTCTACAGCCTGGTTGGTACCGTAATTCTTGCCCTGCTCGGTATAAGCAGTATCGAGCGTTTTACCAGAAATGCCCTGCAGGGTAGTCTGAATCATCTTGCCGTTATCGCCCATGCCTGCCAGAACCTGGTCTAAATCCATTCCCACAGCACCCAGAGCAGTCTTCAAATCGCCATAAATATCAGGAGTGGCGGTCTGTGGCTTCAGTTTGCCATCGGCATCTGTCTCCGGACTCTCAGGGAACCATTTGCTCATCAGCTGTGAGAGCGTCAAATCCACCATCGGCTGATAATCGGCAGGAAGATACTGGCTGAGCAATCCCTTCACATGATCTATCTGACTGCTGAGCGAAGCCTTCACACTCTTCTGGATAAACACCGGATAGAGGTATTGGAGATTCGCCTTGGCGTTGACATCCTGCGATGAATTCTCGTAGAAATAGCTGGCTCCCACGAAGCCCGAGAAGAATTTCTTATCATCATAATTGAAACGGAATTCCTGGCTGAACTGGGTTCCTTTTTCCTTTTCCTCGCAGAGCAGGAGTGGGAGATAGGTACCGTCTGCATCGAAATGCTCATCGCTGTTGAAGGCTCTGAAACCGGTGATGGAATTGAACGACCAACGGTTGTTGATGTTGTGCTCGATATTGAGCAGGGCGCCACCTACGTTTCGCTTGATGCCCAACTGCTTGCCGGCTTCCAGGTTGGCAGGACTGTTAGGGTCGCTATTGCCAAAGGCTGGATTGATGCTGTGGAAGGAAGTGCCTGGATAATCATCGTGCTGATAATCGAGTACCACGCCTACAGAAGTATCATCGTTAGCCCACCACTGGGTAGAGTTTCTGAAAGCCAGGGCATTCTTGCCGTTCAGTCTGCCACCTGCCTCGTTCTTGATGAAGCCGTCGCGGGCATCATAGTCGAAAGCAAAGCGGTTGGCAAGCTTGTCCTTGATGATTGGGGTGTTGATGAAACCTGTTACCTGACGCTGGTTGTAGCTGCCATAGTTCATGGAGAGTTCGCCCTTGAGTTCGTTTACAGGTTTGTGGCGGATGATGTTGATGCCGCCAATCTCAGCACCTCTTCCAAAGAGGGTTCCCTGAGGCCCCTTTACCACTTCCAGTCGCTCCAGGTCGAAAAGTTCTACGGCAGAAGAACGACTTCGTGAAGTTGAAACGCCATCCATAAACACGGAAACTCTTGGCTGGGAATAAGCCTCGCCGCCATCAGAAGTCACACCACGGATTACGTAGCCGGGGTTGTTTGGGCTCTGCAGCTGAATCTGAACGCCCGGGGTAAACTGAGCCACGTCGTCCATCTGATGAAGGTTGAGTTTCTCCATCACGCTACCGGTTACGGCACTTACAGCTACAGGAATCTCCAGGCTGCTCTGCTTCTTCTTCTGGGTAGTAACGATTACCTCGCCCAGGGCTTGTGTGTTTTCCTTCATCACCACCTTCATGTTGTTGTCGTCAGCATCTTTGGTGATGGTGTTGTAACCTATATAAGTAAAGGTGAGCTTGTCGCCATCGTTCACGTTGACGTGGAACTCGCCATTCAAGTCAGTCTGTACATTCGTGTTGCCGCAGCGAACCACCACGCCAGGCAAAGCTTCGCCCTGTTCGTTGGTAACCTTACCGCTTACGGCATTCACGCCCAATGCTTTAGAATTAGTTTTGTTACCTTCTGGAGTGTTGTCGGCTTTCGCCTCCAGACATGTGGCACCCTGCACGAGCAGGGAAGCCATCAATACAATCTTTAATTTGTTCATAACCTATTTATTATCTTGCATAATTTTTTTCGGGTGCAAAAGTAGAATGATTTTGTTACATAGTAGTTTCTATCGGGTGAAGAAAAGATGAAGTTGAAACCCGTATTTCTTCTTCATTTTTCTTTCATCTGTTTGTAACATGATGGCAACATCCTATAAATACCTTTGCAGCGGTAAAAAGTGTTACAGTAATTTTAAAGAAAGAAATGAATAAGGTATTTAGTTTTATTGCGTTGGCATTTCTGGGATGCGGAACGGTTTCTGCTCAGCAGGTGAATGCTTCTAATGTTCAGCGCCCCAAACTGGTAGTGGGTATTGTTGTTGACCAGATGCGATGGGATTATCTCTATCGCTATCAGAAACGCTATGGAGAAGGAGGATTCAAGCGATTGCTCAACGAGGGATTTTCTTGCGAAAACACCCGTATTCCGTATGTTCCATCGGTTACAGCCATCGGTCATACTTGTCTCTATACCGGAAGTGTTCCATCTATCCATGGAATCGCCGGAAACAATTTCGTGAAGAATGGCAAGAAGGTGTATTGCACGGATGATGAAACCGTGAAACCGGTGGGCTCCAACAGTAAGGCGGGCTTGATGTCGCCTAGAAATCTATGCGTTACCACCCTGGGCGATGAGATGAAGATTGCATCCAGCGGCAGAGCCAAGGTGGTGGGTGTGGCCTTGAAAGACCGTGCTTCCATCCTTCCTGCCGGACATAATCCGAATGGCGCTTACTGGTTTGATGATGAGAGCGGTAAGTTCATTACCAGTTCTTATTATATGAACCAGTTGCCAAAGTGGGTGGATGCGTTCAACAACCAGCATCTGCCTGAGCGTTATCTTTCGGAAAAATGGAACACGCTCTATCCTAAGAATACTTACATCGAGAGTACGGAAGATGAGAACGAGTATGAGGATGGAATCCGCAAGGGGGTGAAGGCTACGCTGCCGCTCAATCTCCCGGCTCTTTATAAGAAATATGGTTACAGTATTATCCGCAAGACTCCTTTTGGCAATTCGCTGACGATAGATTTGGCGAAGGCGGCGATAGACGGAGAGCAGTTGGGTGCAGATGATGAAACCGACTTGCTGGCAGTAAGTTGCTCCAGCACCGATTATATCGGTCATCAGGTGGGAACTCATGCGGTAGAAACCGAGGATACTTATCTGCGACTGGACAAGGCGATAGCTGATTTCCTTTCTTATCTCGATGAGAAGGTGGGAAAGGGCAACTATCTGGTTTTCCTGAGTGCCGATCATGGAGCGATGAACAACGCCCGTTTCCTGCAAGACCGCCGCATTCCTGCGGGCAGTTGGGATGGTGATGCGGTGACTAAGAAGCTGAACCAGACCCTGGCTCAGGAGTATCCTAACGTGGGTAATCTGGTGAAGACCGTGATGAACTATCAGGTGTTTTTCAATCGAAACATCATCAAGGAAAACAAGTTGGATTTCGCCAAGATCAAGCAGAGCGTGGTGGATGTTTTAATGGAAGACAGCTGCGTGCAGTACGCCTGCGATATGGAGAAAACGATGACCGAGAGCATTCCTGAGGATGTGAAGATGCGTATCGTGAATGGTTACAACCGTGAGCGTAGCGGAGATGTGGCCATCGTATTGAAGCCGAATTTCTATGCCCATGGCATGAAGGGAACCGATCATGGTGAGTGGAATCCGTACGATACTCATATTCCGCTGGTTTTCATGGGTTGGGGCATTCAGCACGGTGCCACCACCAAGCAGACATTCATGACCGATATTGTGCCAACCATCGCCGCCCTGCTTCATGTGCAGGCACCAAATGGCTGCGTAGGTCAGCCGATATTCTAAGTTTTAACCCTATCTTCATTTTTCTCTAACATCTTTGAAATATGAAACTTATACCTTTGCACTCGGAAAGGGGCGATGAACTGTTTCGTGTAACATGCATCTGCCACTTCGCCAGCAAAATAAGATGTTTTAAAGATGTAAAAAAGAAAAATGAAGGTAATTTTTGTAATTCAAGGAGAGGGTAGAGGTCATCTCACCCAGGCGTTGGCGCTTAAGCAGATGCTTCTGCACGAGGGCCATGAAGTTGTGAAGGTTTTAGTGGGCAAGAGCAAGAATAGGGTGATTCCCGAGTTCTTCCAAGATAAGATAGGTACTCCTATCGAGGTTTTTGACAGTCCGAATTTCTTGCCGTCTAAGGACAACCGCAAGTTCAATCTCCTGCGCTCCCTGGCTTACAATACGCTCTTGGTTCCCAACTATCTTTCAAGTATCCATTTGATACGGAAGAATATCCAGGAGAGTGGAGCCGACATCATCATCAATTTCTACGAGGTGTTGTGCGGCATTACCTGTTCCCTTTTCCGTTTCGGAATCCCGGAGGTTTGCATCGGTCATCAGTACCTTTTCCTCCATCCTTCTTTCCAGATGCCTGGAAAGTATTCTTTTTCAGAATCATTGTTGAAGTTCTTTACCCGCATCACCTGCGTGGGAGCCACAGCCAAGTTGGCACTCTCCATCCGTGACTATGAGGATGAGCCTGTGCACGGCATCAAGGTGGTTCCACCGTTGCTCCGTCAGGAAGCCAAGACCATCATCCGCCATCATGGTGACTACATCATGGGCTATATGCTGAATGCCGGATTTGCCGAGGATGTAAAGGCGTGGCACGAGAAGCATCCCCATACCCGTTTGCATTTCTTCTGGGATCAGCCAGATGCGCCCGAAGAACTGAAGGTGGATGATACGCTCACCTTCCATCACATCAACGACGAGAAGTTTCTCAAGATGATGGCAGGTTGCAAGGCTTTCGCCACCACCGCCGGCTTCGAAAGCGTCTGTGAGGCACTCTACATGGGCAAGCCATGCATGCTGATTCCGGCTCATGTGGAGCAGGAATGTAATGCGATGGATGCAGAAAAAGAAATGGCTGGCATAGTAAGCGAGGATTTCGACATTGATAAACTGAAGGCTTTCGCCCGTGATTACGAGGAGGATGTGGAGTTCAGAATGTGGGAGAACCATGCTGAATGCCGAATCGTTGCCGCCATAGAAAACGCTTACGATACTTATTATCATAGAAAGGAGAACCAGGCTTATGAAGAAGAAAATGATTCCATTGTTGTTGCTTCTTCCCTTGTTGTTCCTGCTCGCCGTGTATGGCAAGGATAGCAAGAAGGAGGAGTCGCGAGTGGTAGTGATTGCCATTGATGGTTTGAGATGGCAGGAGGTGTTTGAGGGCGCCAGGCGCGACAGTCTGATGCCGTTTCTCTGGGAGATGGGCAGGAAGAAGGGCTGCATGATAGGCAACCGTAACCGGAAATCGAAGATGGAGGTGGCAAACGGCATCTGGAAATCCTATGCCGGTTACAGCGAGATGCTCTGTGGCGTGACCGATGATGAGCACATTTTTGATAACCGCAAGCAGTATAACCCCAACCGCTCGGTTCTGGAGTTGGCTGAGGCTTGTTCTGAGTATAAGGATCGGGTGAATGCCGTGGCGAGTTGGGATGTGATTCCTTATATCCTGAATTATCGCAGAAGCGAGTTGCCGGTGGATTTCCGCTCTCCTTACAGGGTGAGCAAACAAGTTAGAAATGATAGCGTTACTCTGAACCGTGCCTTGAAGACGCTCAAGGAGAAGCATCCCAAACTTCTCTTCGTAGAGTTTTGCGAGACCGATTATTATGGGCATCATGGCAAATGGAAGGAGTATCTGAATGCTGCCCATCAGAACGATCAGTTTGTTCGACAGTTATGGGAATGCTGCCAGCAGGACCCATTTTACAAGGGCAACACCACCTTTCTTATCACTTGCGATCATGGTAGGGGAGAAAGCCTGGGCGTTCACGCCAACCGTGGCGAAGTAGATTCCAAAGCTTCCTGGACAGAACATGGTAAAGAAATCAAAGGCAGCAACCAAACCTGGCTGGTGGCTTTCGGAAAAGACATTCAGCATCTGGGAGAAATGGAAGGGGGCAGAACCATCTACACCAAGCAGGTGGCTCCTACCATTGCCAGCATCTTGAAGGTTCCGTTTACGAATGATGATAATCAGCAGCCGGTGGCTTCGCCGATTTATAAGATTCTCAAATAAAGTTTTGGATAGATATCAACATTTAATTGACAGACAACAAAATAGATTGGCCATTTAGCCGTTATTATACTATATAATTAAGGTATATTCTAATTTGGGGATAATATGAAAAAATGGCATTTATGGATAGCGGCTTCCATCGGCTTGGTGGTCATCGCTGGAATGATGATTCGGGAGTTTGACGTGGAAGCTCTGAGCAGGATAGATTTGTCTCCCAGGTTCTTTCTGGGGGTAGTAATGGGCGTGTTGCTCTTTGCGGTCCAGAATCTGATACTCACCCTCCGTTTCCGTCATCTCTGCCAGCGTAAGTTATCCGTAGCCGAGGCGTTCCGTATCAATGTGCTCTGCGAGTTTACTTCTGCCGTCACTCCTTCGGCGGTGGGTGGAAGCGGTTTGGCTTTCATCTATCTCAACCGCGAGGGAGTTTCTATGGGCAGAAGTATCTTCACCATGTTTGCAGCCCTGCTGGCTGATGAGGCTTTTCTTGCCATTAGTTGCGTGTTGCTCTATTTCTGTGTTCCATCGCATCTCTTGTTCTGCTTGGCTGATGGAGTGGGGATTTCTGCGGATGCTACGAACGAATGGATTAAGGGCGGAGTGCAGGTTATTTTCATAGTCAGCACCCTTATCGTGGCTGTCTGGACGGTCATCCTCTACCTCTTGTTGTTGCATCGTCCTCAGATTCTGGGCTGGGTATTGAAGGGATGCTGCAAGATTCCTTTCCTTCGCAGATTCCTGCCCAAGGTAGAGAAGTTTTCCGAGGAGATGACGATGGCTTCGGAGGAGGCAAAGCTGGAGGGCGGAAGATTCTGGCTGCAACTGATGGGTTATACTTCCCTGGCGTGGCTGTCGAGATTCGCCATCGTGGTAGCTATTCTCATTGCCTTCCATTGTCAGGGCAACATGCTGGTGGCTTGGTGTCGCCAATGGGTGATGTGGATGATTTCCATCCTGAGTCCTACGCCTGGCGGAAGCGGCGTGGCGGAGTTGATGTTCCGCCTTTATTATGCCGATTTCCTGCCCGATGCCTCGGTAGCCATCCTTGCCGCCATGCTCTGGCGTGCCATCTTCTATTACCCTTTCCTGGTGATGGGCACCCTGGTTTTGCCGAAATGGATTGCTAGGAAGAATGTTTCAAAAAGAATAAACGAAAAAGATGACTAGACGTCTTGCCGAGTCATCTTTTTCGTTTATTCTAGAAACTGACATAGAGTCGGGCACTAAGCGTCGTGAAGTCTCCATTGTCGTTTTTGATGTATTGGAACGATGGCTGAAGGGAAATGGATTCCGTCAGCTGTCTTTTCCACGTTACTTCCAGCGAATATTCCGAACCCTGCTGGAAGCGGGCGTACTGGCCAGACAGGCCGCACTCGTTCTTATCGTCCTGATAGGCGCCGCCAAGTTCGGCGTATCGGTAGCAGGCATTCTGGTGACTGGTGTTCTCGGAATACTGTACCATGCACGAAATGTTCTTGTCGCCAGCCTTCCAAACACTCTGCTCTCCGTAAACCCACCAGGCACAGGTGACCTTGCCCTTGGATTCATCGGCAGAAACCATTTCGCCATCCTCGTTGATTGGATATTGACGGGTATGGACGGCGGCACCCGCAAAATATTTTCCACCTTTATGTTCATACTCCAACTGCGACATGTTGAAGATTCCATCCTTCTTCGGGCGAACCTGGAAAGGATTGTCGTGGGCTTTCCAGCCATTATATCCCGCACCATTATACAGACTGTTTCTGAAAGTCCATCCTCCCTTGGTTACATCAAAGTAAAGGGTCAAGCCCGAATACGGATAGTTGGCTATCGGATAGCTGGATGCAACCGTAGGAAAGATTCCCTCAGAACTGTTCTGGAAAAGCGCCGTAACATCAGAGGTAAAGAAATCCTCGTTTACGTTTCTCACACCCACAAACAGATGGCCCGAATTCCACTCGTGCATGTAGCCCAGCACGGCAAGCATGGCGAAGTTGTTGTCTGCATCTATGTTCGAAAATCCCTGCCAGTCATCAATAATGCCATCGTTGGTCTTTGCCACATGCAGCGTAGCCGCCTCGAACGAATCCTTTCCTTTTCCTATCGGAACACTCAGTTCCAATCTCAGTTGATTGATCAGATTGGTATTCTTGTTCATGTCCCATTGCCATTCAGAAATATATTGTCCGTTAAAGCTCTGTGCATAAGCAAGGCAAATATTGATGCTGCCTAAAATAATAAAAATAATTCTCTTCATTTCTTTATGTTTTTGTATAATCTTCATGTTTTGTATCATTTCTTGTTCACTTACTCGCCGCCTGCGAGCATCTCGCTAATTCATGCTGCAAAGGTACTGGGTATTTGAAAATCCTGCAATACTTAATAATCGGTATTTTCATTTCTTCTAAATAGTGGAGGCTTTATCTTTATCCCCATTTCTAGGTATTTTTATTTATTCTAAATAGTTTAGGATCCGTCTGACCCTCTATTTTCAGGTAATCAGAGGGAATTAATAATAATATTTTTTAAAAACTTTGCCTTATCAGATATTATTCGTACCTTTGCGTTGTCTTTAAACAGTTTAATCAGTAAGAAATCAGTTAAAAATCAGTTTAATCAGTTGGAAAAATGAAGAAGATATTAAATCCATATTTGAACAAGGAGGGTTACAACTGCGTTTGCTGTGCCCCCAACAATCCTGTAGGATTGCATCTTGAGTTTTGGGAAGAGGGTGAGGATGTGCTTACCATCTGGAATCCCGGCGAGAATTATCAGGGCTGGATCAATACCCTGCATGGCGGAATCATCAGTATGCTGATGGATGAAGTGGCAGGCTGGGTCATCAACCGCAAACTGCAGACCACGGGTGTGACGATGCAGCTCAACGTGAAGTACAAGAAGCCTGTAATGACCACCGATTCGCAGATTACGGTGCGTGGTCACATCGCCAGTCAGCGCCGCAACATCGTCACCATCCACCTGACTCTGGAGAACTCCAAAGGCGAGATTTGTGATGAGGGCGAAGCCATCTACTTCACCTTCGGTCCTGATAAAGCCAAGGAGATGGGATTCGACAGCTGCAAGGTAGAGGGGGAGGAATAACTCTCCCCTTATGGTGAGGAATTTGATAAGGAAGCCTTTCTTATGAAGACTTCCTTTTATGAAATCTTTTTACGATGCAGCAACGGCTTTCTTGTTAAAGAGGCAAATCGACAGAATGATGATTGCGATGCTTACAAGGCTGAGGCTTGCTTCCGTCATCGGAGTGCTGGCGATGTAAGTATCGTAGCATTCTTCAGGAATCAGGCAGAGCGTATTGTTGGTGATGTGGATGATGATGCCCGGAATCAAACTCCTGGTTCGGTAACACATCCACGCCATGAATATTCCCAGAATGATGGCTCCTGGAATCTGTGCCGGATTGAGATGGATGAGGCCGAACATGATGCTTGAGCCGATGATAGCATACCAGGGACTGATGTTCCATTTCAGCATCTTTCGCATCATCAATCCGCGGAAGAGGTATTCTTCGGCTATAGGAGCAATGATGCAGAGCACCAGGATTCCAATCGGATTATGTGCCTGGTTAACAAAATCCTGCTCCATGTAATTAGGCAAATCCATGAAGTTCTCTAATGCAGTCATAGGAATGGTCTGGAACAATCCCACCAAGAAAACCAGCAAGAAGATGATTGCCTTAGGCATCTGCTTAATCTTTTCTAGGCGAACACGCAGATGGAATTTCTTCCGGCATTTATGAATCATATATAGCTCTGCAGCCAGCATATAAATTGCCATGGCCCATGCAGAACTATTGATGGTTGTCTTCGTCAGGAATTCGATAAATTCGCAGCTCAAAGCTGCTGTAATGCCAACCGGAAAGGCTGCAAGCATGGACTTCAGATAGACGGAGATGGCACTTCTGGTGCCAGGCCATGCACGATACAGAAACCATCCCTTGGTTCCGTTTCTTCCTTTTGACAGGATTGTTGAAAGTTTCTCTTTTTTCATAAAGTTGTAGTTTTGTTTGTTACTGAAATCTTATCTCTTGTAGAGATACTGCCAACGAGCGCTATGAAAGCTTGCTTTCAGATTGCCGAGTGCAGCAAATATGGGGGCAAAGATATAATAAAATCCTGGCTTGTTGGGTTAAGTGCATGTTATCTTTATGTTAAAATATCGCCACCCTCGAAGAAGTTTAGTTTTGTTTATCATGTTCTGTCTGCGTTTAAAAGTTCCTTGAATCACAATTCCCCAGAAAGCCGTTTCCTGCCCATTTTGTGGTCTTCATTGGTGACCAGCGCCTGCCATCTATTAAGACCAGCCTCGGTCGTCATAGATGACCGACTTTTGGCACAAGAAGACTGTTCTTTCGATTGCCGGTGCAAAGATACAAAAATTCTAAGCAGAAAGCAAGCTTTTTCCGGTAGAATGTTGAAAAATAGTGCGTAAGTAGCTGATGTGTAGAGGTATAAGTGTTTTCGGTTTGTGCATCTGATTGCAAAAGTAACCTTGGATTGTTTTTGATGTTTGAAAAGCGGGGAAATGTGGAGTGGTGTCATTAAGGGTCAGTGTCATTAAGTGTCATTAAGGTTTTCGGGGGGCGCAAATATCTCTATAGTATAATAATAAATATTATTTATATTATACTATGGCTCTAAATGACATTTGCTTTTTTCTTAATGACCCTTAATGACACTGACCCTTAATGACACGATAGAGTTTCTGAAAGCTATTCTGGAAGGATGTGGTGTTGAATGTATCGTATTGATAATCAGCTTGATAGTCGTTGGTTGAACTGTTTCGTTTCCCTCGTTTAATGCTATTAAAACGCACAGAATCTCCTTCGCTCTACCCCAGTTTTTCTTGCTTTTTTACTAGAATCTTGACAAAATATATCAAGAAATTCCTCGTTTTTCCCCTTTCATTCAGCCTTTTACCCCTCTTATTTTTTCCTTCAGAAGGGGTGAAAAGTGTTATCGGAACCACTTTTTCTTGCTTCTAAGGGCATTTTTCTCCTCCTTTCTCTGTAAAAAAACAATCCGGCCTTTCTTGTCATTTTTGCTTGGGTAATGTGATTTTCTGTTGACAATGGAGTCTGGCTATTTAGGGGATAAGGTCATTAAGGTCAATGTCATTATCGGTCATTAAGGTTTTCCAATCCCTTAAAAGTCCTTTACGATTTGCCATGGAAATCGCCTTAACTAAAAAGAGTATTTTATGGGGTAAAATCTTTGTTTTATAAGGCTAAAATCCAGCTTTTTTCAGAAAAGTGTGGTTTCCAGCCCCTATTTTCATAGGAAAAGTGTATTTAAGTAGGGGATATAATAATGGCAGGTTCCCAATTAACGCATCAGGAACCTGCCATTTTCTTTTATTTTACGCCAATCTCAACCTCAGCGAATTAAGCACTACGCTCACACTTGAGAAGGCCATCAGGGCACTTGCCCACATCGGGGTTATCTGGAAATCAATGCCGAAGATATGAAGGGCGCCGGCTGCCAACGGGATGCAGATGATGTTGTAGATGAACGCCCAGAACAGATTCTGCCAAATCATGTGAACCGTCTTCTGACTCAGTTTTACGGCTTCCGGAAGTGCCAGGAGGTCGTCGCTCATTAGCGTAATCTGCGCCACATCCATCGCCACATCCGTTCCCTTTCCTATCGCCATGCTCACGTTGGCAAGGGCCAGGGCCTGGGTGTCGTTGATTCCGTCGCCTACCATCGCTACCTGCTTGCCTTCGTCCTGAAGTTTCTTTACCAATGCCTGCTTGTCGCCAGGCAGCACCTTGCTCTGGTAATGCTTGATGCCGGCTTTCTCCGCCCAGTAGTGAGCCGCTTCCTCCTTGTCGCCACTCATCATATACACCTCTATTCCCTTTTCCTGCAACTGCTTCATCGCTTCCTGGGCATGAGGCTTGAGGGTCTCTCTCGTCTCCAGATCCAAATCCTCCTGCTTGGTGAAATCGATGTTCTGGTTAGGAATGGTGAGGGTGCCGGTCTTGTCGATGACGAGGGCGTTGATCTTGTGGAGATTCTCCAGTGCCGACGCATCCTTGATGAGAATCTGCTTCTGCGCCGCTTTGCCGATGCCCACCATCAGGGCGGTAGGAGTAGCTAAGCCCATGGCGCAAGGACAGGCGATGACCAATACGGCTACGGCTGAAAGGATGGCCTGCGGAAGAGCAGCGTTGCCGCCTATCAGCCACCATATTATAAAGGTGATGAGGGCGATGGCTGCCACGGCTGGAACGAAAATCAGAGCCGCCTTATCCACAATGCGCTGCACGGGAGCCTTACTGCCCTGCGCCTCCTGAACCATGCGGATGATGTGCGCCAGGGCGGTGTTCTCGCCAATCTGCTTGGCTCTCATGCGAAGCTTTCCCTGACTCGGAATGGTGCCAGCCAGCACGTTGTCGCCTGCCTTTTTCATCGCCGGAGTCGGTTCGCCGCTGATCATCGCTTCATCTACATAGGCAGCATCGGGAGTCATGAAACTCTCTGCCTGGGTAACCACGCCATCCACCGGAATCTTCTCGCCGGCTCTTACCTCTATCATGTCGCCTATCTGAATGGTGGAAATCGGAACTTCCTCCATCTTGTAGTCGTTGGTGCCTTCTATCTTCTCGTAAGTCACCAGTCGGGCGGTTTTCGGCTGCATTCCCATCAGTTGTCGGATGCTGCTCGCCGTACTGTCCTTTGCCTTTTCTTCCAGGCATCTGCCGGTCAGTACGAAGGTGATAATCATCACGGAAGCATCGAAATAAGTGTGCCATTCTATGCCTCTCGCTCCCCATACCATTTCTCCGAAGAAGGTGTTGAAGGTGCTGAAGAGGAAGGCGATGAGGGTGCTGAGTGCTACGAGCGAATCCATGTTTGCCGTATGATGTAGGAGCTGCTTCCAGGCGGAAACATAAAACTGTTTGCCGCAGTAGAGCAGGTTGGCGAGTGCCAGGAGCAGACAGGTCTGGTTGGCGAAGGAACTCGAATGATGAGCCGAAGCAACGCCATCTGAAATCATATTCTGTTCCATACCCAGTGAAATCCAGCCCATGGAGAAACACATGGTCAGGATGGCGAAGAGCCAGGAAGCGAGGGCTCGGCGGCGCAGGAGGGTGAACTCACGACGGTTGATTTCCTCCACGCTTCTGTCGTTTTCGATAACGAGGTCGTAGCCGGCGTTGCTGATTTCCCGTTTCATATCTTCCAGAGAGATAATGTCGGGGTTATAATCTACCAGGGCAGTTCGGCTCGCCAGGGAAACCGAGGCGGAGTTGATGCCATCGAGCGACAGCAGCTTCTTTTCTACATTGGCAGAGCATACGCTGCAAGCCATGCCTATTACTGGAATTGTTTTCTTCATCTGTTTTTATATAAATGTTATGAATTTTATAAGCAGAAGCTTTGATATCTGCTTTTCTGCCTGCAAAATTACATATTAATTATGACCCCCGCAAGATTTATGGAAGAAATATCCCGATGGATAGATGAAAACCACTATAATAAGGTAGATGAAAAATGTGATGGCTCAGGTAAGGGCACAAAAAAAGGCAGGTTCCAAATTGCCTTGGAATCTGCCTCAATCATTTATGGGAGATGATTATTTGACTTCGATATTCTTGGTAGCCTTAGCCTCCTCCTTAGGAGCAAGCTTTGGAATCTCAACCTCAAGAACACCATCAGCTACCTTTGCTGAAATCTTCTCACGGTCAGCGTCCTCAGGGAGTGTGTAGCTCTGCTGATAGTTGCTGTAAGAGAACTCGCGGCGCAGATAGTGCTCGTGCTTATCTTCATCCTTGTGTTCCATCTTGTTCTCGATAGCCACATTCAGGTTGCCATCGTTATCGATGTTGATGCGAACCCATTCCTTCTTCAGTCCAGGGGCTGCAATCTCCATCTGGTAAGCTTTCTCGGTCTCCTTCACGTTAATGGCAGGAGCGGTAGCATTCATACGTGGCATCATGTCGGTGTTGAAGAATGCATCATCAAAGAAGTTACTCAACCAATCTGAATTATTATTTCTACGTGCTAACAACATAATTAAAACCTCCAATTTTATTTTACTCGTCCTCTCGGTTCCTTGCGGTCCCGTCGGGATTTCTGCTTGTTATTTATTTATCTGTTCTTTTGATTGCCTTCACCTCGAAACTCCGTTGTCCTTTCGAACTCCTTCATCTTTTAGCTTCAGCTTTCACTCTCTTACTGAGCAACTTGTGTGCCAGCGGAAAATGAATGGCAATATTGGCAGCAAAGTATAATTATTTTAAACTTTTCTGTCAAATTGTGCGGTTGTTTCGAATAAAAAATGTAACTTTGTCACCAATTATAAAACAATCTTTAGGACAAAGCATAATAACATAAGAAAATGATGAAGAAACAACTACTATCTATGGCGATGCTGATGGTGATTTCGCTTTCTGCCAGCGCCCAGCAGCTTCTTCCTTATCAGAATCCAAACCTTTCTGCTGAGGCAAGAGCCAACGATTTGCTTTCCCGTCTTACCCTGGAAGAGAAGACGAAGTTGATGATGGATACTTCGCCAGCCATCGCCCGATTGGGCATTCCGCAGTTTCAATGGTGGAATGAGGCGCTTCATGGAGTGGGAAGAAACGGATTTGTTACCGTTTTTCCTATCACGATGCACATGGCGGCTTCGTGGGACGATGACTTATTATATAAGGTGTTTACTGCCGTGAGCGATGAGGCGAGAGCCAAGGCACAGGAGGCGAAGAAGAGCGGCAACATCAAGCGCTACCAGAGTCTGAGTTTCTGGACTCCGAACATCAATATCTTCCGCGACCCACGATGGGGACGTGGACAGGAAACTTATGGAGAAGATCCTTATCTGACCACAAGAATGGGACTTGCTGTGGTGAATGGATTGCAGGGACAGACCTTTGATGGCAAACCGATGTCGGCTCCGGGAGTTCTGGCTACGGCTTCCTCCCAGGTTCCCCAATATGTCAAGCTCCTGGCCTGTGCCAAGCATTTTGCCGTGCATAGCGGTCCGGAATGGAACCGGCACATTTTCAATGTAGAGGATTTGCCTGAACGGGATTTGTGGGAGACTTATCTGCCCGCTTTCAAATCGCTGGTGCAGGATGGAAATGTGGCTGAGGTGATGTGCGCCTATCAGCGCATTGACGGAGCGCCATGTTGCAGCAATGCCCGATATGAGCGTCAGATTCTTCGTGATGAATGGGGATTCAAGGGACTGATAACTTCCGATTGCGGAGCCATCAACGACTTCTATGTGCCAGGCAGACATGGTACGGCGAAGACTCCTGCTGAGGCTACGGCGCAGGCGATTGGTGCCGGAACCGATGTGGAGTGCGGAAGCGTTTACCGTTCGCTTCCTGAGGCGGTGAAGACAGGAATGATCAGCGAGGAAAAGGTGAACGAGAGCTTGAAGCGCCTGCTGATAGCCCGTTTCCGCCTGGGTGATTTCGATCAGGACGAGAACGTGCCTTGGACTCAGATTCCATCTTCCGTCATCGCCAGCAAGGCGCATAAGGATTTGGCAGAGAAGATGGCAGAAGAGGGAATCGTGCTTCTTCAGAACCGGAACAATCTTCTGCCGCTGAAAGCATCTGGAATGAAGTTGGTAGTGATGGGGCCGAACGCCAATGATTCCATCATGCAGTGGGGCAACTATTCGGGTTATCCTACTTCTACCACCACCATCCTGCAGGGCATCAGAAAATATGTAAAGGACGCCAAGTATATTCCTGCCTGCACGTTGACAAGAAATGAAGTTTCTGAAAGCCGGTTCAATCTCCTGACTTCTGCTGATGGCAGCAAAGGCATGAAGGCTACTTATTGGAACAATTCTGAGATGAAGGGCGAGCCTGTGGCTACTGCCATGATGACTTCGCCAATCAATCAGAGCAATGGCGGAAATACCGTCTTTGCACCGGGCGTGAACCTTACCAACTTCTCAGCCCGATACGAGGGCCTGTTTACTCCGGAAGAGGATGAAACCTTGAACGTCAGAATGGGATGCGATGATGGCTACCGACTCATCATTGATGGCGATACGGTGGCGAATGTATGGAAGGGACGTGCCCGTGTGCAGATGCTCAACAAGCCAATTTCCGTGAAGGCGGGAAAGCCGATGAAGATACAGGTGGATTATTTCCAGAAGACCGATATGGCGGTGATGCAGTTTGACATTGTTAAGAACTATACGCCAACCGAGTCTCAGCTTCTGGCTGAGGTAGGCGATGCTGATGTGGTGGTATTCGTAGGCGGTATTTCTCCTAGTCTTGAGGGTGAGGAGATGAAGGTTTCTGAGCCGGGATTCAAGGGAGGCGACAGAACCGACATCGAGTTGCCGCAGGCTCAGCGCAAGGTGATGGAGATGTTGCATCGGGCAGGCAAGCGCGTGGTGTTCGTCAACTGTTCGGGCAGTGCCATCGCCATGGTTCCTGAAACAGAGAATGCAGAGTCTATCCTTCAGGCTTGGTATCCGGGCGAACGGGGTGGCGAAGCCGTGGCAAAGGTACTCTTTGGCGAGGTGAATCCATCGGGCAAGCTTCCGGTAACCTTCTATAAGAGCGTGAATGATCTTCCTGATTTCCTCGATTATACGATGAAGAATCGCACCTACCGTTATTTCAAGGGTGAGGCTCTCTTCCCATTCGGACATGGATTGAGCTATACATCTTATGAATATGGAAAGCCGACATTGAAGAAAGTTAAGAGTGAAGAACGAAGAGTGAAGAATGAAGAACGAAAAGTGAAGAATTCTTCGGCTTATTCCTTGAGCTTCTCTTTATCTAATAAAGGTAATAGGGAAGGAACGGAAGTGGCACAGGTTTACATCCGTAGAATGGATGATGCTGAGGGTCCTATCAAGACCCTGAAAGCCTTCAAGCGCATTACTTTGAAGGCGGGCGAGAAGCAGCAGGTAACCATCAGTCTGCCTCGCCAGAGTTTCGAGGGTTGGGATTCCCAGACCAATACCATGCGTGTGGTTCCCGGCAAATATCAGATCTTCGTAGGTGGTTCGAGTGCTGAGGCTGCGAAGAATGTGATAGAAGTGAAAGTGAAATAAAATGCTGATATAAAAAGAGAAAAGCTCGCCAGGACTTTGATGGTCTTGGTGAGCTTTTCTCGTTTTATTTCCCGAATCTGGAAGTATCTACTTCTTCATGCTGCTTGGCCTTGTAGCCGCCGAAACGATAGGTGAGGGAGAGGCCTATGATTCTGCCAAAGTACATGTTGTTGATGACGTGCTGACCTCGGTAGGTGTCGTGGAGATGGTTGTCGCCTGTCTCGAAGATGTCGTTGCAGTAGGCTTTCAGCTGGAACTTGTCATCCTTGAGAGGCTTCCAGGTGAGGGCAGTGTTGAGATAGCCTGAGGCTGGGATGTCGATGATTCCCTGGATGGCGTTGGTATGGACGGAAGCATCGAGGTTGAGAAGCACATGCTTGCCAAAGAGAAAAGTGCCGTTCCACTGGGCTTGACAGAACCATTTGCTGCGGTCGAATGGAAGATCATAGAAATGGGAATTCTTGTCGTTCTGATATACGCCAGTGAAGGTAAGGCGATTCTGCCACCAGTTGCCTATGTTGATTGGGGCTGTGAACATCAAGCCTACCTGGTTTACATGGTCGAAGTTGACATGCTTGTATTCCATCTCCTTCTTCTTGTCGCTTTGGTAAGGAAGCTGACGGAATTCATCTTTCGAGTTGTTGAAGAAGAGACTTGCCACGTATCTGCTGTGCAGAATATAGGTAAGCGAGAGGCTGAGATCTCGTGATGGCTTCAACGTCGGGTTTCCAACAATCTTTCCATATCCGCCCGCATTATAGGTGGTGAAGTCCTTCACCGACCAATAAGTAGGGTAGTCTCTGTCGCAATCCAAGTCGAATTGGATGACGTGTCCTGCCTTAGGAAGATAGGTGATGGAGAGTGTAGGGAAGAGGTTCCACTCATCCCAGATTGGGGTGTGGTAATATTCTTCCATGAGCGATGCTTCCATCGTGAGTTTTTGTCCGAATGACTTGCTGGCTCCGACGTAGAAACTCATTTGGTCTTCGTTTTGAATGGTGTTGCCATCAGAAGACTTGTTGTTGTTTTCCTGCGAACTCTTGTCTCTTGATGTGGTGTAATTGATGCCGTAGTTCAAGCCCCAGTCTTTTCCTAAGTCGTGCTCCTGCTTGAGGTAAACGTGCCATTTGTCGATTCGTTGCTGGCTTGTGATGTCGTAAATCTCATCGTAGAGACTGCTTTTCAGCCATTGTTCATCCGGTGAATTATAATAGGTGTATTCTGCTCCTGCCGAGAAGCCGAATGGGGTAGAGTAATCCAGGCGGAAATTGTGAAACTGACTCTTGGCATGGATTCTGAGTAGGGATGTGAAATCGCCATCATCCTCTGAAGTTCCTCTCGTGTTATTGAGTTGTGAGGTGTAGGTAAAGCTGAGTTGATGATTCTTCGCCAGATGATAGTTGATTCCCAGTCTGATGTTATGATTGAGATGGCGTTTGTTATTGTCGCTATGTGTAGAGAAGGCATAGGAAGTGCCATCAGTCAAGGTGTGGGCAAACTCATTTTCATAGTAATAATATCTCTTGCCATGACCGAAGGAATAGAGCATGTCTATTTCCCATTTCTTGTTGGTGAAGAGCAAGGAGGCGCGCTCTGTGTAACTGTTGCGGTTCTGGTGGGTGTAGCCGCCGAAGAACTCGCCTTGCAGGGAGTGAAAACCTGTGTTGTGCTTCAGCAGAAGGTTGATGACCTGTCCCTTTACCTGATAGCGGGCTGGGGCTGAATAGATGACTTCAGCGTTGGCGATGCGGCTGGTAGGAATCGTTTTCAGAAGCGAATAGAGCTGCTCGCTCGTCATGGTGGTAGCCTTGCCGTCTATCATCACGGTTACGGATTGGGCGTTGAGGGTCAAGGCTTCATCTTGTTCGCTCACGCCAGGCAGTTGCTTGATGGCTTCATAGGCATTATCCACCGGATGGTTTTTGATGAGTTGAGGCAGGTCATAGGTCAATGCTGCTCCTTTCACCTTTACGATAGGTCGGTTGCCTTTTACCATCACATCGGGGAGGGAATGGATGATGCTGTCCATTCTCAGGGAATCATTTCTGTTTCCTTGTGCCCAGCCGGCAAGACTGATGGCCAGGCAAGCGCTTAATATAACCAATCTTTTCATATTCTTCTTATCTTTTTATCGTTCTTTCGGAAGGAACCCTCCCGATTTCGGTTGCAAAAGTACTGTAAAAAACTCGTGTCAGCAAGGAATTTTGATTATCAAGTCTTATCAGAAGTGTTATTTAGTCTTATCAAATCAGAAATAATTCCCTGAAAAGTATCTTACTTATCTTCTTTTTTATTACTTTTGCAAGCATGAAAGAGAAACGAAGAATATTCATATTGACAGTTATGGCTTGCTTTTGTACATTGGTAATGCAAGCACAGGAAGTGAAGAGTGTTTCCTTGGATTCCATCCCGAAGGCATCTTTACCTAAGGAAGGTATGTCGTTGGAATATTCTCGTCCTTCGCTCGGTGGATTTCCTGTACTTCAAGGCAAATCTTATTACTCTGAATCGAATGCACCTTGGATGTCGGAAGAAGGAAAACCTTTAGAGATTGCGCCGAATGCAATACCTCATATTTCTCTTCCTTCCCCGAATTTGGGTACGATGGCGGTATATTTTTCGGGTATTGAAGTCCCAGGACTGATGAATAGGCAGACTGCAGGGGTTGTTTATCAACAAAATTTCGGGCGTTTTGTTTTTTCTCCTTATGTCGGGATAGAAAAGATAAACACGGGAGTATATGGATTTGGCAATCTCACCAAAGCTTCTTTTGGTGGACGAATGGCTTATCAGGTAAACGACTGGCTCACAGTGGGATTCTATGGACAATATGTTCCAACGAAAACCTCTGACCCTCGAAGCGTCATCATGTCTCCTTTCAATCCCAAGAGCAGCTATGGTGGCTTCATGGAAGTGATGTTCAATCAACATTGGGGGATAGGAGCCAAGATGGGACGAGAGTTTGCGCCACAAAAGAATGGTAAATGGGGATGGAAGAATACCACGGAGGTTTATCCGATTTTCAGAAAATGAGTATTTAATTCATCTGGAAAAATCTTTAATAAAGGAAAGAATGAAGTTACATCTTAAATACATAGTTACGCTCGTCATCACGGCTCTGGTCTGCATCTTCGCATATCAGACCTATTGGCTCGTGGGGCTTTATCAGTCTCAGGAAAAGGAGGTTGAAGCGAAAATTAAGGGTGGAATGGAGTACGCTCACTTCATGGAGATGAAGAAGCGAATCGAACGATTGCGCAATGATGATAAAGGGCCTCATAGACAACTGACGGGTTCTGTTGCTTTTTCTATGGATGAAGACGATGATATAGATCAAAAGGTAAAGGTGAAAAAGGTTCGTGGAGGAAAGATCGTTCAGTCTGTTCAAACAACTTTTACCAAGCAAAAGAAGCGTAGTGAAGATGACAAGGACCAGGAATTGATGATGATGATGTCGGGTAAGCTGGCAACTATGGTGCAACAAGCGCTGTTTGGCAAATTGAATGAAATCGCCAAACCAGACATCAATGACTATGACAGTGCATGGGTTGTCAAGATGCTTTCAGACAGTTTGTTGGTGGGCGACGATATTCATCCGCTTCCGCATCAGATTCAGCTTTTTGCAGGAAAGAAGGTTTTGGCGAAAGTGACGACGAAGGGGTATGTGCCTTCCGCCAATGTCAAGCAATACCAATATGTGGTTTGTAATGAGGGGGAGGCGAATGAGGAGAAATATGTCCTTACCCTAGAGCCGCTTACGATGACTGTGCTCAGCCAGATGGCAGGCATCCTTGCCACTTCGCTCTTCATTATGCTCATCCTGGCTTTCGTCTTCTGGTTCCTGATTCATACGATGCTCAAGCAGAAGACGCTTGATGAGATGAAGAGTGATTTCACCAATAATATCACGCACGAATTGAAGACTCCGATAGCCGTAGCCTATGCTGCCACCGACTCCCTGTTGAACTACGGAATGCTCCAGCATCCTGATAAGGCGTGCAAGTATCTCACCATCGCCCAGGAGCAGTTGCAGACGCTCAGCGGATTGGTGGAGCAGATTCTGTCAATGAGTATGGAACGACGGAAATCGATGCTTCTCAATATCGTGGAAGTTCCAATGAAGGAGGTGATTGAACCATTAATCTCCCAGCATCAGCTGAAAGTGAAATCAGGAGAAAAAACGGATAAAAAGGTGAATATTTCGTTGTCCGTAGAACCGGAAAATCTGATGGTTCATGCCGACCGGATGCATTTCTCAAACATCGTGAGCAATCTCATAGACAATGCCATCAAGTATTCTGAAGATAGCGTGAAGATAGAAATCAAGGCTTTCCAAAAAGCCGAGGATGAAGTGCTGGTTTCCGTATCAGATAATGGAATCGGTATTGCCCACGATAAATTGCCTTATATTTTCGACAAGTTCTATCGGGTGACGGATGGCAATAAATATACGGTCAAGGGCTATGGTCTCGGGCTTTTCTATGTCAAGAGCCTGATGGAGAAAATGGGCGGTTCTGTTTCCGTAGAAAGCGAGCCGGGAAAAGGAAGCTGCTTCACCCTGCATTTTCTTAAAGGTAAAAGGGTAAAAAAGTAAAAAAGAAACAATGAATAAGATAAAAGTATTACTGGTAGAAGACGAAACATCCTTGGCGATGATTCTGAGCGACACCTTGGAGGCGCAGGGCTTCGAGATGCGCACGGCGCATGATGGCGAAGAGGGGCTTCGTATGTTTGATGAACAGAAGCCTGATGTGCTGGTAGCGGATGTGATGATGCCCAAAATGGATGGTTTCGAGATGGTGCGCCGTATCCGCAAGACGGATTCCCGTACTCCTGTGCTTTTTCTCACGGCTCGTTCGGCGGTGAATGATGTGGTAGAGGGATTTGAATTGGGTGGCAATGATTATCTGAAGAAGCCGTTTGCCATCCAGGAGCTCATCGTCCGTATCAAGTCGCTTTGTCATCGGGCTTCAGTAGGAAATATTTCTTCTGAAGAACAGGAAGGGGGGAATGGTTCTCCTGATAATCCGGATGCTGCTGATCAATGGCTCTCCATCGGTCGTTATCGCCTGAATGTTACCAGTCAGATTCTGCAGTTGGATGGTAAAGATACAGAACTGTCACATCGTGAATCAGAAATCCTTCGTATGCTTGTGGAGAGCAAGAACAATGTGGTAGAGAGCAAGGATATTCTCCTGAAACTTTGGGGTGATGACAGCTTTTTCAATTCCCGCAGTCTCCATGTTTTCATCACCAAGCTCCGCCACAAGTTATCTGCCGATGAAAATATCAGAATCATCAATGTGAGGGGAATTGGGTATAAAATGATTTATTAGAGAAAAATGACAATGGTTAAAAAGAAGAAGATAATAATTGCTTGTGACTCTTATAAGGGCTGCCTTTCGAGCAGAGAGGTGAATGAGGTGATTGCTTCGGGAGTGAAGGAATGGAATGCGGAAGATGCTTCTCCCGAAATAAAGAAATTGTCTCTTGATTATGCTATTCCAGAAATGAAAAAAATGAATTCAGATGATGCTTCTCCCGAAATCATTACCCTGGAAATGAGTGATGGAGGAGAGGGAATGCTCAATGCATTCCTCTCGGCAATGAAGGGAGAGCGAGTGAGGATTCATGCCCATGATGCGCTGATGAGATGGATTGAGGCGGAATACGGAATCGTGGATGATACCGCGATTATCGAGATTGCGCAGACCGCCGGACTGGCTCTGATTGAGCCTGAACAGCGCAACCCGATGAAGGCTACTTCATGGGGCGTGGGTGAGATGATTATGAATGCTTATCGCCGGGGTGTGCGCCATTTCATCGTGGGCTTGGGCGGAAGTGCCACATCCGATTGTGGCATCGGAATGCTTAAGGCGATGGGCGACGACTGGAAGAAAATCCGCCAGGAATGCAGTTTTGTGCTGGCTTCAGATGTTACCAATCCGCTCTGTGGTGAAAATGGGGCGGCTCATGTCTTTGCGCCTCAGAAGGGAGCTGATGCTAAGATGGTGCAGATGCTGGATGATAGGGCGAGGAAGTTTGCCGAGGTAAGCTCCAGGCATTTCGGATATGATAGAAGTATGGTTTCCGGGGCTGGTGCTGCCGGAGGTTTGGGTTATGCTTTCCTGCAATATTTCAAGGCTGAGGCTCGTCCAGGGGCTGAGCTTCTCTTGGATGAGATTGAGTTTGATGCGCTCATTCTGGATGCTGATCTCGTGATTACGGGCGAGGGACATAGCGACCGTCAGACCTTGATGGGGAAACTGCCGCAGCGCATATTGGAGCATATTACCAATCAGAAAATCTGGTTAGTATCGGGTGGCGTAAGCGACAGGCAGGCGATGCTGGATGCAGGCTTTGATAGAGTTGTTCAGGTTACTCCTGATTGCATGCTTTTAGAAGAGGCTATGAAATCAGAAGTGGCTCGTCATAATATCGTAAAGGCGATTCATGAGCAATTTGCTTTGTAGTTTCAGTTATTATCCGTATCTTTGCGCCCGATTATCAAAACAGGGTAAAAAGAATAAGAAATAATGAAGTATATAATTTTTGATTTTGATGGAACCATCGGCGATTCGCAGAGTCTCATTGTGAAGACCTTGCAGGATACGATGCGGGCCAAAAAAATGGAAGTGAAATCGGATGAGGCTTGTGCCAAGACCATCGGTTTAAGACTGGATGAGGCCTTCGTTTCGCTCTTCGGAATGAGTGCTGAGGAAGGAATGGAATGTGCGGCAACCTATCGCGAAATCTTCCTGGATAACAAGAAGACGATGATCGTGCAGCCCTTCCCTCATGTAATAGAAACCCTGAGAGAATTACATCGCCAGGGTTTTATTCTGGGTATGGCAAGCAGCCGCAACCATTGCTCGCTCGACGGATACGTGAAGCAGATGCAGCTGGAAGATATTTTCTCTTCTATTGTGGCTGGCGATGATGTAGGGCATGTGAAGCCTGCACCCGACATGGTTTTCATGGCTTTGGGAGAAATGAAGGGAATGAAGAATCCCGTAACTTCAGCAGAAGCAGGAGATGTGGAGGATATGCTTGATGAAGTCTTGGTGGTTGGTGACATGACCTTTGATGTAGATATGGCTCACAATGCCGGTTGCAAGGCCTGTGCCGTAACTTACGGAAACGGAACCCGCGAGCAGTTGGCTTCTGCCGAATTTATCATTGATGATTTTGCAGAACTCCTGGGGCTGGTCTGAGATTAATTACAGAACTGTCGTATGTGGAGAAGTTAATGGAAGTTAGGAAAGTAAGGGGGAAGTTAAGGGACAAATGTCCTACGTTTTACACCGGAAGACTATTGTCTCTTAACTTCCCGAACGACCGTAGGGAGTGATAACTTCTTTAACTTCAACCAATTTCCTCACTTGAGAAACTTGATTTATTTTACAGTAAGGTTCTGTGTCTTTACCTCTTTACTGTTTCCTCCCACCATAATCTGGAAGTCGCCTGGTTCAATCACATGCTTTAATTCTGCGTTATAGAATTTGAGCATTTCAGGAGTGATATCGAAGCTGATTTCCCTGCTTTCTCCTGCAGCCAGATGGATTCGCTGGAAACCTTTCAGCTCCTTGACTGGGCGAGAGATGCTGGCTACCATATCACGGATATAGAGCTGAACTATCTCGTCGGCATCTCGGCTACCTGTATTCTTTAAGTTGATGGTGGCGGTAATCTTCCAGTCATCCGTATTGACTTCATGGCTGCTTAGCTTCAAATCGCCATACTCGAAAGTGGTGTAGCTCAATCCATAGCCGAATGGATAGAGAGGACCATTGCTTACATCCAGACAATTGCTGGCAAACTTGGCAAACTTCTCATTATCGTCTGGTACAGGGCGACCGGTGTTCTGATGGTTGTAGTAGAGAGGCTCCTGACCGGTAGTCTTAGGCATCGAAGTGGTGAGCTTACCCGATGGCGATTTGTCGCCGAAGATGACATCGCAAAGTGCATCTCCCACTTCAGAACCACCAAACCATACGTTCATGATGGCAGGAATGTGTTCTTTCTCCCATGACAAAACCGTAGGGCGACCGGCAAAGTTGAGCAATACGATAGGCTTACCCGTCTTTGCGAGTTCTGCCAGAAGTTCCTGTTGCACATCAGGCATTTCCAGATTAGTGCGGCTTGCGCATTCACCGCTCATGTCGGCTGTTTCGCCCATAGCGCATACTATCACGTCTGCTTCCTTTGCTATCTGCAGTGCCTCGTTCTTCATCTTTACCTCATCTCCCCAGGCTATAGACTTGCCCAGTTCGCCGTTCTTCTGAAGTTCATGGTTGCGCCAGATATTGCTACCTTGAGCATATAATAAGGTGGCTTTTCCATTGAGCGCTTTCTCCATCGCCTCCTTGATGGTGGTGTATTTCTCAGGAGCCTGAGCTACACTCCATGTGCCGGCAATATTGTTGCGGGTATCTGCAAGAGGACCAATCAGAGCTATCTTTCCCTGCTTCTTCAGAGGAAGAAGATTTCCTTCATTTTTCAGAAGCACGAAGGTCTCGGCAGCCACATCGCGAGCTATCTGTCGGTTTTCGGCAGAGTAGATGTCGGTCTTGTTTCGCTTGGTATTGCAGTAGCGGTAAGGATTGCTGAACAATCCCAGTTTGTATTTTGCTTCGAGGATGCGTCGGCAGGCTGTGTTGATGTCTTCCTCCGTCACCTTACCCTCTGTCACGCTTTGTGCCAGATGCTTGACGAAGGCATTGGAGCACATATCCATATCCGTGCCTGCCAGGAGTGCCTGTTCTGATGCTTCTTTCAGATCCTTGGCAGTGCCATGGTTCAGAATCTCGGCGATGGATGCATAATCTGTTACGAGAAAGCCCTTGAATCCCCATTGTTTTCTCAAAACATCAGTCATCATCCAGTGGTTGGCGGTGGCAGGGGTGTAATCTATCAGGTTGAACGAAGACATTACGCTGCCTACGCCAGCCTTTACTACGGCTTCGTAAGGAGGCAGGTATTGGTTCATCATACGTATGCGACTCATATCTACAGAATTGTATTCCTTGCCGCTCTCTACGGCTCCGTAGAGGGCAAAGTGCTTGAGGCAAGCCATGATTCTATCGGCTCTCAATATCTCCTCTGTGCGCATATCGGCGCCCTGGTAACCCTGTGTGAGTGCGGCACCCATCACGCCGCTCAGGTAAGGATCCTCTCCGTTACCCTCGCTGATTCGTCCCCATCGGGCGTCGAGTGCAATATCTACCATGGGCGAGTAAGTCCAGTTGATTCCTGCAGCACTGGCTTCCTTTGCCGATACTTCGCCTACCTTTTTCATCGCTTCTGTATCCCAGGAGCAGGAGAGGGCGAGAGGGATAGGGAACATAGTCTCGTAACCATGGATTACGTCCATGCCCACCAGCAGCGGAATGCCCAGACGGCTGTTCTTGATAGCGATGTCCTGGAGAGCCTTGATCTTGTCGAGTCCCTTGATGTTGAATACGCCGCCCATGTTGCCCTTTGCAATGTCGCCACCCACCTGGGTGTTCAGGGCTCCACCGGTAGTGATGTCGCCAGCCACCATCAGGTTGAGCTGACCGATTTTCTCCTGCAGGGTCATCTTTGCCATCAGCTGGTCAATATACTCCTTCATCGGCAGGATTTTACTTTTTTGAGTTGTAGTAGCAACTTTCTTCTTGCTTGCAGGTGTATGTGCGATGGCAGGAACCATCAGCGAGCCAGCCAGCAGAAATGATAGTGATATGAATGCTGTTCTCATATTTATATTGTTAGTTTAAAACGTTTATATTGTTAGTTTTTTTAATCTTAGAAGCAGAGTGCTGCTTATGGATGATGGTGTTTACACCAGTTGCTGGAATAAAAAAGGAGAAGACCCGATGGGGACTTCTCCTTTTTATTTCTCCATCAACTTATTCCTCCATCAACTTGCGATAGCGACCTTTCTTGATCTCTGTATCGCCCAGGCGGCGTGCCTTGTTGATTTCGTACTCAGAATAGCTGCCCTCGAAGAAGAAGACCTCACCATTGCCCTCGAAGGCAAGAATGTGGGTACAGATTCGGTCGAGGAACCAGCGGTCGTGGCTGATAACCACAGCACAACCGGCAAATGCTTCCAAACCTTCCTCCAAGGCACGCAGCGTGTTCACGTCGATATCGTTGGTTGGCTCATCGAGGAGCAAAACATTACCTTCCTGCTTCAATGCCAAGGCCAACTGCAGACGGTTGCGCTCACCACCCGAGAGAACACTGCAGAGCTTGCTCTGGTCGGTGCCCGAGAAGTTGAAACGGCTGATGTAAGCACGCGCATTCACATCTCTTCCACCCAGACGCAAGGTTTCGTTGCCCTGGGAAATCACCTCGTAAACGGTCTTCTGTGGGTCGATGTCCTTGTGCTGCTGGTCAACATAGGCCAGCTTCACGGTCTCACCCACTTCGAATGTACCGCCATCAGCCTGCTCCAATCCCATGATGAGGCGGAAGAGGGTAGTCTTGCCGGCTCCGTTAGGACCAATCACACCTACGATGCCGTTAGGAGGAAGCATGAAGTTGAGGTCGTTGAAGAGAACCTTCTCGCCGAACGCCTTCTTCACATGCTGAGCTTCGATAACCTTGTTACCCAGACGAGGACCGTTAGGGATGAAGATTTCCAGCTTCTCCTCGCGCTCCTTCTGCTCCTGGTTGAGCATCTGCTCGTAAGAGTTCAGACGAGCCTTACCCTTAGCCTGACGTGCCTTAGGTGCCATGCGAACCCATTCCAACTCACGCTCCAATGTCTTGCGGCGCTTAGAGGCAGTCTTCTCCTCCTGAATCATTCGCTTGGTCTTTTGGTCGAGCCATGAAGAGTAGTTGCCCTTCCATGGAATACCCTCGCCACGGTCCAATTCCAGAATCCACTCGCTCACGTCGTCGAGGAAGTAGCGGTCGTGGGTTACGGCGATGACGGTTCCCTCATACTGCTGCAGGTGCTGCTCCAGCCAGTCGATGCTCTCAGCATCCAGGTGGTTGGTAGGCTCATCGAGCAGGAGTACGTCCGGCTTCTGCAGGAGTAGGCGGCAGAGAGCCACGCGGCGGCGCTCACCACCCGAGAGATTAGTTACAGGCCAATCGCCTGGAGGACAGTGCAGGGCAGCCATTGCACGCTCCAGCTTGGAGTCGATGTTCCAGGCATCGGTTGCATCAATGATATCCTGCACCTCAGCCTGACGCTGCATCAGCTTGTCCATCTTATCAGGGTCTCCGTAATATTCCTCGAGACCGAATTTATTGTTGATGTCCTCGTATTCTGCGAGTGCATCATAGATTTTCTGCACACCCTCCATCACGTTTTCCTTCACGGTCTTGTTCTCGTCGAGCGGAGGATCCTGAGGCAAGTAGCCCACAGAGTAGCCTGGGCTCCAAACCACCTCACCCTGGGTAGGTTGCTCAAGTCCTGCGATGATTTTCATCAACGTAGATTTACCGGCACCGTTCAAACCGATGATACCGATTTTTGCTCCGTAGAAGAACGATAGGTAGATGTTCTTCAGAATCTGTTTCTGGTTTTGTGGGATAATCTTAGATACGCCCACCATCGAAAAGATAATCTTCTTGTCGTCAACTGTTGCCATATAATATTAAAATGTATGATTTTTAATTTTTCCGCAAATTTAAGAAGAAAATCGCAAATTACCAAATAAAAAGCGCATGAAGTTAGCTTTTAATTCATTTTTTTATCGTACCTTTGCACTCGCAATTGGTTTGCTGCCACCTTCTGCCGCCTCAGGCAGGATGAGTGCGTAGTGATTAAAAGGGAATCGGGTGAGAAGCCCGGACAGTCCCGCTGCTGTAATCGTCTTATTGCGGCAAGCACCATGGTCACTGACATTTTTTCGGGAAGACCGCTTGCCATGAGTTTTGCATCTTTTTATGTTTACATAGAGTGAGATGCTGGGAGGACGCAAGTCAGAAGACCTGCCGTTGCCATCGGAAACAATATGATGAAAGAGTGTCTTTAGGATAAGAGATTCCGATGATTCTATCCAACCCCGTGGAATGGGTTCGTGATGGAGACACAGATAATAATATAAAAGATAGAATGAATGAAGGCATTGAGGATATTTTGTCTCGGTGGCTTGCTACTGTTGTATGCACAAGTGGGTATGGGGCAAGATTCCATTCGTACCGAGCACTTGCAGGAAGTAAAAGTGAATGCTCGGCAGCACCGGATACTTACGAGCACATCGCCTCTCCAGCTTTTGGACAAGGGGGATATGTTGAGGCTTGGCGTTACGGATATGGCCGACGCCTTGCACCGCATGCCAGGCATCAATCTGCGCGACTATGGTGGGGCAGGAGGAATGAAAACGGTAGCTGTGCGTGGATTCGGAGCGGGACATACGGGAGTGAGTTACGATGGTGTGCTGCTCAGCGAATGCCAGGGCGGCGAAATTGATGTGTCCCGTTATTCGCTCGACCAAGTGCAGACATTGCGACTCACCATTGGTGACAACGACGACATCTTCATCTCGGCCCGACAAGCCTCGGTGGCAGCTTTGCTTGCCATCGAGACCATGAGCGAGATTCCCATCGACAAGCAGCCTCACCTCTCTACTCAGTTGCAGGTGGGGTCCTTCGGATATGTCTCGCCTTATCTGCGCTATGTGCAGAGATTGTCTGATAGGTTCACCCTCCAGGTGATGGGTGAGTACACCTATGCCGAAAACGACTATCCTTTCATCTTGCACAATGGTAAATATACTACCCATGAGCGAAGAACCAACAGTCGTATGAACTCGGGGCATGGCGAACTGAATATGCACTGGATGATGGGTAGGCGAGCCGATGGCATGAGCCGGAGCCAATTGTGGGCAAAGCTCTACTATTATGACAACGACCGACAGTTGCCTGGCATCGTGAGATATTATACCGATGTAACTGCCGAGCAGTTGCACGACCGCAACGCCTTTGCTCAGGCGAGATGGCAAGCCAGAAGTCTTGATGACCATTGGATGCTGAAGGTGCAAGCCAAGATGAACTGGGCGAGCTCTGCCTATCAGGACACGCTCGTGGCAAATCGGCGCAATGATGCTACCTACTGGCAGAGGGAATATTATACTTCGGCAGCACTGATGTGGATGCCGGATGATGGCTGGGCGCTGGATTACTCCGCCGACTGGATGATGAACTCGCTCAACAGCACCCTCGCCACCGACCTGCGACCTCACCGACATGGCATCCTGCAGTCGCTCTCCGTCCGATATGCGAAGGGAAGATGGGTAGCTCTTGCCAGAATGCTGGCTTCGGTTTACCTCAACAGCGTGGGGCGCAAGATAGAGACTCAGCAAGGCAGCGCCAATCCTACCAAAGCAGGACAGACTGCCAAGGATGCACGCCGGCTTTCGCCATCGCTTTCGCTTTCTTATCGGCTCCTGGGGAATGGTACTGCCAGCGATGAACTTTATCTCAGGGCTTCGTACAAGGACATCTTCCGGGTTCCTACTTTCAACGAGAACTATTTCTTCCATTATGGAAGTTCTGATCTGAAGCCTGAGAAAACCCGACAGTTGAATATCGGGCTTACGTGGAAAAAAACTTCTTCAGGAGATGGGGGAAACGGCGAATCCCTACGTTATAAGGGATGGAATATTCAAGCAACGCTGGACGGCTATTGCAATCGGGTGACCGACAAGATTGTGGGCGTTCCTTACAATATGTTCGTTTGGCGTACTGTGAACTTGGCACGGGTTGATGTAGTTGGCGTGGATGCCTCTTTGCGTGGTATCTGGCAGATGGCTCCGGGGCAGCAACTCTCGCTGCAAGGGTCGTATAGCTACCAGCACGTGGTGAATCATACCGACCGCTCGTCCAGATATTATGGCAATCAGGTAGCCTATATCCCTCTGCACTCGGGCAGTATTGCCTTGGGGTGGGAGAATCCTTGGGTGAATGTCTCGCTCCATGGACAGGGAATGAGCAAGCGATGGGCCAACAACGAACACTATGACGGCACCGAAGTGGATGGCTACTGGGACATGGGGTTGACGCTCTATCGTCAGCTGGACGGACTGAGTCTTTTGGGGAAATCCCTGAGAGGTGTGAAGGTCAGGATGGATGTGAAGAATCTGCTGTCGGAGCAGTATGAACTCGTGGGACATTATCCGATGCCTCGCCGCAGCTGGATGTTAAGCATCGGATATAACTTCTAGATAGTAACAAATTAGATTCAAATATAAACAGAAAAAAGACAATGAAAAAGTATTTATTAGGTTTGGCGGTGCTCTTGATGGGCACTGCAGTGATGACATCATGCGATCCTGCCGAAGACGATCCTGAGACTTATCTCCAGGTGTATAGTACGGGCGCTTACGTTGTGAATTCTGGTAACATGTATAGCAAGATCGAGAGCTCTCTCACAGCCATCGACTATGCTTCAAGCACAGCTACACAGAACGTATTCAAGACTGCTAACGGTCGTACGCTCGGTAATACTGCCAATGACGGCATCGTATATGGCAACAAGATTTATCTCGCCGTAGACCAGAGCAACACTATCGAGGTAATCGACAAGAAAACCAAGCAGAGCATCAAGCAAATCAAGACCACAGAGTTGCTGGGCAATGCCGAGGGCGCCGAGCCTCGCCATATTATCGCTGGTGGTGGAAATGTATATTTCACTACATACGGAGGCTATGTAGCAGCCGTGGACACCACAAGTTTTGCTCTTCAAAAGAAGTGGCAGGTGGGCAACTATCCTGAGGGCTTGGTCATCGGTAATGGCAATCTCTACGTTGCCAACAGCAACTATGGTGCTGGTGGTGGAAACATCTCTTGCATCAATCTTTACAACGACAATGTAGAGACAAAGAATATCGAGGGTGTGAACAATCCTACCAGCATCTATTATGCTTCGGGGCGTGTCTATGTCATCGACAACCCTGTGTATGGACCTGCTCCTGACTATGCGACCACTGGCGAGAATGCCCTCCGTGTGGTACTCTTCGACAAGGGCAAGTCACAGAAGGTGGCAGATGGCAACTATGCTGTATGCGTAACCCCTGGTGCTATAACACGTACGCAGGTGGTTCGTCCTTATTTCTTTGTGCTCAATGCACCTTTTGGAGGCACTCCTAGTGTGAGTGTGCTTGCAGCAGGAAGTACACAACCACAGGCGATGACGCTCTCTGAGATGCCTGTGAGCCCATGCGGCATTTTCGCCGATCCATTGAACGGTCATATCTTCGTGCTCTCTTATAAAATGGGCGATAAAGGTACTCCCGACTATAATGGTAACGGCTATGTGGTGGAGTATGACAGCGCAGGTCAGAAGCAGCATGAGTATGAGACTGGCGTAGGTTCTTGCGCTATGTTCTTTGACTCTGCCTACAAGACAGCATACGCAGAATAAGATGTCGCGAGACAGATGATTATATAACTTATCCAATCCATGGGGAAGTGTCGTTTCGGCGCTTCCCTTTTTTGTATGTGTGTCGGACAAATTATATTATTTTTTTCTCTAAATTAATGCCGCATCTATCACACTTGCACTTAACTCTTTGACTATAAGCAGATAATGCGTGGCAATAAGCGCTTTTTTATTGCCACCTTATTGCCACGGTAAAGAAGAAATTACGTCCCGATGTAGCATCTGATACGTCCCGACGTAATAACCGTTATGTCCCGACGTACAGCCAGATACGTCGCGATGCAGTTTCCGGAACGTCCTGGCTGCCATCTGGTAAGGCTTTTTTCCAACTTTAAGTGAGCCTCTTTTGGACTTCAAGTAAGCCTCTTTTGAACTCCAAATGAGCCTCACTTGAACTTTACGTAAGTGTTATTCAAACTTTACGTAAGCGTTATTCCAACTTTACGTAAGCGTTCTTTATCGGTAAATAACTCTCCGTCTGTAGAGGAATTAGACTTGGCTGCAATACGCTTTTTTCTTGAATTACCAAGGAAAAAAATGTTTTCGTCATAAAATCAATAGATTTATTTTGTATTGTCTTCGAATTATATTATCTTTGCAAGCAAACTTTAAAAGAAAGGATATTTTATGGATGCAACTTATATTGACCTGACCATTCGCCTGTCTCTCGCCCTGCTTTTAGGAGGTGCGATAGGAATAGAGCGAGAATATCGTGCCAAGGAGGCTGGTTTCCGTACTCACTTCCTCGTGGCATTGGGAAGTGCGCTTTTCTGTGTCGTTTCCCAGTATGGATTTGGATTTGACTTAAAGGATTCTTCGCGTGTGGCTGCGCAGGTGGTTTCGGGCATTGGATTCCTGGGCGCCGGAACGATTATCTTCCAGAAGAACGTAGTGAGAGGTCTTACCACGGCGGCTGGTTTGTGGGTGACAGCGGCTATTGGTCTGGCGTGCGGTACGGGAATGTATATGGCTGCAGCTATTACCACGGCGATGGTGCTGCTGGGACTGGAAGTATTGAACTACTGGATTCCGCAGTTGGGAACAACTACCGTCGACTTGACCTTCTCCGCGCCATCGCGTGAAAGCGTGAAGGAGTTTATCAAGCAAATCAAGCAGAAAGGCCTGGAAGTTCATTCATATGAGCTGAAAGAGCGCCGCTTCTCGAAGGAGGAATTTCTGGAAGCGAACATAGAAATCAAGGCAAAGCGCGATTTCCATACCATGGAGATTCTTGATTACATGAAAGATTTCTCGGATGTCACGATTTCAACGATAAAATAAAATAGGTTAGGAGGAAAAAAGTGAAGGAGCCAAGAACATTTGTCTTAGCTCCTTCACTTTTTTATGATGTTTTTTAGAAAATCCTTTTTATGAAGTTTCAAAAAATCCTTTGAAATCATTAGAAAAACCTAGCCAGATAGTCATAATGCTCGCCTTCTTCCACGAGTTCACCATGCAACCCGCAGGTTTCGGCAATGGACTTGAGTAATGGGAAATCTACGTAGAGCCAATCGAAGCGGTCGCCTTTTACATTCTTGTAAATCATCTGATAATCAACTTCTCCGTAATAGGCTCCATTCAGATTGATGTCGAAACTTCCATCCTCATTCTCGTAGATGTATTTCAGATCAGAGGAATCGATGAGAATCTGACCGCCCGGATTCAGCAACGCTTTCAGACGCAGGAAGAGAGCTGGGAGATTTTCTATTTTTCCGGCAATTCCCGTTCCGTTCATCAGAAGGAGAATCGTATCGAAACCGCCTTCAAACTGCTCCTGATTCTCTCCGGAATGATTTCCGCTGCTCAGATGCGGATCGAAGAGATTGATGCATTCCGCATCCTTCACCCCTCTCAACTTCATCGCTTCGCAACTCAAAGGCGAAATATCAATCGCCTTCACTGCCAGTCCCTTCTCCTGCAAGGCGAGCGCATGGCAGCCGGCTCCGGCTCCAATATCCAGCACCCGTCCCTTGGCAAGCTGCAAGGCCTTCTGTTCCAGCATCGGCATTTCCCGGGTGCTTCTGAACAGATGTTTCACTGGCATTTCGTCTTCCTCAAACATGGAAGAGAGCACTCTCAGTCGGGCTGCTTTCCCATGCTGCTGGAAGTCGAGAATGGCTGCGCCCATCGGGTCTTTATCTGCTGATAATATTTCTGTATTCATTTTCTTTCTATCTGTTTTATCTTAAGTTTATTGAATTCTTCTGCAAAAATACAATAAAGTTTTGATAAAACAGATATATTTCAGAAAAAACTAATCAGTTTTTTACTCGTATCTGATTGCCTCGATAGGGTCGAGTCTTGCTGCCTTCTTTGCCGGATACCAGCCGAAGAACACGCCGGTGAAGGTGCAGACGGCGAAGCTCATGATGATGCTCCAAGGCTCTATCTGAGTGGCTATGTGCAGGAAGGCATTCAGACTCAGCGACAGACTCACTCCCAGGATTACTCCGATGATTCCACCGGTCACAGAGAGCAGAATCGCCTCGATGAGAAACTGGTTCAGAATGTCAATTCCTCTAGCTCCCACACTCATTCGAAGACCGATTTCACGGGTTCGCTCGGTAACGGAAACGTACATGATGTTCATAATTCCAATACCGCCCACCAGCAGGGAGATTCCTGCCACACTACCCAGAAGAATGGTGATGGTAGACATGGTGGAATTCATCATGCTGGAGATTTCCTCCTGCGAACGGATGTTGAAATCATCCTCATCGGCCTCGGTGGTGGCAGTAGCGTCCTTCAGCTTATGGTTGCGACGGAGGATTTCTGAAATCTGATCCTGAGCCGGTTGCGAAGCTTCCTCGGTAATGGCAGAACATACGATTCCGCCCAGATAGGTCTGTGCCAGGATTCGCTTCATCACGGTGGTGTATGGGGCGAGTACGAGGTCATCCTGGTCCATTCCCATGGAGTTGTAACCCTTTTTCTGGAGCACACCTACCACACGGAACGGGATGCTGTTGAAACGTACCACCTTGCCGATCGGGTCGCTGCCGTCAGGGAAAAGATAATCCACTACGGTCTGCCCCAGGATGCAGACCTTGGCAGCTGCCTTGATGTCGGTATCGGTAAACATTTCTCCATCTGCCACCTTCAGCTGGCGGATGCTCAGGTAGTCCTGGTTCACGCCATAGATGGAACTCTGCGTATTGTTGTTGCCGTAGATCCACTGTCCCGAACTGTTTACGGTAGGCGAAATGGCACTGATGTAATTACAATCCTCCTTGATGCTCTGGTAGTCTGCCTGCTTCAGGGTCTCCATCGAGGAAGCATCCTGTCGCACACCGCCTCTCATGTCGGCACCCGGCGAAATCATAATCATATTACTACCCATCTCGGCGATGTTCGCCTTGATGCTCGCCTTACTACCCTGTCCGATGGCAAGCATCGTAATCACGGCTGCAATACCGATGATAATGCCCAGGGCTGTGAGGAAGGAGCGCATCTTGTTGGCTGCTATCGCTCGAAGGGCTATCTTTAAAAGATTCTGATAATTCATTTACTTTGAACTTTGAATTTTGAACATTGAACTTTATGATTAGTAAAGCTGTTGAATTCTTCACTCTTCACTCTTCGTTCTTCACTCTTCTCCTATTCGTCCGTATTGGCTGGCAGGGCGGCAAGGCCTTCTGCTGCCGAAAGGATGTGGTCATTATAGGTATCGCTGATGATGTGTCCGTCGCGCAATTCGATGTTGCGGCTGGAATACTTGGCGATATCCGGGTTGTGGGTTACGAAGATGATGGTTCTGCCCTCAGCGTAGAGCTTCTGGAAAAGGACAAGAATCTCGAAACTGGTTCTCGTGTCCAGGTTACCCGTTGCCTCGTCGGCAAGAATCACGGCAGGATTGTTCACCAGTGCACGGGCGATGGCTACACGCTGCATCTGTCCACCCGACATCTGATTGCTCTTATGGTAGAGTCTTTCGCCCAGTCCTACAGCCTTCAGAGCTTCGATGGCACGCTGCTTCCGTTCTTCTGCATTGATGGCAGGATTGTACATCAGCGGCAGCTCTACATTCTCTACGCTCGTGGTCTTTGGCAGGAGATTGTAGTTCTGGAAGATGAAGCCGATCTTGCGGTTGCGCAGGATGGCTCTGTCGTTGCGGCTCATCTTGCGCACGCTCACGCCATCCAGGTAATATTCACCCTTGGAAGGGGTGTCGAGACAGCCCAGCTGGTTGAGCAGGGTGGATTTGCCGGAACCCGACTTACCCATAATGGTAACGAACTCGCCCTCGTAGATCTTGAAGCTTACGCCTTTCAGGGCGTGGACGGTTTCATCACCCACAAGAAAGTCGCGACGCACGTTGTCGAGCTCTATCACCACTTTCTTGTTCTCGTTGTTATTTGATGTTTCAGACATAATTATTCTTTTTAACTTCTCCCCTTACTTCTTCTTTCCTCTAGGACCCGGACCGCTAATCAGTCCCTGGCTCTGCTGTGGAGCGTCTTCCTCTTCCGGAACATTCACCACGATTTCCGTAACAATCTTATCGCCTTGCTTCAATCCCTTGGTGATTTCTGTGTTGATTCCATCAGTCTGACCGATGGTTACAGGATGAGCGGTGAGAGTTTTGCCGTTCAAGGTCCAGACCTTATTCTTGCCTTTGCAGTCAACAATCTTCATATCCTTGCCCACGGTTTCCTTGGTAGGGGTAAAGCGGAGAGCCTTGTTGGCTACGGCGAGCACGCCGCTGCGCTCCTGGGTGTAGATGGTAACGTTGGCTGTAAGACCCGGTTTCAATTTCAAATCAGCATTTGGAGCAGAGATTACAACCTCGTAAGTTACTACATTATTGGTAGTTGTAGCTTCCAGGCGCACCTGCTTTACGGTTCCTTCAAAGGTGTCATCAGGATAAGCATCTACGGTGAAAGTTACACGGTTGCCTTCCTTTACGCCGCCGATATCAGCCTCGTCCACATTGGCTACTACCTGCATGTTGGTCAGATCCTTGGCAATGGTGAAGAGCTCTGGGGTGTTGAAACTTGCAGCCACGGTCTGACCTTCCTCTACGCTCTTCGAAATCACGGTTCCGTCGATAGGAGAGGTGATGGTAGCGTAGCCGAGGTTGGTCTGTGCTCTCTGCACGTTTTCCTTAGAAGACGCAACCTGCTCCTTAGCCTGGCGATAGGTTAAGAGCGCATTCTCGTATTCATCGGCGCTGACAAGTCCCTTCTTGTAAAGGGTTTTGTAGCGCTCCATATTGGTAGCCTGATAGTTCAGACTGCTCTGTGCGCTGGCGAGGTTTGCCTTCGCAGTATTCAGTTCGCTCAAGAGATTGGTCTTGTCGAGTTCTGCGATGACCTGTCCCTTCTTTACCTGGGAGTTGTAGTCAACATAAAGTTTGTTGACAATACCACTCACCTGAGTACCTACGGTTACTGAGGTTACAGCCTCGATAGTACCTGTAGCAGTCACGCTGTTCTGCAAGGTTTTCAGTGCCACTTTTTCCTCCTTGAAGTTAATATCTTCTTCCTTTTTTCCGCCCGACATCGCCCATGCCGCCACGGCAACGATTACTATCACCACGACAGCAATCCAGATTTTGCTAATTCTCAACTTTTTCATTTATATTCAGATTAATTTAATTCGAAATAATAAAACTTTTGTTTGGGAGGGGGAAAGTAAGGAGTTAAGGAAAGTTATCACTCCCTACGGTCGTTCGGGAAGTTAAGGGACAATAGTCTTTTTTCGTAAACGTAGGGCATTTGTCCCTTAACTTCCCTCTAACTTCTCTTAACTTCCCTATGCCCCTCTTTAAATATGCCCCTCCTTATAGAACTTCAACATATTGATGTTGAGGATGGCGAGGTATTTGGCCTGGAGCTCGTTCTGCTTCGCTTTGAGCAGGTTATCCTTTCCTGTTCTTAGCTCAACGATATTCTTCAATCCCAGCTTAAACTGCTCGCTCAGCAGATTGTAACTGGTCTGAGCACTCTCGCTGCTAACCTTAGCCGCCTTGAACTGACTCTGGTTGGTTGTTGCCTGCAACCAGTAATTCTCAATGGTAGAATAGAGCTGAGTCTGCTGGTTCTTCAGGTCGAGCTGGATGCTCTGACGCTGAATCAACGCCTTGTTCACCTGTGTCTTGGTAGAGCGGTTCTCAAAGAGAGGAATGCTGACACCAATGCCGCCTCCAACATTGAAGTTGGTCTTCAGCTGCTTGCCCAAGCTTGTACTGTTCATGGAAGTATTGCTGGTCGTAACACCACCGTTGGCACTGATGGTAGGCAGTTTGCCTGCCTTTGCAATCTTGATGCTCAAATCGTTCTGTGCCAACTGATTCTGGAAGGTTTTGAACTCAGGACGATTGTCGAGTGCGGCTTCATAAATAACATTCAGGGCAGGAACCGCAGCGAGTGCCATCTCATCGGTAGTGTTAGGAATCTCGATGTCGAACGCCTCATCGCTTGTAATCTGAAGCAGTTCTTTCAGCTGTCGCTTATAGTTCTTCACATTGCTTTCAGCCTGTACGATGTTGAATTCATCCTGGGCTCTCTGAGCGGTGAGCTGCGCCAAATCAGCCTTGCTCATCTTTCCAATCTTCACCATCTCCTTGCCTCGCTCTTCGTTCTGCAAGCTCGACTGATAGCTCTCCTTGTTCACCTGGATAGCCTCAGTAGAATAGAGAATCTGAACATAGAGCTGTGCAATCTGTTCCTGCAGCTTGATAGCCTGAGTGGCAGAATCAAGATCGGCAGCCTCGGCAGCAAGTTTGTTCAGCTTAATCTGATTGTGATTCTTGTTTCCGTTCCAGATGGTGTAGTTTCCCGATACGGAATAATTTCCATTGTAATAAACCTTGTCTATACTTGCTCTCGAGAAACCGTCTCCGCTGATTCCGCTAGCTACCCACGGCGTATAGTTCACGCTTTGGTTGGTGCTGGCACTGAGCGAAGGAAGCAGAGCAGCTTTCGACTGTAGATAATCTTCTTGGGCGCTGGCCTTGGTAAGTTGCGTCTTCTGAAGAGAAATGTTGTTGGCAAGCGCATAGTCGATACAGTCTTTCAGCGACCATTGTTTTGCCTGCGTTGCTAATGGTGCCGCCACAAGAAGCAGAGCAGCCATTGCGTTTTTTACTTTTCCGTTCATAATCTTCTTCTATTTTCTTTTTACCTGTTTTATTTATTTCAGAAAGATATTAATCTGATTGCATTTAGACGGAAAAGTTTATCTTAAAGTTTCAATTTTAACAATCCTTGTGATTTTTGTGAAAAAAATGGGAATGAGGAAAAAGGAATAAAAGGAAAATAAAAAGGAATAAAAAAGAGAAGTCCATGAACAGGAAACCTTCCTGCCCATGGACTTCTCATTGAGTATTATTTATCTATCTGATTATCTGCTGCTTCTCAATATATCTCCCACCTTCTGCTTTTCACTTTCAAAGCTGAATTGCTGATAGATGAGACTGGCATTCTGCAAGTCAACAATATGCGGAGCCATCATCCTGAGTGTTTTTATCTTGCCGTCATCAAATGTGAATATCTTCATCATGCGCACAACCTGAGCGCAAGAATAGTAGCAGCCGAGGCTTGCTACTTCTATCAGATCGTACTTGTTGTCATCAAAGCTTGCATTCTTCACTTTATTATACAGTCTGGAGAAAGTAGCATCGTCGAGACAATAGCCATAGTTCATTCCTAGATTGGGATTATAAACTCCGTCGAATGAAGGAGGAACAGGATGTTGAGGCTGCTGAGCATTCGACTGCTGGCTGTTCGGTTCTATGATCCTCGTGTTGTATTGCACCACCTTCCCGTTTCTGTCGAAGAAAACCGTGATGTATTTGGAATCTCCAAACAGATAATTATATTTGTCATATTCCCATTTGTCCCCATACATGTCGAAACTGGTGAGCTTAGGTTCTCCAAGAATGGCTATTACTTCCTGCTTGGTCATTCCCCGCTCCACTTTTCTTTTTCCTTTAGCCGAAGCCGAGAGGCATACGGCAAACATCAATATGGTTGTGGCGATAAGCGCCATCACTTCATTTCTTTTCATAAGCTAAACTGTTTTTTATAAGTTATTATATTGTTTTATGGTTGCAAAAGTACAGCTTTCTTTTGAAATAAAAAGAGGAGGATTCCCTAAAGTAGAAGGGAAAATCCCTATCTTTGTATAGACAAGAAAAATCCGTGGACAAGAAAAATCCGTGGACAAGAAAAATTTTTCCTGCCCACGGACTTTTTATATAATATTTGTAATGATAATCTTACGCCTTGAAGCTCTCCAAGTCTTCTGCCTTGAAGTTCTGGATGTATGCTGAATGACCGAGAACTTCCTCCTCTGCCATGCGAACATATACGTTGGCACTCTTGGCAAACATCTCTGGTGCCTTGCTAGCATCATCGAGGATGAGAAGAGACATTACGATGTCGCCAGTCATATTGTAGAGACGGCGAGCCAGGAAGTCGTGAACTGCCTGATCGTTTGCCTCCTTCACCTTGTTGATGGCTGCCTCGTAAAGATCTACGAGCTTAGCTACACGCTCCTTCAATGGCTTCAAGTCATCTGATACCTCATTCTCCAACATCTCCTTGATGATGCTGAGATAAGTACCGTTGGTGATGTAGCGGATGGCTGCAACAACCTGAAGCTGGGTGGTTCCCTCGTAGATAGAGAATATGCGGGCATCACGGAACAGGCGCTGGCACTTGTACTCCATGATGAAACCAGAACCACCGTGGATGCTGATGGCATCGTATGCATTCTGGTTAGCATACTCTGAGTTCATACCCTTAGCCAATGGAGTAAATGCATCAGCCAAGCGGGTATATTTCTTCATCTCCTGACGCTCCTCTGGAGTGAGCTTAGTGTCGCGGGCGATGTCTTCCAAAGCCTTGTAGATATCTACGTAGCGAGCGCAGCAGTAGAGGAGTGAACGGCCTGCATCCAACTTAGCCTTCATTCTTGAAAGCATGTCGTAAACGGCTGGGAAGTTGATGATCTTCTCACCAAACTGAGCACGCTCCTTGGCATAAGCCAAGCCCTCATTGTAAGCCTCCTGCTCAACACCTACACTCTGAGCTGCAATACCCAGGCGGGCACCGTTCATCAGAGCCATCACGTACTTAATCAAACCGAGACGGGTGTTACCGCAAAGCTCTGCCTTGGCATTCTTGTAAACCAACTCGCAGGTAGGAGAACCGTGGATACCCAACTTGTGCTCGATGTGACGAACAGTTACGCCACCATCACGCTTGTCGTAGATGAACATGGAAAGACCACGACCGTCCTTGGTGCCTTCTTCTGAACGAGCCAGAACCAGGTGGATGTCTGAGTCACCATTGGTGATGAAACGCTTTACACCATTCAGACGCCATGTACCGTCCTCATCCTGTGTGGCCTTCAGCATCACGCGCTGCAAGTCAGAACCTGCATCAGGCTCTGTCAAGTCCATACTCATGGTCTCGCCAGCGCAGATGCGAGGGATGTATTTCTGGCGCTGCTCCTCAGAACCGAACTCATAAAGAGTATCGATACAGCTCTGGAGTGACCAGATGTTCTGGAAACCGGCATCGGCAGCAGCGATAATCTCTGAAGCCATAGAGAAGATGGCGTTAGGCAGGTTCAAACCGCCGTAACGACGAGGCATTGACAAGCCCCAGAGGCCAGCCTTGCGGGTAGCATCGAGGTTCTCGAATGTCTTGCTGGCATAAATCATGCGGCCGTTCTCCAGGTGTGGACCTTCGAGGTCAACATCCTCAGAGTTTGGTTCGATGATGTTAGCAGCTACATCGCCGGTAATATCCAGCAATCGCTTGTAGTTCTCGATGGCATCCTCGTAGTTGACAGGAGCATCTTCAAACTGGTCTTTTTCTGCGTAATTTCTTTCCTTCAAGTCCACAACACGCTTCATGAGCGGATGATTCAAGTGGAACTCTATTTCAGGATGGTCTGTATAATAATTAGCCATTTTGCTTTTCTTATTTAAATAATGTGTAATGCAGATTACTTAGAATTCTGCTTGTAGTACTTGATGAGCTTAGGAACCACATCCTCTACATTACCGTTGATAACGTAGTCGGCAATCTTGTTGATTGGAGCATCAGGATCGTTGTTCACAGAGATGATGATACCTGAATCCTGCATACCGGCGATGTGCTGAATCTGACCAGAGATTCCGCAGGCGATATAAACCTTAGGATGAACGGTAACACCAGTCTGACCAATCTGACGGTCGTGATCTACCCAGCCTGCATCTACTGCAGCACGGGAAGCACCTACCTCACCATGGAGGAGATGAGCCAACTCGAAGAGCTGGTCGAAGCCTTCCTTGCTTCCTACGCCATAACCGCCGGCTACAACGATGGCAGAACCCTTCAGGTTGTGCTTGGCAGCCTCTACGTGGTGGTCGAGTACCTTTACTACAAAGTCCTCAGCAGGAACATACTTGCTTACCTCTGGATAAACGACTTCCTTCTTGCACTCACCCTCGTAGATGCTCTTCTGCATCACGCCGGAACGTACGGTAGCCATCTGTGGACGGTGGTCAGGGTTTACGATGGTAGCCACGATGTTACCACCGAAGGCAGGACGAATCTGATAGAGCAGACCATCATAGTGCTTACCGTTCTTCTTGTCGTCGTAATCACCGATTTCAAGCTCTGTACAGTCGGCGGTAAGACCGCTGGTCAATGAAGAAGAAACACGAGGACCGAGGTCGCGACCGATAACGGTAGCACCCATCAGCGCAATCTGAGGCTTCTCTTCCTTGAAGAGGTTGACGAGGATGTCGGTATGAGGAGCTGAAGTGTATGGGAACAATCCCTCAGCATTGAAAACAAATAATTTATCTACACCATAAGGGAGAATCTGATCCTCTACCTGACCCTTGATGCCGGTACCTGCTACGATGGCATGGAGCTCCACGCCCTGCTGGTTAGCGAGCTTACGACCCTTGGTGAGCAATTCCTGAGATACTTCGGCAACGGTTGTGCCTTCTACCTCGCAATATACAAATACGTTGTTCATTGTCTTTTCAAAATTATCCGATAATACTTTCGTTCAACAATTCCTTCATCAGTCCGTCGATGTCCTCATCGCTGCTGGTCAAGGTCTTGCTCTCCTTTGCCTGGAACACGATGTTCTTCACGGCCTTCACCTTGGTAGGTGAACCGCTCAAACCGCACTGTGCAGGGTCGCCGTCAACATCGGCAACGCTCCACTGGTTCAGAGTGAGGTAAGGGCGCTCCTCATAGAGGTTGGCCCAAGGCTCATCACCCTTGCGCTCCATAGGGCAGGTAGCGTATTTATATTTCATTACGAGCTTCACGTTGCATGGGCGACATGGAGCAGCACTTCCGTTTACGGTGATAACCAGTGGCAATGGAGCCTCTACGGTCTCAACACCACCATCGATGAGGCGGCGGATTGTAGCCTTGCCATCCTCTACCTTGAGGATTTCCTCTGCGTAGGTTACCTGGTTCAATCCCAGCTTCTGAGCCACCTGAGGACCTACCTGCGCAGTATCACCATCGATAGCCTGGCGACCGCCGATCACGATATCCACGTCACCGATCTTCTGGATTCCTGTAGCAAGGGCATAGGAAGTAGCCAGTGTATCAGCACCGGCAAAGAGACGGTCGGTGAGCAACCAGCCCGTATCAGCACCACGATAAAGACCCTGGCGGATGATTTCTCCGGCACGTGGAGGACCCATGGTCAAAATTCCAACTGTAGAACCTGGATTCTGCTCCTTCAAGCGGAGAGCCTGCTCCAGTGCGTTCAAATCTTCAGGATTGAAGATAGCAGGAAGGGCAGCACGGTTTACGGTGCCTTCAGCTGTCATCGCATCCTTACCCACATTTCTTGTGTCAGGTACTTGCTTGGCAAGTACTACGATTTTTAAACTCATATCAATTAATGGTTATTGTTAAATTTTTCCTAAGTTTGTTAGTGCTTGATTCTCAAGATGTCTGTTTTCGAGTTCATAGTCAGACGGTAATCTGTCCGATACAGGACTTTCAAATGTCCATATTGGGTCAAAACACAGCCGCAAAAGTAACACTTTTTTGCGTGTTACCCAAATATTTCGTTAGAAAAATGCACAAAATAGGATGGTTTGTGCGCAAAATAGAATATTTGTGCAGGTTTTTCTTGGACGAATGAAAGAAAAATTGTAGTTTTGTAGGCAAAAGATTCATGTCTTGAAAACTGAGGGACAGAAGTCTTGGAAACAAAAAGAATAAATCTAAGAAAAGTAGCTTAAATAATAATGAAGAAAGTTTTTGTAAGTGGTTGCTATGACTTGCTGCATAGCGGTCACGTTGAGTTTTTCCGCCAGGCGTCTCAGTATGGCGACTTATACGTAGGTATAGGTTCCGACCAGACGATTCTCGGCTACAAGCACCATAAGACGTTCTATCCCGAGCAGGAGCGCCTTTTCATGGTGAAGTCTATTAAATATGTAAAGGATGCCTTTATCAACCAGGGTGATGGCATTATGGACTTTATTCCGACGGTGGATTTTGTGAAGCCTGACATCTTCGTGGTGAATGCAGACGGCAGCAGCGAAACAAAGCGCAGGTTCTGCGAGGAGCGAGGCATTGAGTATATTGTGTTGCAGCGCACGCCTGCCGAGGGCCTGAAGGCACGTTCCAGCACCGACATCAAGGATTCCACCTGCCAGCTTCCTACCCGTCTTGATTTGGCAGGTACCTGGATAGACCAGCCTTACGTCAGCTGCCATGCTCCGGGCTGGGCGATAACCATGTCGCTGATTCCTACCTTCGAGGTGCGTGAGCGTTGTGGTCTTTCCACTTCTACCCGCAACATGATCAAGAAGATCTGGCCGGTGAAGTTGCCTGATATGAATCCGGAGATTCTTGCTAAGCTGGTGTTCTGTTTCGAGAACGATCCTGAGCGCAGCGATGGCATTGTGAGCGGGGCACAGGATTCCATAGGAATCTGTATGCCTGGACTGGTGCGTCACTATTACGACAACCGTTTCTGGCCGGATAAGTTCGAGACCTGTCTTGACGAGGACGTTCTCACCTGGGTGGAGAGTCATGTCTGCATGATTCCGATGGAGCCACGCCGTCCGGGCTGTTCCGTGGTAGAAGGCAAGGACATTACCGAGCCAAAGGTGAAGAATCTTGCCAAGGCAGCCGATGACTGCTGGAATGCCATTCTCCAAAAGGATTTCCCAGCCTTTGCCTCTGCTTTCAAGGCGTCGTTTGATGCTCAGGTAGCCATGTTCCCAGCCATGATTCAGGGTTGCGTTCAGGGCTTCATAGATGAGTATTCTGTCCTTCCTGAGGTTCATGCATGGAAGATGCCGGGAGCTGGTGGCGGTGGTTATCTCGTACTGGTTGTTGATGATGTGAAGGCATTTGCCGAAAAGCATCCGGAGACTATTGATTTGACGATTAGAAGAAAGTAGCGAGGGCGGTTGAACCATCTGCCCTGTGTATAGATTAGGCACGGATTACACGGATTTTCCTTTAAATTATAAATGCGCTTTTTGCATTATCGTCTAAAATCTCCGTGTAATCCGTGCCTAAAATCTGCTACACCCTCTTATTCGAAGCTTTTCAGTCTTGCGATATATTTGCCCAGAATGTCGAATTCGATATTCACTACCGTTCCCACTTCGATGTCGCAGAAGTTGGTATTCTCTCTGGTATAAGGAATGATAGCAACGGTAAATGTGTTGTCTGTAGGATCACAAACGGTGAGCGAAACGCCGTTAACGGTAACGCTGCCCTTGTCGACCGTGAAATAGCCTTTTCTTGCCATTTCCTTGTTGAGCTCATATTCGAAAGTAAAATAAGTAGAGCCATCAGCGTCTTTCATTGCGATACATTTGGCAGTCTCGTCCACATGTCCCTGTACGATATGACCATCCAGACGGCCGTTCATCACCATAGAACGCTCTACGTTCACCTTGTCGCCTACCTTGAGCAGACCCAGATTACTGCGGTCCAGGGTTTCCTTCATGGCGGTAACGGTATAGGTACCGTCCTTGATTTCCACCACGGTGAGGCAGACGCCGTTGTGCGCCACACTTTGGTCGATGCCGAGTTCATCAACGAAAGAGCACTTCAACGTAAAGTCGATGTTCTCCTTATCATGTCTGATAGCTACGACGGTAGCCATTTCTTCTACGATTCCACTAAACATATATTCTATTTTTATTTGGTTTCATTATTATTTAGAATGCAAAGATATTGCATTAGCTAGAAACAGCCAAATTATTTAAGTTCTTTTGATAAAATAAGCAAGATATATTTGTTTAATTGCCATATTTTTTATATTTTTGCACATCATAATATATGCACATGATAAATGTGATATACATGTCTTTTCAAAACTCCACCGAATATGAAGAATAATGAAGACTATATAATAAGGTATAGGAGCAGCAAAATTAGATAACACAGTTTAGGTAACAATAAAAACATTTGAAGACAATGGAAATCAAGGAAGGATATATGCCCTTCATGGGCTATCAAACATATTATCGTATCGTAGGTAAAACAGAGGAGGGCAAGAGCCCTATCATCCTCTTGCATGGTGGACCAGGCAGTACCCACAACTATTTCGAGCTATTGGATAGGGTAGCGGAATCAGGTAGAGCTGTCATCATGTACGACCAGTTGGGCTGTGGCAACTCATTTGTGGAGGGACATCCCGAACTCTGGACTCCTGAGACTTGGCTCAACGAACTCTGTGTGCTCATCGACTATCTCCACATCGACCATTTTCATCTCTTGGGACAGTCGTGGGGTGGCATGCTCGCCATCATCTATCTGATAGAGAAGCAAGCAAAGGGCGTGAAGTCAGCCATCCTCAGCAGCACTCTTTCGAGCAGCAAGCTTTGGGCAAGTGAGCAACATCGCATGATTAAGTTTATGTCGGAGGAAGACCAGCGTGCCATCGCTGAGGCTGAGGCGAAGGATGACTTTTCGAGCGAGGCGTATGCCAAGGCGAATGAACACTTCATGCTCCTGCATTGTGCCGGTGAGGTGACGGAGGATAGTCCAGAGTGTCTTCGCCGGAAGAAGCGTGCTGGTGCTGAGGCTTATCTCCATGGTTGGGGACCAAATGAATACACCCCGACTGGCACGCTTCGTGATTATGATTACACCGACCGCCTTGGCGAGATACAAGTACCATGCTTGGTGATGAGTGGCACCAACGACCTCTGTACTCCATTGGTAGCAAAGACACTTTATGATGGTATCCAAGATTCCAAGTGGCATCTCTTCGTAGGAGCCCGACACATGCCATTTGCCGAGCAAAACGATGAATATTGCAAGGTGTTGGAAGAATGGATGGAGGAGAAAGATTAGGCTTCTTCAAACTTTAGAAAAATGGAATTTCATCCAATCGATTGGACAAATTAAAATAAAACCGTCCAATCGATTGGATGAAATGTATAGAATCAATAATCAATATTAGTAACTTAAAGAGAGCTTTTCTCTTTTTCTGGTGCAAAGGTAGTAAGTTATTTCCAAACTTGCAAGAAGGCACGATTAGGTTACTCAGTTTCCCTGAGGTTACTATTACTGATAATGAATGGCTTGTGAAATGTAGATTTAACGATAATTAATGTGAACAAGCTATGTTAATAGAGAAACTATTGCTTCTTGAGAGTTAAGTTGGGCTCTATTCCATTGATGCCAAGTCCTAGAATGTTGGTTACTTCCCTGCATCCACAATCACAATTCTTAGCCGATGAACATCCATTGCAGACTGTAGGCTGATAAGAGCGGAATGCGAATTTGTTCCAATAATCAGTATCCTTAATCCAAGGTTCTTCGAAAACATTTCCTACGATGTGAGGAGAATGATTGCAGGTTCTTATTTGTCCTGCTGGATCAATAACGAAGAATCCTTTTGCCGCAGCGCATAGATACCCTACATGTATTCTTTTGTATGAATTGGCAGAAGCTATGATGCACTTTGGTATTTCTGTACCCACATTTCCATAGCGATTAGCTAGTGTTAGTACTTCTTCTGCAGTATCAAGCATTCCGTTGATTTGCTCTGTGGAAAGGCAAAGTTCATTCATATATTTCAAACCACGTCCACCAGGCAGAAAACGGTTGAGAAGAATTTCTGTAGCTCCATTGATGAGGGCAAGCGATATGGTCTCAAATAGCTCATAATAGTTCTTTTTTGTAACGGTAATGTTTGCTGTGCATTCTAAGCCGATTTCTTTGGCTTTCGAAAAGTATTCTAACACATAATCTGCATTAGCAACTCCTGTATGCTCTTCAAATGATTGGTAGCCAGGAAGGCTCATGCTAAGATGAACATTCATTTCCTTGAAGAATTTGAGTTGTTCTTCATTCATGAGTTTTCCATTGGAGATGAGTATGATTGGATAATTCATCTTCCTTTGGTTGCCAATCATTCGGATGTGTCCGATGATTTCATGAAGATCATCTCTTAGCAATGCTTCTCCGCCAGACAAAGAGAAAGTCTTTACCCCATAGTCATATAGTTTTTCTATTACCCATTTCCATTGAGTAGTGGTTAGTTCCTTTCCTAATGGATATGAAGAGTTAGGCGCATACCAAGGGCATGAGCAAAACAAGCAATGGTGATTGCATTTATATGTCAATTCCAAAGCAACAGACTTCGGAAGAATGGGTATGCTATTCTTCATTGCTATCATTTTCTTTTATTCCTATTCCTGTCATTCTCTTGATAGTATCTTGCTCATCCATGATGCTATGGTAGCGGTCATAACTATCTTCAAAATAAGACTCTCCTTTTAAGAATGCCAATACGGCTTGATAGTCATAAAGTGATTCCATATCAGTTATAGCTTGATGATAGTCCTTGTCGCTTTTTGTCTTGAAGCAGAAAAGATGGTACGCATTTTCCTCACAGATATCATCTTCGGAAGTAAATGGTAAATCGAAAAACTCTGCTTCTTCCTTCGCTTCTAGGGCGCATGAACCACATATTACTTCAAGAGACGCATCATATCCCAAATCTTTTATCTCTTTGATGATGGAGTTGAACATTTCTTCATCACTGTGGAAAGCTTGATAGGTCAATGGACGATGGCAATGTTGGCATATTGTGGAAAAACTATCTATCATCGAAGGTTCATAGCACATGGCTCCCATGTGATTTGCCAGATACGTTGGCAGCTTTTGAGCAGCTAGTTCCTTTAGCTGCTCAATAAGCTCTTCTCTGTTAAGTGAATGTTTCATATTCCTGCTACTTTTTTCTCTTGATAGGAGAGAGGTTAAACAATAATTTATCTATGTCTTCTGCTGACATGTCTTTGAAGAACTCTAGAAGTTCCTCTTGTCTGGGCTGTCCCATGGTTAGACGGTAGAGGCGTAATACAGACTTCATGTGTCTGTATCTATCATAGTCCATGCTCAGAGGATAGAGTGGTACAATAGATTCGATATACTCTCTGTCAGTTTCAGCTATGCTTTTTAGCATATCTTGTGGAATCGACCAATAGGGAACTAGCTCGCAGAAGCCCTTATCTTTTGCTTCGGTTCTTGCCAAATCAAACATCTCATTCCAGGTATATGTCTCAGGGTGGAACTTGGCTACGTTTCGTCTTACAAACAAACTCTTGTATCGATCTATTCTTCCTTCTCTCTGCTCCATGTCTTGTGGATTGGATGAGATGTTCCAGTGCATGATTTTACGGCAATACCAATGGAAGTCAAGACCTTCTTGTCCTACGCTTGTTGAGGCTAAGACGAATGGACGAAAAGGAGAGTTGAATGCCAAACGAACATCATTTGCCCTGTTGGTGGCTTGATCTGTCATTCTAATGTTGCCATAAGGCATAGCGTAATGAGTGCGGATTCTCCATTTCTTTTTCTTCTCTTTGCCAAATGACTCGGTAGTATCAATCTCTTGATAGTTTCGATCGATGAACGATTCTATCATTCTTTTCTGAATCATTTCTACATTTCGCTCACCATTACTTCTTTCATCTATCATATAGGCGAACTCATCCAATACGGCTTGCAGATTGCCCATCACGCAATAATCGATGACTTGCTTGAAGTAGGTTTGAACGCTCTTCTTGTTGTAGAGTATGTCTATGACGGCTGCATTGTATCTACGGTTGAAGATATTATTGCAGAATTTTGTTGCTGCTTCTTGGGCTAAGTCTTTGTTGCCCAATAGACGATAAAAGCAAATACCAGGTGAACCTATAGCCATATTGACCAAAGTGTCTAAGCCGTCTTCGGATATTAGGATTTTCTCTCCTGCATTCGAATCTAAAAGTCTTATGGCTTCCAAAAGAAACTTTGCTGTTGTTGGCTGCTCAACTAAGGTGAGTCGGCCTGTGTTCTTTATATTCTCCTTTATGTTGGCTCTTACTTCTTTGATGTCTTGTCCAAGGTTGGTTTTTGGATTATAGGCATCTGTCAAGAAATCAGAGCTGCAAGTTACCAGTTCCAAGCTTTCTCTACGTAATCTTCCTGTTCCGGCTTTTTCTCCCTGTTGTTTATCAAGTGCATCCTTTTCGGAATTTTCTTTCGTGTTTGTATATGTGGCAGATGGAAATGCACGGCTGATACTCTTTTGCTCGACGGCATAGGAAATCATACAAGCTATCATACGTGGTACCATTTCCCATGCAGAAAAGACCAACACCTTGGAAAAGTCATGGTTCTTGGCAAACATGTTGTTGGCTGGTATCTTGTAATAAGGGTGAGACGCTGGAATCCAAAATAGTTGCTCTCCATGCTTTTCACCTTTTTCATCAAATAGAATGTTGCTTAGTTTGGATAATTTTGCATTGCATAATGGAATGTCGTTATATTTATATATATCATTTGTCTTCAACAGAAGTCTTTGTTTCTGCATATTGCTATTCCATGGATTCTCAACGTATGCTTTTACAAGTTTCTCCTTTAGCTTATATTTATCCATGAAGGACAACAAATAAGGTGAAGATTTGGCGTATTCCATAGGCAAAGTTTTTACGCTGAATCTTCCTTCGCTCATTTTGTTGCATTCATCAATAACCTCTTGCATTTGGCAATAAGACACAATATCCCCTGTACTGATTTTCAAGTGGGTGTCATCTTGGGCAGAATTGCGGTAACGCTCAGTTCTGCTCATGGCTTGATACATTGTTTCCTCTGCTATGTTCTTTCTAGCAATGAGTATGTCTAAGTTATCCGATGAGATGTGGCACAATTCTTTTGAATAGTCATGCCAAACCTGTTGGAATGTAATGTCCTCTCTGCTGTCAAAGAGAAAATCTGTCAACTTGTTGAAGTCTTGATATTGAGTGTCTATCTTGTTTTCATTCAATTCCTCCAAAGTCGTGAATGGTTTGTAAGGTGTGGCAGACACTAACAATATGAAAGGACCATCCTCTTTTCCAAAAAATGTACGTGTTAGCATAGCCTCTTCGCTATTCCCTTCCAAGTCAAGAAGTGAACTGAAGCGTTGGAACTCATCCATGATAACCAAATCGGGATTAAGTTCTTTCATGCTAATTTTGCAGAAGATGATTCTGAACTGAGTGATGGCTCTGTTCTTGGTGTTATAGTCAGCTTTTTCCTCTATGGCTTTGAGAAGTAAATTCTTAGCCTCTTGATAGTTGTCATCCTTTACCACTTCTTTGCAGATGTTTTCTCTGTATCCAGTGCATACCTTTTCTATTTCAGTGACTTCGTTTTCGTATTTTTTGATGGTATTTTCCCAATTGTCGTTATTTGCTTCATAAATGTTTAGACGATTCTTCAATGCCTTCGTATGTTCTTTGAAGTCTTTCACATGGCTAAGTATAGCGAACATCAGCGCACGTTCGTTCATGTTGCCCGCTGATGTTTGGAGATTGAAAGATGTACCAGGTGTGAGAGGAATCAATATGCTAGGTTTGTCCTTCTTAGCCTCGATTAGCTCTTTCACCTTTTTAGCCACGATGAAGTGCTGCATGGACAATCTGCTTTCTTCTATGTTCATGACATCCTCTATTCCCAAGTTTTCTGTGTTTTGCTTTACGATATTGGCGTTGGAGCAGATATACACTACTCGATAGGTGTTGTCGTCCCATATACCATATTCATCGCTTAATTCTCCAACTGCTTGAATGACACCTTTGGACACGATAGTCTTACCCAGTCCCACTTCGTCTGAAAGCAGAACTCGGCGTTGCTTCTTGCTTTTGAATATATCAACGATGTGTTTTACCGTTGCCTTTTGAAAATCCTTTAATTCCTTTTCCATCATTATTTCTGTTTTATGGCTTCCTTAAAAGTTTTGTAGATCTCTAGAAATTCTTGGGTGTATTCTTCTTTGCCGATTTTTCTGATGACATCCTCTATCTCTATGAACTTTTTGGGATTGTTGCTAGCAGCTTTCAGCAGTTGCTCATAAATGTTGAGTGAGAGAGGTACGGAATCTTTATCATTGCCGTGCTGAGCAATCAGCTTCATGCTTTGTTCTGCATCAAACAGATATTCGTCTATGTCATCGGTCAGAATAAATGACAAGTAACGGAGAAACTTCTCCTTGCTATCCACAAACGTTTTATATATAGCAATGTCTCTATCTTCGTATGGTATGCCTTCGGTCGGAATCTTGATGACTTTGTCCATATTCTGTCCATTAGCATCTTGTACCGATATAATGTAGAAGTCTGACAGTTGAGCCAATGTCAGGTTTGAAAGTATTGCCTCGTTTTCTAGTTCTACTTTGTAACCTGCTGTTTGCATGGGTGCAATCTGTATTCTGTACCTGTTGTCGTGATGTCCTGCCTTGATAATGACATTATAGTTGCCATCTTTACAGGAATAGCACTTTGCCAAGAAGTTATTCGTGATATAATTTCGTACAAAGGCTTCTAGCTCTGATGTCTCATGCGTTTCTTCTGATTCTGGAGGGAAGTTGACGGTCTCGAAGATTTTACTTTCTTCTCTTGCATCCATTTGTAGAAATTCCTCTTTGAAAGAGTCAAATACTAAATGCTTGCCATACTTGTATTGCAGTCGGATGATGAATTCTGAATTTTTATGGAAGGCTGCATATGTGGCATTAGCAGATCCGACGAACAGAAAATTTCCGTATTCCCCTTTAGGGTTACATACTAGAAATGTCTTTGCATGAAGGTCAGTTGGCATAATATCGTTATGCGTCATTCCATCTTTCATTACGTAGATTTCATGATTTTCTTTATTGAACAGGTCGTATATGTCTTTAGATACATATCCTGATGTGGTAACGAGAATGTGCCTGTTTTTTGCATTCTTGTCTAACTCTCGTAGAGTTTTTATGTCAATAAATGGAGAGATGGTCATTTGGTCTGTTCCTTGCCATGCTTCTGGATAACTGATGTTCTTGTTCAGGTTTTGCCCAAAGAGTATCGGGATGAATTCATACCCATCCTTCTCGAATAAATCTGTATCTATCTCAAAATGTTTGACTTTTCTTATGGATTCAATGACCATTTTCATCTTTTTCTTCTTGTCTTTGATGATGTGCTGGTTGTTGTTAGTGCCATTTCCCATCAAGGGAATTAATGAAGTCAGAAAGTCAATGAGAGGCTTATGCTTCTTGTTGTTGATGGTTTGTTTCCCGATTTTACCTGTGAGGCTAACAACCATATCAAGGTTATTGTCTAGAGTAAGGTTTCTGCTCATGACGATGACTTTGATTTGCTGGTCGTTTTTTTCTTCTCTGTTGGTCTCTTTGATAATCCATACTTTCGGATGGAAGTTGGATAGAAATTGAGACTTTTGAGGGCTTTGTACTTCATAGATACAGTTATCCATGAGGGATAGATAGGGTTGGCAGTTTGATGGTATGTGCGTTCCACCTTTGTTGCAGAACAACACAAATTTGTTTGCACTTCTTCTAATTCCTTCTAATAGGCAAATGGGGGATTGAACGGCAGCTTCGTTGTTGCTGCTTAGCAAACCTAATGCCATAGGGATGATAAGCAATGCTTGTGGATTAACGCTATAGGTTGTACCAATAGCGAAGTCCACGTCATAGCCTGGTGAGACCAGCATCTCGCCATAAGTATAATTGCAGAGTTGTTCTTTAGCCATTTGACAGTCCTTTCTTTATTTCTGTGATGATGTTATATACGGTTCCCCAACGATAATCGAAGAAATAGGCTTCTATTCTGTCGATTCCCTTATATTTGTTAGGATTCGCCAACTTACTTCTTGATGAACCTTTTGTTTGTTTTTCCCGATTAACAATGATTTCTTGCAATCGGATGAAGTTTTCATCTGTAGGGTTGTTAATTAATGAGCATGCTTCTTTGCAAAATTTGATGGATCCATTGTCTTGTAGGGTATAGCCAACGAAATCTAATGCTTGGAAGAGGTGTTCTTCGCTAATGTCTGATTTCCATTCTTCTTTCAACTGTTCGTAACGTTCAAATTCCTTTTCTGCTTCTTCTGTTCTATCTGTTCTTGTGTAAAACACATAGTTATAGACTAACCGAAGAAGATACTGAAACTTAGAAAATCTTGCGGATAGCGTATAAATCATGAAATGCTCATCGGTTATGTATTTCTTCCATTGGTCTCCAAGGTCGAAATATGACTTCTGGGCAAGTCCAATAGGGTAGTTGTCACGAAGAATAGTAGCCAAAAATGAATCTTTGGCTATTGGTGAGGCTATTATCTTGTCTTTGATAAACTTAGCTTCGTCAGATGTCAAGTCTATATTGATGGGAGTGTAGCCATCAAATGTATATGACAATCCACCGCCATCAAATAGTTGGTAATTGCCTGATAACTGATTAGCATCTCCCATTTCTTTTTCTTCATCTTGGGAAATGTATTTCTTGGGTTGTTTGTGGATGGTCTTGCTTTTTTCATAAATAAGACTGTAGATGTTGCTGTTTGTCAATATCATACCATAAGAAACAAGTGCGCCATAATAGATGTAAACTGGGTCGTATTTTACGTATTTGCTATTCTCGGCTTCTGCCGCATCGATTACACTACTTCCTGTTATTCCCCAGTTGTTGGCTGGTTCTGTACCTCGCAATAGTTGACGAGTCAATTTAATCTCCAGATTCAATACCTTGGCTCTTACTTCGTTTGCACTTTTGTATGTTCCTTTCTCTGCTTCCAAAAAAAGAGAAGGGAGTATGGCATAGTATTTTGCTCTATTATGTAAAGTAGAGATTCCAGGAAACAACTTGTTGGAAAAGGCATCGCGAATGCGCCCCAGTCCAAGTTCGTCAATTGCTTGATGCTCTTGGATGGCTTGCATTACTTGGTGCATTTTAAGTTGTTCCTCTGTGCTGAAGTTTATGAATCCTAATTTCATTCTTATTTCTTTTTTGTTGTGATATGGTTACGGACATAGTTACTTTTTTCTTCATTAAGTAACTTTGTCAGTCTTGTTGTTCCTATTTAAGTGAGACTAAAAGTCCTTTTCCTTTCACCTATCTTGCAATCATTTGTGAATCATTTGTTTATGGTGAAAGGAGAATGGAGAAAGCTGCCTTTGTTACTTTAGAAAATAGATAGGCGCATGCTGAGTGCCTTCCTTTACCATGATACCCTTTTCGCAGAAATGGTTGAGCCACTTCTGAGCCATGTATGGAGTCAAGCCGAAGTGGATGCGCATGATGCGTGTGGTGATGTAGCGATTCTTTTGAAGATACTCCTTGATTTTCTCCAACATTTTTTCTTCGGAGTATTTTGTAGATTGGTTGGAATAACGAGAGCGGACAAAGTGGACGTTGCGCTGTACTTCCTTCATCAGCTTTTCCTCTGGACGGAAGTTGATGCCAGTGATGCGTACTTCCTTGCCCGTAATCTTCTTGTCTGGATTTTCCTTAGGCATCTCTAGACTTGCCGACATGGAGAAGTAGCCTATCTCTGGGATATAAAAGCGGCGACCCATGGAGAATTCTTCTACTAAAATGTCATGAAGCTCTGCCAACACCGCAGCTACATCTCCCTTGGTGAGTGAGCAGCGGTTCTGGATTTTCTCTTGCAGTTGCTTCTCGGTCATAGGTTCATGCTGCACGATACGAACGTATTGGCGCTTTTCTCCTGTGCCCTGGGCATTGTTGAGCATGTAAATGTCGTATTTCAGTTCCATATTTCTAGTTGTTTGATGGTTCGTTGTTTTCTATATTCTTTGTCTTTTATGAAAGATGATGCAAATATATGTAATAATGTGATAACTTGTATCTTTTGGTGTAAAATATTAGGGTTATTTAAACATTGGTATATGTCATGTGATTATATGGCATTTGCCATCCGACCGTATGATAAGTGTCGTATAATCACATGACAAATGTCACGCAATCTTTATAATAGCTTCCTTGCATCGTTATAATAGCTTCCTTGCATCATATAAGTCACAACATTGTTACCATCCATCTCATCCTTGGCAATTCGCAGGGGGAGGTATGTGATGAGGCTGAGACTATCTATTACACCTTCGGACCTGAGAAGGCGCAGAAAATGGGGTTCAATGGATGCAAGGTAGAAGGTGAATAAAAGGCACTTTTCAAGAAACGCTCATTCAGAATGAGTGGTTTTGTTCAGAATTACTCATTCAGAATGAGTAAAAATGATAGAAATTACTCATTCAGAATGAACAAAAATGAAGATTTATTTGGTTTTTTACTTAAAAAATCGTATTTTTGCAAGCAAATAAATGATTGAACATGAAAGAGTTATTAAAGCAAATTATATTTGAGCAGCAGGAATACTGCAAGAATATAGCACAAGATACGGTTCCGAGAACTATTGAAGAAGAGTGGCTTACCACAACGGAGATACTAATTATTACTGGTATAAGACGTTGTGGAAAGTCTGTTTTGCTCCAGCAAATGCGTAACAAGTTGCCGGAGCAGGACTTCTTTTTCAATTTTGATGATGAGCGACTGGTCAACTTTACTGTGGCAGATTTCCAAACATTACAAGAATGTTTCTTCGAACTCTTTGGTGAGCAGCATACCTATTATTTTGATGAGATACAGAATGTGAATGGCTGGGAGACCTTTGTGCGCCGTCTCTACAACGAAGGCAATAAGGTGATTGTAACTGGATCAAATGCCCGGATGCTGAGTAGAGAGCTTGGCACTCATCTCACGGGGCGTTATATCGCAGTGGAGATTTTCCCTTTTTCCTTTCAAGAATACTTGCAGTTGGCAAAGGTGCAGCTGGAAGCCAAGGACTTTTATCTAACCAGCAAGCGTGCCATTCTCTTGGGGCATTTCAAGGAGTATTTGGAGAAAGGTGGATTTCCTAAGTATCTCCAGTCGCCATCCACTCGTTACCTCTCGTCACTCTACGATAGCATCATCTTCCGTGATGTGATGGCTCGTAATGGGTTGACCAATGATAAGGAGATGCAGGAACTCATCTTTTATCTCGCCAGCAATGCCACGAAGCGCATTACCTATACCTCACTGGGTAAGATAGTGGGCATTCGTCATTCCGAAACCGTCAAAAACTATTTGGAGTACATCGAGCAAACCTATATGATATTCCAGCTCATGAAGTATTCGCCATCGGTAAAGGTGCAGATGCTGAACCCGAAGAAGATTTACTTCATCGACAATGCCATCGTGAGTCGTATCGGATTCAATGCCACCGACAATATGGGAGTGAAGTTGGAAAACATCGTGTTCATCGAGTTGAAACGCCGCGGATATGATGTTTTTTATCATGCAGATAAGAAGGAGTGCGACTTTGTTGTTAGAGAGGGCATGAAAATCAAAGAGGCTTATCAGGTAACGATAGCCATGAATGATGAGAAAACTCGCAAGCGAGAAATCGGGGGGCTGATGGAAGCCATGAATGCTTATGGCTTGGCTGAGGGATATATTCTTACGATGGAGGAGAAGGAAGAACTTGAGATAGATGGCAAGCAGGTTCATGTTCTCCCTACGTGGGAATGGATGTTGAGAGAGAAGTGAAATATTATAAAAAAAGTGATTTATGGAAACATTCAATGATGTAATATCTGGCAATCAACTGGTATTGGTTGATTTCTTTGCTACATGGTGCCAACCCTGCAAGATGATGCACCCTGTGTTGGAAGACTTGAAGAAGACGGTGGGCGACAAGCTTCGCATCATCAAGGTAGATGTAGATGCTCACAATGATGTGGCGGCACAGTATGGCATTCGCTCAGTGCCAACCTTGATGCTCTTCCGCAATGGCGAGGTGCTGTATCGGGAGAGTGGTGCGATGTCGAAGGCTGACTTGATGGCATTGCTCGATCCTTTTATTTAATTTTTTCATTTTCTTAGTAAGCTTTGCTGATTTATCCGAAATTTATTGTAAATTTGCAGTAAATTTCGGATAGCCTCAATAAGTGGTTGCTGAAGAGATACATTTAATAGCGAAATAAACAATGATTACAAAAAATAATATATCAGCAGTACTACTGTCTCCACCTTTTTGCTTTTTTGCAAAGCATGGTGTATTTACAAAGCATTACGGTTCTGCTGATGAAGGATTTGACTTGGAATACAATTTTGAGTTGGGAGATTTCATCTACCCTGATGGGGTGGAGGCTGATAGAAATACAACAAGGGATGAACACCAGAATGAGAGCTTTGTGGTGTTTCTGTGTGTAGCCCAACTTTTTAATCGTGGTTATTTGCCTCAGCACTTGAAGTTGGAAGGTCGTAACTATGCAGGAAATGACAAAGGTTATTGTGACATTTTGGTGAAAGACAATAATGGAAACCCTTACCTTATTATCGAATGCAAGACTGCTAATGTCGATAAGAAGGATGATGAATTCCGTAAGCATTGGGCAAAGACGATGCGCAATGGCGATCAACTATTCCGTTATTTCAATACTTATCGCAGGGCTAAATATCTGTGTCTTTATTCTGCCGATTATCCAGAATATAAGAAAAACGGTGAAAAGGTTCATCGTTTTGAAAATATCTATCATGTCATTTCCTTGGTAGATAATGATGAATACTTGCAGACGGACAACCGTCTGCGTAGTTTCCGAGAAATGCGAGAGCAACAAGGAGGAAGTGAAGACTTCTTTAATGTTTGGAAACAGACTTATAAGCAGGATTACAACACTCGTGGCTTGTTGGAACCTGGTATTGAGGCTTTCAATATCGGTAACAAGAGTTACGGAGTAGCAGATTTGCAGACTATAGATGAATATTCTTTGGATAAAAAATATAATGAGTTTGCGCTGATTTTGAGAAAGCATACGATATCCAGTCATGAGAATGCTTTTGATAAATTGGTCAATCTCTTCTTGGCTAAAATCATAGATGAACGCTATAACTCTAAGGAATTGCAACTTTTATGGAAAGGTGCAGCGTACGATGACTATTTTTCTTTGCAAGATAGATTGATCAACTTGTATAAGCGAGGCATGAAGGAATTCTTCGACGATGAAGTTGCGTCTGTAGAGAATTGGCAAATCGAGGATGCTTTCAAGTTCTTGACTGCTAAAGCAGATGAGGCGAGAGATACCATCAAGAAGTATTTCCGTAGGTTGAAGTATTTTAACAACAATCCTTTTGCTTTCCTTGATGTGCATAATGAACAGCTATTCTACAAAAATGCTGTCATATTGAAGGATACCATCAGTATGTTGCAAGACATATATCTTACCAAGAATACTGACAATCAATTTTTGGGAGACCTTTTTGAGGGTTTCCTAAACCGTGGTGTACACCAAAGTGAAGGTCAATTCTTTACCCCGATGCCTATTGTAAGGTTCTTGGTATCATCATTACCTCTTCGCCAAATCATAGAGAGTGGTGAAATTCCTAAGGCGATAGACTATGCTTGTGGAGCAGGACATTTTCTTACGGAATATGCTCGTCAGATAAAACCTTTTATTGAAGAAAAAATGAATCTGCAAAATGAGCATAATCCTAAGGCAAAGGAAGAAAAGCTAAATGCAGAGTGTTTCAAGTATTTTAAGGAGATTGTAGGTATAGAAAAGGATTATCGTCTTTCCAAGGTGAGCCAAGTTGCTGCATTTATGTATGGAATGGATGGCATCCATATCCATTATGGTGATGGACTGGAGGAAACTTCAGACATCAAAGACCATACTTATAGCGTGTTGGTGGCTAACCCTCCTTATTCTGTGTCTGGCTTTATGGAGACATTGACAGAGGAAGCTCGTGAAAACTTTACGCTTTCCCAATATGTTAGCAACATAGAGAAAAATAATTCTATTGAGACCTTCTTTATAGAGCGTGCTGCCCAATTGTTGAAGTCGGGTGGTGTTGCAGCTATTGTCCTTCCGTCAAGTATATTGTCGAAAGGTGGCCTGTATATGCGTACTCGTGAATTATTGTTGAAAAACTTTGATATAGTTTCCATCTGTAGCTTTGGTCCTAATACATTTGGACAGACGAATACTAGTACAGTTGTTCTGTTCTTGCGCCGTAAGTCTTTGGAACCAGATTTGGCAAAACATGCTCAAAACCGAGTAGATGAATGGTTCAAGGGTAATATGGCAGACAATGGGGCTTATAAGGATTCCGAGAAGTTGGCAGCTTATATTAAGCACATGGGATATTCGTATGGTGATTATGTGAAGTTGCTCAACAATGAATTAACTGATACTTTCTTGGAAACTGATATGGCAAAGGACTATGTAAAGGCTTTGAATATCAAGAAACAAGGCAAAAATACTGCTTCTACATCTTTGGCACCAGAGGCAAGAAAAGTTCGAGAAGAGGCTCAGAAGTTTGTCAAGAGTCGTAGTTATAAAGATTTAACTCCAGCAAGTAAATTGTTGGAGGAGAGACGTTATACACTCAATTTTATTCGTGAGATAGAAAAGGAAAAACTGTATTATTATCTGTTGGCAGCTTCAAATCCTCAGCCAGTATTGGTGGTGCAAAGTCCTTTAAATGAGACGAAGAAAGATAGAAAGGAACAGCAGTTCTTAGGGTACGAATGGAGTAATGCTAAGGGACGTGAGGGCATTCACTATCTAAATACAGGTGAGATTAAAAACTCAAAAGCTGATGATGAGGATGCAGATGACGATACAATTTCTCAGATAATGGGTATTGACGGCGTTATTACTCCTTTGTTTAACCCTCTTGACTTGAGCGACATAAATAGAGTGAATTCTTTGATTTGTGGCAACTTTAATGGAAATTCTAATGAGATTCCAGAAGAGTTAGAGCCAATAGTGCATGAGTATGCTTTAACTGATATGTTGAATTTTACTCGTGTAGAATTTGATAAGGAGTTAAGCACGAGCGTAGCTTATAAACTTATTTTTGAAAGTAAGTATCCGTTAGTCTCATTAAAAAAATACGTAGAACTGAATCCCTCTAAGTCCGAGTTGAAAAATATGGAAGATGGTATGGGCGTTTCTTTTGTAGAAATGTCATCTGTAAGTGAAAATGGCTATATCTCTTTAAAAGAAGAACGTTCTTATAAGGATGTAAAAGGTAGCTATACATACTTTGCAGATAATGATTTGATTTTTGCAAAAATTACACCTTGCATGGAGAATGGCAAATGTGCAATAGCTACAGGACTCTCAAACGGAATCGGTTTTGGTAGTTCTGAATTTCATGTCTTTAGATGTCAGAATGATGTTCTGAACTCATATTTGTTTGCTTTGTTGAATACAGATGAAGTTAGATGGTATGCAAAGAAAAATATGAAGGGAAGTAGTGGGCATAGAAGAGTGCCAGAAGAATTTTATGCTTCTTTGGAAATTCCGTTGCCACCAATGGATGTGCAGAAGAAAATTGCGGAAGAATGTGAGAAAATAGATATGCAAATGCAACAAAATAAGCGACAGATAAGAAAAATGAAAGAACAAGCAGTTTTGTTGTTTGAGCAATCGTTGCAAAAAGAAACAACAGAAGTAAGATTGTCTCAGATATGCGATATGAGAGCTGGTAAATTTGTTCCAGCATCTGAAATTGTAGATAAGCCTATGGGAAAATACATTTACCCTTGTTATGGTGGTAATGGATTGCGTGGTTTTACTGATACGATGACAAATGAAGGTGAGTATATTCTCATAGGAAGACAAGGTGCTTTGTGTGGAAATGTCTGTGTGGCATCTGGGCAATTTCATGCTACAGAACATGCTGTAGTTGTTTACCCAAATGCGGAAGTTGATGAGAAATGGTTGAGATACTTGTTGGTGCATATGGATTTGAATCAATATTCTACAGGAAGAGCGCAACCGGGACTTTCTGTACAAAAGATATTAAATGTAAAAGCAAATATCCCTATTGATAAGAATATACAATCGCAGACGGCGGAAAGAATACTGACAATTGAAAATGAAATTGCAAAATTACAATATTTTGTGGATTCATGCCCATCTGCCAAGCAAGCCATCTTGGACAAATATTTAAAGTAACAAAGCACAATGAATAAAGACGAAATAGGTTATGTTTATATCCTTACCAATCCGAGCTTTCGGGAGGATTGGGTAAAGATCGGCAAGAGTTCACGCCCAGTGGATGTCCGCTCGAAGGAGTTGGACAACACGGCTGTGCCTTTGCCTTTCGAAATCTTTGCCACAATGAGAACGGTGAAGTATAATGAAGTGGAGAAGTTGGTTCATAAAACCATCGACCGGTTGACGGATTTGCGAATCCGTCAGAATCGTGAGTTCTTCAATGTTGCACCTCAAATCGCTTTGGATATATTCAAGGATATAGCCCAGACGATAGATGATGCCGTGGTTACGGAATATGAAGACAATAAGCCAAAGGTATCTTCTCTTGCCTCACAACAACAAAACAAGCCTGAGAAAGAGCACAAAAGACCGCGTTTTAAGTTTAGTATGGTTGGTATCAAAATAGGAGAGATGGTTACTTTTGATCCAACTGGGGTTGATGTGAAAGTGGCAAGTGACAATACGATAGAGTATGAAGGTCGCATTTATAAGCTATCTCCATTTGTTGGAACATTTCTTCCATTAGAAAAGCAAAATTCTTCTGGAGCTTACCAAGGTGAAAAGTTCTTTTCATATAAAGGTAAAGTATTGGATGATTTGCGAAAGGAAATGGAAAAATAATAATGTCTAAGCATAAGTCATACAAGAATATCATTTTTTGACTTAGATAATTACAAAGACGAAACAATGATGAATAATATAAAATGTCCAAAGTGCAATTCAGATAATGTGCAGACAGAGGGTGTACTGCATCTTTGCTTGGATTGTGGCTATAAATGGGAGGACGCACCCCAAACTGATTTGGGAGAAATGATCATCTACCAATCTGATGATGGCGTGAAGCTTGATGTGAGATTGGAGAATAAGACGGTTTGGCTAAATGTGGAACAGATAGCAGAGCTTTTCAATAAAGGGCGCTCTACTATCAATGAGCACATATTGAATATATTCAAGGAAGGAGAATTGGATGAAAAAGTGGTTTGTCGGAAATTCCGACAGACCACTCAGCATGGTGCTATGGCAGGAAAAACCCAAAGCAAAGAAGTGAAGTTCTATAACCTTGATGTTATCATATCTGTGGGCTATCGTGTAAAATCTATTCAAGGCACTCGTTTCCGTCAATGGGCTACAGAGCGACTGAATGAGTACATCGTAAAAGGGTTTACGATGGACGATGAACGACTCAAAAATCTTGGTGGTGGCAACTATTGGAAAGAGTTGCTCGACCGTATTCGTGATATTCGTTCGTCAGAAAAGGTGCTCTATCGACAAGTTCTGGACATCTATGCCACAAGTGTTGACTATGACCCTCGAACTGATGCCTCAAAGCTTTTCTTTAAAATCGTGCAAAATAAGTTGCACTATGCTGCTCATGGGCATACTGCGGCAGAAGTTATCTATGAGCGTGCGGATGCCGAGAAACCATTTATGGGCTTGACGACATTTGAGGGCGAACTACCAGCTATCAAAGACATCAAAATAGCCAAGAACTATCTGAAAGAAAATGAGCTGAAGATACTCAATAATCTTGTTTCCGGTTATTTTGACTTTGCCGAGATTATGGCAATGGAGCATCGCCCAGTCTACATGATGGATTATGTGAAACAACTTGATACTATCCTGCAATCCACAGGGCGACCTTTGTTGAAGGGGTCGGGAAGTATCAGCCATGAAGAGGCAATGGACAAAGCTATAGCTGAGTATCGAAAATATCAGGTCAAGACATTAACTCCAGTAGAGGAAGCTTATCTTGAATCCATCAATGCTTTGGGAAAAATTGCAAAGCGCAAGGGAAGACAATCGGGGGAAAATCATTAATGTAACGTTCTGATCATTTGTAGGATAGTAAATGCTGTAGATGTTCTCTGGCTTCTCATTCATGTCGGCATTGAAATTTACCTCTATTGGGGATGCGCTAATTTGAAGCAAAAATGCCATCTCCATCAAAACTGATAGAGGTGGCATTGAGTTCTATGCAGTATGTCCTTTCTTACATCACATATGTATTAAATGAATGTGACTGAAAGTTGAGATTTTTATAATTTATTGTTCATATGCTTTTTGATAAAGCGACCCACATGATTCTCTTGTAGAGTTGTTGGGAGGGCTTTGAATATTTTCTTTTGATTCGAAGAACCTTTTATCAAATGCTGATAGAACAGATAGCAGATGATGCCAGGAGAATGGATATTGCTGAGTGCGTAATCCGTATACTTGCGCTCGTCCCATCCATCATGGTTCTTGCTTTCCTCTTCCACCCACTGCTTATAGAAACTTGATCCTGTGAGGCTGTAGTAACCATTGTGTACGCTTAGCTCTGCTATCTCTCCTGGTACAAAAGGAATGTCTATCCATGCCGAGCAGATGGTTCCATCTTTCATCAGTGCTCTCACTCTTCCAATGGTAATGTCCTTCAGGTCGTGCTTGTATGAGAAGTTAGTGCCGTTGGTAGCCACAAGGATGGGTTCTACATACATATCTGTTTCGTCTTTGTAACAGATAAAATAGCCACGGTCCCAAAGTTCAGGGTCACGCTTGCCAATAATCTCAAAGTTGCCTTTCAGGTTGGTCTGAGCATCTTTAAGCATCTTGGTCAACTGCTCATTAGGCACTTCTTCTTTTTCTTCTTTGGTCTTTTCTTTTGGAGCAGCCTTTTCTTCTTGGGTGTCTATTGGGGTAAGAACACCTGTATATTGTGTGGCTTTATATGTTTGCTGTTTTATTTCATCAGCCACGCGGTGCTTGTTTAAAGGAGCTTTTCCTTCTACGATGCTGATGCTTCCTTCATAGCCTTTTTCGTTAACCCAACCATTCTCTACGATATGGCCCCATTCTATGGCACAGACTCTGCGCATGCCAGAGTGACCCATTTGTTGGCGATTGATAAGGACGCTATATGCCGAGAAATTTCCAACCATAATAAGGTCGTTGCCTACAGATATGTCAAAGTTCATCCATGTTTTAAGTGGGTTGTTGTTTCCATCTACCATATAGTAAAAGTCAGTTACAGGCTGATTGCAATCTTTTTGAAAAGCCTTGTTGATTCTGTCCAGTTCCTTGAGAAACTTGTCTTTCTTGAGAGTTTTAAAGCGATATTTTTTCCAACTCCATTGTGCTGTGTCACCAACCTCATTTTTTGCTCCTGATTGATTCATGGTGAACGCCTTGTTGCTTACCAATTTTTCCAAAGCCTCTTTGAAATAAGACTTTTGTGCCTGTGCTCCCATTGATGAGAACATCATGAGTAATAAATATATGACATACTTTTTCATGTTCTTTGTTCTTTAATGTTTATACCTTATTATATATACTTTCTTTAGAGTTTTACGGTGATTCGCTGTATTTGTTGGCAATCATCCTCACTTTGCACGGCATTGCTTGTAGTGGCTTGAGCTTCTGCTGTCTGCATTTTGAAAAGATGCTCTTCGGGCAAGGTTGACATAGGGAAGAGTACCGGACCTTTTTCTTCGGTGTCTGGTATGTCATCTCCAAACTCAGCTTTAGGTTTAGCCTTCCTTTTGGGAGCATTGAGCTTGGCGAAAGTCTTTTTCTTCTCGTATGTTCTGCTCTCTTCTGTGATGGCTTTTTCTGCTGTATTTTCCTTTTCTGCCGTCAAATTCTTTTCTTGCATCATAGCTTTTTGCATCGGCTGTGTATCCTTTCTCACAGCCATTGTCGCATTGCCCGACGCAGAAGTGGTATCCTTGGGTGGTTGCAGGATGATAGCGATGATGCCAGCCACGCATGCTGCGCAAATCCATGGAAAGATACGCAAGGTGCGATGGCTGACCAAGCTCTTCCTTGCCTTCTCTATTACTTGTTGCTTGGTTTGGGAGGAGGCATGGAAATCACATTGAGGTTGGAGCAGTTGCTCTATATCCTCAAATCCTTTGTCATTATGGATGTTCATTTGATCTTTCATATATTTTTCTCCTTTCTGAGTCGTTGTTGGATATGTTGGATGGCATAGCGATAGCGAGATTTCACGGTAGCTTCTGGTATCTCCTCCAGTTCGGCTATCTCTCGGAACGTCAAGTTGTCGTAACATTTCATTCTTACGATTTCCGCTTGCTCCTGTGGAATATCTTCCAGCAGTTTTGATATTCTGAGAAATTCCTCGTGTATTTGTTTGTCACCATTGCTGTTAGGTATGCTTGCCGCTTCATTGATAGCTATGATTTGCGGACGATTTTTGCGCAAGTAGTCTCGGCATGCGTTGCTAACAGAGCGAATGATGTAGCGGTCCAACTCTTCCACTTGTTGCCCTTCTTTCAGTTTCTTGAAAGCTGCAAGCAGCACCTCTTGCACAATATCTTCTGCATCCTCACGTTGCCCGATTCGAATATAGGCAAAACGAAATAGCCAGTCTTGCCGATTGTCGACAAGACTCTCCAGTTGTTTTATGAGTTTTGGGTTGCCTATATTCATTCGTTTCTTGTTTTTATGTTTCTAACTTTACTCATATAAACGTATATTTCTCAAAAAAGATTTAAAAAATACTCTTTTTTTTTCATTTATTTGTTACTATTGTGATTGTTTATGTAAAAATGAATGCTACGAAGTATGGAACATAAGAAGATAGTGATAGTTTGCGTAAAAAGAATAGGCACGCATCCTTTCGTGGGTGCGTGCCTATACCTTTTATTATATGCTACCTTTAAATCACCTTGACACTCTTTTTTCCTCCTCTTCCATCAATCACGTTTTTCTCGAAGACGATGGCTGGGTCGTTAGGAGTGAGGGTGAGGGTGTGGATGCCATCGGATGAGGCTGGCAGCTCTAGCTCTATCACCTTGTCCACGATGCGAGTGGCTATCGTTGGATAATAGATATTGTAGATGTTCTCCGGCTTCTCGTTCAAATCTTTGTTGAAGTTAACCTCTACAGGAGAAGCACCATCTAAACTTACACCATAGGTTAAGCCGCCCTTGTTGAGATAATCCAAGGTTGATTTGGTAATCACATGAATGCGAACCTTCTGCTTGCCATCCGAAGTTTTGCTAACTTGCATCTTAAACTTGTAAGTGATGCTGGCTCCCTTTACACTCTTAGTATATGGCATCAGAGTCATTGCCGATACGCTTTTGCCCATGAATGGAATCTCTGTCCATTTTGCCTCGGCAGCCTCCGTCTTGCTGCTATAGTAAGGAGCTTCGATTTCTACCACGCCGTTGTTTTCGCTGATAATCACTCCATCCTTGGAGGTTACCCGGAAGAGCTCCGGACAGGTATCCTTCTCGAAGGCATCATTCCAACTCTTGTAGCCGATGTGCTTCTGCGTCATCATGCCGTTCCACTTACCGCCAGACATCTTGTGGTTGTAAACATCGCAGATGAGGGAATCGCGCTTGAAGAGGCGCTCGCATTCATCCGCCCAGATGTTCGCCTTCGGATTGTTCTGCTTGTAGAGAGCATGGTTCTGAGCCTGGGCAAAGTACATCTGATGCAGATTGCTCATCAGCTCAATAGGGAAGAGGATGATCTGACGGTAGGCATCGTGATAGGCTGCCGGCAGACTGTTGTACTGGCGCAGCGCATCAGCCTCGAGCTGGAGATACTGATTCACCACCTCCTGCCATTCGCCGTTCTCCAGACTGTAGGTGTTCTTGTCGAGCATCTCCGGAGTGCAGCGGCCGTTGTATTTGCATACGAGGTTCAGGATGCGTGCTGCTTCGTCAGCCTGCGATTCTCCGAACTGCTGGGCGCACCAGTCGCGGGTGTGGCGGGTGACGTTGTTCACCGAGTATTTATGAGGATTCCACGCCATGTCCATAAACTGGCTGATAGGATATTCCATCGGCTTGAGGTCGCCCACGTTGAGAATCCAGAGACGATCAATTCCGTTCTCGTAGGCTAGGGTGAGCTGCTCCCAAGGGTTCTGCACTGGAGTTACGTTGAGCATCTTGGAATTTCTAGGCGCACCCACGTAGTCTACATGATAATACAATCCCCATCCGCCCTTGTGCTTGCGTTCCTGGGCATTCGGCACACGGCGCACGTTGCCCCAGTTGTCATCGCAGAGCAGCAGGGTTACATCGTCGGGAACCTTCATTCCCTTGTCGTAGTAATCCAGCACCTCTTTATATAGTGCCCAAACCTGCGGTGTTTCGCTGGTCTTCTTTCCCGTTACATCAGCGATGATCTTGCGCTGGTCGTTGATGATCTGGGACATCAGCTTTGTATCAGCCTCTGCACTCATCGCCTCATCGCCGTCGCCACGCATTCCGATGGTTACGATCTGCTCGGTTCCCTTCATGCGCTCTATTCCCTCACGGAAGAACTTCTGCAGGTTAGCCTTGTTCTTCTGATAGTTCCAAGGTCCCCATCCCTTTCGGTTGCGGGCGTATTCCTGATGGTTGCGTGCCATCGGCTCATGATGGGAGGTGCTCATCACCACGCCCATCTCATCTGCCGTCTTCTCGTTCTCTGCATCGTCGGCATAGAACGCCCAGCCCCACATGGCTGGCCACATCATGTTGCCCCTGAGGCGCAGCACTAGTTCGAAGACGCGCTGGTAGAAGCGGTGGTCGCCATATCCGGTGCCGTAGGTGTTCTTGACCCACGAGGTGAGACAAGGCGCCTCATCGTTGAGGAAAATGCCACGATAGCGCACGGCTGGTTCGCCATCAGTGTAGGTTCCACGTTTCACGAAGATGGAGTCGTGGTGCTCTACGGGAACGTCTGCCCAGTCGTACCATGGCGAAACGCCCATCTGCTGGGAGAGTTCGTAAATGCCGTAGATGGTTCCACGGCGGTCGCTTCCGGCGATGATGAGCTGGTTGTCCACCACGGTTATGATGAATTTCTCGCGCTTGCCCTTGAGCAGATTTCCGTTGATGCGTTTCTGCTTGACGAGCTGGTCGATGGCAGCAGAATGTCCGATGGTTCCCACGAGGATGGTTGCCTTGCGGTTGGAGGTGATGGTGGCTTGGGAGCCGCTCACGTTCCTGATGTCCTTGACCAGGGCATTGGCAGCATAGCTCACGCCGCGGCAGTCGTTGGCGTCCATATAGATTTCTACCTTATCATTACCGTTGATGAGTAAGTCGCCCTGCTGGAAACTTACGAATCTCTCTGCTGCGCTCATGCTCATGGCTGAGAGGAGGGCAGCGGAAGCTAAAAATGCTTTCTTGATGTCATTAAGTCTCATACTTATTTAATTGTGTTTGTTGTTTGATAGCTGCAAAGGTAGGAATATCCTCCGGAAAGTTCTTTATCAGATGTCCCCTTTACTTTATTATTTGTTTCATTTTGGCTTTCCATGCGGTTTCTGTACGTCTTTTCCCCTAAATGTTTTGTGTTTTCAGAGAAAAGTATTAATTTTGCATCATAAAAATAAGATAGAAAAATATGATAGACAAACCGACCATAGCCCGTATTATGGACTCCACCAAGATAGAAGAGGTGGTGTCTGAATTCGTGACGCTGAAAAAGCGCGGCATCAATTATATCGGCTTGTGTCCTTTCCATAACGATTCCCATCCGTCGTTCTCCGTTTCGCCTACCCGAGGCATCTGCCACTGCTTTACCTGCGGCAAGGGTGGAAACGCCATCAATTTCCTGATGGAGCTGGAGCAGATGACCTATCCCGATGCGCTCCGATGGCTCGCCAAGAAATACAACATCGAGATTCAGGAACGCGAGATGACCAGCGAGGAGAAACAGAGGGAGAGTGAACGTGAATCCATGTTCATCGTCAACGAATGGGCTGCGAAGTATTTCCAGGACATTCTGCAGAACGACGTGGACGGACGCGCCATCGGAATGCAGTATTTCCGCAGCCGTGGATTCCGTGACGACATCATCCGGAAGTTCCAGCTGGGATTCGCCCTGCCACAGCGCACGGCACTCTTCGACGAGGCAGTGAAGAAAGGATACAATCCGAAATATCTCACCGCCACCGGACTCTGCTTCAAGGTGGACAAGGACGAGGCTGGCAACAGGAGCGGACAGGACCAGTACCTGGACCGATTCTCCGGCCGTGCCATCTTCCCGTGGACGAGTGTGAGTGGCAAGATTGTGGCATTCGGAGGACGCGTGCTGGACTCCCGGACCAAGGGCGTGAACCAGAAATACGTCAATTCGCCCGACAGCGAAATCTACCATAAGGAACGGGAGCTCTACGGACTGTATCAGGCAAAGAAAGCCATCGCCAAGGAAGACTGCGTCTACATGGTGGAGGGCTATACGGACGTCATCTCCATGCACCAGTGCGGCATTGAGAACGTGGTGGCAAACTCGGGAACAGCCCTGAGCATCCATCAGATAAGACTGCTCCACCGATTCACCAGCAACATCGTATTGCTCTACGACGGCGATGCTGCGGGCGTGCATGCGGCGCTGCGAGGAACCGACATGCTGCTGGAAGAGGAGATGAACGTGAAGGTGCTCCTCCTGCCCGAAGGCGACGACCCGGACAGCTTTGCCCGCAACCATACGGCAGAAGATTTCAGAAAATATATTGAAGACCATCAGGTAGACTTCATCCAGTTCAAGACCGATATTTCGCTCAGGGGCGTCACTGACCCCGTGAAGCGCAGCCAGGCAATCAATTCCATTGTAGAGAGCATCTCGAAAATCAAGAATCAGATTACCCGTGCAGCCTACATCACCGACTGTGCCCATCGCCTGGGTGTGAACGAGGCAATCATCGTCAATGCCCTGAACAACTTCGTGCGCAACGGAATGAGCGAGCAGGTGAAGGCTGAGCGCAGAGCAGCCGGACTCAGAGAACCGGTGGCCGGAACACCCCAGCCGGGACTGCAGCAGGGGATGAGGGGAACCTCGCCGCTGGACAAGCTGCTGGAGGTGGAAGACCTGCTGGTGAAGCTGATTATCCATTATGGCGACAAGATCATCACGGTGAAGGATGTGGACGAAAACGAGGTGCAGCTGCCCGTGGCTCAATACATTAGCCTGGATATGGGCGGCGACGGATTCAAGTTTCACAAGGACTTGTATAATCAGATTCTTCAGGAGGCTCTGGATCATCTCGATGAGGAGGGATTCGTGGCAGAGACCTATTTCACTACCCATTCCAATCCGGAAATCAGTCGCATAGCCGGAATGCCTTTGGGCGAACAGGAGATTGCCACGGCCAGTCTGCAGCTGAAACTGAGTCCGGAGAAGCTGCGCCAGTACGTGTTCAAGGACCTGCTCAGCTTCCGCACCCATTACATCGCTCAGCGCATCATCGAAGTGCAGCAGGAGTTTGCCAAGAACCCGACCAACCGCGAGCTGCTGCAGGAGTTTGTGAAACTCAAGCAGATGAATGCACTTGTGGCAAGTCAGACGAACTCAGTATTTAATTAGAATAAGGATATGATTTATTTCCATTGGATTTATCTGTTGCTCTATGTCGCAATCATGATTCCTGCGATCATCCGCGTCTTGCTCGACAACCGACAGCCGGCGAAGACGATGGCTTGGATTCTCGTGCTCGCCTTCATGCCGTTCGTGGGAATCATCTTCTACATCTTCTTCGGACAGAACACCCGGAAGGAGCGTCACATCAGCGACCGAAGCATGGACCAGCTGACCAAGCGCTCGATGCTGGAATTCGTAGAGCAGGAGAATCTTCACCTGCCTGCCAACAACAAGCCGCTGATGAATCTCTTCACCAACCAGAACTGGGCGTTTCCGTTCAAGGACAACAGGGTGGACATTTTTACCGATGGTTATGAATTCATCTGTTCCTTATTATATAATATAGGTAAGGCGCAGCATCACATCCACCTGGATACTTACATCTTCGAGGACGATGCACTGGGCTATCTGGTGGCTGATGCGCTGATAGACAAGGCGGAGCAGGGAGTGGAAATAAGAGTGATTTATGACGACGTGGGCTGCTGGAAGGTGAAGGACGCCTTCTTCGAAAGGATGAGAGATGCGGGCATTGACGTGCACGCCTTCATGCCCGTGCGCTTCCCGGCTTTTACCAGCAAGGTGAACTATCGCAACCACCGCAAGCTGTGCGTGATTGACGGCAAGGTGGGATTCATCGGGGGCATGAACATTGCCAAGAGATATGTGAAGGGAACGGGAAAGCAACCATGGCGAGATACGCATCTTCGCATCGAGGGTGGCGGCGTCTATGCGCTGCAGCGTGCGTTCCTCATCGACTGGTATTTCGTGGACCGCACGCTGATTACCAACCGCGTCTATTATCCTCCGGTGGATATTCATATCAGCAACAGTTGTCTGGTCCAGGTTGTGACGAGCAGTCCTATTGCTCCATGGCCTGACATCATGCAGGGTTACGTGCGCATCCTGTTGCAGGCGCAGAAGTATGTGTATATGGAGACTCCTTATTTCCTGCCAACCGAACCGGTATTGTTTGCGATGAGAACGGCGGCATTGGCGGGAGTGGACATCAGGTTGATGATTCCCCGCAAGGCAGATGCGAAGCTGGTGGAATGGGCTTCGCGTTCGTATGTGATGGAAGCGATAGAGGCTGGAGTGAAGGTTTATCTCTATATGGGTGGTTTCAACCACAGCAAGCTGCTGGTGAGTGATGATAATCTCTGCACGGTGGGAAGTACGAATATCGACTTCCGCAGTTTCGAGAATAATTTCGAGGCGAATGCCTTTTTCTATGATGAGGAAATGGCGCAGCGCATCAAGGCGATTTATCTGAAGGATGAATCGCAGAGCATCCTGGTGGATGATGTTTCCTATTTCGTGAAGCGCCCGTTCATGAAACGATTGTTCGAAAGCATCGTCAGATTGCTTTCGCCACTGCTGTGATTAGGCACGGATTTTTGTTTAAGTATGGGTTTATTTAGGCACGGATTACACGGATTACACGGAGTTATGAGCAAAATTCAATATCCAGAATTTATAATCTCATACAAAATCCGTGTAATCCTTGTAATCCGTGCCTAAAATTTGCTTTTATCTGAATATCGAGAAGTTGACGCTTCCGTAACTTCTGTGCTCCAGGAACCTTGGATGTTCGGAAAAATCATAATTCTTGCCATGTTCGAAAACGAAGATTCCATCTTCGTTCAGCAGGTCGCCATTCAGTACGAGGTCTGGAATCTCCGGAAGTTTCTCCAGCGCGTATGGCGGATCGGCAAAGATGAAATCAAACTTCTGCTTGCAGGTCTTCAGGAAGCGGAACACATCGCCACGAATCAGAAGATCCTTGTCTTCGCCCAGCTTCTTGAAACACTCGCGGATGAAGTTGGCGTGGTCGCGATCTGCCTCTACGCTGATGACGCGTTGGCAACCTCGGGAAACGAGTTCCAGCGAGATGCTGCCAGTACCGGCAAAGAGGTCGAGGGCGGTTGCATCCTCAAAATCGATGTAACCCTGCAAAACATTAAAGATATTCTCCTTTGCAAAATCTGTTGTAGGGCGCGCCTTGAACGAACGTGGAATGTCGAAATGGCGACCCTTATATTGTCCTGTTATGATTCTCATATTTTTACTTTGAACTTATTACTTTGAACTTTGAACTTTGAACTTTGAGCTTTGAACTTTATGATTAGTTATGCTGTTGAATTGGCTTTCCCTTCGGCCGCCGAACGCTGTTTCTTCACTCTTCATTCTTCACTCTTCACTTACTCAAGTACAGTGCCAGCAAGTCGAAAGGCATTCCCTTGATTTCCGTGATTGGAGCACGGTTGAATTCTGCGGCGGGATTCAGGAGGAAAGTCTTCCTGATGTAAAGCTTACTGTTATAAAGGAACCAGTCCTTGTCAGGAACTTCGCCCGAAACGTGTAGCTCGTCCTGCATCTGGTCCAATCCCATCTGCTTCCATACGTAGAGGATGAAATAGAGTGCATCCTTGGCATGAGCCGCATTGAACGAATTGAAGAACTTGAAGCGGTTCTTGTCGAAACAGAAGAGGTCCAGCTTCTTGTCGTGGAAATAGGCATAGAGCTTGCGGTGAATGCCCGTGAAACTGCGCTGATGCAGATAGTGCCACATCGGCTGCATGATAGGAGTGAAGCGCACATCCTGGAAATTATCTTCCACCACCATCTTGAAATCCTTGTTGATAGGGAACACAGCCACTACGTTGAGAGCCGGCTGGACGCGGTAGAGGATGGCGTCGGAATGATGACCGGCAAAGGCGTGCTGATAGAGCACGTCAAGGTCTTCTTCATGAAATTCCTCTATCGGAACCAGCAGGATAGGAGAGTCGATGTAGATTCGCACCTTCTGATAACCACGTTGTAGGAGATCGCTTTCCTTGAAAGCCTGACGCAAGTTGGCTGCCATGGATACGCCGCTCTTCACGGTATAAGGCTCGTAAATGACCTGATGCTCAGCTTCGCGGTCAACTACCGAAAAGCTGAGTGTATTCTTGCTCACTCTTATCGTGAGGCGTGCCTGAAGTGTTTTATTGCCTGTTAGCTGCATGATCATCTTGTTGTTTTACCAGTTGCCTGTGTTGTTATTATCTGTTGTTATGTCGCCAATCTTCAGTCCCGGATATTCTCCGGCATAGTTGGCCTGCTCAGTGATTTCCTGAATGGCATTTTCATCTAGTCCGTCGAGGAAATCTTCATAGGCTGCTCCGCATTCCATGAGCGGAATCTGCTTGCCGCTCTTACTGACAATCGTGGTAGCGGCGAGCGAGAATTTCTTGCCGTCGGAGTAGGGGATGAATTGGTCGTCGGCCTTCAGATACTTTCCCTTGATGAGGGTATTGAAATCGCCCGTATACACCCCATGCTTATCCTTGTATTTCTCTTCTGCTTCACGGATGAGCATCAGCCTGGCTTTCACCTCCGCCTCTCTTCCCTTCATCCGTTTCTGGAAGATGAGGGGCTGGCAGATGCTGAGTACGCAGAGGGTCATCATGACGATGACGCATGCTCCCAGGACCGCATTATTGTTTATTTTCCTTAATTTCATTCTCATTTCAAAAAGTATTATTACTTTTGCATTTGCATTTGCTTCTGCAAAGATACTGCAAAACCGAGACAACACAAAATATTTGGTGTTGAAATTATTAAATATTAATTATAAATTGTACATTCATGATTGTAGATGAACTAAAATATAAGATATTGGAGCAGTTTGGCTTTCCGCCAACTCCCGAACAGGCGAATGCGCTGGATGTCTTCGCCCGCTTCATGACCGATCGCAATCCTCATGCTGTGATGATATTGCGGGGTAGTGCGGGTACGGGTAAGACTTCGCTTTCGGGTGCCATCGTCCGCACGATGAAGGCCATCGGTCAGAAGGTGATGCTCCTGGCTCCTACGGGCAGGGCTGCCAAGGTCTTCTCCCTGAGCAGCGGTTCGCCTGCCTTTACCATCCATCGCCGCATCTATCGCGAGAAAGCATTTTCGGGCGTTGACGGCCAGTTCAATCTCAACGACAATCTCTATACGGATACGCTCTTCATGGTGGATGAGGCTTCGATGATTTCCAATCTGGGACTGGGTGGAACCACTTTCGGAAGTGGCTGTCTGCTGGATGATCTGGTTCATTTCGTTTATCAGGGTCATAACGACCGCCTGATGCTGATTGGCGACAAGGCGCAGTTGCCACCTGTCGGCGAGGAGGAATCGCCAGCCCTTCATGCTGCCATGCTCGAAGGCTACGGTTTGTCGGTTTATGAATGCGATTTGAACGAGGTGCTCCGTCAGAGTGAGAAGTCGGGCATTCTGTATAATGCCACGATGATTCGTCAGATGATTACGCACGATGACATTACGCAGCTTCCGAAAATCCATTTCTCCGGATTCTCCGATATCCAGCAGATGCCTGGAGCCGAACTCATAGAGGCGCTTGCCGACAGTTATCATCATGTGGGGCTGGACGACACCATCGTCGTGACTCGCAGTAACAAGCGTGCCAACATCTTCAACCAGGGCATTCGCAATATGGTGCTTGACAGGGATGAGGAACTTTCGCAGGGCGACATCCTCATGATTGTGAAAAACAATTATTACTGGATGGAAGAGGAGAGGAAAAAATTAAGTGAAGAACGAAGAGTGAAGAGTGAAGAAACAGCGTTCGGCGGCCGAAGGGAAAGCCAATTCAATTGCTTGGCTAATCATAAAGTTCAAAGTTCCAAGTTCAAAGTTCAAAGTAAAGAAGTTCAAAGTAAAGAACTTCCTGCTTTCCTTGCGAATGGCGACCGTGCCAAGGTCTTGCGGGTTCGTCGCCGCATCGACCTTTACGGTTTCCATTTCGCCACGCTTCTGCTGCAGTTCCCCGATTATGACAATTACGAGTTGGAGGCAACGGTTCTGCTGGATACTTTGACGAGCGAGGCGCCAGCCTTGACCCATGAGCAGCAGGAGCAGCTCTTCCGTCAGATAGAAGAAGATTATCAGGACATTCCGCTCAAGGCGGATAGGATGAAGGCGATTCGCCAGGACCAGTTCTTCAATGCCCTGCAGGTGAAGTTTGCCTATGCCGTGACCTGCCATAAGGCGCAGGGCGGACAGTGGGCGCATGTTTATGTGGATCAGGGTTACATGACGGACGACATGCTCACGCCCGATTATATCCACTGGCTCTACACCGCCTTCACCCGTGCCACCGAGAAGTTGTATCTGGTCAACTGGCCGGAGACGCAAACCGTTACTTCTTAGTTTCAAATTGGTTCAATATCAGCGATTTCGGCAAATAAACATCAGAATGTTTGATGGTTTGAAAAAAAAATCGTACTTTTGCATCCGGATAAATATGAAGTGTGTTCCGCACGCCATGAAAGGGCGTGTGGGGTTTTTATGCAAAGGTATAAGAAATTTATTAATTTATCATATATAAAAAATAAATGGAAAAAAGAAAAGTAGCTTTAATCACGGGTATTACAGGTCAGGATGGCTCTTATTTGGCAGAGTTGCTGCTGAGTAAGGGGTATGATGTTCACGGAACTATCCGACGTTCATCTACCGACTATCGCGAGCGCATCGCTCATCTGGAAGGTACCCCAAATTTCCATCTTCATTATGCCGACCTCGGTGACTCCATGAGTATCATCCAGGTGATGAACAAGGTGAAACCTACAGAGGTTTACAACCTTGCGGCACAGAGCCATGTACAGGTAAGTTTCGACTCTCCGGAGTTTACTGCCGATGTAGACGCAACGGGCGTTCTCCGCATCCTGGAGGCTATCCGCCAGTGTGGTTTGTCAGAAACCTGCCGCATGTATCAGGCTTCTACCTCCGAGCTTTACGGTAAGGTAGAAGAGGTCCCACAGAACGAGAACACTCCGTTCCACCCTTATTCTCCTTACGCTGTTGCCAAGCAGTATGGCTTCTGGATTGTCAGGGAATATCGTGAGGCTTACAACATGTTCTGCTGCTCAGGTATTCTCTTCAACCATGAGAGTGAGCGCCGTGGCGAGACTTTCGTTACCCGCAAGATTACGCTGGCTGCAGCCCGTATCAAGCAGGGCAAGCAGAGCAAGCTCTATCTCGGTAACCTGGATTCTCTCCGCGACTGGGGGTATGCTAAGGATTACGTAGAATGCATGTGGCTGATTCTCCAGGCAGAGAAGCCGGAGGATTTCGTCATTGCTACCGGTAAGCAGCACTCTGTCCGTGAGTTCGCCCAGCTAGCTTTCCACTATGTTGGAATCGAACTGAAGTGGGAAGGTAAGAATGAGAACGAGAAGGGTATCTGCGTTGAGGGTCCTGAGGAACTCATCGGTAAGACACTCGTTGAGGTTTCTCCTGACTTCTATCGTCCTACCGACGTGGTGAACCTTTGGGGTGACCCAACAAAGGCTAAGGCTAAGCTCAACTGGAATCCTAACACCACATCTTTCGAGGATCTCGTCAAGATCATGGTAGAGAGCGATATGGCGAAGGTAGCTGCCGAGGATGCTGGCGAGAAGGTTCGCTGCAATCTCGTGGAATACTTGGAAAAGGGAATTGTTAAGTAATTATGTTGGATAAGAATTCAAAGATTTATATAGCAGGACACCACGGACTTGTGGGGTCTGCTATCTGGAATAACCTCGAGAAGAGAGGCTATCATAACCTGGTGGGTCGTTCTCATAAAGAACTCGACTTGACCGACCAGTATGCAGTAGAGAAGTTCTTTGATGAGGAGAAGCCAGATGCAGTGGTTCTGGCTGCTGCCTTCGTGGGCGGAATCATGGCAAATTCGCTCTATCGTGCCGACTTCATCATGCAGAACATGAAGATGCAGTGCAACGTGATCAGCAATGCCTATTCTCATGGCGTGAAGAAACTCCTCTTCCTGGGCTCTACCTGCATCTATCCAAAGAATGCACCGCAGCCTATGAAGGAGGACGTGCTCCTTACTTCTCCTTTGGAATACACCAACGAGGAATACGCCATTGCCAAGATTGCCGGACTGAAGATGTGCGAGAGCTACAACCTTCAGTATGGAACCAACTATATCGCAGTAATGCCAACCAACCTCTATGGTCCGAATGATAATTTCCACCTGGAGAACAGTCACGTAATGCCTGCGATGATGCGCAAGATTTATCTTGCCAAGCTCATCCATGACGGCGACTGGCACAGTATTGAGGTAGATATGAACAAGCGTCCTATCAACCCTACTGACAAGCTTCGCGCCATTATCGGCGAGGGTAATGTGGACGGCAGCAACTCTCACGAGCGCATTCTGAAGGCGCTGGAGTTCTACGGAATCTACGACAACAAGGTGGTGCTTTGGGGAACCGGCAAGCCTTTGCGTGAGTTCCTCTGGAGCGAGGATATGGCTGACGCCAGTGTTCATGTGCTCCTGAATGTGGATTTCAAGGACATCATCGGCATTGAGAAATACAGTTCTGTATTCTATGGTGCCAAGGTGGATGGTGCTGTGGATAGAAATAATTCTGAAGGTAGAGGTGGTGCTATCCCATCTCTCGGTGAGATTCGCAACTGCCACATCAACGTGGGAACCGGTAAGGAACTTACCATCCGTGAGCTTTCAGAGCTTGTAGTAAAGGCAGTAGGTTTCGAAGGTGAGGTTGAGTTTGACGCCAGCAAGCCAGATGGAACCCCAAGAAAGCTCATCTCAGTAGATAAGCTCCACAGTCTCGGCTGGACTCACAAGGTAGAAATCGAGGATGGTGTACAGAAGCTCTTCGAGTGGTATAAGAATAGTTTGAAAGACTAAATACAAAATATGGATAGGGAAGAGTAGCGACGGACGGATCGCTGCTCTTCTTTTGTAACTTGCCCACCCAGTTACTTAAGAAGTTTGATTTATAATAGTGTTGCGGAATTAAGGCTAACATAAATATGAAAAAGATTATTTTATTCTTGCAGTTGATCTTCTCGATAGGGATGTCAGCGCAGACGACTGTAGAATCAGTCCAAGTTGCGGATATGGATGAAGGTGCCCCCATCTGTGGCAAGTCAATAGATTTGCACAAGCGCATTCTCCAGGCCTACAATTGCGATAGTACGCTCATCGTCTTCGCTTGTGATACCACTAAAAAAGGAAAAAATACCGATACTGGCTATCTCTATTCACTAGATGCCAATACCCTGGAAGTGCAATGGCAAAAGTCGCTGAAACTTTCTTTGTCAAAACTCTATGGCGTCTGTTCCGAGGGAGTGCTGCTTTCCTCCACTCTGAAAAGTACAGGCAAGTCACTCTTGACCTTGTCTGATACCAAGACGGGCCAGTCGCTATGGACGCAGTATCTTTATCCTGTCTATTTCAATGATAGCTTGGATATCGTGGTGGGACTTGAGAAAGTGGGAGGCAGCAAGACATACGCTTATCGCCTGAGTACAGGAATGCTGTTGTGGGATGCCGAGATTCCGATGACCAAGAACGTGGGATGGAAAGATGCTTGCATGGTGGATTCCACTCACCTGGTGGTTGTGGGTGATGACATCAACGAAATCAACATCCATTCGGGTGAAATCAAGAAAGTGAAGGCTGTGACTGGCATCCATGATTCCAAGGGCATGATGGCTTTGGCATTGACCAATGTCTTGTCTGCGGCAGTCACCATCGGATTTAATTCTCCTTTTTATTACTATTATTATAATCTTAATCCATATATCATTACGGGCTTGACTTCCAATATCCTTCAGGTGGGCTCTAACTTGTATATTAGTGATAGAAAAAGCCTCTATTGTTTGGGAGCGGACAGTTTGCAAACACGCTGGAAGTATGATTTCCAGGACAAGGAGGCTTCTACGGCTCATCTTCTGCTTAGGGATGGCAAGATATTGATGCTCAATTACGGTTATGGCAACAGTCTTATGAGAGGTACGGTGAAGTGTGGCAAGCCTTTCTTGGCTTCTTTTGATGCACAGACGGGAGATAGGGAGAAGATGTTTCCTTTATACGACAAGAAACATATCATGAACGACGGAATGCTCACGGAGAGTGGTGTCTTCCTTGCTGGTTCCGACAAGGCTGTATATCTGTCATTTGCTGATTCTGCTGTCATCAGCAAAGATTGGGATCGCAGAGCCAATGGGGCTTTTACTATGGTGTTGAGAAAACCATTCTATGCGTTTCATGGACTTGCACCAAAGCTGACTTTAGTGGAGGCATTCGACAAGGTGTGCCCGATGCAGACCAGTACCAACAAGCTTTTTGTCTTCAATGACAAGTTGGACATTCTTGAATCTTATGATCTCTACGAGACTTTCTCCGTTTGTTTCCGTTTGGATGATGTGCTTTGCATACAAAACAGGGATGACAAATCCAACTTTAGGCTGATTCATCCCGATGGTTCCTCTATCGGAAAACTGAAAGGCAAGCCTGTAGCCGCCCTGCTCAAGGGCAGAAATGTGCTAGCTGTATATGATGATCACCTTACAGTCTTTAGGCTGTAAGGTGCCTAGTGCCCTCTTATTACTGAAATCATGTGGATATATTAAAACGAAAAAATCCGATTCTCTTTCGAAAACCGGACTCTTAAATTTTTTTGAGTTATTTTGGGAAAAGTGGGTAGTGATGGATTCGAACCACCGAAGGCATAGCCAGCAGATTTACAGTCTGCCCCATTTGGCCACTCTGGTAACTACCCAAACGCTTTGTTCTTAAAAGCGAGTGCAAAGGTAGTACTTTTTTTTCATTCCACCAAATTTTTCTGCAACTTTTTTCTGTTTTTCTTCAAAAAAGTTCAATTTTCCCTTGCTTTCCCAGCTTTAATCCATAAAAAAAGAGAATTCTCCACTCTTCACTATTCGTTCTTCACTTTAATAACGTGTCTTCTGCGATGCTTTCTTGACAATCTTCTGTGCTTGTAGTGCTCATATTTCTTGATGGCTACGAAGACGGTCAGGGCAAGGACTACGGCTAAGAGGAAGATGACGATTCCGCCACCCAGGTTGTCGCCCTTTACCTTCGACCACATGTCCAAAACTTCTGGAGTATGATCGCCAGCATCATGAATCATGGCGCATCTTGCCACCACTGTGCTGTCCGGATACATGATTGGGTTCAGGTGCGCCTTTCTGCCTTCCTCTCCAAAGAAGTAAGCCAGGTTCACGGTCTCAGGATAAGCTTCCTTGTCGCTCATCGCTTCCAGCACCTTCCTGCCAGCCACGCTGCTCACATAACCCGTGGTCTCCATGTTGGCAAGTGCCACGTCTTCCTGGCAGAGATAGTTGATGAAGTAGGAGGCTGCCTTCGGATTGCGGGAGTATTTCGGAATCACCCAACCGTCAAACCATACGTTGCTGCCTTCCTTCGGCACTTCATAACCCAAATCAACACCCACGTTTCCGGCTTCCTCTATCGCCCATACAGCATCACCGCTCCAGGTCATGTTCAGGTAAGCCTTTCCCTTGGTCATCGTCTCCTTGCCGAAGTCTGCCTCCCATCCCTCGATGTTGGGCTTCAGCGCCTTCAGCTGTCTTTCTACGATGGCAATAGCCTTTGGCGAATAATCGTTCATCAGTTCCGGAACGGTTACCTTGCCTGCAGCCAGGTCTTTGCGGTGTTCCCAGATCAGAGCCGTGCCGTAGGAATCGCGGTAGGAATCCTTCATCAGCAACTTGCCACGATACTTTCTGTTCCAGAGCGTGCCCCAGGTCTGTGCGTCCTTCTGCGGTACGTGTACCTTATTATATAAGATTCCGCAGGTTCCCCACATATAGGGAACGGCATAGTTGTGGGCGATGCGACCGTGATTGGAAGTTGCATCAATCTGCTCCACGATGTAGGGCGACACGTTCTTCAGATAGTTCGGAGTCTTGCCGAACGCCGTGTCGATGGGCAGCAGAAGGTCCTTGCGGAGCATTCGCTCGATGATGTATTCCGACGGACACACCACGTCGTAGTCTTCATGACCGCGCTCAATCTTGGTCAGCATCACCTCATTGATGTCGAAGGTCTGGTAGATGACCCGGATCTTCTTTCCGGTCTGTTCCTCATACCATTTCGGGAATTCTGCAAGAATATCCTCGTCAATGTAGTCTCCCCAGTTGTAAACCTTCAGAATCTCCTCTCTGTTCTCCTTGTTGTAGCAGGAAGAGAGCTGCAGAATCATCAGCAGGCTCAGGAAAAGAAAAGCTATTGTCTTGACTCCTTTAACTCTCTTAACTCCTTTAACTCCCAAAAATATCTTGTTCTTCATTTTTTATTTCTTCTTGTTTTTTTCTGAACGACGATTGATGATAATCAGCATCACGAGCACCAGCACGAAGATAATCGTACTCAGCGGACGGAGTTCCGGCGTCAGTCCTCCCTTTCTCGCATCTGCATAGATAAAGGTGGAGAGCGTCTCCAGACCTTCGTTGCCGATGGTGAAGATGGTGACGGCGAAATCGTCGATACTCATGGTGATGGCGAGCATGAAGCCCGAAATCATTCCCGGCAATATTTCCGGAATAATCACCTTGCGCAATGCCTGCATCGGTGAAGCTCCCAAATCGAGCGCCGCCTCATAGAGGTTCGGATTCATCTGTTTCAATCTTGGCATTACGCTCAGAATGACGTAGGGCAGACAGAAGGTGATGTGAGAGATGACCACCGTAGTATAGCCCTGAGGAATGCCCAGCGTGATGAAGAGCAGGAAGAGCGAAATACCGATGATGATGTCGCCGTTCAATATCGGAATGTTGTTCACAAACTGGATGGCGTTTCTCGCATAACGGTTCCGCAGATTATAGATTCCGATGGCGGTGAGGGTTCCGAAGAGGGTTGAAACGGTGGCGGTAATCAGCGCGATGCTAATCGTATTGACGAGTGCCGCTGTCAACGAATGGTGAGTTCCCTCTACGAAGAGATTCTTGTAGAGCTGCAGGGAGAAGCCGGTCCAGTTGCCCATCACCCTTGCCTCGGTAAACGAGAAGATGACGATGATGAGAATAGGGGAATAGAGCAGCAGCAGGAGCAGCCACAGATAGCCCTGGCAGAATACTTTCTTCATCATTTCCTTGCTGAATATTGTTTGCATCATCTGATACCTCCTTCCTGCTTGCTGCCGTCACCGGCAATCAATGTTGATGCGCCGATGAGGAAGAGCATGATGAGCGAGAGTGCTGCACCATAGTTCCACATCGAATTGTTGATGTTTTCCTGGATGGTTGTTCCGAAGAGCTTGATGTTGTTCATCGTCAGCAGTTCCGAAATGGCAAAGGTGGAGATGGTGGGCATGAAAACCATCAGAATGCCACTAGCCACGCCCGGCATGGAGAGGGGAAGGATGACTTTGATGAACTGTTGCCAAGGCGATGCGCCCAGGTCTTCGGCTGCCTCTATATAGCTGCGGTCCATCTTCTGCAGCGTATTATAGATAGGATAAATCATGAATGGGATGAAGTTGTAGACCATACCAAACAGGAGGGCGCCTTCGCCCAACGGGAAGTCGGCGAAATCGAAGAGTGCCACGGTGGCAAGTGTGCGCACCAGGATGTTCACCCACATCGGCAGGATGAAGAGCATCACGATGGTGTTGGCGTATTTCATCTTGGTCTGGGTCAGAATATAGGCAGCCGGATAACCCAACAGAATGCAGAGCAGGGTGTTGAGAAAGGCAATGCCGATAGAATACACGAAGGTATTGATGGCTTCCGGGTGCGCCAGGAATTTCTGGAAATTGTAGAGCGTCAGACTCCCGTTCTCATCGGTAAATGCGAACACTACGATGAGAATCAACGGCAGCACCACGAATATTGCCGCAAAGATGGCGTACGGTATTGACCAGCTTTGTCGCGAAGAGATAAACTTGATAATGTTCAATTTATAATTGATAATTAATAATTTTTATTCAAACGAAATGTTTTCCTTTGGAATGGTGATTGCCACGTGGTCGCCCAAATCCCAGACATCCAGAGTGTCTACGTAGAGCTTCTCGCCCCAGTCGGTGTCTATCGTCAGGTGATAATGGTCGCCTTTGTAGAGAATGAAGCAGATGTCACCGGTAAAGGTTCCTTCGCTCTCGTTGTCGAAAAGCTCAATCTTGCCGAAATCCACGGTCACATTGATCACTTCCTTGCCTTCTTCATCGGTATGAATCTTACTCTTCTCTTCAGGAATCGCTATCTGGTATTCGCAGCCCATGAACTCGATGGTTCCGTCGCCGTTCACCTTCGCCTGGAAGGTGTTCGTGGTGCGCTCCTTCTTCATGATGTGGATGTTGTCGGGAATCACGCTCATGCCGATGGTCTGTCCCACCTCGAAATGCTTGTAGTTCTGAATCAGGAACTCGCAGCCCTTGTCGCTCTCGGCAAGCATCTCGTAGTGCACGCCCTTGAAGATGGAAGAGGTAATCTTACCCACAAACTGGGCGTGCTCCGTATCGGTAGAAACTTCGATGTCTTCCGGTCTGATCACTACATCCACTTCCTGGTTGCAGCCGAATCCCTTGTCTACACAAGGAATCTCTGCTCCTGCCACCTTGACCAGACAATCGTGGACCATCGTTCCGCAGAAGATGTTGCTCTCGCCGATGAAGTCTGCCACAAAAGAGTTGGCTGGCTCGTTGTAGATATCGGTAGGTGTTCCTATCTGCTGAATCTCTCCCTCGCTCATCACCACGATGGTGTCGCTCAGGGTCAGGGCTTCTTCCTGGTCGTGGGTTACGTAGATGAAGGTAATGCCCAGTCGCTCGTGCATTTCCTTCAGTTCCAGTTGCATGTCCTTGCGCATCTTCAGGTCGAGTGCAGCAAGTGGTTCATCGAGCAGGAGTACTTCCGGCTCGTTCACGATGGCACGGGCGATGGCAATGCGCTGCTGCTGTCCACCCGAAAGCGAGTTGACGTCGCGGTATTCGTAATCGCTCATGTTCACCATTTTCAAGGCACGCTTCACCTTAGGCATGATCTGGTCCTTCGGCGTGTTCTTGAGTTTCAAGCCGAAAGCGATGTTGTCAAATACATTGAGGTGAGGAAACAGGGCATATTTCTGGAACACCGTGTTCACGTTGCGTTTGTAGGGTGGCAGGTTGGTAATATCATTCCCTGCTATGGTGATGACGCCCTCTGTGGCTGTCTCGAATCCAGCCAGAAGTCTCAGGAGAGTAGTTTTTCCGCATCCCGAAGGACCGAGAATGGTCACGAATTCGCCCTTTCTCACAAAGAGGTTGATGTCGTTGAGGGCTACTTTCTCGCCAAATCTTTTAGACACATTCTGTATGTCAATGATGTGCTGTGCTGTTTTATTCATTTCTCGTTTTAAAATTTGGCTGCAAAGTTACTCATTTTCTAATAAATATGTATGTTTTTCCGGAAAAAAATGTATCTTTGCACTCGTTTTGTAATATGTAGACGATTCGTCTGAATAAATATACGGTAAATATACAGATATGATAGTAACTATAGACTGGATGGAGGAGTGGTTCAAACGTTTTGACCAGGAATATTTCGGGGGTAAACTGCCGTTGCCGGAGCTGGGACTGACTCGTGCCAAGACCCGGTTGGGACAACTTGCCTTCAAGCGTTCTTCCCGATGGGGACGTACCAAGCTTTACGATTTCAAACTCTCCATGTCTACCTATTATGATATGACCGACAAGCAGGCAAAGAGTGTGCTTCTGCATGAGATGATACATTATATCATCGGTTATACGGGACTGAAGGATACGGCTCCTCATGGTGTCGTGTTCCGGGGCATGATGGACAGTCTGAATCGTAAACACGGTTGGGATATTCGGGTGATGACTTCTACCAAAGGCTGGAAGGTGAGCGAGAATGTGGTGGCTAGGAAGAAGGCTGCAGGACCTCAGACCTATCTGATTCTGGCTGTAGAACTGAAGGATGGCAAGCATTTCCTTTCTAGGGTAAGTCCCAGGTTCGCCCGCAGCCTGGAGCGCCAGCTTTTGACGGTCAGTGAGTTAAGTTCGCATAACTGGTACACTACGCAGGAGTCTTATTTCGCTGATTTCCCGCAGGTGCGCAGTCTTCGGGGCAGGCGCATCACGAAGGCTGATTTCGAAAAGCTCAGGAATGTATTAACTCCGTTTGACATGGGTTGATTCCTTCCTGGAGTGTTGCCCCTTTTAAAGAGATCAAACGAAAGGATGAATTAGAACAATAATAGAGAAACAATAATTTAGAGAAACAATAATTAGTATTTCGTATGAGAAGACTCGTAACTCTTGCCTTCATGATGACCATGGTTGTTGTGATGGCGCATGCTCAGGGAGCATTGAAGAAAGTGTATAATGAGAGCATTGATCCGATGACTCAGATTGATGAGGCCTTGGTCAAGGCGAAGGCTGACGGCAAGTTCGTGATTTGTCAGGTGGGTGGCAACTGGTGCCCTTGGTGCTTGAAGTTTGCCGATTTCGTAGAGAAGGATACTGCGGTAAACAAGGTGGTGAATGATAACTTCGAGTACATCCACGTGAATTACAATCCTCGCAAAGCTGCGGGTGCTGAGGCTTTGAAGAAGGCAGAGTCATTGATGAAGTGCCTGAACAATCCTCAGCGTTTCGGTTTCCCTGTCTTCGTGGTTTTGGATGAGAAGGGAACTGTTCTCCATATCCAGGACTCCAGCTTCCTGGAAGAAGGCAAAGGCTATGATGAGAAGAAGGTTCTCCGCTTCTTGAAGAACTGGACTCCTAAGGCGGTAAAATAGTTGATAAAGTCTTATAAAAGAAAAAGCGTCCTCCTGATTTCTCAGGGAGACGCTTTTTTCTTATATGATTTTCTTGTCTTACATTCCTCTTGCTTTCAACAATTCGGAAGCATCTGGCTGCTTCATGCCGGTGAAGTCGGTGAACATTTCCATCTGGTCCTTGGTGTTACCACGGCTCAGAACCTTATCACGGAATGCCTGACCCACGGCTGGATCCAAAGCACCATGCTTGGCAAAGTAATCTGCCACATTCACGGCGAGCACCTCTGTCCAGAGATAGCTGTAGTAACCTGCTGCATAACCGCCGCCCCATACATGGTTGAAATAGGTGGTGCTGTAGCGAGGAGGAATCTGCGAATTGAGCAAACCTACATTGTTTAGGGCTTCCTTCTCGAAGGCGCCTGCCATGTATGGAGAAGGAATCTCATCTGGTGTCAACTCGTGCCAAGCCAGGTCGAGGCAGGTAGCTGCCAGGTTCTCACCCAGCGAATAGGCTGTCTGGAAGTTGATGCTCTTCAGCATGCGCTCCTTCAGGTCGGCTGGCATGGCTGCTCCGGTCTGTGTATGACGGGCATAGTGGTCGAAGATTTCAGGGATGCTGGCGAACGACTCGTTAAACTGAGAAGGCATCTCCACGAAGTCGCGAGCCACGGCTGTTCCTGAAAGTGTATTGTAGCCGCACTTTGACAACATGCCGTGGAGGGCGTGACCGAACTCATGGAAAAGGGTACAAACCTCATCCCATGTAATCAGCGTAGGCTGACCCTCTGGAGCCTTGGCGTTGTTGCATACATTATATATAATAGGCAACTGTCCCCACTTGTCGCTCTGCTTGGCAAAAGCACTCATCCAGGCACCGCCACGCTTGGTAGGACGGCGGAAGTAGTCGCTATAGAAAAGGGCGATAGGCTTGCCGTTCTTGTCGCTTACCTCGAATACCTTCATGTCCGGGTGATAGGTAGGAATATCCTTGCGCTGTTTGAAGTTCAGGCCATATACGCGATGAGCAGCATAGAATACACCGTTTATCTGAACGCTATCCACATTGAAGTAAGGCTTGATTTCATCGTCAGAGATATTGAGCATCTCCTTCTTCATCTTGGCAGAATAGTAGAAGCGGTCGTATGGCTGGAGCTTGAAGTCCTTGCCCTCGCTCTTCTGTGCGTAAGCTTCGATTTCGCGGGTCTCGGCATCTGCCTTAGGAGCGTATTCCTTGATGAGGCTCAGCAGGAAGTTGTTTACGTTCTTGGCAGTCTTTGCCATCGTCTTCTCCAGTGAATAATCGGCATAGGTGCTGTAGCCCATCAACTGTCCCTTCTCGGCACGGAGCTTGGCAATCTCGGTTACGATAGGGAAGGTGTTGAACTTAGGGTCGGTACCATCGGCACGGTGGATGCTTGCCATATAAACCTTGCGGCGGAGCTCACGGTTCTGGAGATTGGTGAGGATAGCCTGCTGGGTAGTGTTCACGATGACGATGCAGTATGGAGCCTTGTTGCCCAGGCTTTCTGCGTCTTTCTTGCACTGTGCGATGTCGGCGTCGCTGAGTCCGGCAAGTTCTTCCTTGCTGTTCACCCAAACCACGGCGTTGTTGGTAGCTGCAGGAAGAAGATTACCAAACTGCTCCTGGAGGTCTGAGATGCGGGTGTTGATCTGCTTCATGCGCTCCATCTTCTCTGGAGAGAGCAGGGCACCTGAGCGAACGAAGCCCTTGTAGATAACTTCGGTGAGTCGCTTGTCCTCGCCCTTGAGCTTGTTGAACTCATGGTCGTAAACGTATTTGATACGTTCGAAGAGTTTCTGATTGAATGAAATCTCGTTGTCGAGGTCGGTGAGCAAAGGCATCACCTTCTTCTGGGCCTCAGCGATTCCAGGAGTCTTGTGTGCGCTGGTAAGACCGAAGAATACATTGGAAACACGATCCAGCAACCTACCGCTGTTCTCGTAAGCGAGGATGGTGTTCTGGAAGGTTGGCTTCTTCTTGTTGCTGATAATCTTCTGGATGTTGGCACGCTGTTCCTTGATACCTGCTTCGAAGGCAGGGAGATAGTCGCTCTCCTGAATCTTGCTGAAATCAGGAGCGCCGAAAGGAAGGCTGCTCTTTACCAGGAGAGGGTTCTGACGCTTGCCGCCTGCATTCTGGGCAAACGATGAGGTTGGCATCTGCAAGAGTGTTGCAGCCAAACCGAGTGTAAGAAATGTCTTGTTGAAATTCATTATTTATTATTTTTAGTATTGATTTCCTGTTGTTTCTTGAAACTACTGTTTTCGAAACTGCTGTTTCTGAAACGTTGGTTTCAAATGCAAAGGTACTAAGAATAATTGAATATCAGATTGTTTGCTGCTTGATTTAAGCTTTTTTATTTATTGGTGTATCTGTTCTGTTTTCGAAATAGTGGTTTTTAATACGGTTTGGAGAATTTGTTTTCTCTCAATTAATGCCACTATTACCACACTGCGAAATAATAGTTTGATATTTAGATGTTTAAGTGTGGCAATAAGGCTTGTTTCTGTTGCCACCTAATGTCACCTAATGCCACACGGTGGCAAGTAGGCAGATTAATTCCGGCAAGTATCGTAGGTTGTTGTAAGTAATAGGTTAAGTTGTTGTAAGTAATAGGATAAGCGGTCGTAAGTAATAGGATAAGCGATGGAAAACAATATGAGAAGTTGTCGGAGTATATAATGGTAGTTGTTGGAAGATATAATGTCTGTCTTTGGAACTGTTGCTTTCATAAACCGCACAACAGCTGTTGTGCGCTTGCATATCAGCTGTTGTGCGGATGCACATCAGGTGTTGTGCACTTGTAGCCCAAGTGTTGTGCAGTATCTGATAGGCTGATATACTGATGGCTATGATGGAGTGTATGGAGTAAGCGATATTAAACTAGAAGAAATGTAATAAGTGGGAGATAATCCTTTAAATCCTCTCTAAGCTGCTTAAGCGCTTTCTGGATTCGATAGTCAATGGTCTTGGTTGAAACATTCAAACTCTCTGCAATCTCCTTGTAGCTCTTGTCATTGAAACGGTGCATAACGAAGGCTTCACGATAACTCTCAGGCAAACGGTTAATGGCTTCATGAATACGATTCGTCAATTCTTCGATTTGATAATACTCAATGGTATCATTGCCTGTATAATTTTTCCAATAGATGGTTTCAATACGCTGTTTAACCTCATTTTTAGCAATTTTATTGAGACAGCGAGCATGAGTGGCACGGAAAAGGTATGAAGATAAAGAGGTGTGAATATCAAGATCATCATGGTTATTCCACAACCATAAGAACAGGTCCTGAACAATCTCCTCCAAATCTTCATGCCCAACGTATCTATGTGCATAGGCGCACAGTGGCTGATAATACTTTTTGAATAGAGTATTAAAAGCCTCCATGTTACCTTCTTTCAATAGAGATAACAAATCAGAGTCATCAAAATTTATTAGATTTTCCATGCAGAATGAGATTTTTGGGGGCAAAGTTAACGTATTTTGATGTAAATCCAAAAAAAAATGCAAAAAAAAAAGGTTTTTGTTTAGGAACACTTGATTTTAAACTGTCATACTTATAAAAAAGCGATAAAATGAATAAACAAGAAAACAACATAGAAAAACTCCTGCCTCGGTATATAGATGGGAAAACCAACCAAGCAGAATCCGCTATGGTAGAAAGCTGGCTGGCAGAAGATGAAAGCCACCGTGAAATATATGAAACGGAAATGGCTCTGTTTCGTGACACAGATTCTCTCTATGTCATGAAAGATATTGATGTAGAACAGGCATTGGAAGCTACTCATAACAAGATGCACAAGGCTAAGATAAGGAAGTTACTGCATTACATGGAAAGAGTAGCTGCCATCATGGTAGTTCCTCTCTTGATAGTGGTTATTGCTCAATTTATGATGAACAATCATGCCAAAACACCAAGCATGCTGACCATCCGCACTAATCCAGGTATGACTACAGAGGCTACATTGCCTGATGGAACTGAGGTTACCTTGAATTCCAACTCTGTATTGACATACCCCGCAGAGTTTGTTGGCAAAGAAAGAAGACTTAGCTTGCAGGGAGAAGCTTATTTCTCTGTTACGAAAGATGCTGAGCATCCTTTTATTGTTTCTACCCCAAATGCTACAGCTATCAAGGTATATGGTACCAAATTCAATGTAGAAGCCTATCCAGAGGCCCCTACTATAACTGCCACCTTGCAGGAAGGAAGTATCGCTATGCAGTACAAGAATAAGATGCAAAAGGATTGTGAACAAAAGATTGTTCCTGGTGAGAAAGTCGTTTATTCCGATTTCAGCAAGTCTGTGAACGTAGAGAAAACGGATGTAGAAGTAGCTATGTCGTGGACTTCCGGAAAACTCATTTTCAGAAATACCTCCATAGAAGAAGTACTCAATACTCTGTCCAAGAGATATGACATAGCTTTCAAGGTAAAGAACAAAAAGGTATATTCCAATGCCTTCACTGGAACCTTGGAAAAACAACCTCTGGATCGCATTTTGGAAATCCTGGAGTTATCATCCGATATCAGATTCAAGTATATAAAGAATCCGGATATTTCTCAAGGACGTCAACTGATAGAAGTATATTGATCAATAAACAACTAATAATTCATTTAAAAACAAAGTAATATGAACGAAGAATCTCCATGAAACCAGAAAAGAAAATGCAGAATGATACTGCCATATCATCCTGCATCAGTTTGTGCAATCATCATTTGCACGAAGCAAATGAATGTTTTATTTCTAAACCAATGCAAAATTATGGAATTTCAATTTAAAAAAATGACTTTTAGTCACTGTGTAACGTTTTTTATGCTTTTTTGGCTAATGAACGTATTGTATGTGGTTCCGGCCATAGCCCAAAAAGTACATGTTGATGGAAAATCATCTACGGTTCACCAAGTGATGACGCTTATTGAATCACAAACCGGTTATAAGTTTTTCTATAATAATCAGGTTAATCTAAGCAGAATGGTGTCTATCAAGGCTAAAAATGAGAATCTCACTTCTGTTTTAAAACGATTGTTTGACGGAACCAACGTTTCTTATAAGATCATCGACAAGACAATAGTCTTAAGTATAAAGGACCAAAAGAATAATAGAACTGCTACTCCTGATAACGTTGGCTCTACGAAGAAAACAAAAATTACGGGTAAGGTAACAGATATAGAAGGTGAGCCTATTATTGGTGCAACCATACAAGTGGAAGGCGTTAAGGGTGCTGGTGCTATAACAGACCTGGATGGCAATTTCAGCCTGGATGCTTCTGAAAATGCCAAGATTATCATATCCTATATCGGTTACACTACTAAAGAAGTAGCTGTAAGAGGGCAAAAGCAAATCCATGTTTCCCTGGTGGAAAACGTCAAGCAGATTAATGATGTCGTGGTGATGGCCTATGGTACTCAGACCAAGCGAGATATCACGGGATCTATCGGAACCATTGATTTTGACGATTTAAGCGATATTCCGGCAGGACAATTCTCACAGAAAATACAAGGTAAGCTGGCAGGCGTGCAGGTTAGTCAGGGGACAGGTGTTCCTGGACAGGGAATGAGCATCAAGATTCGCGGAGCAGCCTCTCTTTCTACAGGTGCAACTCCTTTATATGTGGTTGATGGATTTCCTATTGTAGGTGATATCAACAACATCAACCCTAATGAAATCGAATCAATGTCTATTTTGAAAGATGCTTCAGCTACAGCACTTTATGGTTCACGCGCCGCCTTTGGTGTGGTTATGATTACTACCAAGAAAGGAAAAACCGGAAAGGTGAATGTGGATGTCAATGCCTATATGGGTATTCAGAGTGTTCCTCAGAAGGGACGACCTGACATGATGAATGGTGAAGAATGGGCACAGTTCAAGAAAGAATCTTATGAAGATTTAGGTGTGGCTGTACCTGAGGTATATCAGAATCCTGCCCAATATGGTAAGGGTACCGATTGGTATGATGCTATGTTGCGCAATGCGGTCATCCAGGATTACAATGTTGCCATACGCGGGGGATCTGAACGTTTTTCTACATCATTGGTATTAGGATACTTCAATCAAGATGGTATTGTACTGAACTCAGATTACAATCGTTTTTCCATCCGTTCAAATTCAGAATTCAATATCAACAAAAAGGTGAAACTTACATTTAGTGTAGCCCCAACCTATAGTTTTGAGAACCGACCATCTACGGATGGTGCATTCTTCAGTGGTAGTGGTCTTTTGGCTAATGCCGCCATTACATCTCCTATCTTGAAGTATCAAGATGAAAACGGCAATTATCCTATTTCTGTGACAACCCCGGGTATCACTTCCGTAGATACTCCTAACTGGGTACGTTCCATCAGGGATATCAAGAATCGTCGCACTATCAAGCGACTTCTCGCCAATACTTCCTTGGAGGTAAAGCCTATTGAAGGCATGTTGCTCAAGACATCATTGGGTACTGATATCGGATCTGAATATCATTTCACATTCCAGCCGTCCACTGCAGGTAGAGCTTTTGCTGCGGCACCTAGTGCCATCAATGCCAACCTATTTGATGCCAACAACAGATATTACTCCTGGTTGTGGGAAAATACAGCCTCTTACACCAAGACATTCGGAAATCATAAGCTGGATATTTTAGGAGGTTTCACTGTCCAGAGATTCAGAAGCGATTATAGTGCAATAAGTGGAAGCAATTTCGCAGACGACAGAGTTCAGACCATCGATGCTGCCTTGGTCAAGAACAATCCAACTCAAGATATTCAGGAGTGGAGCATGGTTTCTTTCCTGGGACGCATCAACTATAATTATAAGGAAAAATATCTCTTGAGTGCCAGTATCCGTCGTGATGGCTCATCCCGATTCGGCAAAGAGAATCGTTGGGGTAATTTCCCGGCTATATCTGCAGGTTGGCTGGTCAACGAAGAGAAATTTATGAAGTCATTGGATTGGTTATCCATGTTCAAGATCCGTGCCAGCTATGGAGTAACCGGTAACAATAATATCGGCAACTATACTCAGTATAATGTAATCTCCAATTCAATTGCGGTCTTTGGCTCTAACGTTGCCAGTGGCATTCGTGTAACTAACTTGGGAAATGTGGAATTAGGATGGGAAAAGACTACTGAGGCAGACTTTGGAGTGGATCTCTCTGTTTGGAATAATCGTATCACTTTCACTTACGACTATTACAATAAGACAACAAGAGATTTGCTTTATTCCCTCTCTGTACCAAGAGAATCCGGTTTTTCCAACTTCATGGGCAATGTCGGAAAGCTGAGATTTTGGGGACATGAGTTCAGTATCAACTCCCATAATCTGACAGGAGAATTCAGATGGGATACCAATTTCAACATCTCCTTCAGCGACAACAAGGTATTGGCATTGTCTGGACTATCAGACCAATTGGTTGCTTATACTGGTTTCGTTTCCACCATAACAAAAGTGGGAGGACGTATCGGTCAATTCTATGGCATGATACAGGATGGAGTTTATAAGGATCAGACAGATTATGACAACTCACCTAAAGCCGTGGATTCAGAGGTGGGTACCATTAAGTTCCGTGATGTAAACGGTGACAAGGTGATTACCTACGATGAAGTGGGTGGTGACAAAACATAAATAGGAAATCCATTACCAAAGTTCACATATGGATTGACCAATACATTCTACTATAAGAATTTTGACTTGTCAATCCTGGCAACAGGTTCCTATGGCAACAAGATTGCCACTCCAATGGAACAGGGTATGACCAACCTGGACGGTTTGTTCAACGTCTTGAAGGAAGTGAAGGACAGATGGCGTTCACCGGAAAATCCTGGTGCCGGAAAATATGGTAAGACAACAGGTGGTACAGGTAGAGAACGTGACCAGTTCCACTCCAGATTTGTAAAGGATGGCAGTTATTTCATGATAAAGAACATCACTTTGGGATACACTTTGCCAAAGAATACCATTAAGTTTGTCAACTCGCTGAGAGTATATGCAAGCATCCAGCAGCCTCTTGTATTTAGCAAGTACAAGTATGGCAATCCAGAGGTGGGCACTAACTTTGATGGAAGTACCCCTAGCTCTTTGCTGCAGGGCATAGATTATTCAACATATCCAGTGCCTAGAATATTCACTCTCGGCTTGAACTTATCATTGTAACATTTAAACGACACAGTTATGAAATACTTTAAGATATTATTATTTGGCTTATTGTTTGCTTCTTGTGATAATTTCTTGGATATTCCATCCAAGACAACATTAAGTACAGATGTATATTACCAATCAAAGGAAGACTTTGAACAGGGACTGAATGGTGTTTATTCCATCCTTCGCAGCTTGTATAGCGGCAGTGACGGTGCTTGGGCGATGGGTGAACTTCGCTCTGACAACACCACTTATGCATTCAATCCCAATGACAGAGGTACAATCTCTGCTGAGTTTGTGAAGAATTTCCAGGATGATGCCAATAACTCTGTTTCCTATCATAAGTATGCAGATGATTACAGTATTATCTCCAATGCCAATTATCTGTTGGAAAATATCGATAATGTAAGTTTTGACCAGCAGGCTAAAAACAACATCAAGGGACAAGCTCTGTTCCTTAGGGCATTTGCATATTTTGATCTGGTACAGTATTTTGGAAAGGTTCCTCTTCACCTGACACCCGTCAAAAAGTTAAGCGATGCTACCCAGCCTTTGGCAAGCGTTGATTCCGTATATGACCAGATCATAGCAGATGCCAAGCTGGCGTCAGAACTGTTACCTGACAAAATGGCTCAAGAAAGTGGACGAGTCAGTATGGGTACAGCTAAGATGTTACTTGGCAACGTCTATATCAATCAAAGAAAATGGGCTGATGCTGAGAAGGTTTTAAAGGAGATAAGCGGTTATCGTCTCCTGGATAACTATGCAGATGTCTTTGATCCTGCCAACAAAAACAATGAAGAGTCTTTGTTTGAAGTACAATTCAAGGAAGGTAATGATGGATATGCCAGCAACTTCTTCTATGTATTCCTGGCTCAGCCTATTACTGCTGAAGAAGTTACAGCAATCACTGGAATTCCAGAAGTGGCTAGAATAGTAGAAGGATATAACATTCCAACACCTGACATCATCAAGGCTTATGAAGAGGGTGACTTGAGAAAAGATGCATCTATCGGCATGCTTACTGCTCATGGGGTGGAATACCCTTATATCAAGAAGTATTGCCATACACATGCCGTTTCTGGAATCACCAATGACAATTGGCCTGTATATAGATATGCAGAAACTTTATTGTTTATTGCTGAAGCTTTGAATGAACAGGGTAAGACGGATGAAGCATTGACTTATTTGAACCAAGTACGTAAAAGAGCAGGCTTGAATGACTGCGAGGTTACTAATCAAGGTCTGTTGCGTGAAGCCATATTGAATGAGAGAAGAGTAGAGTTAGCATTTGAAAACAAACGCTGGCTCGATTTGATTCATTCCGGCAAGGTAGAATCTGTCATGAAGGCTTATGGCAATCGGGTAAAGGCCAATCCACAAGATTACTATTTCCCAGAAGGTTATGGTGTAGCTCCACAGTCTTATACAGATATCAGAATTTTATTCCCGTTACCTGCAGCAGAAGCCGCTTTGACTACATATTTTTAATTCACATCAGGAGGGGGCATTAGTCTATTTCTGAGCTCAGATATAGGAGGATGACACCCTTCTTAGCTTAATAAAAAGCCTTTTATTATGAAACATCGTATTGTCTTTTTTTTCTTTTGCATGTTGGCTGGCGCTTCTTACGCCAAACGTACAACATCGATAGCGCAGATGAAGGTGGAGTATCAGAAAACTCCAATTGCTCTTGAAGAGGAGCATCCTAGATTCAGTTGGCAAATGCTATCTGATGATCATTCCAGGAATTGCTATCAGAAAGCTTATGCCATTACTGTAACCGACGTGCAGGGAAAGGTATTGTGGAACTCTGGAAAAGTTGCCAATTCAAAGTCCTTGAATGTACGTTACGCAGGTAAGAAATTGATGCCTCAGAAAAGGTATCAATGGAATTTGACCGTTTGGAATCAGGATGACTGTCCAATGAGTCAAACTTCCTGGTTTGAGATGGGTTTAATGAACCATTCGGATAAGAGCGAAGCCTGGAAAGGTGCCAAATGGGTTGGTTTACCGGAATCCTGCAATGTGCTTCATAGTCAATACCTGCCTGTATTCAGATTCTCCATTTCTCTTCAATTAGACAAACGCAGCAAATCAAAACAAGCATCCTTCTTGCTTGGTGTCAATGACAGAAGATTGATGGATGCCAACAAAAACATCTATCATCTGCAGAATCATCAGGATGCTTCCTATATAAAGTTAGAACTGAATACTCAGGGAATAGATGATAAAAAGGAAGCAACAGTTGCAGTTTATAGAGTAGGATATGCCAAAGAGGACAAGCAGGATGTTCCTCTAAAGGTTATATCCATACCGGCGAGTGTCATCAATCAAGGTAACCGTTATCTCAAGCATCATTTTGAAGTGGCAGTCAACCTGGGGTATACGGAAATCTTCGTGGATGGTCAAAGTCTTGGAATACAGTCATTGAATCCTATAGGGCAAGGTGGAGACTTCCTGGCTTTTCCAGTATTGGCTGATCTGGGAATAGCAGTCAACAAATCTCAAATGGCTACTTTTTCGGAAGCCGAAGTGAGAGCATTTCGAAGTCCAGGTAATGTTATCGTAAAAGTAGATAAGCTCCAAATGACTTTAGATGGCAGGAAGTCCTCACGCCAGGTTATCATTAATCCTAGCCAGAAGTCTATGCCGATGCTTCGTACTAGTTTCAAGGTGGATAAGGAGGTGGCCTCTGCTCGCCTCTATGTTACTGCACGTGGTGTATATGATGTTTATATGAATGGCAAGCGTGTCAATGAGGAATATCTAAATCCAGGTATAACGCAATATAACAAGACACATACTTATCAGACATATGACGTTACTGAGCATTTACTGTATGGTCAGAATGCAATAGGTGCTATTTTGGGTGAAGGCTGGTGGAGTGGCGGTCTTACCTTTCAAGGTGAGAACTGGAATTATTTCGGTGACCGTCAGTCACTATTGGCCAGATTATATATTAGGTATAAGGATGGCAGCAGCCAGGATGTTGTAACATCTCCTTCTCTGTGGCAATACTACGATGAAGGACCTGTGAAATACGGAAGTCTTTTCCAGGGAGAAGTATATGATGCTTGCCGTGAGGGTGATGTAGAAGGATGGTCTCTTCCTTCTTATGATGCTGGCAAATGGAGAGATTGTGTTGAAATCCCGTTGACCGAACATGTAAGCCATGACGGATGGGGAACGGCAATGGCTCCCGATGATTATAGCTTTTTCAAACTGGTGGGGCAAAATGAAAACACCATACTTCCTGTCTGTGAACTCCCTGCAAAATCGGTTAAGGAAGTGCGAAAAGGGGTATTCATTTATGATATGGGGCAGAACATGGTGGGTGTTCCAAAAATCAAATTCTGCGGTCTTTCACCTTCTACGCAAGTCACGATGAGATACGCAGAGGTATTGTATCCAAATCTTCCGGAATATGCTGGTGATGCGGGAATGATGATGATGGAGAACATCCGTGCAGCGATGGCTCAGGATATCTATGTCGCCAAAGGTGGTATCGAAGTTTTTACCCCCCGATTCACCTATCACGGTTACCGCTATATTGAAATCACCGGTTTGGAAGCTCCACTTCCATTGGAAAATGTCAAAGGAATCGTCTTGAGTTCTATCAAGAAGATTTCCTCAGCGTATCAGACTTCCGATGACAATATCAATCGTCTCTGGGAAAATGTGAAATGGTCCTCAATGGGAAATTTCCTCTCCATACCAACGGATTGCCCTCAGCGTAATGAGCGTATGGGTTGGGCGGGTGACATCTCTGTGTTTTCCCGTACAGCAACTTATATGACTGATGCCGCTGTCATGCTTCGTAGCTACTTGCAGGCAATGAGAGATGTACAAACCCCTGAGGGAAGATTTCAAGACATTGCCCCTATAGGTGGTGGTTTTGGTGGGTTGCTGTGGGGAAGTGCCGGCATTACTGTTCCATGGGAGTGCTACCAGCAATATAATGATACTACCTTGATCAGGGAACATTATGCTGCAATGAAGAAATATATAGAATATGTGAAGAGCCATTATATAGATAGTACCACAGACATCATTGTTCAGAAACGGCAGTGGGGAGATCTTGGTGACTGGCTGGGACTGGAAGATGAACGGAATGACAAATCTCTTCTTTGGGAGTGTTATTATATCTATGATTTGGAATTGATGCAGAAGATGGCAGGAATATTGGGCTTTCCTGATGATGTAGCCTATTATGGGAATTTGCACAAGGAACGGGTTGAGCTGTTCAACGCCTCCTACGTGAATCCTTCTTCGGGTAAAACGATAGCTTCCTCATTCAATAAAGAACAAAAGGGCAAGTTGGTAGATACACAAACATCTTACGTACTTCCACTGGTATTTGATATCATCAAACCAGCATTGAGAACAAAGTTTATAGAAAACCTGAAGTCAACTCTCATACGTTCCAACAAAACAGACAAAGGAGAATATTGTCCACCTTATTCTCTGATGACAGGTTTTATTGGTACTGCCTGGATTAGCAAAGCCTTGTCGGATGCTGGGCAAGATAGCTTGGCTTATCGACTGCTTCGCCAAAAAACTTATCCATCCTGGCTATATCCAGTAACTCAGGGAGCAACAACAATATGGGAACGTCTCAATTCCTATACACATGAGAGAGGTTTTGGAGGCAACAACCGCATGAACTCCTTCAATCACTATTCTTTTGGAGCTGTGGCAGCTTGGATGTATAACTTTTCTTTGGGTATTCAGCGCGACGAGGAGAACCCTGGATTTAAGCATTTTCTGTTGCAACCCGAGCCTGATGAGCCAGGTGGCTTGCAGTATGCTTCCGGATTCTATGATAGTATGTATGGCAGGATCGAAAGCAAATGGGAACGAAAGGGCAATAGACTTGTCTATTCATTTGTCATTCCAGCAAACACATCTGCTACGGTAAGTTTACCTGCAGCTTCTCAGAAGTCTGTTTTACTGGATGGAAAGAAATTAAAGAAGAATCAATATAAGCTAATAGGAAATAAATACGTTTTGGAATTGGCCTCAGGCCAATATCAGTTTACTGTCTGCGAAAACTAAATCTTATGCGTAAAGAGTATAAGAAGCATAGGCATCTTATCTCTTTACGCTCTTTTTTATCTTATAACTCCGTTTTTGTCCTGGCTGGTGAACCTCACTTTTTATAATCTCAGACTTTGCACTTATGGAGTGTATGGAGTAAGCGATATTGTACTTATCTTTACAAGTTGAAAGCTTCGTAAAAATCCATTAAGGAGAAATTTTCAAACCCTTAAGGAAAATATATTTTCCCTTAAAGGAAAATACAAAAAACCTTAAGGGAAAATATAGAATCTCTTCTTTACCCATTTTACGGGTGCTTGAGAAGTATTTTACTCGTTTAGAATAATATTTACATAGTTTCTCGGGAGAATTATAAAATAAAAAATGCGTCCGTATTGTGCGGGTGCATTTCTGGTTTTATAACATAGTTGCAACTCTGCGAATCTGCTTGAACTTTTATATTCCTTCTTTCAAGAACTTGCGAAGATGCAGATGCGTGATGCCGTCATCATCATTCTTGGTGAGCAGAGGAGTCATGGAGATAACGTATTTCGGATAGTTGTCCTTGATGGCACGGAGATTGCCAAACTCCCGCTCTCTGGTTGCATTGTCGGCTATGATGTAGGAAGCTTGCACGTAGATGCGTTCGCCTCCTGGTTTGGTACATACAAAGTCGATTTCTCCAGCTTGCAATTGTCCTACATATACCTGATAGCCCAATCGTATGAGGTGCTGATAGATGATATTCTCTATCACTTTCTCAATGTCTCCTTCACGTGTACCTCCGGCAATGGCATTTCTAATGCCGTTGTCTTCAAAATAAAACTTATCGTTGGTTTCAAAGATACGTTTGCCGTGGATGTCATAGCGGTTCACCTTGTGCAGGATATAGGCTTCGCAAAGGAAGGATATGTAATTGGTGATAGCTGCCGAAGCGATGGATTCTCCTTGAGATTTCATATATTTGGAGATGCTGTTGGCTGAGATGAGTTTACCTGTATTATCAGCAAGGAAACGCACCAGGTTCTCTAAGAATGGCACGTTTCTTATCTGGTTGCGCATGATGACATCCTTAAGCAAAACGGTATGGTAAATATCCATCTGGTATTCACGTGCATCATCCTCTTCCAGACCTATCTTTGCCAGACCAGGCAAACCGCCATACTGAATGTACAGAGCAAGTGCTTCGTCATTATCTGATAGTTGATGAAATTCCAAAAACTCGTTATAGCTCAGCGATTGGATATAGATTTCCTTATATCTGCCACCGATGAGTGTGCTCAGTTCATTGCTCAGCATACGGGCATTGCTACCAGTTATAATGATGTCGGTGTTGGGTTCTGTGCGATAACTTCGGATGGATCGTTCAAATTCCTTGATGTCTTGTATCTCATCGATAAGGATATAATTATGTTTATCGGATAAAAAGTGCTGTCCGATATAGTCGTTGAGATCCTGGTAGGTCTGAATGTAGTCAAACTCTCTTTTCTCCTTGTCTATATAGATAATATTGTTTCCGTCATCTGCCGTTTTTCGGTCACGAATCATCTTCATCATGTAGCTTTTACCTACACGACGTTGACCTACTAATACGATGATAGTCTCCTTGCCAAGATACCTTTCTATCTTGTCGATATATGATTGACGAATAATAGTTGCCATATTTTTATCACTTATAAATGAAACTTTTTGCAAATATACGAAAAGTTTCATTTATAAGTGATAAAATTTGTCTATTTTTAGTTTTTATAACTTATAGATGGTGTCATGTAACTACTCAGCACCCATAGGGGAACTTCTATGGGTGCTTCTTAACAGTAAGATTCTGGGTCTTTACCTCTTTACTGTTTCCTCCCACCATAATCTGGAAGTCGCCAGGTTCTATCACATGCTTTAATTCTGCGTTATAGAATTTGAGCATTTCAGGAGTGATGTCGAAGCAGATTTCCCTGCTTTCTCCTGCAGCCAGATGGATGCGCTGGAAACCTTTCAGCTCCTTGACAGGGCGAGAGATGCTGGCAACCATATCACGGATATAAAGCTGAACTACCTCGTCGGCATCTCGGCTACCTGTATTCTTTACGTTGATGGTGGCAGTAATCTTCCAGTCATCCATATTGACTTCATGGCTGCTTAGCTTCAAATCGCCATACTCGAAAGTGGTGTAGCTCAATCCATAGCCGAATGGATAGAGAGGACCATTACTTACGTCCAGACAATTGCTGGCAAACTTGGCAAATTTCTGATTGTCATCAGGTACTGGTCTTCCCGTATTCTGATGATTGTAGTAGAGAGGCTCCTGTCCGGTTGTCTTTGGCATGGAAGTGGTGAGCTTACCTGATGGAACCTTGTCGCCGAAGATAACATCGCAAAGTGCATCTCCCACTTCAGAACCACCAAACCATACGTTCATGATGGTAGGAATGTGTTCATTCTCCCATGACAAAACCGTAGGGCGACCGGCAAAGTTGAGCAATACGACAGGTTTTCCCGTCTTTGCGAGTTCTGCCAGAAGTTCCTGCTGTACATCAGGCATTTCCAGATTAGTGCGGCTTGCGCATTCCCCGCTCATATCGGCAGTTTCGCCCATGGCGCAGATAATCACATCTGCTTCCTTTGCTATCTGCAGTGCCTCGTTCTTCATCTTTACCTCATCTCCCCAGGCAATAGACTTACCCTGTTCGCCGTTCTTCTGAAGTTCCCTATCGCGCCAGATATTGCTGCCCTGTGCATATAATAAGGTGGCTTTGCCATCGAGCGCTTTCTCCATGGCTTCCTTGATAGTAGTATATTTCTCTGGAGCCTGAGCTACACTCCATGTGCCGGCAATATTGTTGCGGGTATCTGCAAGAGGACCAATCAGCGCTATCTTTCCCTGTTTCTTCAGAGGAAGAAGATTTCCTTCATTTTTCAGAAGCACGAAGGTCTCGGCTGCTACGTCGCGAGCTATCTGTCGGTTTTCGGCAGAGTAGATGTCGGTCTTGTTTCGCTTGGCGTTGCAATAACGGTAAGGATTGCTGAACAATCCCAGTTTGTATTTTGCCTCGAGGATGCGGCGGCAGGCAGTGTTGATGTCTTCCTCCGTCACCTTGCCCTCTGCCACGCTTTGTGCCAGATGCTTGACGAAGGCATTGGAGCACATATCCATATCCGTACCAGCCAGGAGTGCCTGTTCTGATGCTTCTTTCAGATTCTTGGCTGTGCCGTGGTTCAGAATCTCGGCGATAGATGCATAATCGGTTACCACGAATCCCTTGAATCCCCATTGTTTTCTCAAAACATCAGTCATCATCCAGTGGTTGGCGGTGGCAGGGGTGTAATCTATCAGGTTGAACGAAGACATTACGCTGCCTACGCCAGCCTTTACCACGGCTTCGTAAGGAGGCAGGTATTGGTTCATCATGCGTATGCGACTCATATCCACGGTGTTGTATTCCTTTCCGCTCTCCACGGCTCCGTAGAGGGCAAAGTGCTTGAGGCAAGCCATGATTCTATCTGCTCTCAAAATCTCCTCTGTGCGCATGTCAACACCCTGGTAACCCTGTGTGAGTGCGGCACCCATCACGCCGCTCAGGTAAGGATCCTCTCCGTTGCCCTCGCTGATTCGTCCCCATCGGGCATCGAGTGCAATATCTACCATGGGCGAGTAAGTCCAGTTGATTCCTGCAGCACTGGCTTCCTTAGCCGATACTTCGCCTACCTTCTTCATCGCTTCTGTATCCCAGGAGCAGGAGAGGGCGAGAGGGATAGGGAACATCGTCTCGTAACCATGGATTACGTCCATGCCCACCAGCAGCGGAATGCCCAGACGGCTGTTCTTGATGGCGATGTCCTGGAGAGCCTTGATCTTGTCGAGTCCCTTGATGTTGAATACGCCGCCCATGTTGCCTTTTGCAATGTCGCCACCCACCTGGGTGTCCAGGGCTCCACCGGTAGTGATATCGCCAGCCACCATCAGGTTGAGCTGACCGATTTTCTCCTGCAGAGTCATCTTTGCCATCAGCTGGTCGATATACTCCTTCATCGGCAGGATTTTACCTTTTTGAGTTGTTGTAGCAACTTTCTTCTTGCTGGCGGGTGTATGGGCGATGGCAGGAACCATCAGCGAGCCAGCCAGCAGAAATGATAGTGATATGAATGCTGTTCTCATATTTACGATGTTTTTGTTATGTATTAACTCCACTCATTTTATTTCAGTTCAAACGCCTTTTTAAGTTTCAGCTGATCGGAAGCATTTCCGACGAGTGCCTCAAACTTGCCTGCTTCTGCCTTCCAGGATGCAGCTGTTTCATCATAGAAGCTGAGTGCCTGCTTATTGATGGTGATGTTTACATCCTTGCTCTCTCCCGGCTGCAGGTAAACCTTCTGGAATCCCTTCAGCTCCTTGTAAGGGCGATCGACAGAAGCCTTTACATCATGGATATAGAGTTGGATGGTTTCTGCACCGGCACGTTTGCCAGTGTTCTTTATATTCACGGTAAAGGTGATAGAGTCATTCTGATTCATCAGATTCTTATCACTGCGAAGATTAGAGATGGCAAACTGGGTGTAGCTCAATCCATGACCAAAGGCGAATGCTGGCTTGATGTTTTTCTTATCATTCCAGCGGTAGCCTACATAGATGCCTTCCTTATACTCCTCATCAATGATGTTGCCCTCAGTCTTGGCTCCACCTTCCTTGCGCCAGGTGCCCGGATAGGTATTTAATGCGTGGGCACCCACTTCCTGCAATGAGTTTACCCATGTGAATGGTAATTTGCCGCTAGGATTCTTGTCGCCGGTGAGGATAGAAGCCAGAGCTTCACCGCTTTCGCTACCGATATACCATCCCTGAATGATGCCAGCCACTTTTTCTTTCCAAGGCATAGCCACAGCATTACCCGAGATATTCACATAGATGAAGTTCTTGTTGGCTTTAGTCAAAGCCTCGATGAGCTTGTCTTGAGAGTATGGCAATTCAAGCTGTTTGCGGTCGTGACCTTCGCAATCCTGATAATCACTCTTGTTCAAGCCGCCAAACATCACCACGTAATCAGCATGCTTGGCTTTTTCTACGGCTTCGGCTATCAGCTCTGCCTCGCTGCGTTTGTCATCCAGATTCTGTCCGGTAGTTACGCCATTGTAATTTCCGCTTACATCGCCTACATAACCTCGGGCAAACTCCACTTCCACATTATCTTTTTCCAGTCGTGATTTTAATCCGTCGAGTGGCGAAATCTCCCGCTGTACCTTGAGAGAAGAGCTGCCTCCACCCACGGTCATCATCTTCACGGCATTTTCTCCTACTACCAAAACACGTTGTGCTTTCTGGGTATTGATAGGAAGCACATGGTTCTTGTTCTGGAGCAGTACGATGCCTTCTTCGGCAATCTGTCTGGCTGCTGCATAGTGGCTGTCAGAACAGAGAAAACCATAAGGACGGTTCGGATTCATGGTGGTGCGATAGAAGAGGCGCAATACGCGGCGCACCTTTTCATCCAATTCCTTGGTGGTGTATTTACCTTCCTGGATACCTTTTATATATGGTACGGCAAGGTAGTAATTATCGTAGGCATTGCTGGCACCCATAGTCAATCCGTTCGTCCATGTGCCGAACTCTATGTCGAGCCCGTTCTTCACGGCTTGGTCGGTATCGTGTGCGCCTCCCCAGTCGCTTACCACTACGCCGTCATATTTCCAGTCGCCCTTCAGAATCTTGTTCAGTGTCCACTGGTTGTGGCAGTTGTGTTCGTTCTTGTAGAGATTATAAGCACCCATGATTCCCCAAGTCTTACCTTTCTCTACAGCAGCCTTGAAGGCTGGAAGATAGATTTCGTGGAGGGCACGGTCGCTCACGATGACGTTTACCTGATGACGGTATTCCTCCTCGTTATTGAGGCAGTAATGCTTTACGCAGGCTGATACTCCTTTAGACTGTAATCCTTGGATATAAGGTACAACCATGATGCTTGCCAGGTAAGGATCTTCACCCATATATTCGAAGTTGCGTCCGTTCAATGGGGTGCGATAGATGTTCACGCCAGGACCTAGAATCATGTCTTTTCCTCGATACAGTGCCTCTTCGCCTAATGCTTCTCCATAGATTCTGCTCATCTGTGGGTTCCAGGATGCTGCCAGGCAGGTGAGGGCTGGGAAGGCAACGCAGGAGTCATTGGTTTGGCCAGCCTGCTCCCATTCGTCCCACAATACATCAGGGCGAACACCATGAGGACCGTCATCTGTCCAGAAGTTAGGAAATCCCAAACGGGGAACTCCAGCAGAGGAAAACTTACTCTGTGCATGAATGATGCGAATCTTCTCTTGAAGTGTCATGCGAGAGATGGCATCATCGATGCGTTGTTCTACATGTTTGGTGTTGTCGAGATAGACGGGCAACTGACCAGTTTGTTGTGCGCTGGAGGAGGCTATAGCCGCCATCGACAGTGCGCAGGATAGAATGAAGTGTTTCATGTTTCTTGTGAATATTATTTCTTATGAATATTAAATTGTTAGTTATGAAAATGCGTATCTGTCATTTTCGGATGCAAAGTTATGAAATAATAAGGTATAAACCTAGTGCTTGCAAAGAAAAAGTGGAAAAATATTATCTGTGTTTTTTTATAAGTGCTTGATAAAGAGTGAGGTATAAAAAGTAGAAATGTGGCTAAAAGTGGTAGTAAATGAAAATGAAGAAAGCGTTGTAGAAATAATTGATGGATAAAAAGGGTGCAAAATACAATTTTTATTCCATCCACTTTCAATGGTATGGAAGATTATGAAAACCTGTTGTTAATGAGGTTGTTATTGCATTCTTGGGTCGTTTTTGTTCCACTATTCTATTAATGAGGTTAGGATAACTCGAAAAAAACTATTAAATTTGCAATCGCAAAAATGCCAACTACAAGACCAATTCTCAGGCTTATGTCATCACCAAGAAGACTGTGACCAGCAAGTCTGTCTTGAAGTTGAACTCTGTTGCAGGTGGCGGATTTGCAATTAGCATTCTTGCACAATAACACAATAAAATGCAGAATTTTGAGTTATTATGAAAGAAAGTTTTTTTTGAATTAATAATGTTGCTTATGAAAAGAATGAATAAAATGCTGTTGGTTGCTGCTTTGGCGGCAACCACACTTTCTGTTCAGGCAGAACAGAAGAAGGGACCGGCTTGGTTGAGTGATGCACTTTTCTATCAGATTTATCCATCTTCCTATATGGATACTGATGGCAACGGTATTGGCGATCTGCCGGGTATCACTTCCAAGTTGGATTACATCAAGTCTCTGGGTGTGAACGCCCTCTGGCTCAATCCAATCTTTGAGTCGGGATGGTTTGATGGTGGTTATGATGTCATCGATTTCTACAAGGTGGATCCTCGATTCGGTACCAATACCGATTTGGTTACTTTGGTCAATGAGGCCCATAAGCGTGGCATCAAGGTTTGTCTCGACCTGGTGGCAGGACATTCCAGCACCAAGTGTTCCTGGTTTAAGGAGTCTTCCGAGAAAGATCCTAACCAGCGTTACAGCGACTATTATATCTGGATGAATGATATCCCTGAGAGTGAGAAGAAAGAAATAGAAGCCCGTCATCAGGAAGCAAGTCCGGAGTCTAGTACCCGAGGCAGATATGTGGAGGCTAATGCTCCTCGTGCCAAGTATTATGAGAAGAATTTCTTCGAGTGCCAGCCTGCCTTGAACTATGGTTTTGCTCATCCAGATCCAAATCATCCTTGGGAGCAGGGCGTGGATGCTCCAGGACCACAGGCTGTCCGCAGGGAAATACGTAACATTATGGCTTTCTGGTTTGATAAGGGTGTGGATGGCTTCCGTGTAGATATGGCATCATCGCTTATCAAGAACGACCCCGACAAGAAGGAGGTTTCCAAGCTCTGGAAGGAGATGCGTGCCTGGAAGGATAAGTATTATCCTGAGACCGTCCTGATTTCAGAGTGGGCTAATCCGCAGCAAGCCATTCCTGCCGGCTTCAACATCGATTTCTACATCCATTTCGGTCTTAAGGGCTATGCCTCTCTGTTCTTCGACCGTAAGACTCCATGGGGCAAATGGGAGCAGAGCTATAAGAACTGCTATTTCGACAAGCAGGGAAAGGGTTCGCTTAAGGAATTTAGCGAGAACTATACCAAGGCTTTCAATGCCACCAAGAATCTCGGCTACATTGCTGTTCCATCTGCCAACCATGATTACCAGCGCCCTAACATCGGTACCCGCAATACGCCTGACCAGTTGAAGGTGGCGATGACCTTCTTCCTCACCATGCCAGGTATTCCGTTTATCTATTATGGTGATGAGATTGGTATGAAGTATCAGATGAATCTCCCTAACAAGGAGGGTAGCAATGAGCGCTCTGGTACTCGTACTCCGATGCAGTGGACCAAGGGCAAGAATGCCGGATTCTCTACGAGTGCACCCGATAAGCTTTACTTCCCTGTAGATACGGAAAACGGAAAGTTGACCGTTGAAGCTCAGCAGGGAGATCAGAATTCTCTGTTGTCATATACCCGTAAGTTGACCGCTTTGCGTCATTCTGCAAAGGCTCTTGACAATGAGGGTGATTGGAAGCTCCTGAACCGGAAGGGGCAGGAATATCCGATGGTATATGAGCGCACTTTGGGTGAGGAGGAGTATGTTGTTGTCGTGAATCCTGGTGCCAAGGCAGCCTCTCTCAATATCAGCTCCGTAGGTGGTAAGGCAGTTTCTGTTCTTTCCACAGGAAAGGTTGTGTATAAATCAGGAAGAAAGACTGATGTGATTAAAGTTTCAGGCATAAGTGCCGCCATATTCATGGTGGAAAGATAGAGCTCTATCTTCTATGGGAGTGCTTTCTCCTGCCATCGCCTAGAACAAACAGAACAGGAAGCCTCGAAAGAAGCTGAAGAAGGGAGTATCACTGCTGTTCTGCTGTTGGTGGTAATTTTATAAAAACAGAAATGCGTCCGTATTGTGCGGGCGCATTTTTGTTTTACGGTCACGAATCATCTTCATCATGCTGCTTTTACTACACGTCGTTAACCTACTAATACGATGATAGTCTCCTTACCAAGATACCTTTCTATCAATCTTCCTTCAGATACCAGTCCTTGATATATCCGGAATAATGCTTGGCAAACTCCTCGGCTTGGCCGGGAGCGCAGGCTTTCACCTTCTTGGCTGGAATACCTGCCCAAATCTCATGTGCTGGAACTTTAGTGCCATGGGTAACCACAGCACCTGCAGCAATGATAGCTCCTTCGCCGATATCAGCCTTGTCTAGCACGGTGGCATTCATGCCGATGAGTGCGCCTTTTCTGACTGTGGCTCCGTGGACGATGGCCCCATGTCCCACAGATACATCATCCTCCAGAATGCAAGGCATCGTACCGGTTTGATGGATGCAGGCGCAATCCTGCACATTTACCCTGTTTCCACATCTGATGACATCCACGTCAGAGCGCAATACTGCACTATACCAGATGCTACAGTCATCACCAAGAATACAGTCACCTGTCAGTACGGCGTTCTCAGCGATAAAACAATTCTTTCCCCAACGGGGAGTCTTTCCCTCTACTGTCTTTATGATAGCCATATTAAATATGTATATGTTTTACAATTCGGGTGCAAAGGTAATAAAAATATTGAAATCATACGCAGCATTTTACAGAAAAAGGGTTGCAATCCTCGAAAAGATGGATTGCAACCCTTTATACCTTATTATATATAAGAGTTAAGATAACTCTATCATATACTTCTTTGAGGAGGCTTATTACAGCTGAGCCAACTCTACAACCTTATCTACTGCAGCGCTCAAGCCGTCCTTGTTCTTACCGCCAGCCTGAGCATAGTGAGGCTGACCGCCACCGCCACCCTGAATCAACTTGGCAGCTTCGCGAATCATCTTACCAGCGTTCAAACCGTGATCCTTTACCATATCATCGCTGAACATTACGCTGAGCATAGGCTTGTCGTTATAAACAGAACCTACTACGCAGATCATGTTCTCTGGCAATGCCTCGCGAACCTTGAATACCAAATCCTTGGCAGCTGCTGGCTCCATTGGCAATACGGCTGTAACAACCTTCACGCCGTTGATTTCTCTTGCATTCTCTACAAGCTTATCCTTGGCACGCTCCACAGCCTGAGCCTGGAATTTCTCAACATCCTTCTTCAAGGCATCGTGCTCGTCGATGTACTTTCTGATGACACCCTCAAGATCCTTGGCATTGTTGAACAAGCCCTTCAAGGCTACGATGGTATCCTGCAAGCCGTAGATAGCCTCCTCGCAAGCCTTGCCTGTCAAAGCCTCGATACGGCGGATGCCGGCAGCTACGCTGCTCTCAGAGATAATCTTGAAGAAACCAATCTTACCGGTGCTCTTGGCGTGAATACCACCACAGAACTCAGCAGATGGACCGAAGCGAACCACACGAACCTTGTCGCCATACTTCTCGCCGAAGAGGGCGATAGCGCCAAGCTCCTTAGCCTCCTCAATAGGAGTATCGCGGTGCTCATCCAGTGCGTAGTCGGCACGGATCATCTCGTTTACCATGTGCTCTACCTTGCGGAGCTCCTCATCAGTTACCTTCTGGAAGTGAGAGAAGTCGAAACGCAATGTATCCTTATCTACATAAGAACCCTTCTGCTCTACGTGCTCGCCCAAAACCTGCTTCAGACAGTAGTCGAGCAAGTGGGTAGCTGTATGGTTGGCAGCGCTTCCCTCGCGGCTTTCGATATCGACGCAAGCCATGAAGTCAGCATTTACATCCTTTGGCAACTCCTTTACGATGTGGATGCTCTGGTTGTTCTCGCGCTTGGTGTCGATAACCTGGATAGTCTCATCCTCGCTAACGAGTACACCCTTGTCGCCAACCTGTCCACCCATTTCACCATAGAATGGAGTGTTGTCGAGTACCAACTCATAGAAAGAGTTCTTCTTCTGAGTCACCTTGCGGTAGCGCAGGATGTGGCACTCATATTCTGTATAGTCGTAACCCACGAAGTTCTGGTCGCCTTCCTTCAAAACCTCCCAGTCGCCATTCTCTACGGCAGCAGCATTGCGGGCACGCTCTTTCTGCTTCTTCATCTCCTCGTCGAAGCCTGCAGCATCTACTGTGTAACCATTCTCACGGCAGATAAGCTCTGTAAGGTCGAGAGGGAAACCGTAGGTATCGAAGAGGCGGAATGCGCTCACGCCGTCGAGCTGAATCTCGCCATGAGCCTTGAGCTCGTCCATATCGCCATTGAGGAGGTTGATACCCTTCTCCAAGGTGCGGAGGAATGAATCCTCTTCCTCTTTCATCACGCGGGTGATGAGTTCCTGTTGAGCTGGCAACTCTGGGAAGGCTGCACCCATCTGCTCTACCAATACATTGACGAGCTTGTACATGAATGCCTGCTTCTGACCGAGGAATGTGTAAGCGTAACGTACGGCACGGCGCAAGATACGGCGGATTACGTAACCTGCCTTGGCGTTGCTTGGCAACTGGCCATCGGCGATAGAGAAGGCTACGGCACGGAGGTGGTCGGCGCAGACACGCATAGCGATGTCAATCTTTTCCTGCTCATCCTTGCCCTCACCATTCTCACCTGTAGGAGTAGTGAAGCCATACTTCTTGCCAGAGATAGCCTCGATTTCCTTGATGATCGGCTGGAAGATATCTGTATCATAGTTAGAGTGCTTGTCCTGCAACATGCGAACCAAGCGCTCGAAGCCCATACCTGTATCGATAACGTGCATTGGGAGTGGTTCGAGAGAACCATCAGCCTTGCGGTTGTACTGCATGAACACGATGTTCCAGATTTCGATGACCTGTGGGTTATCCTTGTTTACCAATTCGCGGCCTGGCACCTGAGCCTTCTCCTCTGGAGTACGTGAATCCACATGAATCTCTGAGCAAGGACCGCAAGGACCTGTATCGCCCATCTCCCAGAAGTTGTCGTGCTTGTTACCATTGATGATGTGGTCGGCTGGCACGTGCTTAGCCCAGTAACCTGCTGCCTCGTTGTCGCGTTCCAGACCTTCCTCCTTGCAACCCTCGAATACGGTAACATAGAGGTCGGCAGGGTTGAGCTTCAAAACCTCAGTAAGATACTCCCATGCCAAATCAATGGCACCCTCCTTAAAGTAGTCGCCGAAGCTCCAGTTACCGAGCATCTCGAACATGGTGTGGTGGTAAGTATCATGACCTACCTCTTCGAGGTCGTTGTGCTTACCGCTTACACGGAGACATTTTTGAGTATCAACACGACGAACATCCTTGCCTGGGTCTTTTGTACCGAGGATGATGTCTTTCCACTGGTTCATACCAGCGTTTGTAAACATCAGCGTTGGGTCATCCTTGATAACCATAGGTGCTGATGGAACAATTTTGTGGCCCTTACCTTCGAAGAATTTCTTGAAGGATTCGCGCACTTCATTAGCTGTCATCATATTATTTTTGTCTTTATCTTTATTTTTTTTCGAAATTCTTTGCAAAGATAAGAAGAATTGTTTAATTTTGCAACTAAATTAATTATTTTTGAAATTAAAGACGGAAAAAATGGCTATAAATTCAGATAAACCAGCAAAATTATACTATTCAATCAAGGAAGTGGCAGAAGAAATAGGTGTTAATGAATCTTCTTTGAGATATTGGGAGAAGGAGTTCCCTTTTCTGAAACCAAAGGTTTCCGGAAACAAGGTTCGTCAATATACCGAGAAGGATATTGAACAGGTAAAGCTGATCTATAACCTCATTAAGGTGAAGGGATTGAAGATTGCTGCGGCACGTAAGTATCTGAGTCAAAACAGAGCGGGTGCCGAGAAGTCATCTGACGTTCTCGACACCCTTATATCTGTGAGAGATCAGCTCAAGGAACTCAAAAAGCAGCTCGATGGGCTGGTGTAGTACTTTGAACTTTGAACATTGAACTTTATGATTAGCTAGGGTTACCACGCTTCTTCACCGAAGACATTCTTGATGGTAACTTTAGCTGCTTCTTTCTTGGTGAGCTGATGGCTCCAGGCTACTCTGCCCTTGGTTGCTGCACCAGCACCATGGTTGTTGTACTCGCTGTAGCGGGCTGTCTGTTCGTTGCTCTGCTTGCCCCAGTTGTGCCATCCTTCAGAACGGATGTGACTACCCATTTCGCAATTCATGAAGAGGGTAGCTGCATAAGGGCGCCATGGTCTGCCCAGATAAACCTTGTCTACGCCTGGCTCGGCGGTAAGTTTGCACTTGTTGAATACATAGCCATATTCCTGACCGGCTGGGCTAGAGGCAGCAGTAATGTAGCTGTTGGCCTTGCTATGAATCTCACAATTCTCAAACCATGTTCTTCCTGGACCAAAGATGAAATCGGTGGTTCCCTCGATATAACAGTCGTAAAAGGCAGAGCGGTTGTTGGCAATGCCTGTATAGACTGTATCCTGATTGCCCAGCAATCGGCAGTTCTGCACCAGGATATGATCGCCTTCCAGATGTAGGGAAACTGCTTGTCCCAATTTTGCGGCATTATTCTCGATGGTGATGTTTTTCAGGGTGATGTAACTGCCCTGTACCTTGAGTGTATAAGTACGGAAGGTTCCCATAGGCTTACCCTTGACGGCTGCTTCAGAATCGAGTCCGCCTACTGGCATCTTGATGTTGGCGTGATCATCCCATGTGATGATGGTTTGGTCACGGTCTTCACCGCAGATGATGATGTTGGTGAGCCATGAAGGGATGATGAGCTTTTCCTTATAAACTCCTTTCTTTACATAGATTACCTTGGTGTATTCCATGAAGGCACGACAAACTTCGATAGCTTCGTCAATGGTACGGAATTCGCCTGTGCCATCACGGGAAACTACGATAGTGTCAGGATTATCATACTTGTTGGCTGCAGCCAAAGGCAACAGGGTCAACATCATCAAAAATGATAAGAATAATTTTTTCATTGTTTTTAAGTTTGTTGTTTATGATTAAATATGATGGAAGTTAGAAGCTGGAAGTGAAAACTTCCAACTCCTAACTTCTAACTATCTGATTATAGGATTCTCTGTACTTCCTGCAAGTCCTCAATCTTTTTGAGCTGATCCATGATGATCTTTACCTCCTCACGATCGTGGATGCGGAGTTCTATGGTACCATCAAAGATACCATTGTCGCTACTGATAGTGAGCTTATGGATATTGATGCCGAGCTGGTCGCTGATAACCTTGCTCACATCAAGCAGCATACCCTTGCGGTCGATACCCTTGATTTCAATGGTTGCATCGAAGAGCAGCTTCTTGTGCATATCCCATTTCGCATCAACGATGCGGTTGCCGTAGCTGGACTTCAGTTTTGCAGCCACAGAGCATGAGCGTTTGTGTATCTCGATGCGGTTCTTGTTGTCAATGTATCCCATGATATCATCACCTGGAATAGCATGGCAACAGTCTGTGAAGATAAACTGATTGATGTTCTCTTCTGTAATGATGAGCGGTTTCTTCTTATTGAAATCCTTGCCTACAATAAACAACTCTTGCGGCTTGACAGTTCCTTCAGCTTGTTCCTTGTCTTTGGTTTTGCCAAGGAATGGAATATAGTTGCGCCAGCTGGAGGTTTGCTTTGGCTTTTTGTTTTTTCCTAAGAGCTCATCCAAATCCTTGTAGCCCAAAATGATGCAATGGTCGCCAAGAGACTGGAAAAAGGTTTCATGCTTCTGGATATTATGGTATTCGCAGAGACGGTCGATGACCGATGTTGTCATTTCCATGCCGTTCTTGTTCAGCCAATCCAGGAGAATGCCTTCGCCCTTTTTCTGGATTTCTCTGGAATCGCGGCGCAGGATAGCTTGAATCTTGCTCTTTGCCTTGGCTGTGCTGACAAAATTGACCCATGCCTGCTGTACATGCTGACTCTTGGATGTGAGGATTTCTACCTGGTCTCCACTTTGCAGCTTGTGGCTCAATGGCACCAGCTTGTGGTTTACCTTGGCTCCTATACAGTGGCTTCCCAGGAAGGTATGTATCTGGAAGGCAAAGTCGAGCGCCGTACATCCTGCCGGCATTGTCTTGATTTCTCCCTTAGGAGTAAATACGAAGATTTCTGAAGCATAGAGGTTCAGCTTGATGGCATCGAGGAAGTCCATGGCGTCTGGTTGCGGATCGTCTAGAATCTCCTTGATGGTACTCAGCCAGTCGTTCAATTCGTTCTCGTCCTCGGTATATTCACCACCTTCCTTGTACTTCCAGTGAGCAGCAAAGCCTTTCTCTGCCACCTCGTCCATGCGGTCGCTCCTGATCTGCACTTCAATCCATCTACCCAGTTTGCTCATCAGGGTAACGTGAAGCGCCTGATAGCCGTTTGCCTTTGGATGGTTGAGCCAGTCGCGGAGACGGTCCGGATGACTCTTGTATATCTTGCTGATGGCAACATAGACATTGAAGCATTCGTTTACTTCGTTGGCTCTGTTCTTTGGTGTCACGATGATGCGAACCGCAAGAATATCGTAGATTTCATCGAAGGATACGTGCTTGTTCTGCATCTTGTTCCAGATGGAATACGGACTCTTTACACGTGCCTTGATCTTGTATTCTACACCCAGTTTGTCAAGCTCTTCACGGATAGGACGGGTAAAATTATCGAAGAGGATATCTCGTTGTGCTTCTGTATCCGCAAGCTTATGCTCTATGTTGGCATATTCCTGTGGATGGTCGTATCTGAAGCTGAGATCTTCCAACTCGGTTTTAATCTTGTTCAGTCCCAAACGGTTGGCGAGTGGTGCATATATATATAAGGTCTCGCCCGCAATCTTGTACTGCTTGTTGGCTGGCTGCGACTGGAGGGTGCGCATATTGTGCAGACGGTCGCAAATCTTGATGAGGATAACGCGGATGTCATCGCTCATGGTAAGCAGCAGTTTCTTGAAGTTTTCAGCCTGTGCAGAAGCCTTGTCGCCGAAGATTCCACCACTGATCTTGGTGAGTCCATCAACGATCTGGGCTATTTTGGTGCCAAAGATATTGGCGATGTCTTCTACCGTATAGTCAGTGTCTTCCACTACGTCATGCAGCAGGGCTGCACAGATACTGGTAGAGCCCAATCCCATTTCTTCGCAAGCGATCTGTGCCACTGCGATAGGGTGCATGATATATGGCTCGCCCGATAATCGGCGCACCCCTTTGTGCGCCTGGCGGGCGAAATTGAACGCCTTGGTTACAATATCTACCTTTTTTCTGTGTCTTGAACTGAGGTAGGTGTTGAGCAGATGTTGAAAGGCATTGCCTATCAATTCATTATCAGCTTGCTCTCTTTCTAGGTCTTTCAAGTTCTGGTCATCCATAATGTACCCTCCCTATAATTATTATTTTACTTTGAGTTTCTTTCCGGCACGAATATGATTGCCGCTAATTTTGTTAAGCTTGCGCAACTTTTTAACGGTAGTTCCATTGCGTGCTGCTATTTCTGAAAGGGTGTCTCCGTTTCTGATGGTTACACTCTTTGTTCTTGTCTTTTTCTTGTTCTTTCCCTTCTTGCTGCGGCTGCTGCGTGAAGAGCGGGATGAACTGCTGCTACTGCGACGGCTATAGCTGCTGCGTGAGCGGCTGACTGATGGCTCGGCGTCGTTTACATCTACAAATGTACGCTTCAGAAACAGTTCGTCTGCCTTGTATGCACAGATGGAATCTTCCTGGTCGATGAAAGAACCAATCAGTGTAGATGGCAATCTTAGTGCCATTGGCTTATTGAGACCGTTGATGATGTCACGACGGTACTGTGGGTTGAGATTGCGGAGATGCTCGATGTTGATGTTGAGAACCTGGGCAATCTGTTCCAGGTGAATATCCTTGTTGACCAGTACGGTATCTGTCTTTACTGGCAATTCTGTTACCATTGGGCAGATATTGTGGTCGCAATAGTAGTTCATGATGTAGTTGGCTGCAATGAATGCTGGGACATATCCACGAGTCTCTTTTGGAAGATATGGATAGATGTTCCAGTAATCAGCATTACCCTTAGCGCGATGGATAGCCTTGTTGACATTGGTTGGACCGCAGTTGTATGCAGCAATGACAAGACTCCAGTCGTCGAATATCTTGTAGAGGTCGCTCAGATAGTGTGCTGCAGCGTATGATGCCTTCACCGGATCGCGGCGCTCATCTACCAATGTGTTTACTTCCAGTCCATATCTCTTGCCTGTTGGCAACATAAACTGCCATAAACCTGTGGCTCCTACGCGTGATATTGCCATAGGATTGAGGGCTGATTCGATGACAGGGAGATATTTCAACTCCAGTGGAAGATTGTATGCTTCAAGCGCTTCCTCAAAGATAGGCATGTAGAAATTGCTGGCTCCCAACATGAAGCTTACCGATCTGCGCAGCTTACCGCTGTAGCGGTCGATGAATTTCTGTACCACTTCATTGTATGGCATTTCAATGATGGTAGGCATTCTCTTCAAGCGGTCTACGTATACCTCTTTATCGAATACGGGATTGATGTCCTGATAGTTGCAGGAAGTATCCGGCATGAGATATGTCTGTGTATTGTAAAGATGTAAGAGGCTGTCGAGGTTGTCTTCCATTCCTTCTGGAATTTCAATTTCCTCTGATTTTCCGTCTTTATCAGTTACGGTGATGATGTCGTCGTTTTCTTCGTTTTCTGTTTGAGCATTCATGCCCTGCAATCCCAAAAGCAAGGCGGCTGCCATGATTATAATCTTCTTCATTTCTTTTTTTTCTGTTCTATTTTCTCGTCATTATTTTGTTGTAAGAGATATTTTGTTCATTTTGCTAAAATTTGAGTGAGCATTGTAAGCCGAGCGATGCTGACTTGAACGGATTGTTGGTTCGTTTGTCGTTCATGACCGTAGGCTCCACTCTAAGTGTCAAATCGTCTGAAATGTCAAATTCAGACAGCGATGCGTCTACATAGGCATCAATGACAGAGAATGCGTATACACCAATCATGACAAATACTCCCATATCTCTCCATCTGCGGAATTTATCTTTTCTTTTGCGGAATATTTCCTTGTAACGATCGATGTTTGAAGCGTCAATGGTTGCTCCTAAGTGCAAGAACTGGTTATAGCTTTGCGTGTTAGGATCATCGTCCATGATGTCAAGGTAGGCTTGCGAATAGTCGTGATACATCTGGTTATTCCAGGTGATGGCGTATGCGCAACCTACGAAACCGCCGTATATGATAGGCAGTTTCCAATACTTACGATTGTATATTTGGCCTGCTCCCGGCAAGACGAGCGCCATCCACATAGCTCTTTTTGCTTCTGGGTGCCAGGTGCTCCAGTCGCGTTTTTTCTTAACTGGTTTGAGCGATTGGTTGAGCTTTGCCAGGTTGCTGCTGTCTTGCGCAGTGAGAACAGAGTCGACAGGCATCTTTACCGAGTCGGCAGAGGCGATGGCAGGTACGTTGACATCGGTCTTCTCTCTGTTTTTCTGTGCGTAAGAAAGCGTAGAGCTAACCAGCAGTAAAGCCGTGATACAGATATTTTCTAATCTCATTTATTCTTGTTTCAATTGGTCGAAAACTTTCATGATGCGTTCCAGTTCTTCTTCATTGGCGAACGGAATGCTAATTTTTCCTTTTCCCTTTGGCGAGCAGGTGAATTGAACCTTAGTATCAAGAAACTGTGACAAGCGGTTCTTGATGGCAGTGAATTCCTCAGGCAACTGAGCTTTTGCTGCTATCGTTTTCTTGCCGCTTTCGATGTCTTCACCGTTTTTCAGGTGCTGTACCATTTCTTCCACTTTGCGTACGGAATAGCCGTTTTTCTGAATCTCCTTGAAGAGCTTGATCTGTAGAGACGGACTGTCCAATGCGAGCAAGGCTCTACAGTGTCCCATGTCTATTTCTTTCTTCTGGAGTGCCATCTGTACCTGTGCCGGCAACTTGAGTAATCGGAGATAGTTGGCAATGGCTGCTCGGCTTTTGCCTACTCTTTCAGAAATCTTTTCCTGTGTCATTCCTTCGTTCTCCAGGAGATGCTCGTATGCCAGGGCGATTTCTATAGCGTTGAGGTCCTGGCGCTGGATGTTCTCTACGAGCGCCATTTCCATCACGTTCTCATCGCTGATGGTGCGGATGTAAGCAGGTATGGCGGTCAGTCCTGCCAACTGCGAAGCTCTCCAGCGGCGCTCACCTGCTATAATCTGGAAATGGTTTTCTGCAACCTGACGTAGGGTGATGGGCTGAATGATGCCTATTGCCTTGATGCTTTCTGCCAGTTCGTGCAAAGCCTCTTCGTCAAATTCGCGTCGTGGCTGGTTGGGATTAGCCTCGATCTGATCGATGGCTATTTCATTGATTGTGCTGCTGCCTTGGGTGCGAACGCCCTCTGTGGATATGAGGGCATCGAGACCGCGGCCAAGGGCATTGTTTTTTGTTCCGTTGTTATATTTCTTGTGTACTGCCATTTTTTAGTTTGAACTTTGAATTTTGAACATTGAACTTTCTTGAAAGGTTCAATTTCCAAATCTTAACTATTCTTGTTGATAATTTCCTTGGCCAATGCCAGATGGTTCTTTGCACCATTGCTTTCTGCATCGTAAAGGATGACAGGCAGACCGTGGCTAGGGCTCTCGCTCAATTTCACATTGCGCTGGATTACGGTTTTGAATACCAGCTCCTGGAAATGCCGCTTTACCTCATCGTAAATCTGGTTGGCAAGGCGAAGACGGCTGTCGTACATCGTCAGCAAGAAGCCTTCGATCTCTAATTTCGGATTGAGTTTACTCTTGATGATTTTGATGGTGTTGAGCAATTTGCTAATTCCTTCAAGAGCGAAATATTCACATTGCACAGGGATAATCACGCTGTCAGCTGCTGTAAGCGAGTTGACGGTGATGAGACCCAGTGATGGGGAACAATCGATGAGTATAAAATCATATTCGTCGCGGATAGGTTCCAGAAGATTTTTGATAACCTTCTCGCGATTCTTAAGATTCAGCATTTCTATCTCTGCTCCCACCAAGTCGATATGGCTAGGAATGATATCCAGACCATTGATGTCGGTGGTGTAGATGGCATCACGGACATCCGTGTGGTCGATGATGCACTCATAGATAGAGCAATCAACCTCGCTGATGTCTACTCCCAATCCACTGGATGCGTTGGCCTGTGGGTCAGCGTCAACCACTAGAACGGTCTTCTCGAGAGTGGCCAATGATGCAGCCAAATTTATCGTGGTGGTAGTCTTGCCGACACCGCCTTTTTGATTAGCTAATGCGATTATCTTTCCCATTTTCTTAGTAAATTTTCGGCAAAGATACAAAAATAATGTGAGAATTGTGTTACTTTAAAGGTTTTTTCGTACTTTTGCACCAAAAAGAAAGATATTTTTATGGAAAATAGGAAACCGTTAGTATTAATTTCGAATGATGATGGCTATCATGCCAATGGAATCAAGACACTGGTCAGCTTCTTGAAGGACTGGTGTGAACTCTTAGTTGTGGCTCCGGAAAGTGCCCGTTCCGGATTCGCCTGTGCCTTTTCGGCTACTACTCCCTTGCGTCTCAAGCGACGTCATAACATGGGCGATGATGTGGTGGTATGGTCGTGTAGCGGAACACCGGTCGACTGTGTGAAACTGGCTTTGGATCAGTTGCTTGATGGTCGCAGACCCGATCTCGTTATCGGTGGTATTAATCATGGGGATAATTCGAGTGTCAACAATCATTATTCCGGCACGATGGGGGTAGCGAAAGAGGGTTGCATGCAGCATATTCCAAGCATCGCCTTCAGTAGTTGCAACTATGATGAAAATGCAGACTTAATGCCTTTGCGTGATGGCGTGCTGAAGGTGGTTAAAATGGTGTTGGAGAAGGGCTTGCCTAAGTATACCTGTCTGAATGTCAATTTTCCAGCCATGCCTCCTTTCAAGGGCTTCAAGGCTTGCCGGATGACGCATGGCTCATGGATCAATGAGGTGGTTCACCGTACGCATCCTCACGGATATGATTACTATTGGATGGTAGGAGAATACCGTAATGACGAGCCTGAGGCTACGGATACCGATCTGTGGGCTGTAAACAATGGATATATTGCCATCACGCCAACTAAGATTGATGTCACGGATTATGATTGGATTAAAAACTTTGAACATTGAACATTGAACTTTATGATGTGCTTTTGCTAGGAAATGACCTTTCATTTATAGCAAGAAAACTAATCATAAAGTTCAAAGTTCAAATCTCAAAGTTCAAAGTAAAAAAATAAGTATCATGAAGTATTATTTGATAGTAGGTGAGGCGAGTGGTGATCTGCATGCCAGTAGGTTGATGCGCTCACTGAAAAAAGTGGATGAATTTGCTGAGTTCAGGTTCTTCGGAGGCGATTTGATGGCTGCCGAGGGAGGTACTCGTGTGAAGCATTATAAAGAACTGGCTTATATGGGCTTCGTTCCCGTTCTGCTGCATCTGGGAACCATCTTTTCCAACATGAAGATGTGTAAGGATGATATCGTGAAATGGAAACCTGATGTAGTTATCTTGGTGGATTATCCCGGCTTTAATCTCAATATTGCTAAGTTCTTGAAAAAGAAGACGAATATCCCGGCTTATTATTATATTTCTCCTAAGATATGGGCTTGGAAGGAATGGCGAATCCGTAGCATTCGGAGAGACATTGCCGAGATGTTCTCTATCCTGCCTTTCGAGGTGCCTTTCTATGAGAAAAAGCATCACTATCCGATACATTATGTAGGTAATCCTACTGCGCAAGAGGTGAATGAATTCCGTGCCGGATATCAGCAGCCATTTGAGGAGTTCTGTACAGAGAATCAGCTTGATATTCATAGACCAATCCTGGCTTTGTTGGCGGGTAGCAGGTTGCAGGAAATCAAGGATAATCTGCCTGCCATGATTGAGGTAGCTGAACGGTTTGAGGATTTCCAGATGGTTTTGGCTGGTGCGCCTTCCATTGAGGATAAGTATTATGAGCAGTTTGTCAAGGGAACGCCTGTCAAGATGGTGCGTAACAAGACCTATCAGTTGCTTTCTCATTCTACGGCAGCTCTGGTAACGAGTGGTACGGCTACGCTGGAAACGGCTCTTTTCAACGTGCCTCAGGTGGTTTGCTACGAGACTCCATTGCCTCGTCTTGTCCGCTTTGCGTTTGATCATATCATGTCGTGCAAGTACATCTCGCTGGTTAATCTGATAGCCGATAAGGAAGTGGTGCAGGAAATGTTTGCCGACCGTTTCAAGGTAGATGCCATTGCCGACCAGCTTTATCAGCTGTTGCCAGGTAAAGAGGGTAGAGAACGTATGTTGGCAGAATATCAGGTGGTGCGCGAACGTCTGGGCAATCAGATGGCTCCTGACGAAGCAGCAACCATCATGCATGGCTTGTTGGTTAAGCGCAGAGAGCGACTCCTCCGCCTTGCCAAGGAAAGAGCTGAGGCCGAGGCTGCTGCTGAGGCTGCAAGAAAAAAAGCGGAGGAAGCGAAAAGATTGGCTGAAGAGGAGGCGAAACGTGCTAAACAGGCTGCTGAGCAACTCAGCCAGACGCAGAAGGAAGAAATGGAATAATTGATAGAAAACAAAAAATCCAAGTTAGAGCAAATCTAGCTTGGATTTTTTTTCTTTTATATCGAAAACTTTTGTTGTCTCAAAAACTTATCCGAAAAGCTGCAAGGTATAGAGATAGATTACAGCTGCAGGGATTGCCATGAGGGAGGAGTCGAAACGGTCTAGCATGCCACCATGTCCCGGAAGAATGGTGCCACTGTCCTTCACTCCCAGGGTACGTTTGAAGAGACTTTCTACCAAATCGCCCCAGGTGCCGAAGAACGTAACTACCAATCCCAAGCCTACCCATCCTGGAATGCTCAGGCGATGAGCTGCACCGTCGTTTGCCAGATAGCCGATGATGATGGCTGCAATGATGACGAAGATGCCACCTCCGATACTTCCTTCCCAACTCTTGGCTGGACTGATACGTGGAAACAGCTTGTGTTTGCCGAAGAGCGAACCGCTACAGTAGGCACCCGTATCGTTGGTCCAGAGGAAGATGAAGATGCTCAAAGGCAAGAGCATGTCATAATGTATCTGTCCGTCGAATGTGGATGTCTCAAACGCCAGCACGTTAATCATTGAGAATGGCAGGGCGATATACATCTGCGAAAGCATGGTATATGCCCAGTCGTTGATGGCGTCCTTGTTGCCCGTGTAAAGTTCTGCAATGAAGAGATACACGATGGTGAGCAGGTAAGGAACGAAAACGATGAAGTTTGTCACGATGCCGGTACGGAAACCTGCCACGGCAAGAAAGAGATATACGCCTGCCACGGTGGTGATGAAGCGGTTGACGGTTACGTCTTCCTTTCCGTTTACCAGTCCGCAATACTCCCAGATGCTAAGTCCTGTAATGAGGGCGAAGAGAAATACCATCGCTCTAGGATTCAGGAAGCAAGAAACCATACAGGCGACGAAGAGTACGCCTGTAATGGATCTTATCACTAGATTTTTCTGTTTGTCAGTCATGGTTCTGATTATTATTCGTTATTTTTCCCGTTGTTATTCTCACTAGGATTCTCCTTGTCGCTTTCGTTCTCTGGAGTTTCCTCAGAATCGTCAGCGTTCTTCTTAGCCGCTTCGTGCTCTTTGATGGCAGCCTGTACTTCCGGCAGTTCCTTTACTGCATCGTCAATCTTTGGCTGCTCGTCTTCCATGATTTCCTGTGAACGGCTCAACCATGGTCGCTTGCCGAAGATATGCTCTACGTCTTCTGCCATGATTACTTCCTTCTGAATCAGCAGCTCGGCGAGGGCGTTGTGACCTTCCTTGTGCTCCATCAGGATGTTCTTGGCACGGGTATACTGCTCGTTCACCATCTTGAGTACTTCTTCGTCTATCTCGCGGGCTGTTGTCTCTGAGTATGGACGCTGGAATGAATACTCGTTCCGGTTGTAAAAGCAGATATTTGGCAAAGTCTTGCTCATACCCAGGTAGGCTACCATGCCGTATGCACTCTTGGTGGCACGCTCCAGGTCGTTCATCGCTCCTGATGAAATGTGACCCGTGAAGAGTTCCTCGGCGGCACGGCCACCCATCAGTGAGCACATCTCGTCGAGCATCTGTTCCTTGGTGGTAATCTGGCGCTCTTCAGGGAGATACCACGCTGCTCCAAGAGCCTGACCGCGAGGAACGATGGTTACCTTGATGAGAGGGTTGGCATATTGGCAGAACCATGAGATAGTAGCATGACCAGCCTCATGAAGGGCGATGCTGCGCTTCTCATCGGCAGTCATCACCTTGGTCTTCTTCTCTAATCCGCCTACGATACGGTCAACGGCATCCAGGAAATCCTGTTTGCAGACAGCTTTCTTGTCGTGGCGGGCTGCGATAAGAGCAGCCTCGTTACATACATTGGCGATGTCGGCACCTGAAAAACCTGGAGTCTGACGTGCCAGAAGGTCTACATCTACCGTCTCGTCAATCTTGATAGGCTTGAGGTGAACCAGGAAGATAGCTTTTCGCTCGTTCAAACCTGGGAGATCTACGTGGATTTCTCTGTCGAAACGACCCGCACGAAGCAGGGCACTGTCGAGCATGTCTACACGGTTGGTGGCTGCCAGGATGATGACACCGCTGTTGGTGCCGAATCCGTCCATCTCGGTAAGGAGGGCGTTCAGGGTATTCTCACGTTCATCATTGCCACCCATAGCTGGGTTTTTGCTTCTGGCACGACCCACGGCATCAATCTCATCGATGAAGATGATGCTAGGTGATTTCTCCTTTGCCTGACGGAAGAGGTCGCGGACACGTGATGCGCCCACACCAACGAACATTTCTACGAAGTCGGAACCGCTCATAGAGAAGAAAGGTACGCCTGCTTCGCCTGCTACAGCCTTTGCCAGAAGAGTCTTACCGGTTCCCGGAGGGCCTACGAGAAGGGCGCCCTTAGGAATCTTACCGCCCAGGTCGGTATATTTCTTAGGGTTCTTGAGGAAGTCAACGATTTCCTGTACTTCCTGCTTGGCTCCTTCCTGTCCGGCAACGTCCTTGAAGGTGATGCCGATGGCATTACCCTTCTCGTACATCTTTGCCTTGCTCTTTCCGACGTTGAAGATTCCGCCACCCATGTTGCTCATGCCGCTGCCCATTCTGCCCGACATCCAATAGATGAAGAGGAAGAAGAGAAGCAGTGGAGCCAGGCTGATAATCAGGTTCCAGAAGTCGTTGTCTTTCTTGTTGTCATAACTGAAAGAACGGATTTTCTTCTCCTTGACCATCTGGTTGCCATACCGGTCTACTTCGTCTACAGAACCGAATTGTACTTTTACGTATGGGTTCGGTCCCACGTTCTGTGCGCTCATCTTATATACATCGCGAGTATATTTCGGGTTGATGTATATTTTAAGCGTATTTTCTGTTTTGTTAGCCACTACGCTCAGTACATAGCCTTTGTCAACATACTGTTTGAATTCTGTGTACGTTGCTTCTTTGGCAGCACCTCCGCCTAGGGCATCACCACCACCACTAAAAAACAAAGCTATCAGAGCAATGAGAATAATGGTGTAAAGCCAGTTCATGTTAAATCTAGGCATCTTAGGTCCCTTGCCTCCGCCTTGATTGTTGAAGTTGTTGCTTTGTTCCATATATTAATATGCTTATTATAATATAATGTATATCTTTATCCTTGCTTGTACTTATCCTGCAAGCCTGTTCCTCTTAGTCAAGGTTTGGCACATGGGTAAGCTTGGCGTCTGCCCAAAGGTGCTCCAGATCGTAATAGGCTCTCACCTCCGGCAGGAAGATGTGAACCAGTACGTCCACGAAGTCCATGGCTACCCACTGGTCGTTGCCGAGTCCTGCCACGTTGACTGGCTTTTCGCCCAAGTTCTTGCGGCAGATGTCGCCCACTGATTCTGCGATGGCTTCTACCTGGGTAGGGGAGCCACCCTGACAGATGATGAAGTATTTGGCAATGCTGCCATCTATTTCACTGAGGTCTGCGATTACGATATCTTGACCTTTTTTCTCTTGTATACCTTCTTTAATTGTCTCTACGAGTTGCTTAATTGTGTTCATTTATATTTTTACTTGTTGTTTTAATGCTACAAAGATACGCTAATTACATGAAAAATCACTCAAAATCGATAAAAATTGAGTTTTTTTAGAAAAAAGTGGGGAAAAATTTTGGAGATACAAAAAAATGTTGTACCTTTGCACCCGCAAATGAAATCATAACCGATTCTTTTGCTAAGCATATTGGGATATGGTGTAATGGTAACACTACAGATTCTGGTCCTGTCATTCCTGGTTCGAGTCCGGGTATCCCAACTGGTTAGCATCTTTCAGAATTGGAAGATGCTTTTTTTTTGTTTATAATCCTTGCATGCGAAACTTGGATAAATAATAAAACCCAGGGCAAGCGCCCTGGGTTTTGTTGTTTTATTTGTTCTCGGCATCAATAGCCTTGATCTTCTGCTTGATAATCTCGAGGTCAGCCTTGAGTTTTTCTACCTTACGGTTCATTTCCTCTACGAGGCTGTTGCCCTTCTTGCTGGCTGCATTGAGGAAGCCGAGGTTATTCTCATAGGTAGTAATCTCGTTTCTCAGCTGGTCGTAGCGACGCAACAACTTGCCACGCTCGTTGTCCAAGGCATTAGTGCCCTGCTCTGCAACATTCTTCAGATTGTTTTTGAAGTTGTTGAGATGACGCTTGCCGTTGCTGATGCGCAACTCCTTGTATACCTTGTTCAGTACGCTGTGGTATTCTTCGTACAGCTTGTCTTTCTCCTTGAAAGGAACATGACCAACGGCATTGTATTGTGCGGTCAACTCCTGAACTTTCTTCTGGAAGCCTTCGCCTGCATTTTCGATGAGTTCCTTGAGTTGCGCGATGATGGCACGCTTCTTCTCCAGGTTGGTATGTTCCTCGCTGCGTGTACCGGCATTCTGCTTGTTGCGGGCATCGAAGAACTTGTTGCAGGCAGTCAGGAACTCTTTCCACAGAACGTCGCCCTGCTTGCGAGGTACGACACCTGTCTTCTTCCATTCCTTTTGCAGTGAGATGAGTTTGTCGCCGGTCTTCTTCCACTCGGTGCTGTCGGCTAAAGCTTTAGCCTTTTCCACGAGCTCCTGCTTCTTGGCGATATTGCTGGCATATTGTTCCTTCAGTCCCTTGAAGAATTCTGCCTTGTTGCTGAAGAAAGTATCGTTGGCGATACGGAAACGCTCAAAGATCTTCACGTTCATTTTCTGTGGAGCAAAACCGATCTTCTTCCATTCGTTCTGTAACTCAATCACTTCCTTTGTAGCATTCTCCCAGTCAGACGCCTGCTTGTATTCTGTCTGGTTGATGGCCTCAACCTTTTCGCAAAGTGCGGTCTTGTCAGCAAGGTTCTTTTCCTCCTTGGCTCTCAAGTCCTCGAAGTGCTGCTGATGCTTCTTGTTGATGATGGTGCTGGCTGCCTTGAAGCGAGCCCAGATTTCCTCTCTCAGTTCTTTGGCTACAGGACCGATTTCACGATACTGCTGATGGAGATCCTGCAACTGGTGGAAGGCTGAGATGACATCGGTGTCTTCTGCCAGTTTTTCTGCAGCTTCGCACAACTTAGTCTTGGCTTCAAGATTCTTCTTGAAGTCATATTCGCGTGCTTCATTGTTGAGCTTCAGAAGATCGTAGAACTGTTCCACGTAGAGTTGGTAGTTCTTCCACACCTCGTTAGCTTTGTCAGCAGGGATAGCCTTGATTTCCTTCCATTCCTGCTGCAGCGCCTTGAAGTCCTGGTATGATTTGTTAACCTCTTCAGGTGAAGTAGTCATTGCCTTAATCTTCTCGATAATCTCAAGTTTTTTAGCTAAGTTTTCTTGCTTTTCTTCTTCTTGAGCAAGGAAAATCTTAGCTCTTTTTTCCTTGATAATCTGCATTTCTGCCTTAAAGGCTTCTTCAGTATCATCTGGAAGAAGTACATATTTCTCCGGGTCGCCACCTTTTGCGAGATACTCTTTCATCTGAGCATCTCTTTCTGCAAGGTGCAACTTGTAGAAAACTGTCTTTAATAAATCAAGCTCTTCTTTCACAGGAGCTTCTGCACTACGTGCGATTTCTTTTACTCTTTCGAGTACTTCCTGCTTGGAAGAGTATATCTTCTTGGCAGGTTCTTCCATGGTGCCCTGCTGCAACAGAGCGTTTTCTAGAGAGTCCATCATTTCACTTTGTTTAGTTTATGATTCGAGTTTCTTTGCCGGTAGTCGTTTCCTAAAAAGCGATTCGGCCACACATTGTTATAATTAATAATTTGCAAACTTAAATAAAAAAATCGAATATCTTTGTAAGACATTCGATTTTTTATATTTTTATAACAGTCGCTTATATCTCAGGAAGCCCCAGGAGAGGCCTGATACTACGAATGAGAGAACCAGGGCGAAGGCGAAGCCGTATGGGCTTTCTTCCATTCCGTTAATCAGGTTCATACCGAAGAGAGAGGAAATCAGCGTTGGCAACATCATGACGATACTGATACTGGTCAAGGTACGCATCGTGGTATTCATGTTGTTGTTGATGATGCTGGAGTAGGTGTCCATGGTTGATTCCAGAATGTCGGAATAGATACTGGTCGTCTCTCTCGCCTGTGTCATCTCGATGTTGACGTCTTCAATCAAATCGGCATCCAACTCGTCCACCTGCAACTTGAACTTCAGCTTTGAAAGAAGGTTTTCATTGCCGCGGATTGAAGTGTTGAAGTAGGTGAGAGAGTCTTGCAGGCGGCTGAGTCCTATCAAGCTCTCGTTGTTTACTCCGTGGTCCAGATTGCGCTTGGCTTTCTCGATGAGCGAGTTGATTTGTTTCAATCGTTTCAGATACCATACGGCAGAGGAGAGAAAGAGACGGAAAATCATGTCTACATAATCGGTGAATCCCTCGTTGCGCTTCTGCTGATAGCTAACGAAGTCTATCATCATATTGGTCTCGTAATAGCACACGGTTATGGTCACATCGCGCTTGTGGATGATACCCAGAGGCACGGTGGTATACGGCGTACGGCTTCGGATTTCCTTCACGTAAGGGATACGCAGGATGATGAGCATCCAGCCGTCGTCATATTCGTAGCGGGCACGCTCGTCAGTATCGCTGATGTCCGAGAGGAAATAATCAGGAATCTTGAATTCTTCTTCCAGCAGGCGCTGGTCTTCGTCGGTTGGACATGTTACTTGTATCCAGCAATTTGGCTGCCACTCGTTGAGCACAGTCAGTTTCTTGTCTATATTCCAAAAAGTCTTCATTGTTTGCTATTCTCCACAAAATAAAAGGTTTGGGTATGGAGATTAGCCTGAGGAATCGCCTTGGTGCGATCTTTATGGTTGCTGAATCTCCACGCCTTACTGATTATTGAAATTCTCCGCGTGATAATCGTCCATTTTTGTTAATAATTAATTGAAACTTGTGCAAGGTCGTTGTATCGTATGTTACTACGGTATGACAAGCCTCGCGAAATCGCCTGCAAAGGTAATGATTTTAATTGAGAAAAGGGACAAAAAAGCCGAGAAATTTCTTTCCCGGCTTTCTTTTTTAATCTTTTTGTAATTTTCTGCTTGCTTATTTTGCTGGAATTTCAGCCAGCAGCTGCTTCATCAGGTTCCAGAAAGGAGCCACGCAGCTAATCTGGCAGCGCTCGTTTGCAGTATGAGGGCTGAGCAATGTAGGACCGAAGGAAACCACATCGAGGTGAGGATACTTGCCCAGGATGATAGAGCACTCCAAACCGGCGTGAACAGCCTGAACTACGCCGTCCTTGCCGTTCTGCTCCTTGTAAACCTTCAGTACGTGCTCCAGGATGTCACTCTTAGGGTTAGGGTTCCAGCCGCCGTATGCACCGCTGAATTCAACCTTCATGCCTGCCATGTTGAAGCAGCTCTCCATCATGGTTGCGAGATACATCTTGTAGTACTCGTGGCTGGAACGAGCCAGAATCTTGATGGCTGCCTTGCCTTCGCCAATCTCGATGATGGCGAGGTTTGAAGAGGTTTCTACGATGCCTGGCATAGATGGAGCCATACGCAGTACGCCGTCGTGACAAGCAAAGATGGCATCTACCAGGTTGTCCTGAATCTCCTGAGGAACCTCCTTGGCAGGAGTCTCTACGTTCTCTGTGAAGAACTCGATGTTCTCTGCTACCTCGATACCCTGGAACTCGTCGATGAGTTCATCCTTCCAGTCGGCTACCATGTCGTTCAAAGCCTCTATGTTCTCCTTCGGCAAGGTCAATACTACCTGTGCCTGGAATGGGATGGCGTTGCGCATGTTGCCGCCCTGCCATGAAGCAAGACGTGCATCAAGCTCTGAGATAGCCTCGCGTACGAAGCGAACCATGCACTTGTTGGCGTTGGCTCTGCCCTCGTTGATCTCGATGCCTGAATGACCGCCCTTCAAGCCCTTCAGGGTAACCTTAACGGCTGCGTCGTCCTTGTCAGTCTCTACCTCCTGATAGTCGAGTGTTGCTGTGATGTCGATACCGCCAGCGCTGCCGATTACGAACTCGCCCCAAACCTCTGTGTCAAGGTTCAGGAGGATATCGCCGTTCAACTCGCCCTCAGGAAGACCGTTGGCACCAAACATGCCTGTCTCTTCGTCAGCGGTGATAAGACCCTCTACCGGACCGTGCTGCAAATCCTTAGCTTCCATGACTGCCATGATGGTAGCCACGCCGAGACCGTCGTCGCTTCCGAGGGTAGTATGATTAGCACGAACCCAGTCGCCATCGATGATGGTTTCGATAGGGTCGTTTTCAAAGTCGTGATTGCTCTCAGGTGCTTTCTGAGGAACCATGTCCATGTGAGCCTGGAGGATAACGCCCTTGCGGTTCTCCATACCAGGAGTGGCAGGCTTGCGCATTACGATGTTGCCCGCAGCATCCTGGAATGCCTCTATACCTGCTTCCTTTGCCCAGTTGAGCAAATAAGCTTGAATTTTCTCCAAATGTCCTGATGGACGTGGAACTTGTGTTAACTTGTCGAAGTTGCGCCAGATTTCAACTGGACTCAGATTCTTAATGTCAGCCATAATATTTTTATTTTAATGTTAAATGTTTCATGTTTAATTGGACATACGCCCTAAAGCAAGAGAATTCTTCACTCTTCGCTCTTCACTCTTCGCTTTTAGCTTCTTCGTAAACGCCAGGGCAATCCAGGCATAGATGCCCAGAAGGATGACGAGCAGTGTCTGCACCGAGTGGACGATGAGTACGAAGAAGAGGGCGTCGTTTTGCTGGATGCCGTAGAGAATGAGCATAGTCTTCACGGCAAAGTGCCACGGACCTGCTCCGTTGGGAGTCGGTACGATGACTGCGATGCTGCCCACGATGAAGGTTACCAGTCCACACATCAGACTGAGATGCGATGTCGCCTCAAAGCACTGGAACGTGAGATAATAGTGGAAGAAGTAACTCAGCCAGATGCCCAGCGTGAAGGCTATATAGAGGGGTACGTTCTTCACGCCCTTCAGCGAGATGATGCCCTGCCACAGTCCGTTCAGCGTAGCTTTCACCTTATTATATATAGCGAGTTTCTTCAGCAGGAAGTGCAGCAGGATGAGTACGGCGATGCTGCAGACTACCGTTACGAAATAGCCCGTGGCGGTGAATTTTCCCAGGATGCTGTCCATGCTGGTACCCGTCTTGTCAAAGAAGTTCAGGAATACCGGTATCTGCATCAGAAACACCATTCCGGTGATGAGAAGTACCAGCAGCGAGTCGATGGCTCGCTCCGTAACCACCGTTCCCAGAGCTTTAGGGAAGGATACGCCGTCATATCGTTTCAGCACGGCACATCGTGCAAATTCTCCCGATCTTGGGATGACGAGACTCAGTGCATATGATAGAAAGATGGAGTTCACGCTTACATGTGTGCGTGCTTTTTCGCCCAGTGGCTCCAATGACTGTTTCCATCTCCATCCCCTGAACAGCTGCGCTGTAATGCCAAAGGGGAACGACAGCAGCATCCAGGTCCAGCTCATCTTGTGGAGCACCACGTCCTCCACCTGCTTGAAGTCGAAACCCCGATACATCCAATAAAGGATGGCACCGCCCAGTACGAGCGATAGCCCCACCTTCCAAATGTTGTTTGCTATCTTCTTTATATCCATAATTAGATGCAAAGTTAATACTTTTCTTGTCAATATCGCACGAAAGTGCATATTTTTAGCATAAATAAACGCTTGCCCCTCATTTCTTTCCCTCTTTTTTCTATAAAAGTTAAAAAAAAATGTATTCAATGGGCTATTTCTCGAAAAATAATCGTATTTTTGCAAAAAATATATTTGTAACGTATGAAAGCTGTAAAGCCAAAGAAAAATCTAGGTCAGCACTTCCTTACTGACCTCAACATAGCCAAGCGCATCGCTGACACGGTGGATGCCTGCCCTAATATACCTGTTCTGGAAATCGGACCGGGTATGGGCGTTCTTACCCAATATCTCGTAGAAAAGCCTCGCCCCGTAAAGGCAGTGGAAATCGACTCTGAGTCGGTGGCCTATTTACATGAGAATTTCCCGACGCTCAAGGATAACATCATCGGAGAGGACTTCCTGCGTATGGATCTCAACCAGATATTCGATGGAAAGCAGTTTGTGCTCACGGGCAATTATCCTTACGACATCTCCTCGCAGATCTTCTTCAAGATGCTCGACTACAAGGATCTCATTCCTTGCTGTACGGGTATGATACAGCGCGAGGTGGCACTCCGCATGGCTTCCGAGCCGGGCAACAAGGCATATGGCATCCTCAGCGTGCTCATTCAGGCATGGTATGATGTAGAGTATCTCTTCACCGTAGACGAGGGTGTGTTCAATCCGCCGCCAAAAGTGAAGAGTGCAGTAATCCGTATGACCCGCAACGAGGTGACCGATCTTGGTTGTGATGAGAAACTCTTCAAGCGATTGGTGAAGACCGTGTTCAACCAGCGCCGCAAGATGTTGCGTGTGAGTCTCAAGCAGATGTTCCCTGGTGTAACACCACGCGAGGATTTCTACACCACCGACATCATGACCAAGCGTCCGGAACAGCTCACTATCCAGCAGTTTGTAGAACTGACCAACTATGTGGGCGAAGAATTGAAAAGATTGGAATTAATAAAATAAAAACATATTATTATGATAGACGTAAAAGAAACTTTGAATTCTGCAGGTGAGCGTATGGAGATGGCAGCAATGTATCTCGCAGAAGAGCTCTCGCATATTCGTGCAGGTCGCGCTAACGTGGCTATCCTCGACGGCGTGCGTGTTAACAGCTATGGCAGTATGGTTCCTCTGAACCAGGTGGCTACCGTAACCACTCCTGATGCCCGTACCATCGCCATTCGCCCTTGGGACAAGAAGGCCATCAAGGACATCGAAAAGGCAATCATGGATAGTGGCGTAGGTATCACTCCTGAGAACAATGGTGAAATCGTACGCCTCGGTATTCCTCAGCCTACAGGTGAGCGCCGTAAGGAACTCGTTAAGCAGTGCAACAAGATTGCTGAGCGTGCCAAGATTGAGGTTCGCAATGTACGTCAGGAAATCAAGGAAAAACTGAAGAAGGCCATCAAGGACGGTCTTTCTGAGGACTTGGAGAAGGATGCTGAGAACGATTTGCAGAAGCTTCACGACAAGTACATCAAGCAGCTCGAAGGTTTGATGGACGAGAAGGAAAAGGAAATCATGACAGTCTAAAAAAATAGCTTTTTTAGGCTAACATTATTAATAAATGATAATGAGAGGACTCGTTATTAAGAATACAGGCAGCTGGTACACCGTCAAGACTGACGATGGCCAGCTGATTGAAAGTAAAATTAAAGGCAATTTCCGACTGAAGGGCATCCGCAGTACCAATCCGGTGGCTGTGGGCGACTATGTGCAGCTTATCACCAACCAGGAAGGTACCGCCTTCATCTCTTCCATCGAAGACCGCCGAAACTATATCATCCGTAAATCGCCTAATCTCAGCAAGCAGAGTCATATCCTGGCTGCCAATGTAGACCAGGCACTGCTTGTGGTTACGGTGAATTACCCACAGACATCTACCACCTTCATCGACCGATTCCTGGCAGGTGCCGAGGCATATAGAGTGCCAGTCATCATCATCTTCAACAAGACCGATCTTCTTACCGAAGACGAGCTCCACTATCAGAAGATGATGCGCACACTCTATGAAACCATCGGCTACCAGTGTATTGAACTTTCGGCAGCCACAGGTGAAGGTGTTGACGAATTACGCTCTTTCATCAAGGAGAAGAAATCGCTGCTCAGCGGCAACAGTGGAGTAGGAAAGTCTACCCTCATCAACCAGCTGATTCCTGATGCCGAACAGCGTACAGCCGAAATCAGCGAGGCTCACAACAGCGGTATGCACACCACAACCTTCAGCGAAATGCTGGAGTTGCCGGAAGGTGGCTATCTCATAGATACTCCTGGTATCAAGGGTTTCGGAACTTTTGATATCGAGAAGGAAGAGCTGACCAGTTACTTTAAGGAGATATTCAAGTTCTCACAGGATTGCAAGTTCTCCGACTGCACCCATACCCACGAACCGGGTTGTGCGGTCATCAAAGCGGTAGAGGAGCATTATATCGCAGCCAGCCGCTATCAGAGCTATCTCTCTATGCTCGAGGATAAAGACGAGAATAAGTACAGAGAAGCATTCTAGAAAGTGAAGAACGAAGAATGAAGAATTTAAAAACGTATTAATGAAGGAACAGAAGGACGTAAGGCAGCGCATCGAGGAAGGTGAGTTTGCTCAGAGTGCCGAGATCAGTGCTAGCTATCTCGACGAGGATATCTTGATTATCGACAATCTCAAGGTATTGCAGAATCCCGACCCCGTGAGGTTGCAGATGAACATGATTGCATCCTGTCTCAGAGGCTCTTTGAAGGCTGATCTGAACGGACGGGAAGTAGTAGTAGAGAAGGGCGATATTTTTATCAGTCCACCTAATTCCATGCTCGATATCATAGAGGTGTCGTCTGACTTTTTGGGCACTGCAATGTGCGTCAGCAATCATGGCATGATGAACATCCTTCAGTCCAATATCTCGGTATGGAACCGTGCCGTATACATCAGCAAGCTGTCGGTATTGAAGATGAACGAGACCGACCAGGTATTCTATACCAAGTTTACCGATCTGGTGCGTCTCTGTCTCGACCCTACTTTCAGCGACCGCAGTTCCTGGAAGCCATATCGTCGTGAAATCGTAGAGACGCTGCTCAAGAGTGCGCTTCTTGCCGTGAGCAATCTGCTTCTCGAGGGCTTGCCTAAGGATGCTAGTGTCTCCAGCACGAGTGATCTTTTCGACAAGTTTCTGAAGATGTTGCAGCAGAGCGAAATCAAGCACCAGCCTGTAGAATATTTTGCCCAGCAGCTGTGCATTACGCCCAAGTATCTCTCCATCATCAGCAAGCGCCATTCGGGTAAGACGGCGATAGAATGGATTACGGAATATACCCTTGCTGACATCACCTATTATCTCCGTTCTACCACGAAGTCGATTAAGGAAATTTCGGGCATTCTGGGCTTCTCCAACACTTCTTTCTTCGGAAAGTATGTCCGGGAGCATCTCCACATGTCGCCGCTGAAATACCGTGAAAGTTTGAGAAAATAAAAATCCTCAATAGCATATATGCAGTTTGGATATTCAATGGCGCATATATGCAAAAAAAGAAGTCGCTGAAGAATCAGCGACTTCTTTTTGTTTCTAGGGTGGAGCTGGAGGGAATCGAACCCTCGTCCGCACAAGGAAACCATATGCTTTCTACATGCTTATTCCAGCCTTCAATTTTCGAGGTATGGCAAGACCTGGACCACCAACCATACCCTTATCCTCTAAAATTTCATCCGGGCAACGAGGCGTACCCGAACTATTTCCGATTTGCCTGCACCGCTTGATCAACAAGATTCGGAACTACATCCGTTGAGCGATGTCCCGTTCCAGCACCTTGTGCCGGAATTAAGTTAACCTACTGTACTTCGATTAAGCAGCGAGAGCGTAGTTATTTTCGCCAATTAATTTTTTGTTCACTATGATTTAGGAGGTAGCCAACGAGCCTCCGCATGCTTACATACCATTTCATCTCGCCGTCAAATCCAGTCAACCCCGAGATTTCTTTGATACTAGGTTGCAAAGATAAAAGGAATATTTGATATCACCAAATATTTTTGCGTTTTTTTTCAGTTTTCTTCAAAAAAATGTAAAATCCAAAATATCTGGTGATTTTGGTGGATTCTTACGTACAACATGTGCCTGATAGCTCCATTTTATTTTTTGAGCAATAAGTCCCCTTGCCCTCAATCTGACAAACCAAGGAATCATTGAGGGGAAATGGAAACTTGAGATATTCAAAAGAATTACCAAAATCAATGTTCAGCAATGGAATTTGCAAACGTTTCAAAAGCAAACGGTCCTTGTCTTGTGAAAAATCGAGAATGGCATCCTTGTCTATCATCTTGATACGGTTGCTATCGTTTCCAACAAAGAACACCTCTTTCTCTTTTCCAAGATATTTGGAATTGGAGAAATCCCATGTATGCTCAGAAACATTTGAATTTTGTGATATTGTAGGTATCACGAAGTCATAATGTATGCTGTCACCAACTCTTAGGTAATTAGGACTACCTGTAAAATTGTATTCTTGTGACCAAATCGGAATACTATTGATTTGTATTAGAAAAAAATATAATATTTTCATTGTATATTACTTTTGTTTATTATATTTTAGAATTAATAAAATTGTTGATAAGATATATGCTAATACTAGAGACAAAAGTGTCACTACTGTAACAACTCCCTCTGTTTCTACTATATTTATTCCACCATTATGTAATAGTTCTTCTCTTTGACAAAAGCCTATAACCATCATGGAATTTATGTTTAAAATTACAAGTTGTTTTATATTTATAGATAATAGAAAATTGATAAAAAATGGTATTATGTAGAGTATGATTCCGTATAAATCCATTTCACCAGAATTGAACCACACACATTTGGGAATAATAATTAAATAGTTACATGCTAGTTGCCCCCAAAAGAATATTCTTTTCTTTTTTGAAATTGAAATAAAATTACACATAATAACAATGATAATGAAATGACTAATAGCAGCAAGGCATAATATGTCTTCCTCATCTTGACTATAAAAACATAACGTATCTATTGTCATTATAAATGACAATAATATATAAAGTAAAAGTTCTGTTTTAAAACTGATTTTATTTTCCATACTTATAATGTTTTTTTGTATTTGTATTATAAAATAACACAACTTTCCCTTTTGGGATTGTTTTTGATTATACTAGGATAGACACCCTTTTTAGGTCTAAGTCCTCTGCCAGGATTTAATCCAGCTTTTTTTTATGCATTCGGGCGAGGTTGCTGTCGAATGAGCAATAACTACCCTCAAACTGATACTTGCTCAACTTGCCATCTTCAAATATAAAGTCACCGATATAGTCCGTTGTATTGGTTGTGAGAGCCTCATGAATGGTTCTCAACTTACTGCCACCAGCATCATAGACATACTTTGTCTTGAAACCATTGTTGAAGGTAATGCTGCTGAGGTTGTCCAGCACATCATACTCAATCTTGCTGATGCCCTTGCTAAAGTCATCTAAAAAGCAATAGTTCAATGCCTTTAGTGAAATGCTATAGGTTGTCATTAGATAGATGCAAATAAAAGCCTTTCTTATACAGTTATTCATAAGATAATTGTTTTTAGTTCTTCCAAATTGATACGTGTAACACTTAAGTTTCCTCGCAAATTGAACCAAAGCCATATGTTATTTTCTTTAATTAGAAGTTTTTGAAAATAAAAAATATAGCATTCATGTGTATTGGGGAAAAATAGAATATATATACATTCTTGTTCTAATGGTGGTATTTTTTTGTATCTAAGTTCATATATGTACACTTTTTGGTTATTAATAATTCTTTCTGAAATATTTATTTTTGTATTTCTTTTATTGAGAAAATTCTCATTGTTCGTATTTTTTGCTATTTTATAGATTTGTCTATCAAACAGCAATTTTGTTGGCATATTTGTCTTGTGAATAATAAAGGTTTGAAGGAATAAAGAATCCTCCTTAGAGAAAGATTCTTTCCCTTGATTTGCTAGGTTTTGAACATATGTTATGTTTTGTTTGGAAATAATTCTTTTTTGTTCTATTCCTCCTTGAAGCATATAAACAATGTCTAGACCATCAATGTCTGCGAATTTTGAAGGATTATTTATAGAATATGCATATGGGGTTGTTGCTTTATATTTCTCTGCCAATTTGTCCATTCTATCCCAACTTCCCTTGGCTGCATCATACATTCTTGCCCCATGGTCATACCAATCCAAGCCCGAAGTATGGTCAAACTCCTTGCCTATGTATTTATTCTTTTGTAGCTCACTATTGTATGCCAAGTCACCATATACACCTCCGAATGGGTAGTAATGGTTCACTTGCTCGATGGTTCCATTCTCGTTCACCACCATGCGAATGCTTCCGAGATGGTCTTTCTCGTAATAGTGGCATGTAGGATTGAGGTTATTGTCGAACGAGCAATAACCACCCTCAAACTGATATTTTCCCTTTGCTATGGTTTTGGTGCAGCAAGTACCTGATAACACAAGTTTGTTCTTTGAGCAATAAGTCCCCTTACCCTCAATCTGACAAGTCAAGGAGTCATTGAGGGGAAATGGGAACTTGAGATATTCAAAAGAATTACCAAAATCAATGTTCAGCAATGGAGTTTGCAAACGTTTCAAAAGCAAATGCTCCTTATCTTGTGAAAAATCAAGAATGGCATCCTTGTCTATCATTTTGATATGGTTGCTATCGTTTCCAACAAAGAACACCTCTTTCTCTTGTCCAAGATATCTGGAATTGGAGAAATCCCAAGTTTGATCAGAAGCACTTGAACTTTGCGGAACTGTTGCAGTTATAAAGTCATAGTGTATGCTGTCACCGCCTTTTGAGAGATTGGCAGTGGCAGTAAGTTCGCGGCTTTGTGCCCCCAAGGAGGCACAATTGCTAACCATGATGCTAATGTAAATGATTATCTTCTTCATTTTTTTTCTTTTGTTGTTTTATATATTTCACAGCAATAATTATAGTAACTATTGTGGAAAATGCCAAATAATATATATCAAATAACACCTCATTATATAGGTTGTCTACAACTTCAAAACCATTAGGAACATCAACTAATTTTAAAAATATATAGTCAAAATCTCCATAATGATAGTCTAACATCCAATATATCCATCTCATAAAAATGAGGTAGATATGCAAAGCTACTAGAATTAAAACTAAAATTTTAAATGATTTTCTTTTCATATTCGTTATATGTATATTAAATTAATCTTATCACTTGTCTTTTAGTAACCTTCTTGTACAAAAGATAGATTTTTGGTACTTGCGATAATTTTTAGGAATATCAATATTTGATATTTTTTCTAATGTATCTATCCTACCGGTTTGCGAACTTAATATAATTATTTCTTTTGTATATTTTTTTATAATATAAGTAATGCCCGTCATGTCAAGAATGCTATCTTTTGTAATATTCCATGTCGGAATGTATTGGTAGTCGTATCCATTAAATTCGCTAAAATGCTTTTTGCGCCCATCAAATTGAATACAATTTTCAAACTTGTCAAAATACATATAAACAGATTCTTCTCTACAACAGCCATAATAATTCATGGTATCTGTTGTAGCTCTACCAGCTATATAATGCCAATAGCAATAACTGTCATCTGTAAGAACTTCTTTTACAGTTGCTTTTTTGCAAGATAAGACAGTAGAAAGTATCAGTACTATTGTTCCTAATACGTAATAAGTTCTTTTTTTAGTCGTATACATACTCAAAATGATTATTTCGACGAATAATTTTTCCTATATGCAAAGGTTTTATGGCATTGTTGTACCAAAGTTGCTGGTACTCGCAACTAGGAAGTCTCTTCCAAATGCACCTGCCACGTTCATCATAGCGGTACTCATAGGCAAACTTGCCATTCCCTACAAGTCCATTGGATGCCGTTTCCACTGGATACCTCAGGCCATTGTAATATGTGACCGTTGTGAAGGCTTGGTTGCCAGCGGCATCAAGCATCTGCTTCTCAAGAATATAATTCTTGGAAGAGGTCTGTGCTTGTACTGCTATACAACAATACAAGATTGGGAGGATAAAAAATTTTTTCTTTTTCATACGCTTGACTTATTATTTATAAACGAAGTTGCATCCTCGCTATTTGATGTGCACTTTTTCCGAAAAGGCTTTGCCGTTCACATGGATGTAAAGTACATACTCTCCCAAAGGCAGCCCTGAGCAATCGAAATCTTTCCGATAATCGTTACCAGCTTGCTGTTGTAGGGAAGCAGACTTAAATACCATGCCGGAAGTATTGCAGATGAGAAGTCTGAGCTGAGCATCTGAGACTAGGGAGTAGGACAAACATACCTTCTTGCCATTGACTGATACTTTATAGGAAATGTCACCTTGCTTGGTATCTGATTCCAAACTTATGCCTCGCATTTTATCCTTCAGTTCCTTGTTTTGTTCATCCTCTAGATGGCTCATTCCTTCAACATTGGCAGCATAGGCAAAGGATTGCTCTAAGACTTTGTGTTCTCCCTTTTTGATGGAAGCCTCGATGATTTTCAATATGGGATAACGGTATCCCATGGCATACCACTCGAAGATTGCAGCTTTGAATTTCATTGGTTCGTCTTGTCTCACAGACATGAGACTGTCCTTTGAAACATCAATGTTGGCAACGATGTTCCTTTGTATTAATAACGTATTGTTGAGAGAATCATTGCATGGCATGATTAATTTTCCCTTTGCCATGGCTTTGGTGCAGCAAGTACCTGAAAACACAAGTTTGTTCTTCGAGCAATAAATCCCCTTACCCTCAATCTGACAAGTCAAGGAGTCATTGAAGGAAAATGGAAACTTTAGATATTCAAAAGAATTACCAAAATCAATGTTCAGTAATGGGGTTTGCAAATGCTTCAAAAGCAAATGCTCCTTATCTTGTGAAAAATCGAGAATGGCATCCTTGTCTATCATCTTGATGCGGTTGCTATCGTTTCCAACAAAGAACACCTCTTTCTCTTGCCCAAGATATTTGGAATTGGAGAAATCCCATAGTTGTTCCGAAAAACTAGAACTTTGCGGAACTGTTGCAGTTATAAAGTCATAGTATATGCTGTCACCGCCTTTTGAGAGATTGGCAGTGGCAGTAAGTTCGCGGCTTTGTGCCCCCAAGAAGGCACAATTGCTAACCATGATGCTAATGTAAATGATTATCTTCTTCATTTTTTTTCTTTTGTTGTTTTATATATTTCACAGCAATAATTATAGTAACTATTGTGGAAAATGCCAAATAATATATATCAAATAGTATTTCTGAATGTAAATCTTTTAATACCTTATGAGTATCATTTTGATTAACAGGAAACTCGATATAGTAAAAATGGCCATAATTCCAATCTAGCATCCAATATACCCATCGCATTAATATAATATAAATATGTAGGACTGCTAAAATTAACACTAATATTTTAAATGATTTTCTTTTCATTTTCATTTCTTTTGTATTATTGTAAAATTCATGACTCTCTTTTCATTAAAATGAACTTACTCTTAAATTAAATCAACTAAGAGGCATTCGTTTTGTAAGAATATTCTTCATAAGAAGACACTCTGCGAGTAGTACTATAAAATATTTTTTCCTTCTTTAATTTTCCATCTTGATATTCAAAGATAATATTAACATCAGTCTTCTTGCCCTTAAACAATGCTTTGGTTAAGAATCCATTATGTATATTTATATACATGCTCTCCAATGGTTCATAACGATATGTTTCTAATTCGGCAAAAAAACGAAATTTCATATTGATTTTTTTATATTTGATGCGATAACTATCCTTATTGAATACAATTGTCTGTCTTTTTTCAACAAAAGCACCATCGTCGGTTATTTCAGAATCAATAGTAGCTAAAAAATACAAAATTCGTTCTTGCAATTGCTTATATTTTATCATATGATAAATATAATTATTTTGTAAAGACTCATCAAATTCACAATAATAGTATTTCATATATGGATATAATGGCATTTCTGCTATACTATCCCCTTGAAGATGAAAGCACAACACATCATTGCCATCATATACTAAAGAATCTTTAGGAGTATGCTGTTCATAGCAGACTATACTCTGTAACTTTACTTTTTCATAATTTCGTTTTTCTATCAATTCCCCATTATGAAAAGTAAAGAAACTTTGTGCAAGCATATTACAACTTACAAAAAGACATATTATAAAAACATATTTTTTCATTTTAATTCCCTCCAAAAGATAGTTAAACCATACTGGGCAACAGATTGTAATCTTATTTTGTTATTTATAAGCGAAGTTGCATCCTCGCTATTTGATGTGCACTTTTTCCGAAAAGGCTTTGTCATTCACATGGATGTAAAGTACATACTCTCCCAAAGGCAGCCCTGAGCAATCGAAATCTTGGCGATAGTTGTTACCAGCTTGCTGTTGTAGGGAAGCAGACTTGAATACAATGCCTAAAGCAGCACTACAGTGGTACCAATTCGCCGATACTATCATATTATGGCAATGCAACTTTTCACAACAATGTATTATTGTCTATTTGATAGATATTTAATATTGTTATGCAAAAATAAAACAATTGTAATACCAACCTATTTTCCATGATTAATATATTGAACTTGACCATCGTCTTTCTTGATTACAATGATTGCCGTTCCTCCTGTCTCACCTTTGCTTAGGCTACCTTCTATCACCCAAAAACGATTGTTGATAAGAGTTATTTTAAGTGGGTATTCATTTTTTATTTGATTACTACCATATATGTTTGATAATATCGTATTTGCAATCGTATATGCCATATTTGCATTTTCAACAATTCCATTTTTTTTATTATACACACCATATGGGTCCACCCCATCCCCATACTCAATATCGTTAAAATTACTCCTATAATTTTCTGAGATAAGTGAATCAACGCAATTTCCTATATAAATATATTTATTGGAAATATCAGTACCCTGTCTTGTAAAATGACAGCAAGAATAGCCTATTGCAAAAAAGAAGACTGAAGCCGAAAATAGCACTAAGTTTTTTTTCATTTTTATTAAAAAGTTTGATATAAAAAATTAATAACATCTATTTTTTGTACTATAGTTTTTTCTATAGAAATATAATTGATATTATTTTCATTAAGTCTATCAGGATCATTGCTGTCACTTGGCAGCTTGGATTATCCAGCTGTAAGCTGTCTGGCTTACTCTGAGAACATGCACTTGGCACCACCATAAGCAAAAATGCCAATAAAGAAATACTAAAATACTTACTCATAGGCGAACGGACGATAAAAGGTGATTAATGTCTATTAACTTGTGGCAAAGTTAAGGAAAAATACGCAATGTTGTATTTCGCACAGATGTAAATTATAAAAAATTAACTGTCAAACCTTAAGGCTGTAACTACCAGTCATTTTTGATATAGGAATACATGACTTCAAGAGGATGGTGTGTCATGGCTACTTTGGGCAGGATGCAGCCCACTGGCGAAGAAGAGTTTTGGACATAAAAATAATAGTTCTTTGCAAGGTTTGCAGCAAACGTTGCAAACTTTGCAGAAACTAAGACTTGGTACGGAGCAGGTCCTGCTTTAAGCAGAAAAAGAGAATCTTTTTCAAAGCTGTTTTTCTATCCAAGCCATCAGTACCGTTACCGCATATTGCTGCTCTTCTTCTGTCAACTGTCTTCCGGCAGGTATATGATGCCATTTGAAGAAGCATCCACGACAGCAGCAGCCTGTAGCATGTTGGGCTATAAATACTGGATGACCTCTCATCGGCGTCTGCTTGCCGTCATTGGGAATCACGGCAGGAGCAAGGCGTTTGGCTACGAAATCCTCCGCATGTTTACGGATGGTAGCCAAGCCCTTTTCTGCAATATAATCCTTATCCCTCTTCGATAGATGGAATCGACTGCGGAAAGTTGATTTGGAAAGTCTTGCAAACAGCTCTGTCAAGTCGTACTCTTTGCCGGGAGAAGTATGGTTTACCTTGCTTTCTGAAGAGATAGAGTCTTTCTGATGATTCTCTTCCTCTGCAGAAAACAAATCCAGTTCAATATATTTTGGTTGGTTTACTGCTGATTTTTTTCTCATAATTATTTTCTTTTTTCATCCGTTTTTTCAACGCTTCTCTTCTGCGTATTCGGCAAGAAGCCTGCGATTATGCCGAGCAATGGCAGGAAGGCACTCACCTGGAAGATGAATTCAATGCTTGTCTTGTCGGCCAGCCAGCCGAAGAAAGCGGAGCCCAAACCTCCCAAACCGAACATCAGTCCGAAGAAGATGCCAGCTATCAATCCCACTTTATCGGGCATCAGGTCGGTGGCATATACCACGATGGAAGAGAATGCCGAAGCGATAATCAGTCCTGACAGGAATGTACAGATGATGGCCCACGTGAAGTTGACGAAAGGCATGGCGATGGCGAAAGGTGCTGCACCCAGAATGGAGAACCAGATGACATACTTTCTGCCAAACTTATCGCCCAGCATGCCACCTGCCACTGTTCCTATGGCAAAGGCGGCAAGGAATACGAAGAGGCACAACTGTGAAGTCTGTACAGATACACCGAACTTATCTATCAGGAAGAAGGTGAAGTAGCTTGTGATGCAAGCTGTATAGAAATACTTGGAGAACACGAGCATGATGAGGATGAACAGTGCCCAACATTTCACCCTTTTAGAAATATGGGTATTGAGAAGCGGTTGTTTCTGCGGATGGTTCACTACGTAAGCCAGTCGTGCCTTGTACCAGACTCCCAATCTTACCATGATGATGGCGGCGAGCAGGGCAGCAAGGGCAAACCAGGAGATGGCATGCTGTCCGAAAGGCAGGATGATGATGGCGGCAAGCAGCGGTCCTACTGCCGAACCGCCATTGCCACCCACCTGGAAGATGGATTGAGCCAGACTCTTCTTGCCTCCCGATGCCATCTGTGCCACTCTCGAAGCTGTGGGATGAAACACAGACGAACCCAGACCTACGACGCTTACCGCCAGGAGAATCAGAAAATAATTCTCGGCGAAGGCCAGCAGGAGCAGGCCCACCAATGTGAAGCACATACCGATGGAGAGCGCATAGGGACGGGGATGCTTGTCGGCATACAGTCCTGTGAAAGGTTGCAGGATGGAAGATGTCATCTGGAAGAACAGCGTGATGATACCTATCTGTGCAAACGAGAAGTCGAACTTATCCTTCATAATCGGATAGATGGAAGGGATAATCGACTGAATCATATCATTCAGAAAATGGGAAATACTGCAGATGATGAGCATGGAATATACCGTGCCCTCTATCATCCTGGGATTACCCTTGATTTTGTTACCTATTGACTTGATATTCATCTCTTTTGTTGTTTATTTTTCTTACTAATCTTATTTGAAAATCAACATTTTATGTTGTTTTTGTTCTGCTTCAAGCTCCAATAAAAATCTCTTTGTGGCCAATCCTCCGGCAAAGCCCGTCAGGGAATGGTTGCTGCCGATAACCCGGTGGCAGGGTATGAGAATGCTGATGCCATTGGATCCGATTGCTCCTGCCACGGCTCTTGTGCCATTGGGGGTACCCATACTTATGGCTATTTCCTTATAGCTTCTAGTTTCACTGTATGGTATATCGAGCAATGCGTTCCATACTTTTTTCTGAAAATCAGTTCCTACAGGATGCAACGGAATATCGAATGTCTTGCGATTGCCAGTAAAATATTCATCCAGTTGCTTTTTGGTCTGTTCCAGGATAGAAGATGTTTCTATCTTGAACTCAGCCTTTATATACTTCAAAAGTCGAAGTTTATTGCGCTCAGCACATGGCATTTCATTCCAATCACATAGGCACAATTCATCACCCACCGATGCCAAGATGATTTCTCCACAAGGCGAATTGTAATATTGAATGTTTACTTGCTGCATTGTATTAAATACTATTTCATTACTTCTTGAATTTTCATACTTACGAATGAGACATATTGTACTTTGCTGCAAAAGTAACAAAAAATATTGGATTTAGCAAAAAAGTAGGATGGAATATTCTTTTTAACTCAACAGTTTGAAAACTCTAAGGGGCATTATATAAATTAAAGCTGTCATAGGCATGTATCAAAAAAGAAAAAGGCAATTGTTAGCATTCTAGAAGATGCTTACAACTGCCTTTCCTTTTTATAATATATGGAAACTACTGTTTAAATTCTCTCAAATGAGAAAAAACATCGCTTTTAAGCGAAGTCCTTCATGTTTGTTCTTGCACCATACTCAGCGCAAGCTGCAACTACCATTGCAAATACAATTCCTAATACTGTCATAATTTTTCCCTTTCTCTCAAAAAACTGTTAACCAAATTTTACCTTTTGACTGAAGCTTTATTGAAAGCATCCTGAGATGCTTCTCAAAGCCAGCTTACTTACCGAGGCTAATCTTCTTGTTGACATTTACAACCTCAGCAAAAAGGGCAGCTACAACTGCCAATGTCATTCCTAATACCATCATCATAATTGTTATCCTTTCTTTACTTTATTATTCTTTATTTTATCTTTTCGAGTGCAAAGGTAATGCCTTTTTGTGTACGCACACAATATTTTTGGAAGAAATTGAGAAAAAGGCTTCATTTCTTGATTTCCGTCAATTCTTGTCATAGAAAAAATGGCAAAATGGCATGCTTTCAGGCTATATGACATGATAAAGTTTCATCCAGGCAGGCTCAGCATCGCCACAGCCAAACAAACTTATTATCAGTCTATAAAAAAAAAGTTTGAGGCACAGTTCTTGTGCGTCAAACTTTTGGGATATCCCGATTCTGATGCCTTTACTTCTCTGGGAAGATTTCTGCCAGCTTCTTTGCCATGCGCTCAGCGAGTACGGTGGTATAAACAACCTTACCCTCCGGGTTGATGAGATACATGGTAGGAAGCCAGGAAATCTTGTAATCCTTGGAAATCTGGGTTTCCTTCCACTTCTTGAACTCGCTGTACTGTTCCCATTCTACACCGTTTGCCTGGGTGTAGTTGTCGAGTTTCTGCTTGTCGGTATCCATGGATACGCCGATGAACTTGGCACGGGTGCCGTACTTCAGGAACATCTCCTTGACGGTAGGAATCTCTCTGCGGCAATCAGGGCACCAGGTAGCCCAGAAATCCAATACCGTCCATGTTCCCTTCTTGAGGGCAGGGAAGGCTGGGGCCTCTGTTCCTACAGCCAGGAGATTCTTGGCATAGAGTACATCCACATCCTGTGGGTTCTGGGCTGTTGTTGCGCTGCCCTGAGCGTTGGCTCCGATGACAGATGCTGCCATAAGGAGCAAAGAGAATATTGCTTTTTTCATTTTTCTTTGTTTTTAAAAACTGCTGCAAAGATACGGATATTTTTTTGAAATCGCTATCGGAAGAAAGAAAAAATGCCGGGCGCATCTTGAAAAAGATGGCTCGGCATGTTTTTGGGGAAGCTTTCCTGCTCTAGGGGGAACCAAGCGATGGAATCACTTGGAATGGGGCAGGCTTGCTCGTGTAGGCAACTTTCTAGGCAGTCCCCGTTTTTTTATTTTACCTGGCGTAAGCTATACCTACATATGATTGGCTAATCGTTTTATTCATGGGTAGCAAAGCGCTGCTCAGCCAGCTTTTCATATTTGGTTCCCGGCTTGCCGTAGTTGGCGTATGGCCAGATGCTGATGCCGCCGCGTGGGGTAAAGATACCGGTTACTTCGATATACTTAGGATCCATCAGCTTAATGAGGTCCTTCATGATGATGTTCACGCAGTCTTCGTGGAAATCGCCATGATTGCGGAAGCTGAAGAGATAAAGTTTCAAGCTCTTGCTCTCTACCATCTTTACATCCGGAATATAGCTGATGCGAATCTCTGCAAAGTCAGGCTGACCTGTGATAGGGCAGAGGGATGTGAACTCAGGGCAGTTGAAACGTACCCAGTAATCGTTGCCAGGGTGCTTGTTGACAAAGGTCTCCAATACCTCAGGTGCATAATCCATTCTGTATTCGGTCTTGGCTCCGAGAGCCTGCAAACCATCTTCTTTTCTGTCTGTCATATTGTTTTCTGTTAAATGCTTCTATGTTCTATTCTACTTAAAAAATGAAAGTGCTTAGCCGAGGCTAAACACTTTGAATACGTTGTAGGAGATGTTCTCGTCGTAGACGTCTTCTCCCTCATGCTTTTTGATGGCTTTTACTACACGGATGGTGATAGGCAATACCACAATCTCGTAAGCCGTCTTCAGGATGACCTGCCAGAGCATCAGCCAAGGCAACTCCGATGTTGGAACCACACCTCCCAAAGCCAATGGGAAGAAGATGAGGCTGTCGCAGCTTTCACCGGCAATGGTACTCAGAATGGCACGTGCCGAGAAATGCTTGCCACCATCGCGAATCTTCATCACACTCATGACGTATGCATTGGCAAACGAACCGATGATGAAGGCAACGAATGATGCTGCTGCAATGCGGGGAGCCAAACCGAAAATGGCATGGAAGCCGGCATCGTTGGTCCAGTAAGGTGCGGCAGGGATGACATCGCAGATGGCTCCGAGTGCTACGAAGAAGAAGTTCATGGCGAAGCCTGTCCATATCAGCAGACGTGCCTTTTGATAACCCCATACTTCGCATACCACATCATTGATGATGTAGCTCACTGGGAATACGATGAGACCACCGGTTAGGGAAACTGGCCCGAAGGCGATTTGCTTTGTTTCGAGTACGTTTGCTGCAATGAGACAAACGCAGAAGAGAATGCTGAAAAGCATAAACAGCACACTCACTTGAGTTTTTTTCTTGTTCATTTTCTTGTTTTTTACGAGGTTTACCAAGCACTCGAGTTAATAATTGCACGTATGGGAACTATCCATTGGTGCGAAAACGGCTGCAAAATTACAACTTTTCTTCCTATCTGCCAAATATTTATGAAAATATCTTCAATAAATGATGATAATATCTGCAAAAAAAATCCCAAGTACTATCACTAGCACTTGGGACGAATTTATTGTTAAACCAAAATTTATCAACCTAAAAACCTAATCTAACAATCTTTTTATCAACTAACAACCTATTTATGTCTTATGAATTAACAACCTATTTTATCTGAACAAACTAACAATCTGTTTTATCTTAACTAACATAAAACTCTAAAGCAGCCAAAGGAGAATAAGAGAGGTTGGAACGTAAACAGTTGGGAATGAGTAGATTTGCACAAAGTTGCCAAATCGGCATAAAGCAAGCGAGTGAGGAATATTGAAGTAGTTCAGTTACTAAATCGTGAGCCACAGTTACCTATGCAAAGCAGGTAACAATGCGGAAAGGCAACTTTGTGCATCAACGGATTTTATTGCGCTGATTCTCAATGTTTTGCGTATCAAGGAACGCTTACAAAATGATTATATTTGCACACTCAAAATGTAAGCGTTATGAAAATCGAAAAATTCAAGGTGTTGCTCTACCTAAAAAAGAGCGGAATGGACAAGAAAGGAAAAGCTCCCATCATGGGACGCATCACGGTGAACAGGACTATGGCGCAGTTCTCCTGCAAGTTGTCTTGCACTCCATCGCTTTGGAATCCTCGTGCCAGCCGATTGGAGGGCAAGAGCAAGGAAGCCGTGGAAACCAACAAGGACATCGGGCAGTTGTTGCTTTCCATCCAAAAGGCTTTCGATGTGCTTGTGGAAAAGAGAACG
>NZ_VZCB01000110.1 GCF_009494395.1 Segatella copri | reverse complement strand
ACAGAGAAAGTTTAGAACTTAAAGTTAACAATTAATATTTTTAATTAAATTTTATTGTATGAAAAGAAAGTATTTAAGCGCGCTGCTTATGGGTGTATTGACACTTTCATCCGTAAGTACATTTACTTCTTGTAAGGATTATGATGATGACATCAACAGCTTACAGGAACAAGTCAACAAGGCTGCTCTTTCTTCTGACGTAGAGGCATTGAAAACTCAGGTTAACAATGCTGCTTCATCTGCACAGAACGCAGCTGGCAAGGCTGAGGAGGCTTTGAAAAAGGCTGGTGCCAACGAAACAGAGATTGCCAAAGTAAAGGAACTCGCTACTAAGGCTGGTACTGATGTAGCTAATGCTCTTACTAATGCAGCTAACGCTGCTTCTGATGCTGCTAAAGCTGCTGATGCTGCTAAAGTTGCTCAGGATTCTGCCAACGCAGCTTTGACAAAGATTGCAGGTATGGATAAGGAGTTGAAGAATTTGGCTTTGAACGCTCAGTCTCACGTAACAGCTACTCAGCTCAAGAAATCTTTGGATTCTTTGTCTACTGTTATCAACCAGGCTACTTCTGATAGCATCGCTAACTTGACTAAGATTGTTAATGGTTACAAGGGTGGTATCAACGCTTTGTATACTGCTGTAACTGAGGTTAGCTTGATGGGTTCTTGGAACAGCTATGAAGGTAACTCAATATTTAATCATCACTGTGATCTCAAGTTCAAGACAGGTACAATTCCTGCAAACTATACATTCGGTGCTAAGGAGAAGGATGATTTGAATGGTGAGCATAGCGCAGATCCTAAGAAGTCATACGTAAAGGGTGCTTCTGTCAACTTCCCATCTGAGTTCTTGGTTCGTATCAACCCTGTTAACGCTAAGATTACTCCTGATATGATCAAGTTGATTGACTCAAAGGGTAACGACTTGGATAAGTTGGTTAAGGTTGTTGACGTAGAGAAATATGACAATCTTCTTACCCGTGCATCTGAGACTGGTCTTTGGACTGTTAAGGTTCAGTTGCAGGATGGTGTAAAGAAAGAGAATGTTGAACAGAAAGCTAACGGTAATCATATTCTTTATGCAGTTGCAGTAAACAACACTGCTAGCCAGGCTGAGACTGTAGCTGATGCTGCAAGCCGTTATGTTGTTTCAACATACGACTTGACTGTACAACATCCAGACGATTATGTAGGTGCAACTGATCTTGGTGCCGTAAAGGTTAAGGCTGAGTCTAAGGATTGGAAGACTGTTTCTTCACTCAAGCCTAATACTGGTGCTACTGATCTTGTTTACGCTGCTAACGGCGAGAACGTATTGGTTAGCTTCGAGGGTTTGTCTAACGTAGATCGTTTCTATGTTGTACGTGATGACAAGCACGCTGGAGAGTCTGGTGCTTCTGAGTTGAACGCTTGGAAGTCTTATGATTATAAGGGTCTTAACGAGGTTGTTGCGGTTGAAAATGGTCTTGGTAAAGGTACTCTCAACATTAAGATCAACGGTCAGGTTGGTGATGAAGTTCAGTTCCGTATCTTCGCTGTCAACTATAATGGTACTCTCGTAGAGCAGAAGGGTCGTCCATTCCGTGTATATGTTGGTGCACAGTCTACAACTACTAGTGTTGCTGGTAACCTCGTTGCTACTGGTAAGGAGACTATGGAGACAGGATGGTTGCCAATCTCTGGTAGCTTGAAGAATGGTGGTAATCTTCCTTCTACTGTTGAGGTAACTGTTAACAATGTTAAGATCAACGCTAACGTAGAATACGCTAAGGACAATGAGGGTCATCCTGCTGCAGATAACAGCAAGATTAAGTTCGCTAAGTTCTCTGTTGCTGCTGCTGACTTGACAAAGTGGGCTGACGGAGCAATTGCTACTGGTACTATCAAGGATGGTGAGAACGTGACAGTTAACACAATCTCTGTAAGTTTGACTAAGGTTATGCCTACAGCTGAGTCTACAAAGGCTCTCATGAAGTACTCTTGGAAGGACAACCAGTTGAACAATGGTGTTTACACAGCATACCTCTATCCTGAGAATGACGCTTGGCAGTCACCAGTAACTGTTCCTACAGGTTACAAGGATATGAATCAGGCTATCAATGGTTTGAATACAAACTTCGTTATCAGCATCGCTAACGCTGCCTTGAAGGCTGAGAATGGCAAGAACTTCTACAAGAATGCTCTTAATGTAACTGCTACTCCTTGGAAGGTTGAGGTAAACAACGCTAAGGACGATGCTGATGTCCGTTTGATTGACAACGAGACAAAGCACGAGACTACTATCGGTTACAACTACGGTAAGATTAGCTCAGTTAATCCTACTCAGGATTACATCGTAAACGTAGAGACTGTTCAGACAGTATTCGCTTGCCCATTGGCAGAAACAGCTCAGACATATGCTTGGACAAAGAATTTGAAGCATGCTGCTACAGCTACTACACCTGCTGTTTATGAGGACGTAAACGTTCTTACTTATGGTAGCAACAATACTGTAATCACTAACATCTTCGATTGCTTGGTTGCTCACAACTCATTCGACAACACAGAATTCGGTGGTAAACTTTCTGAGCGTTACAACAAGTACGTTAATATTGAGGCTAAGTTGATTTCTAACGGTAGCCAGCTTGAGGATTACTACACAGCAACTGTTACAAATGGTGTGATTACATTCGCAAAGAAGTCTGCTGCAACTAACCCAACAGCTGACGTAGCTTCTACTTTGGTATTGACAATGACAGACGCATTCGGTCACGAGAACGTTTACAAGTTGCCATTCACAGTAAAGCGTGCTGAATAATAAAGAATCTAAAGTAATTTAGAAGCTTTAAAACATACCCAAAGGGGAGCTTCCCAAAGCTGGGATGCTCCCCTTTTTTAGAATTAACGAATGATGAAAATGAAAAAGTATCTGATAGCTTTTGCTTCAGTGGCACTTTTGGCTGGTTCGCTCACCTCCTGCAAGGAGAAGTTGAAGAACATGGACGGCGTGGTAACCCAGGTTGAGACAAGTAACTTGTGTGACACCGTAAAGAGCATGAGGCTATACAATGGTGAGGATACGCTGATATTCAATCTGATGGATGCTGAGTACAACAATGGCTTGATGATGAAGGGCGATTCGGTACAGGTGCATTACGTCAAGGGACACGGTGACACACTCCGTGCGCTGCTCGTATTTGTGAAACCAACTCCTGCCAAGGTGATTGATGTCAGCAAAGATACAACCAAGGTATTGTTGACAAGATAAGCTACACTCATAGTATTATTATTTATTAATTAATAAAGGAAATGATTATGAATACAATGAAATCTTTATTCGCTGCGTCCCTGCTTGCCCTCGGCACAACATCAGCCATGGCACAGGCTACTTACACCGACCAGAACGGTGATGAGTATACATTCAACAAGCATTTCTTCCTGGATCTCCAGGGCGGTGCTCAGTACACACTCGGTGAGGCTAAGTTCGGTGACTTGCTCTCTCCTAACGTACAGTTGGGCTTGGGCTACCAGTTCTCTCCTGTATTCGGCATGCGCTTGCAGGCCAACGGCTGGCAGAGCAAGGGCGGTTGGGCAGGATTCTACGCTCAGAAGGGCGAGACTCCTTACAACGCTAATTATAAGTTCAAGTATGTAGCTCCTGGTGTTGACTTCATGTTCAACCTCAGCAACCTCTTCTGCGGTTGGAACCCTAACCGTGTGCTGAACGTTACTGCCTTCGCTGGTGCAGGTGCTAACATCGCTTGGGATAATGATGAAGTGAATGAGTTGGCTGCAACCATCAAGAACCTGAATGCCTACAACCTGGAGTATCTCTGGGATGGTACCAAGGTTCGCCCTTACGGTCGTGCCGGTATCGAGTTGGCATTCAAGGTCAGCAAGTCTGTCAGTCTGATGCTTGAGGGTAACGCCAATGTCATTTCAGACAAGTACAACTCAAAGAAGGCAGGTAATCCTGACTGGTATTTCAATGCTTTGGCTGGTCTTCGCATCAACCTGGGCAAGAGTGCTACCAAGAAGGAGAAGCCAGTAGAACCAGAACCAGCTCCAGCACCAGTTCAGAAGGTTGAGGAGCCTTGCTCCAGCACCAGTAGTAGAGAAGAAGGTTGAGGAAATCCGTCGTGATATCTTCTTTACCATCAACTCTAACAAGATTTCAGAGAAGGAAAACAAGAAGATCCTCGAGGTTATCGACTTCCTGGTGAAGTATCCTGAGGCTAAGGTAGTTGTTACAGGTTATGCTGACAAGGGTACTGGTAATGACCGTGTGAACGACCGCATCGCTGCCAAGCGTGCTGCAGCCGTTGTCTGGATGTTGGAGAAGCGCTATGGCATTCCTGCTGAGCGCATCACAGAAGAGTCAAAGGGTGCTCGTGTTCAGCCATTCGCAGAGAATGACAAGAACCGTGTTTCCATCATGATTGCTAAATAATATCTGGCTTGCGCCAAATATTATTTAAGCATTATTAAAAAAATAGGGTAAGCTGCAAGGCTTATCAGGGCGAGGTTTCTTTTTCAAGAAGCCTCGCCTTTTTGGTTTGAAAATAGTGGGGTTTTTCGATCCACCCCGTCCCTCCTTTGCCAAAGAGGTGTTTTTTGCCCCACCTGTCCCTCCCCTGCGGGAGGGTCCTTAACCCACTCCCAAGCCCTCGCCCTTTCCAAAAGGGCAAGGGATGTAACCGCCCTCCGGTGCTCAGAACCGCTTCGCTCTAAGGTTGGCGGGGCATCAAAGCCCTCGCCAGATTTTGCGGGCTGGGACCGCCTGGGGACAGCTTGCTTCTTTCCCTCGCCATGTTTTGCGGGCTGGGACCGCCTGGGGGACTTTTAAAGGTAAAAGAGTAAAAATCTGTGTGAATCTGTGAAATCTGTGGGAACTTTTAAAGGTAAAAAAGTAAAAAATCTGCGTCATCTGCGATATCTGCGTGACTTTTAAAAGAAAAAATCTGTGGGAATCTGTGAAATCTGTGGGACTTTTTTATGCTTTTTCCTCTTATTTTTGCATTATTTACTCCTAAACTTTCTCATTTCTCGCATTTTTGGCGTAATTTTGTTCTTCATTCAAAAATAACGCAAAAATATGACACTTAGAATAGAATTACCAGACGATTTTGAGATGAAAAAAGATGATGAGATTATCATCAGGTTTAATAGTAAGGCTGGACAACACGGATATTCTGTGATAACAAAAACACAGGATGAAATGGAAAAGATGGAAAAATCGAAGCCGAATAGGGGAGTAAAACTGGGTGACTATGCTGAAAAAATCAGACAGAGACTGAAGGATAACTACCAATATCGTACGGCTGACATCAACCAATGTACAATGAAGAGCTTTATGAAGTTCAGAAAACAGAAGGATATCCTGCTGTGCGAACTCGACGAACTGGTGGTGGGTGCCTACGAGAGCTATCTGAAGCATCAGGGACTGACGCTGAATACCATCTCCTTCTATATGCGACGGCTCCGCGCCATCTACAACAGTGCCGTGAAGGAACTGGAGATTCCCGACCGCAAACCCTTCGCCGGTGCCTTTACCCGAACCACGAAGACGAGTAAGCGAGCCATCTCGCAAAAGGCTATCCGACAGCTGGCAAAACTGAAACTGGAAACTTATAACCAGCAGTTTGCCAGAGACTTATTCCTGTTCAGCTACTATACCAGAGGCATGTCGTTCGTGGATATCGCCTGTCTGGAGAAGTCGAATATCCGCAACGGATACCTTATCTATAAAAGAAGGAAGACGGGGCAGGAACTGAGGATAGCCTGGCGACAGAGTATGCAGGACATTGTGGACCGATATCCTTCACTCGACGGGAAACATCTGCTGGGTATCCTGGACAACCATGCCGAGAAAAGTCTCCGGCAACAGCGGCATTACCGGCAATGTCTGATTAACAAGACCCTGAAAAAGCTATCCAAACTGATAGATATCGACATCACACTGACGATGTATGTTGCCCGACATTCGTGGGCTACCAACGCCAAGGAGAAGAATGTGCCCGTGAGCGTAATCAGTGACAGTATGGGACATAATTCGGAAAAAACAACACAAATTTATCTCAAGAGTATTAACGCCGACCAGATAGACCAGACCAATGATATCCTGATTGATGCCATCACCAAATAGGGGATATGGCTTAATTTTTCAGTATTTTTAGTATTTTCTCGATATTTTGTTGTACCTTTGCACAAAATTAATAATAAATTGCAAGAAAATGGGAAAAATTATATTGACGGGCGACCGTCCTACAGGTAAACTTCACCTGGGTCACTACATCGGCTCATTGCAGCGCCGAGTACAACTTCAGAACGCTGGCGACTTCGACAGAATGTTCGTATTCATGGCAGACGTTCAGGCTTTGACAGACAATGCTGACAATCCTGAGAAGATTCGCCAGAACATCACAGAGGTGGCACTCGACTATCTTTCTGCGGGTCTCGACCCACAGAAGTGTACTCTCTATATCCAGAGTATGATACCGGAGTTGGCAGAGTTGACTACCTATTTGATGAACCTTATCTCTGTATCTCGTGTTCAGCGTAACCCAACCGTGAAGACAGAGATCAAGATGCGTAACTTTGAGGCAAACATTCCGCTCGGTTTCTTCTGCTATCCTGTGAGCCAGGCTGCCGACATCACCGCTTTCAAGGCTACAACCGTACCAGCCGGTGAGGACCAGGAGCCTATGCTGGAGGTGACCCGTGAGTTGGTTCGCCGTTTCAACCAGACTTATGCGCCTGTATTGGTAGAGCCGGAAATCCTGCTTCCAGAGATTGCCTGCTGCCGTCGTCTTCCAGGAACTGACGGTAAGGAGAAGATGAGCAAGAGTCTCGGTAACTGCATCTACATGAGCGATGACGAGAAGACCGTCTGGAAGAAGGTGAAGAAGATGTCTAACGGTGAGCCACGTATGAGCATGGAAGAGCCTGGACATCTGGAGGGCAATGCCGTATTCACTTATCTGGAGGCATTCTCTACTCCTGAGGACTTCGCTGAGTTCTGGCCAGAGTTCAAGACTTTGGATGAATTGAAGGAGCAGTATGTGAAGGGTGGTATCGGTGATGGTACCTGCAAGAAGTTCCTGAACAGCGTGATCAACAAGATGCTCGACCCAATCCGTGCCCGCCGTCATGAGTTTGAGCAGGATATTCCTGAAGTATTCAACATCCTGAAGAAGGGTAGTGAGGATGCCCGCGAGTTTGCAGCCCAGACCATGGACGAGGTTCGCAAGGCTATGCGCATCGACTACTTCAGCGATGCTGCCTATATTGAGGAACAGGCGGCGAAATATAGAGTATAGTGATTATTTATTAGTGATTAATGATAATCATTGAAGTACGTGAATAAACGAATATTACAATTAGCGGTACCGTCGATAATATCCAATATCACGGTACCGCTTTTGGGTTTGGTGGATGTCGCCATCGTGGGGCATATCGGCGATGCGGCTTATATCGGAGCCATTGCCGTGGGTTCGATGCTCTTCAATGTCATCTACTGGCTGTTCGGATTCCTGCGGATGGGAACCAGCGGAATGACCTCGCAGGCTTTGGGCAGGAGAGACTTGCCTGAGGTGATGAGACTCCTGATTCGTTCCCTGGGCATTGGCGTAGGGATAGGACTCCTGTTCTTTATCCTTCAGAGATGGATTATCGGCTGCGGACTGTGGGCGATGTCGCCGGAAGCGGATGTGGTGGAGCTGGCTCGCAGATACTGCTATGTCTGCATCTGGGGAGCACCGGCGGTACTCGGACTCTATGGATTCACCGGCTGGTTTATCGGTATGCAGAATACCCGTATCCCGATGGTGGTGTCGCTGACGCAGAATGTGGTGAACATCGTTGCCTCCCTGGTACTCGTCTTCGGTTGCCGGATGACGGTAGAGGGCGTGGCACTCGGAACGGTCATCGCCCAATGGTGGGGATTTCTGATGGCTTTTGTGCTCTATCGCATTAACTATCAGCGGTTAAGCAAGTATGATTATCGCAAGGATCTCTTTGCAGCAGAACCGCTGAAACGATTCTTCTCGCTGAACCGGGATATCTTTCTCCGTACCTTATGTCTGGTGGCGGTGAACCTCTTCTTTACGGCAGCAGGTTCGAGGGAGAGTACCCTGGTGCTGGCTGTCAACACGCTGCTGATGACGCTCTTCACCATCTTCTCCTATTTCATGGATGGCTTTGCGTATGCGGCAGAGGCATTGAGCGGCAAGTATTACGGAGCCGGCAACAGGGTGGCATTCCGGGAGGTGGTCAGGCGGACGATGGGGTTCGGCGTGGTTGTAGCCATCCTTTTCACCTTATTATATATAATAGGTGGCGAGAACTTCCTGGCTTTGCTTACCAGCGATGAGCGGGTAGTTGCAGCATCGGGCGAATATCTGGGGTGGGCAGTACTCATTCCTTTGGCAGGCATGTCGGCGTTTGTCTTTGACGGCATCTTCATCGGCATCACCCAGTCGAAGTCTATGCTCTGTTCTACTGCCATTGCCTCAGCTTCGTTCTTCGGAATGTACTTCGGTCTGCATCCTCTGCTGGGCAATCATGCCCTGTGGCTCGCTTTTATTCTCTACCTCGTTTTGAGGGGTATCGTATTATTCGTCATTTACCGTAAGAAACTGCGGTAAATGGCGAATTGTGTTTTAATAGAATATAATACTAGAAATAACGCACATCGTTCTCGAAAAATTGCACACTTGAAATATAGTGTGCGCATTTTTTAGAAAAACTACATTAATATAGTTTAAAACTTAGGCTTTTATTCTTTTTCTTAGCATAATTTTCGTACTTTCGCAGAGCAAAATTAAAAATAGTACAGAGTAAAATGACAGCAGAAGAATATTATCAGCAAGGTAACGCCTGGCGGAAGAAAGGCGACTTTAAGCGTGCTCTTGACTCCTATATGGAGGCGATAGCGCTGGATCCGGAGAGTCCGGCTGTAGCGGCAAAGGAGATGCTGGATGATATCATGAACTTCTATTGCAAAGACTACTACAATCCATAACAACCGACATGTGGACAGCGGCAGTTTGATTACTCTATGAGTAAAGATAATTAGAAAAAGATTAGAATATGAGTAAGATTAAAGGGGCTATTGTAGTCGACACCGGGCGTTGCAAGGGATGCTCGCTCTGCGTGGAGGCTTGTCCTCATCATGTCATCGCATTGGCTGAGAAGAAGGTCAATGTGCATGGTTATCGCTATGTAGAGGCGGCTGTGCCTGAAGCATGCGTTGGCTGTACCTCGTGCGCCATCGTCTGCCCAGACGGTTGCATCACTGTTTATCGAAAGAAGGAGGACTAAACAATGGCAAATCAAGAAGTAACATTAATGAAAGGCAATGAGGCGATAGCCCATGCCTGCATCAGATGTGGTGCGGATGGCTTCTTCGGCTATCCTATCACACCTCAGAGTGAGATTATAGAGACGCTGGCTCTGCTCAAGCCTTGGGAGACATCAGGTATGGTGGTTCTGCAGGCAGAGAGTGAGGTAGCGGCTATCAACATGGTTTATGGTGGAGCCGGCGCAGGCAAGCGTGTGATTACCACTTCGTCAAGTCCGGGTGTGGCTTTGATGCAGGAGGGTATCTCTTACATGGCAGGCGCAGAGATTCCGGGCGTCATCGTCAACGTGCAGCGTGGCGGTCCGGGACTGGGTACCATCCAGCCTTCGCAGAGTGATTATTTCCAGGCAACCCGCGGCGGTGGTAACGGTGACTACAATGTCATCGTGCTGGCTCCGGCTTCGGTTCAGGAGATGGCAGACTTCGTAGATCTTGCCTTCACTCTTGCCTTCAAGTACCGTAACCCGGCGATGATCCTGAGCGATGGCGTCATCGGACAGATGATGGAGAAGGTGGTGCTGCCACCTATGAAACCTCGCCGTACCGAGGAGGAGATTGCTAAGGAATGTCCTTGGGCTACCATCGGCCGTCCTAAGAGTCGCCCTGTCAACATCATGACCTCTCTGGAACTCAAGCCAGAGGTGATGGAGCAGCGCAATATCGCCCTTCAGGAGAAATACAGGAAGATTCGTGAAACGGAGGTTCGATATGAAACCGAGCAGATGGAGGATGCCGACTATGTAATCGTAGCCTTCGGAAGTGCGGCACGTATCGCCGAGAAGAGTATCGAGAGTGCACGAGAGCAGGGCATCAAGGTGGGACTGTTCCGTCCTATCACCCTCTGGCCTTTCCCTGAGAAGGAGATTCATGAACTCGCCAAGACCAAGAAGGGTATTCTGGTTGCCGAGGTCAATGCGGGTCAGATGGTTCAGGATGTGCGCCTGGCTGTGAATGGACAGACTCCTGTTGAGCACTTTGGCCGTCTGGGCGGTATCGTACCGGAGCCAGAGGAAATCGTTGAAGCATTAAAGAAGTTAATAAAATGAATGATATAATTTCACCAGAGAATCTGGTATATAAGAAGCCTACGCTGATGAACGATACCCCGATGCATTACTGTCCGGGCTGTTCGCATGGCGTAGTTCATAAGCTCGTTGCCGAGGTCATCGAGGAGATGGGCATGGAGGATAAGACGGTGGGTGTTTGTCCGGTGGGCTGTGCCGTATTCGCTTATCGCTATTTGGATATCGACTGGCAGGAAGCAGCGCATGGTCGTGCTCCAGCTGTGGCTACGGGTATCAAGCGTCTGTGGCCAGACCGTCTCGTCTTCACTTATCAGGGTGATGGCGACCTGGCGTGCATCGGTACCTGCGAGACCATCCACGCCCTGAACCGTGGTGAGCACATTGCCATCATCTTCATCAACAATGCCATCTATGGTATGACCGGTGGACAGATGGCTCCAACCACTCTGCTGGGTCAGAAAACCGCTACCTGTCCTTACGGACGAGAGGCAGACCTTCATGGTTATCCACTGAACATCACCGAACTTGCCAGCCATCTGCAGGGTACCTGCTACGTAACCCGCCAGAGTGTGGAGACCGTAGCAAGCATCAAGAAGGCAAAGAAGGCCATCCGCAAGGCTTTCGAGGCAAGCATGCAGGGCAAGGGTTCCAGCCTGGTAGAAATCGTTTCTACCTGCAACAGCGGTTGGAAGCTCTCACCTGTTGAGGCAAACAAGTGGATGGAAGAGAACATGTTTAAGCAGTATCCAAAGGGCGACCTGAAGGATACAACAAATTTGTAAGAACAATGAAGACAGAAATCATTATATCCGGTTTTGGTGGTCAGGGTGTCCTTTCGATGGGAAAGATCCTGGCCTATTCAGGACTGATGGAAGACAAGGAGGTAACCTGGATGCCTGCTTACGGACCTGAGCAGCGTGGCGGTACGGCCAACGTGACGGTCATCGTGAGCGACAGCCGCATCTCTTCGCCTATCCTGAGCCATTACGATGTAGCCATCGTGCTCAACCAGCCATCGCTCGATAAGTTCGAGCCAAAGGTTAAGCCCGGCGGTATTCTTATTTACGATGGCTATGGCGTGATGAATCCTCCACAGCGCAAGGACATCACCATCTATCGCATTGATGCGATGGACAAGGCTGCCGAGATGAAGAATTCGAAGGTGTTTAATATGATTGTATTGGGCGGACTGCTGAAGGTTTGCCCAGTGGTGAGCACCGACGGTTTGAACAAGGCACTCTACAAGTCATTGCCAGAGCGCCATCATAACCTCATCCCATTGAACATGCAGGCAGTGGAAGAGGGTATGAAGATTATCGAAAAGATCGATTAATAATTTAAATATTTACCGTATGACTAAAAAATCCAACAATCTATTGTCCCTCTTCGGGGCACTCTTACTAACCTCGTCGCTCCAGGCCCAGAGTCTGCTGCCAAAACCGCAGCAGGTTACGATGGGCAAGGGCGTTTTTAACACCAGCGACGGTGTGAAAGTAGAAAACCAAGTAGGCGCTGATGCCGAGAATATCTATACCAAGGCATGGAATGTCAAGGTGAACGATGCAGCCAAGCGAGTGGTGAAGTTTACTCCACTCGCCAATGCATCTTCGCCTGAGGCATACCGGCTTCGTGTGGCACCTGATGCCATTGAAATCAGTGCCGCCAGCAGCGAAGGTTTCCTTCGTGCCTGGCAGACCATGAAGCAGCTTACCACCAAGAAAGGCATCGCATGCTGCGACATCGTGGATGCACCTGCCTACAAGTGGCGCGGTTTGATGCTCGATGTTTCCCGTCATTACTTCCCAATCTCCTTCCTTAAGAAGCAGATTGATGTAATGTCGGAATATAAGTTCAATCGTCTCCATATCCATCTGACCGATGCAGCCGGATGGCGCATCGAAATCAAGCGCTATCCTCGACTCAACAATTTTGCCGCCTGGCGTTCGGGTAAGTTATGGAAAGACTGGAATGCCAATGGCAACAAGTATCTGGAGCAGGGCAGCGATGGTGCCGAGGGTGGTTACTATACCCAGGATGAACTCCGCGACCTGGTGAAATATGCTGCCGAGCGTGGCATCACCATCGTTCCGGAAATCGAAATGCCGGGTCATTCTGAAGAAGTGCTCACAGCCTATCCTGAATTATCCTGTACCCATGAACCTTACAAGCAGGCAGATTTCTGTCCGGGTAACATCGGTACTTACGATTTCCTGGAGAATGTCTTGAAGGAGGTGATGGATATCTTCCCATCTCATTACATTCATGTGGGTGGCGATGAGGCTGCGAAGAAGTCATGGGGCAGTTGTGCCCTCTGTCAGAAGAAGATGAAGGAGCTGGGCATCGACAACGTGGATGGATTGCAGGCTCATCTCATTTCCCACATGGGTAAGTTCCTGAACGAGCATGGCAGACAGCTCGTGGGTTGGGATGAGGTGATTGCCGGAAATCTCTCCAAGAATACCACCGTGATGGTTTGGCGTGGCACCGAACTGGCACACGAGGCAATCAAGCATGGCTATGATGTGGTGATGTCGCCGGGTGCTTACTGCTATTTTGATATGTATCAGGATGCACCGGGCACCCAGCCTGTGGCAAATGGCGGTTTCATTCCTACCGAGAAGGTGTATAGTTACGTGCCGGGAAGTGATCTTCCAGAGGCGGAGCGCAATATGATTACGGGTGTCCAGGCGAACCTCTGGACCGAGCATATTCCTACTCCTGAATATGCCGAGTACATGCTTTATCCTCGTGCCTTGGCTCTGGCTGAGATTGGCTGGAACGGAACCAAGACCAAGAACTATCCTGAGTTCAAGACCCGTGCCCTGGCGCAGGTGGAACATCTGAAGGCTGAAGGCGTGAACCCATTCAATCTGAAGAAGGAGATTGGTGAGCGCAAGGAGAAGATGAAGCCGGTGATGCACAAGGCTGTGGGTGCCAAGGTTACCTACAACCATGCTTACAACCGCTACTATCCGGCAGCTGGCGAACAGACGCTGGTGGATGGCAATATGGGCGGTTGGGCTCATGGCGACGGACGCTGGCAGGGCTTTATCGGCAAGGATTGCTTCGATGTAACCATCGACCTGGGTAAATCTACCAAGATCAGCAGTGTAGGTACCGATTTCATGCAGAGCAGTGGTCCTGAGATTTTCTATCCTTCTCAATATACGGTATCTGTTAGTGAGGATGGCAAGAACTTCACCCAGGTATTTGACAAGAAGTATGAGTCGAGCAAGGAGCCGATTCTGAATTTCAAGACGCTAACCTGGAAGGGCAGCAAGACAGCCCGCTACATCCGTGTTCAGGCAAAGCCAAGCAGCTTCGGCGGCTGGCTGTTTGTTGATGAGATTATCGTGAAATAATACGATTTCGTATATGAATTATGCAGATTGCATTATGCAGATTACATAATGCAATTTGCATAATGTGTTTTGTATCATTTAAAATCCTGATATTGAATGGCTTTTTTGTGTCTTGAAGCGAAGAAAGTTGTTCTTTTCTTTGGCATTTCCAATTCTTTTCTTTATTTTTGTGGCGTTAATTTAAAAGAAAGGAATAAGATGGAAACGATTAATATTCAGTTTCAAGTACCTTCTACAGGTAAATATACGCTTGACGAATTTGTCGCTAAGCTCAAGGACTATGCTGAAAAATTAGCCTGTTCTATCTCCAAATCAGGAAACAGTTACCAAGAAAGATTCATGAGCCAGGCAGAGCAGGAAGCCTATGTGGCAGAAAGTCTCAACCGTGCTCTTGATGAAATGGAAGCTCATAAGAAGAATGGGACTAAGCCGATGGATGCTCGTGATTTGTTGAGAAGACTTCGGGAAGAGGAGGCGTAGTATGAAGGTTAAGATTTATACGGAAAAAGAATTTGAGCGACAACTTAGAAAGCTTTCCAAGAAATATCGTTCAATGCTTGATGATTACGATGCTTTTCTTACAGGCTTAGAACAGGATCCTTTTCAAGGTAGCAGTCTTGGCAAAGGCGTTAGAAAGGTAAGAATGGCGATAGCTAGTAAGGGCAAAGGTAAAAGTGGTGGTGCAAGGGTCATTCTTACAGATATTGTTCATGAAAGTTTGGAGAGGGTGTGTCATAAGTCCATGACACACCCTCTTTTGGTCTTTATACGGATAATCTCCAATGTGCTGTTAGTTTATCCATCCAAGCAGGGACACCAGATAGGCGTTCCAGTTGATGGCAATCTCGTTCGAAGCATAGCTGCCGACGTTATCCTGGTAGGATTCATCTGGAATATTGGAGGCATAGGCTGGTACAAATTCTGCATCTTCCTGTCCCTTGTTGGCTCCTCCAGCCACCAGACCAGGTACTGGCTCCTTGATATTGTCGGCTGCAGAGATACGGTGGTGGATATTCATGACCCTCTGGGTGCCGAAGCCTGTCAGGTAGCAATAGCCTGTGGCGTTACGTCCAAAGAAATAGTCTAAGGTGGAAAGGGCGGCTTGCCTATATTTGTTGTCCTTTGTCAGGGCATACTCGTACATTTGGGCAATGCCTCTTCCCAGGCAGCTTTCAGAGTTGCTTCCCCAGTGGAAGTCTTGGGCATTGTTGCCGAAGATACAGTGAAAAGAAGAGGTTGCCAACTCTTTGATGCTCTCATCACATTTTTCCTTTAGGGATTCTTTGAGCACTTCCATAGGGAGCTTGCCGGCTTCAGGTGTGTCAAGGAGTTCCTGGTTTACCCATTGGAAGATGCCCAGACCTGCCACGTTACCCCAGGATGGAATGCTGAATTCATCTGGAACAAACTGTTTTGCCTGTTCCAGGTAGGATGTCTCAGTGGTTGTGAGGTATAGTTCTGTAGCTGCCCAGAAAAACTCGTCTTCTGTGTGGTTGTCTCCATAACCACCCGTATGGATGGCTGGCGAGAATTTCTTGTTGTTTCCATCCTGGTCGTAATAGACAGTGGGGTGTTTAACAGCCCATGCGTATGCTCTTTCAGCTGCTTCTATGGCTTGTCGGCAGAAGCTTTGGAACTCAGGGAATCTTTGGTAGATTCTGGCAGCCAGTGCCATGGTGGCAGCAAAGTCGAGAGCAGCTGTGGTGGTTTTCTGTACCACATAGCGTTGCTGCTTGCAGTCCTCTGGCATCACGAATCCCTCAAAGTTAGGGGTGGTGAGTTTATGATATACTCCTCCATCGGTTGGATCCTGCATGGTGAGCATCCACTCTAGGTTATACATCATCTCATCCAGGATGTCCGGTATCTTATTGTCTGATTCCGGAATTTGAAGATTGAGAGAATTGAATCTATCCTGATGGAGCTGGTAGGACTGCAGAATCAGTCCGAGGGTAAATCCAGAATTGACGATATATTTGTTATAGTCGCCAGCATCGTACCATCCCTTGGGAGAGGATATGATGGTTCCTGCAGGTCTTTTAGGGGTTGCAGCCGAAGGATGCACCATGACATGAGAGTCCAGGTGAGCTGCCGGGCGTGCGTACTCGCCAGCATACTTTTTTTCCAAGCTTTCCCCAGAACGCTGATAGTAGTAGCCTTTGATGGATGCTTTCAAGGCTTTCGTATAGGGATCGCTGGAAATGATGAAGCTTTGTTGATGTCTTCCAGCTACCAGGGTATACCTGCCAGGCTTGGTGATAGAGGAGAAGTCTATCTCCTGGCGGATCTTGCTGGAGAATGGGGATTTTTTTGTGGTTGCATGTTTTGTGCGCCAGACGGTTTTACCCTCTTGGTCTCTGATGAGGAAGCTTTTGGTCTTTGCCTCCGGCTCAATGGTTGCTATCTTGCTTTCATGGGTCAAATAGCCAACCTGGTTAACCTTGATGGGATTCTTCACTGAAGAAGCTGGCATCGTTACTGCTGTCAGCAGTGTCATAGCGGTTAAGATTACTTTTCTCATTTTGCCTTGTTTTTAAAGTGTTATAGTTGTTTTGTTGTTTATTGTCTGCAAAGATAGTAATTTTTGTTGGAAATTGTTTATGTTTTCTGGATTATTTTTGCTTTTAGTATGGTTTATTCTTTGTTGAGCCTTTTTGTTTCTATGGGACGGAACGTTTTAGGTCTCGTTCCGTCCCATATTATCATTTAATTAACGTACTAAAATTGTTTCACTGATTGTCTTGTCAAATTTTGAAGAAGAGACGGTGACGGTTGCCTTACCTGGCTTGTTCCCACTTCTAATTACTGCGATGGCTCTACCCTTATAGGTAGTTACCTTGGAAGAAGTCTTTGGCTCAAGATCCTTGAGATTTGCCGATGCAGCAGCAAGAAGCGTTGCCCTTCCCTTGACATCCACGTTTAATGGTATGTTGGCATCAGGTACTATGTTGCCGTTCTTGTCTATTACCTCCAGGGTGATATATGCAAGGTCCTCGCCGCTAGCTAGAATATGCTTTCTATCAGCCGTGAGCTTGATGGAAGCAGGTTCTCCGCTTGTCTGGAGGATGCTTTCCTTCACTTCCTGTCCATTGGCATCGAGAGATACGGCTTTCAGAACGCCTGGTTGATAGGGCAGTGTGATGACTGCCTTATACTCGGTATCTATGCCAACTTGCTTCTCTGCAACAAGCTGATTGTTCAGATACAGGCGGACTCTTGGAGACTTGGAGTAGATTTCCACATCGATATTCCTGCCTTCCCATCCCTGCCAGTTCCAGGATTCCCAGGTAGGCCATACCGACCATTGGGTTTCTGAGATATGTCCTTTGTAGTAGAAGTCAGGCTCCTTTACAGCAAGATAGATATCTGGTGAACCATCTTTTAGATTCCAGAGCATGCTGCGATAGTGGGAGATAGGCTTTCTCCATCCAGTGAGGTCAACATCACCGCAATAGGCTCCATGATAAGGGAAGTGATTTCCCTGATAATGCTCTTTTCTGGATTCGCCTTCATAATGGAACTGTCCGATGGCTGATTCTCCCAGATAATCCAATCCTGTCCAGACTATGTCTCCGATGATGTAAGGGCGCTCCACTGTATGCTTCCAGTTGGCAAAGGCATCTCTAGGATAACTTTCGGTCTGCCACATCACTCTTTCAGGGCATCGCTCGTGGTCACTTTCTGCTTTGTGCATCATATAATTGTAGCCCACTATATCCAGAACCGCTGCATGAGGGTCGAAAATCTCCCAATCATGATCCCAGGAGCAGAGAGCCTCCGTTACTGGACGGGTATTATCGAGAGATGTGATGACCTTCTTGAATTTCTGGGCGGTTTGAATCACCTTGATTTCCTTGCGTTCTATTACCTCGTTGCCGATGCTGTAGGAAATGATGCATGGATGGTTACGGTCGCGGAGTACCATGGCTTTGAGATCTTCCTGGTAGCAGGAGTCTATGGCAAGATGATAGTCATACTTGGTCTTCTCAGTATACCAGCCGTCAAAAGCTTCATCTATGACCATCATACCCAGGCTGTCGCAAGCATCGAGCATGGCTCGTGTCTGTGGGTTGTGGGAAGTACGGATCAGATTGAATCCTGCTTCTTTCATCAATCTTACCTTGCGGATTTCTGCAGCGTCGAATGCCATGGCGCCAATCACTCCATTGTCATGGTGGACACAAGCTCCATTGATAAGGGTAGGCTGGCCATTTAGCAGGAACCCTCTTTGGGCATCATATCTGAAGGTACGGATGCCATGCTTGACGTTCAGTTCTCCCACTTGAATATTATAGAGCTTGGGATGCGCAGGAGACCAAAGTTCCACATTCCTTAGCACTCGTCTCTCATTGAGCTTATCCTGATAGGTAATGCGGATTGCTGCTGAGTCGGCATGTGTGCCATCTTTAGACATACCATAGATCTTTTCTGTTTGGATGAATAGCTGCTGAGGGTCATCCATTTTATTCTCATGGTATTTTTCCAGCCATACATGTCTATAGATTCCCGATCCACTATACCATCGGCAGTTGGGTTGCTTGGAATTATCCACACGAACAGCGATGGTATTGATACCTTTTTTGATATAAGGAGAGATCTTGACCTTGAAAGGTGTGTAGCCATAGAAGTGAGTGCCAACTTGGATGCCATTCACGAAAACCTGGCTGTTCTGGTAGATTCCTTCGAAGTGGAGCCAGAGGCTCTCGCCTTTGCCAGTTTTCAGGTCTGTATCCCTCACCTGCTTTCTATACCAGCCGATACCGCCTGGGTAGTATCCACCTCCATTCTCAGTAGGTGCATCAGCCTTGGGGCTATGATAGATATCCCAGTCATGGGGAAGGTTTACTCTTGTCCACTTGCCGTCATTACAAGAGGGAAGTTGTGCTTCCTTCACATCCTGCTCTATGAATTTCCAGCCAAAATCAAAGTTCTGCACCTTGCTTTGTCCACATGTTGGAGTAGTTATGCAGGTAATTACCCCCAGTGTTATGATCAAACGTTTCATATCTTTTTAAATTTTATGTTAGTAAATGAAGAGTGGCTGCATGATAGTAACAGCCCGCTTCGTTTGAAAATGAAACAATGGACTGAATCCAGATGATGTAGTTTAAGGCTACTAATGCCATCGGTGGTCCTTTGCTAAGATTTGTTGTTTATTGATTACAAATTTATATAAAATTTTCGAATTATAAGCAAGTAATATAAAAAACTTGAATG
>NZ_VZCB01000016.1 GCF_009494395.1 Segatella copri | reverse complement strand
CAGCTGTTACTGCTTTTTTTGAATTATGCAAGGTATAAACGCGGAGCCGCTTACCCCAGGACAGGATTATCTATGACATACTCGATGAAGAAATTCTTGTGTCCATTATTGAGCTAGAAGGACATTACAATGACAAATAACCGAGTCCATATTTCTGTGGAATCGGTAGCTTATAGAATGTATAACAATTTAAAAAGTAAGATATATAAGAAACAGAAAAGAAAGATATAACATAATAAGATTATAAACTTGCGTTTACTAATTTGTTCGGATACACTTAAATTTTGCCAGAATTAAAGTATTAGTACCAACGAAGAGTAAGTTCTGTAAACGCCTGCGCTATAGCGTGGGCGGAACTTATCGTTGGTACGGGCCCGGCAAAAGCCTAAGTGTAGATAAGGGAAGCTCACGCTTCTTCTTTGTCTTCACTTCATCAAGGCTTTCATTGAATGGCTTTCCAGCCAAACCTTCTGTCCGCTGCCCGTTTTACTCCGATAATGATTTAGTTCCAAACGCACCCATCAGCTATAGCAAAAGACGTTGGAGTTCGCTTCAATGTTTGTTGCTATACCTTATTATACATAGTAACCAACAATGAAAAGAGCTACGAATGGACAAATTAAGAATGCAGAGTAGTAATGGTGTCGAGAACAACATTGCGAAAATTGCGCAGCTGTTTCCTGACTGCGTTACGGAGACCGTGGATGAAAGAAGCGGTCAGCCAAAGCACCTCATAGATTTCGAGAAACTCAAGCAGAATCTTTCTGATAGTGTGATGTCAGAAAGAGCGGAACGCTACCAGTTTACCTGGCCCGACAAGAGCAAGGCGATTCTCCTTGCCAATTCTCCAATCAATGCCACACTTCGCCCTTGCCGTGAAGACAGCGTTGATTTCGACAACACCCAGAACCTTTATATCGAGGGCGACAACCTCGATGTTCTCAAATGTCTGAAGGAGACTTACCTCCATAAGGTGAAAATGATCTATATAGACCCACCTTACAATACCGGAAACGATTTTGTTTATGAAGATGATTTCGCTCAGTCTTCAGAAGAATACCTCGCCAACTCAGGACAGTTTGACGAGCAGGGCAACCGTATGTTTACCAATGCCGAAAGCAATGGCAGATTCCATACTGATTGGCTCAACATGATTTATCCGAGATTGAAAGTTGCTAGAGATTTGCTGACCGATGATGGTGTAATATTTATCTCTATTGACGATAATGAGGTAGAGAACCTCAGAAAAGTTTGCGATGAAGTGTTTGGAGAACAAAACTTTATCGCAACTTTAGTTTGGGAAAGAGCTTATTCGCCTAAAAATGATGCCAAATTTATTTCCAATAGTCATGACTACATATTAATGTTTGCTAAAAGAATAGATTCTTTCCATATAGGTAGATTAGAAAGAACCGCAGAAGCAAATGCGAGATATTCTAATCCTGACAACGACCCAAGAGGAGACTGGAAACCAAGCGATATGTCTGTAAAAACATATAATGCAGAATGCGATTATCCTATCACCTGTCCTTCGGGAAGAGTCGTAGAGCCTCCAGCAGGACGCTGCTGGAGTCTCTCACGGAATGCGTTCCGTGAGAGACTCCAAGACAACCGCATATGGTTTGGTACTGACGGTAATAGTGTTCCATGTATAAAACGTTTCCTTAGGGAATTAAAGTTTGATGGAATGGCACCAACCTCTATACTATTTTACAAAGAAGTTGGTCATAGCCAAGAAGGTGCAAAAGAAGTTACAGCATTATTTGGTGATAAAGGTGTATTCGATGGTCCTAAACCTGTACGTTTATTACAACGTTTGCTGACATTAGCAAATCTCAAAGATGATTCTATTGTATTAGATTTTTTCTCAGGAAGTGCCTCTACTGCTCATGCTGTAATGAAAATGAATGCAGAAAAACAAAAACATAGTCCTTTCATTATGGTTCAATTACCAGAACATATCAGCGAAAAAAAGAAAGAACAAGGATATGAAACAGTCTGTGAAATCGGTAAGGAAAGAATAAGAAGAGCCGGCAAGAAGATCAAGGAGGAATTTCCTTTAACCACCCAAGACCTCGATACAGGCTTCCGGGTGCTGAAACTCGATTCCACCAATATGCAGGACATTTACTATTCTCCAAAGGATATTTCACAAGCCGACCTCTTCTCGCAGGTTGATAATGTGAAGCCGGATAGAACTGGCGAAGACCTGCTCTTCCAGGTGATGCTCGAACTCGGTGCAACCCTGGATTCGAAGATAGAAACGACAACAGTAGCTGGCAAGACCATCTATAACGTTGCTGAAGGATACCTCGTGGCTTGCTTCGACCCGGATGTAACCGACGAAGTAGTAAAAGCCATCGCCCAGATGCAACCTGCCTATGCCGTGCTCCGTGATACTAGCATGAAGGATGATTCCACCGCCACCAACTTCGAGCAAATCTTTAAAACATATTCTCCTGACACAGTAACAAGGATTCTATGAAACTGAAGTTTAAGATACAACAATATCAGACCGATGCCGTGGAGAGCGTCATCAACGTCTTTAAGGGGCAGCCCAACCAAGCCAACCTGGAATACAGGATGGATAAGGGAAAACTGTATGTGGTTGACAGCAAGAAGCATGACATCAAATTCGTTCAAACAGATGTCTTTGCCGATAGCGATGATGCCGGCAATAGCCTGGGCTATAAGAACAACCGCCTCGCCATGGATAAGGTGGCTCTCTTTGACAACATCCGGCAGATTCAGACCGAGAACAACATCCATCAGGATGAAGAACTCTGTCAGAAGCTCGGTGCCTGCCAGCTCGATGTGGAGATGGAAACCGGAACGGGAAAGACTTACGTCTATATCAAGACGATGTTCGAACTGAACAAGCAGTATGGCTGGACCAAGTTTATCGTGGTGGTTCCAAGCATCGCTATCCGAGAGGGTGTGAAGAAGAGCTTCGACATCACGGTAGATCACTTCATGGAGCAATACGGCAAGAAGGCCCGCTACTTCATCTACGACAGCAGCAGCCTCAACGACATCGACACCTTCTCGCAGAGCAACGACATCAGCGTGATGATTATCAACACCCAGGCGTTCAACACCATGAAGGAAGGAGCCAAGAACAAGGCGGCACGCATCATCAACTCAGAACGTGATGAGTTCGGTTCCCGAAAGCCTATCGCCGTTCTTGCAGCCAACAACCCAATCATCATTCTGGATGAACCACAGAAGATGGGAGGCGCCGCTACACAGACGGCACTCAAAGCCTTCAATCCGCTCTTCACCCTGAACTACTCCGCTACCCACAAGGAACACCACAACACGGTGTATGTGCTCGATGCTCTCGATGCCTACAACCACAAACTGGTGAAGAAGATAGAGGTAGTAGGTTTCGAACTGAAGAACCTGAAAGGTACCGACAGCTATATCTATTTTGCAGAGCTGCTGCTCTCGAAAGACAAGGCACCACAGGTAAGACTGGAGATAGAACAGCAGAGCACTACGGGAGCCATCAAGCGAATCTACAAGAAGTTGGGCGAAGGCGACGATCTCTATAGTGCCTCCGGAAACATGCTGCAATACAAGGGATTCATGATTACCGACATCGTGGTGGATGCCCGTCAGCCAAGCCGAAGCCAGGTGAAGTTCAGCAACGGCGAAAGTCTGATGTTGAAAGAGGTAATCGGTAACGTAACTGCCGACCACAAGGCTCGCATCCAAATAAGGGAAACCATCAAGGCGCACTTCCGCAAAGAGAGTGCGCTCTTCCATCGTGGTATCAAGTGCCTCTCACTTTTCTTCATCGACGAGGTTGCCAAGTATCGCCAGTATGATGAAGACGGTAATGCGCTGCTGGGACGCTATGGAGAAATCTTTGAACAGGAATACCGGGCAGAGCTGAACGAAAATCAGAATATGTACGACCCAGAATATATGCAGTATCTCAGCTGCATCCCTGTCAACAAGACCCATGAGGGTTATTTCTCCATCGACCCCAAGACCAAGCGCATCAAGGACAGCGATGAGAAGAAGGGAGTCGGAAGCGATGACGTATCGGCTTACGACTTGATTATGAAGGACAAGGAACGACTGCTGAGTCTCGACCCAACTTACTCGCCAGTTCGCTTCATCTTCTCCCACTCTGCCTTGAGAGAAGGTTGGGACAATCCGAACATCTTCCAGATCTGTTCGCTCCGACAGGCAAACAGCATCTCGCAGAAGCGTCAGGAAGTGGGACGAGGATTGCGACTCTGCGTTGACAACAAGGGAGTACGACAGGATGCCGATACCCTGCAGGGGCAGGTGCAGCAGATTAACCGCCTTACCGTGATTGCCTCTGAGGGCTATGCTGATTTCGTAAACGACTTGCAGAAGAATATTTCGGAAGATCTCTACGACCGTCCGAAGGTTGCCGACATCGATTACTTCGATGGAAAAACCTTCACGATTGAGGATGGCAGCAAGCATAGTATCACGACGTCAGAAGCCAAGAAGATTTATTTCTATCTGGTGAAGAATGGTTATGTGGATGACGAAAGTCATGTAACCGATGCTTACCGCTCTGCTGCAACATCAGGAACACTCGCCTCATTGCCAGACGAAGTAAAGCCATACGGCAAATGGATTCACAAACTGATAGAAGGCGTTTGGAATCCTTCTGCCCTTGACGGTATGATAGAAAACGGAAGTACGCCGCAGACTCCGGAGAACAGACTGAATGAGAACTTCACGAAGAAGGAGTTCCAGGAACTCTGGAATCGTATCAACCACAAATATGCCTATACGGTGAACTTCGAAAGCAGGGAACTGATAGAGAAAGCCATTGCCGCCATTAACAAGGAACTGGTGGTTTCGAGACTGAGCTACGTAGTAACCCGAGGAGTGCAGAAGACGGAACTGAAGCACGACGATATGAAGGCGGGCAGCATGATGGTGCAGGAGGAAATGCAGCATGATGACCTGAGAACGGATGTAGTAAGCACCGTAAAGTATGACCTGCTGGGCAAGATTGCCGCCAATACCCGATTGACCCGCAAGACCATCGCCGGGATTTTGAGTCAGATTAAGCCAGAAAAGTTTGATATGTACAAGATGAATCCGGAAGAGTTTATCCGCAGGGTAAGCCGATTGATACTGGAGCAGAAATCCACCATCATCGTAGATCATATCAGTTACAACGAGATAGAGGGAAGCTACGATTCCGCCATCTTTACGGAGGAGAAGCATACCTCACTCGACAAGGCTTACCAGGGAAGGAAGAGCATCGTGGATTATGTGTTTACCGATGGAACGGCAAAGCAGAGTGTGGAACGCAAGTTCGTGGAAGACCTCGATACGAGCACCGATGTTGCCGTATATGCCAAATTGCCAAAAGGCTTCCACATTCCTACCCCTGTGGGCAATTATTCTCCCGACTGGGCGATAGCCTTCAAGGATGGTGCCGTGAAACATGTCTATTTCGTAGCCGAAACCAAGGGCAGCATGTCAACCCTCGACTTGCGAGGTATAGAAGATGGCAAGATAGCCTGTGCCGACAGGCTATTCGAACAACTCTCAGGTTCGGGCATCTACTATCATAAGGTAACCAACTACGACGACTTGATGGAATGGGTGAAATAAGTGAAGAATTATGGAACAGCCGAAACAGATAAACAATACCAGCGAACGATTGGTGGACGACCTGAAGTCGAGGTTGTCCACCCAAAGTCGCATATCCATCGCCGCCGCTTCTTTCTCCATCTACGCCTTCGAAGCCATGAAGGCGGAGCTGGAGAAGGTGGAGGAAGTGCGTTTTATCTTCACCTCGCCAACCTTTGTGGCAGACAAGACGAAGAAAGAGCAGCAACCGCAAAAGAAATTTGCCTTGCATCAGAACTACATGCTGCTAAAAAAGAGGCAGGAGGAACATATTTAGTGATATGCAAAATGTAGCTATGATGATCGCGAAGGGTTCCTAAGTCTACAACTGCATATTACTTATTTTTCCAGTTATTTATGCAAAAATCGATTAAATATTTGGAGTTTACAAAAAAACAACGTATCTTTGTCATCAGATTTAAAAATAATTAAAATCTAACAAGATGGCAAAGTACATCAACCCCTTTACCGATTGGGGCTTCAAGCGTCTTTTCGGTCAAGAATTCAGCAAGGATTTGCTGATAAGCTTTCTCAACGATCTGTTGGAGGGCGAGCTCCACGTCAAGGATGTAGTGTTCAAAGACAAAGAGCAATTGCCACAGACCAAAGATCAACGAGGTATTATCTACGATGTTTTCTGCGAAACCGACACAGGCGAGCGATTCATCCTGGAAATGCAGAACAAGTGGCAACCCAATTTTCTGGATCGCTCCATCTGCTATGCCTGCAGAAGTATTCTGGAACAGGTAGATAAGGGCAAAGCTGAGAATCAGGATGCCTATAAGTTTCTGCCGATATACACAGTTTGTTTCATGAACTATATGCCAAAGGCAGGCGAAGTAAACAAGTTCAGAACAGACATCATATTGGCAGATAAGGAGAGCAAGGAGCAAGCTTCCAACAAGCTTCGCTTCATCTACTTGGCCCTGCCTCTTTTCAAAAAAGAGCCAGCGGAATGTGAGAGTGATTTTGATAAATGGATTTATGTATTGACTCATATGGAAGCATTAACAAGAATGCCTTGGACGGCACAAAAGAAGATTTTCGAGAAGCTTGAGGAATATGCCGACAGTCATAGACTCTCGAAGAAAGAATGGGAAGCCTACGAGAACAGTCTTTGGATTGCTCGCGATAATTTGGCATGTATGGCGGCCGCAGAATCAGAAGCCAGAGCTGAAGGCATGGCAAAAGGCATGGCAAAAGGTATGGCAAAAGGTATGGCAAAAGGTATGGCTGAAGGAAGAGCAAAAGGCATGGCTGAAGGAAGAGCTGAAGGCTCTAATGAGGCAAATATAAATGCTGCACAGCGTATGCTTGCTGATGGTATGTCGAAAGAGCTTGTCATGAAATATACAGGTCTTTCACTCGAGCAAATCAGCAATATCAATTTATGAAGTATAAATAAATACAAGTGAATAAAAAAGGGTGTATCAGAAAAACTTTATGATTTCTGATACACCCTTTTTTTCTTGCCGATGAGCCTACTGGAAATCTGGATTCCAAAAATGGCAAGGAGGTGATGGAACTGCTTTCTGAGCTGCACAAGGAGGGCACCACCATCGTAATGGCACCCCACTCGTTGCATGATGCCAATTATGTCTATATCTCTTCATCAATAAATCGGATGATTTCATCCTGCTGGTCGGGATGATACCAGTGGATTTCGGCATCTCGCTTAAACCAGGTGAGCTGCTTGCGCATGTATTCACGGCTATGCGACTGTATCTGGCGGATGGCTTCATCCTTATCTATCTCTCCATCGAAATAGGCAAACATTTCCTTGTAGCCCACGGTTCTCAAGGCGGTGAGACCCTTGTGTGGATATACGCTGCGGGCTTCTGCCTCCAGGCCTTCCTCCATCATCATCAGCACACGCTGGTTGATTCGGTCGTACAGTTCGGCACGGTCGCGGTTCAGGCCTATCTTGATGATGCGGAAAGGTCGCTGCTTCTTTTCGGCTATACGGAATGAAGTGTAGGTCTTGCCAGTCTGGTGGCAGATTTCCAGGGCATGCACCACGCGGCGTGGATTCTTCTTATCTACTATCGCCCAATGCTCCGGGTCCATCTTGTGGAGTTCTTCTACCAGCGCTTCCAAGCCTTCTTCTTCCAGGCGCTGTTTCATCCAGGTACGGATGTCATCCCGCACGGTAGGAATATCGTCGATACCCTTGCATACGGCATCGATATACATCATGCTGCCGCCTGTAAGCAGCGCCACATCGTGATTCTTGAAGATTTCTTCTTCCAGGAGATTCATCACGTCGGCCTCGTATTGGGCTGCGCTGTAATAATCTTCGATGTGGTGGTTGCCTACGAAATAATGCTTCACCCGCTGCTGCTGTTCGGCAGTAGGTGCTGCGGTTCCGATAGGGAGTTCTGCGAAGATCTGGCGGGAGTCGGCATTAATAATAGGTATAGAGAGATGCTCTGCCAGAGAAAGGCAGAGTTCCGTTTTACCAACACCCGTAGGACCTAAGACCACAATCAATGTTTTCATATATCATTCTTTATATTCAAGAAAAAAGCATCCTTGCTCGTTTCATAAACCTATGCAAGAATGCTTTTTTACCTTTTTATTCTTTTATCCTTTTACTTTTATCGAATGATGCCTCGCTGAGAACTCTCTACGAAGTCGATGATGTACTGGATTTCCTTAGTCACCTCAAGGTTCTTCTTGATTTCCTCAATACCTTCCTTCAGGATACCCTTGCTGTAGAGCAGGCGATAAGCCTCGTGGATGTTCTGGATGGTCTCGTTGCTGAAACCACGACGACGCAAACCGATGAGGTTGATGCTGCAATAGCGGGTAGGCTCCTTGCCAGCAATGATGTAAGGAGGAATATCCTGAGAGAAACGGCAACCGCCCTGAATCATCACGTAGCCTGCGATGTGGCAGAACTGATGAACGAGAACGTTGGCACTGACGATGGCGTTGTCATCTACAACCACCTCGCCGGCAAACTTGGTTGAGTTACCGATAATCAAGCCACTGCCCAGCTCACAGTCGTGAGCCACGTGAACAGTCTCCATCAGGAGGTTGTTGCTGCCTACCACGGTTTTGCCCTTAGAGGCTGTACCACGAGAGATAGTAACGTTCTCACGGATGCTGTTGTTGTCGCCCACTTCGCAGGTTGTCACCTCGCCCTTGAACTTCAAGTCCTGAGGCTTGGTAGAGATGCTAGCGCCTGGGAAGAATTCATTATTGTTGCCGATACGAGCGCCCACGTGGATGGTAACGCTGTTCTGCAATACGTTGTTATCGCCCAAAACGGTGTCCTTGTCGATATAGCAGAAAGGACCGATAATGTTGTTGTCACCGAGTTTTGCCTCTGGATGAACAAACGCTAATGGACTAATCTGATTCATATTTCTATTTTATTATTACTTGTTCTTAACAATCTGTGCAGTGAAAGTAGCCTCAGCCACCACCTGGTCGCCTACGAACATATAGCCCTTCATCGAGCTGATGCCATGGCGTACTGGTGCGAGCAACTCCACACGGAAGAGGAGGGTATCGCCTGGAACCACCTTCTTGCGGAACTTCACGTCGTCGAGCTTCATGAAGTAAGTGCTCCAGCGCTCAGGCTCTTCCAGCTGGTTCAATACGAGCAGGCCGCCACACTGTGCCATCGCCTCTACCTGGAGAACGCCTGGCATTACTGGCTCCTCTGGGAAGTGACCGGTGAAGAATGGCTCGTTGCTGGTTACGTTCTTAACGCCCACGATACTGGTAGGACCCATGGCGATGACCTTATCAACCAACTGCATTGGGTAGCGATGAGGCAGGAGCTGGCGGATGCGGATGTTATCCATGATTGGCTCCTCGTTCGGATCGTAGATAGGAGCCTGGATTTCGTGCTTGCGGATCTCCTTGCGCATGAGACGGGCGAATTTGTTGTTCACGGTGTGACCAGGACGGGTTGCAATGATGCGACCCTTGATAGGCTTGCCGATGAGCGCCATATCGCCGATGATGTCGAGCAGCTTATGGCGAGTACACTCGTTCTCCCACTGCAAAGGACGGTGCTGGATGTAACCCAACTTGCTGGCATCCATGTGAGGCACCTTGAGATGGTCGGCGAGCTGATCGAGCTGCGCCTGCTCTACCTGGCGCTCGTAGATAACGATGGCATTGTCCAAGTCGCCACCCTTGATGAGATTGGCCTGGAGCAATGGCATGATATCGCGAACGAAAACGAAGGTACGTGCAGAAGCAATCTCGTCAACGTAGGTCTCCATCTTATCGAGGGTAGCAAACTGGCTGTTGATGAATTTGCTCTCGAAAGAACACATCGCCGTGATGCTGAACTCCTCATCTGGAAGAATGGTGATGACAGAACCGTTGTCGTCCTTCACCTCAATCTTATGACGGATGATATAATAGTCCTTCTCTGCATTCTGCTCCTGGATGCCCACGCTCTGAATCTTCTCTACATACATGGCTGCAGAGCCATCGAGGATAGGGAACTCTGGACCGTTAACCTGGATGAAACAGTTGTCGATGCCGAGGGCATAGAGTGCTGACATACCGTGCTCGATGGTAGAGATGCGGATATCGCCCTTGCCGAGTACGGTGCCACGCTGGGTTTCAACGACGTTCTCGGCTACAGCCTGGATGATAGGCTCGCCTTCGAGGTCGATGCGCTGTATCTTATAACCGGTGTTCTCTGGTGCAGGATTGAAAGTCACGGTGAGGCTCAAGCCTGTGTGCAATCCCTTGCCGCAAAGAGAGAAACTACCTTTCAGTGTCTTCTGTTTTGACATAATTATATTCATTTTTTAGGCACGGATTACACGGATTTTTTCTCTGCGTTTTCTTCGGAATCCTTAGTGGCATTAGCCTCCGCATCATCCGTATCATCCGTGCCTTATTATTTTTAATTGTTTTTCTTTAATTCTTCAATCTGCTTCTTCAGGTCGTTGAGCTCCTTGTACATGTCAGGCAGGCGACGGAAGATGGCCTGTGACTTGAAGTAAGCACGCTGCTCCATAGGAGGAGTACCGATGAGCTGCTGGCCGCTCTTGAGGCTGCCTGGCACACCGCTCTGTGCTCCGAGGAACACCTTGTCGCCGATGGTGATGTGACCGGCGATACCCACCTGACCACCAAACATACACCATTCGCCAACCTTGGTACTGCCGGCTACACCCACCTGAGAAGACATCACGGTGTTGGCACCGATGTCGGTGTTGTGGGCAATCTGAACCAGGTTGTCGAGCTTCACGCCCTTGCGAACGTAGGTAGAGCCCATGGTAGAGCGGTCAACGCAAGTGTTGGCACCAATCTCCACATCATCCTCGATGGTTACGATACCAATCTGAGGAATCTTGTCGTATCCATCAGGTCCTGGAGCGAAGCCGAAGCCATCAGCACCGATGACACAACCTGCATGGAGAGTCACGTTATCGCCGAGCTTACAGCCGTGATAAACGGTTACGTTAGGGTAGATGAGGGCATTCTTGCCAATCTTCACACCCTCGCCGATGTAGGCGTGAGGATAAATCTGGCTACCTTCGCCCACCTCTGCACCATCGCTGATATAAGCGAAAGCGCCAATATAGACGTTCTCTGCCACCTTAGCCTTTGGAGAAACAAAAGCCAATGGGTCGATGCCTGTCTTCTTTGGTTTCATAGACTCGTACATCTGAAGCAGCTTAGCCACACATTCGTAGGCGTTCTTCACACGGATGAGGGTAGCGCTGACTGGGTGTTCCAGTTCTACGGTCTCATCAATGAGCACGATGCTAGACTTCGTGTCGTACACGAAGTGAGTGTATTTAGGGTTAGAAAGGAACGAGATTGCACCTTCCTTGCCTTCTTCGATTTTAGCGAAGGTGTTGACTGTTGCATTCTCATCACCTTCCACACGGCCCTGAACGAACTGGGCTATTTGTTGAGCGGTAAATTCCATAATTTATCTGTCTTCTAGTTTGTTTTAATTGGTCACCCAAGGTATAAATACCTTTAGGTAAACACATTTTGTTTGCAAAAATAACAAAATAAATTTAGATTCTCGTCATTCTTTCGTAATATTTTGCTTTTTTCGCCAACAAATAGGTATTTTTAAGGCGCAAAGCGTCTTTTTCAAGATACTTTGCGCCTAAAATCTTATTTTTGGGTGGGGGATTGTAAATCCCCCGGTTTAATAGGTCGAACCTTTTTTTACGGCGGATTTCAAATCCGCCGGGACGCCTAGCGGGAGGCTTAGCCCAGCTTGGCAAGCTCTGCTGCCATTTCTTCCTGCAATTCCTTTGCCTTCTGGCCTGCTACCTCTGCGAAGTCCTCACCGTTGCTGGCGTAGATGATGCCGCGAGATGAGTTGACGAGCAGACCGCAATCCTTGATGATACCATACTTGCAAACCTCCTGGAGGCTACCACCCTGAGCACCAACACCTGGTACGAGGAGGAAGTGGTTAGGAGCCACCTTGCGGATGTCCTCGAACATCTGACCCTGAGTAGCACCTACTACGTACATCATGTTCTCGTCGTTGCCCCATTCCTGGCTCTTCTTCAGAACCTTCTCGAAGAGGCGCTCGCCTTCCTTGTCCTCTGTGAGCTGGAAGTCGTGGCTACCCTTGTTGCTGGTCAAAGCCAGAAGGATGACCCACTTGCCCTCATACTCGAGGAATGGCTTGACAGAATCCTCGCCCATGTAAGGAGCTACGGTTACTGAATCGAGGTTGTACTCCTCGAAGAAAGTCTGGGCGTACATCTTTGAGGTGTTGCCGATGTCGCCACGCTTTGCGTCAGCGATGATGAAGTGGTTTGGATAGTGGCTCTTGAGATACTTGATGGTGTTCTCGAAGGCAATCATGCCGTCGATGCCACGGCTCTCGTAGAAAGCCAAGTTTGGCTTGTAAGCCACGCAGTAAGGAGCGGTAGCGTCGATGATAGCCTGGTTGAACTTAAACATCATCTCAGCTTCTGCGCCCTGGATTTCTTCATCCTCTGTAATGCACTTAGGCAACTTATTGATATCTGTGTCAAGACCTACGCACAAGAAGCTCTTCTTGGCGAAAATCTGCTCTACAAGTTCTTTTCTGTTCATAATATGGTATTTATAATGATTCATCGCTCCGGTTCTCGGAACGATGATAAGGGTTCTACAATTCTGTTTCTTTCAGTTTCTCTGCATTCTCAGCCACGGTCAGGGCATCAATCATATCCTGGATGTTACCAGCCAGGAAACCATTGAGGTCGTGGGTGGTGTAACCGATACGGTGGTCGGTAACACGGCCCTGTGGGAAGTTGTAGGTACGAATCTTCGCACTGCGGTCACCGGTAGAGACGAGGCTCTTGCGGCGGCTGGCGATATCGTCAACATACTTCTGATGCTCACGGTCGTGGATGAAGGTATAGAGGCGGCTCAAGGCACGCTCCTTGTTCTTTGGCTGGTCACGGGTTTCGGTACACTCGATAAGGATTTCCTCTACCTCCCCAGTGTTAGGGTTCTTCCAAGGGTAGCGGAGGCGAACTCCAGACTCTACCTTGTTCACGTTCTGACCACCGGCACCAGAGCTTCGGAAGGTATCCCACTTGATGTCACCCTCGTTGATGTTCACCTCAAACTTATCTGCTTCTGGCAATACAGCCACGGTAGCCGCTGAGGTGTGCATACGGCCCTGAGTCTCAGTGGCAGGTACACGCTGAACACGGTGAACACCAGACTCATACTTCAATGTACCGTAAACATCTGTTCCGCTTACAGCGAAGTCGATTTCCTTGTATCCACCCACAGCGCCCTCAGAGACAGAAGTCACGCTGACAGTCCATCCCTTAGACTCACAATATTTCTTATACATAGAGAAGAGGTCACCGGCGAAGAGGGCAGCCTCGTCGCCACCGGCACCGCCACGAATCTCCATCTGTACATTCTTGGCATCCTCTGGATCCTTAGGAACCAGGGCAATCTTGATTTCTTCTTCGAGCTTAGGCTGCAGAGCCTCGTTCTCGTTGAGTTCCTCGCGAGCCATCTCCTTCATTTCAGGGTCGCTTTCGTTGGCGAGGATATCCTTAGCTTCCTTGATGCTGTTCAGACAGTTGATGTATCGCTTGCGTGCGTCCATGATGTCGCCAAGGTCTTTCCACTCCTTGGTGAGCTTCACGTAGCGTGGCTGGTCGGCGATGACATCAGGGTCGGTAATGAGGGTGCTTACTTCCTCGTATCGGCTCTCTAAGCCTTCTAGCTTCTGTAATATGTTGTTATTATCCATTAATTTTAAATTCTATTTTTAGTATTCGAATGTTCCGAATTCGCTCTTGATGGTCAGGCTGCGCTTGCCTTCCTCGATGTGACCCACAATCTGGGCATCGATGTTGAAGCTCTTGCTGATGGCGATGACCTTCTCAGCTACCTCTGGGCGAACGTAGATCTCCATGCGGTGACCCATGTTGAATACCTGATACATCTCCTTCCAGTCGGTCTCTGAGCAGTCGTGGATTGCCTTGAAGAGTGGAGGTACTGGGAACATGTTGTCCTTCACTACCTTGCAGTTCTCGCCTACGAAGTGCAGAACCTTGGTCTGGGCACCACCTGTACAGTGAACCATACCGTGAACCTCTGGGCGGAGCTCGTCGAGAATCTTCTTGATAACCGGAGCATAGGTGCGGGTAGGAGAGAGTACCAGCTCACCGGCGTTGATAGGAGAACCCTCAACCTCATCGGTCAACTTATACTTGCCGCTGTAAACCAACTCATCTGGCACGGCGTGGTCGTAGCTCTCAGGATAGTTCTCAGCGAGATACTTGGCGAATACATCGTGGCGGGCAGAAGTCAAACCGTTGCTACCCATACCGCCGTTGTACTTCTTCTCGTATGTAGCCTGACCTGTAGAAGAAAGACCTACGATGACATCGCCTGGACGGATGTTGGCGTTGTTGATGACGTCGCTGCGCTTCATGCGGCAGGTTACGGTAGAGTCAACGATGATGGTACGAACCAGGTCGCCTACATCGGCAGTCTCACCGCCTGTAGGATAGATGCCGATACCCATCTCGCGCATCTCGTGGAGCAGGTCGTCGGTACCGTTGATGATAGCCGAGATTACCTCGCCAGGGATGAGCATCTTGTTGCGGCCGATGGTAGAGCTAACGAGGATGTTGTCTACGGCACCCACGCAGAGCAGGTCGTCGGTATTCATCACGATAGCATCCTGAGCGATACCCTTCCATACAGAGAGGTCGCCCGTCTCCTTCCAGTACATGTAAGCCAAGCTAGACTTGGTACCTGCACCGTCGGCGTGCATAATGTTGCAATACTCTGGGTCGCCGCCCAGGATATCAGGGATAATCTTGCAGAAAGCCTGTGGGAAGATACCCTTGTCGATGTTCTTGATAGCGTTGTGAACATCTTCCTTTGCTGCGCTTACACCGCGCATCATATATCTATTGTTACTCATATCTAAATTGATCTCCAATTATGATTCTTATAATTTCCTTATCGTTCTTATAAATGTAGATGTTCAAGTTTACTATGCTGAATCTGTACTTGTAAACATCTATGTTTATGAAGTATTTATTTTTCTTCATGCCAGAAATCCCAGCTGGCGAATGCCTGGAGGAGCAGCATTTCCAAGCCATTCTTTACTGTGGCTCCATGTTCTTTTCCCTTCTTCATGAAAAGGGTTTCGTCAGGATTGTAGATGAGGTCATAGAGCAGCGTGTGGGTGTCCATCGCCTCGTAAGGCAGTGGAGGGCACTCATCTACATGAGGATACATGCCCACTGGAGTACAGTTGACGATGACATTGTATTCCTTGATTACCTCAGGAGTAATCTTATCGTATTGGATAGTACCAGGACGTTCGTATCGACTCACAAACAAGGTTTCCAGACCTAGTGATTTCAAACCGTAGTTGATGGCTTTAGATGCACCTCCGGTACCCAGGATAAGTGCTTTCTTATGACACTTCTCCAGGAATGGCTCGATGCTCTTTGTAAAGCCAATGACGTCGCTATTATAGCCGGTGAGCACAGTTTCATTGCCCTTGTGATCAACCTTCACCACATTGACGGCTCCGATGGCGTTGGCCTCAGGGCTTACGCTGTCGAGATAGCTGATTACTTTCTCCTTGTAAGGAATGGTTACGTTGAAACCCTTCAGTTCGGGATTGGTGTCGAGTACCTCAGCTAAACCTTCGATGCTAGGCAGCTCGAAGTTGATGTACTTGGCATTGATTCCTTCGTTCTCAAACTTCTCGTTGAAATAGCTTTTTGAGAAGGAGTGGCCCAAAGGGAAACCTATGAGTCCATACTTGTCCATACTGATATTCTTATTTAAAATTCATAATTTATTTGGTTGCAAAATAGAGTGTGCAGATGCCGAAGGTGAGTCGGGTGAACTCTGCTTTCTCGAAACCTGCCTTCTTGAATACCTCCATCATCGTCTCTCCCTGAGGGAATGCCTCGATAGTCTTGGTGAGGTAGCTGTAGGCACTCTGGTCTTTCGAAATCAGCTTGCCGTAGATAGGCAATACTGTATGCGAATAGATGTGGAACAGCTGCTTCATCGGGAAGCTGACCGGAGTGGTGAGCTCTACGATGCAGAGATGTCCTCCCTTCTTCAGTACTCGGCACATTTCGCAAAGACCCTGGTCCAGGTTCTGGAAGTTGCGGATGCCGAAGGCGGCAGTTACTGCATCAAATGTATTGTCTTCGTATGAGAGGTGAAGACAATCTTCCTTGTCGAAGCGGATCACTCCGTCAAGTCCCAGCTGCTTTACCTTCTGTCTTCCTATCTCCATCATTCCCTGCGAGATGTCTGCTCCGATGAGTTTGTCGGGATGCAGCATCCGGGCGGCAAGGATGGCGAAGTCGCCGGTGCCGGTGGCGATGTCGAGCATTTTCTTTGGAGAGAAGGGCGCAAGTCGCTTGATAGCCTTCTTGCGCCATCCCTTGTCGATATCCCACGAGAGTCGGTGGTTCAGGGTGTCGTAGGTAGGGGCGATGTTGTCAAACATCTCCTCTACCAGCTTGCCCTTATCTCCTGTGCCCTCGTAGGGCTTAATCTGTTCTTGCTTATACATTATTAATTATTTACGTGTAGCAAGCCATTCACTTACGTTCTTCTCGATACGTGCAGCGATGTCACCTTCCTCAGCAGCCTTGTCGAACTTCTCGCCTGTGATGTGCTCGTAAAGCTCGATGTAGCGGTCTGATACGCTCTCTGCATACTCGTCGGTGATTTCAGGCATGGTCTGACCTGGCTCGTTCATGAAGTTGTGCTCGATGAGCCACTGGCGAACGAACTCCTTGGAAAGCTGGCGCTGAGGCTCACCCTTCTCAAACTTCTCCTCGTAGCCGTCAGCATAGAAGTAGCGGCTAGAGTCTGGAGTGTGGATCTCGTCGATGAGGTAAACCTTACCGTCGCGCTTGCCAAACTCATACTTGGTATCAACGAGAATCAAGCCCTGCTTAGCAGCGATTTCCTGACCACGAGCGAAGATCTTGCGTGTATAGTCTTCCATTACAGCGTAATCCTCTGCACTAACAATACCCTGGGCAATGATCTCTTCCTTAGAGATGTTCATGTCGTGACCCTCGTCAGCCTTGGTAGTAGGAGTAATGATTGGCTCTGGGAAACGCTCGTTCTCGCGCATTCCGTCAGGCAACTTCACACCGCAGATCTCACGGCATCCCTTCTGATAGTCGCGCCATGCGCTACCGGTGAGGATTGAGCGGATGATCATTTCTACGCGGAAACCCTCGCACTTCAAACCAATAGTTACCATAGGGTCTGGAGTAGCCAACTTCCAGTTTGGACAGATGTCTGTAGTTGTGTCCAAGAACTTAGCTGCAATCTGATTGAGCACCTGTCCCTTGAATGGGATACCCTTAGGCAGAACAACGTCGAACGCTGAGATTCTGTCGGTAGCGACCATCACGAGGATGTCGTCGTTAATGTCATACACATCACGTACTTTACCGTGGTAAACACTCTTCTGTCCATCGAAATGGAAATCTGTCTTTGTTAATGCTTTCATTTTACTTTGAACTTTGAATTTTGAACTTTGAACTTTATGATATGCTTTATTGATGATCTGCATTCTTGATGAAATCTATTTTTAAAGAATCATTCTGTTCATTCTTAATTCTGATTATTTTGAATTATCTTTTTCTGCTTTCAGAGCTTCTCGTGCTTCCGCTCTCTCCTTGTCATACTTGTCGTATGCATTGACGATGCGGGTTACGAGCTTGTGTCGCACAATATCCTTCTGCCCCAGTTTCACGACTCCGATTCCTTCTACTCCTTCCAGGATCTTGAGTGCTTCCTTCAGTCCGCTTCGCTGCTCTCTAGGCAAGTCGATCTGGGTCAGGTCGCCGGTGATGATCATCTTGGTGTTCATGCCCATACGGGTAAGGAACATTCTAATCTGCTGGGAGGTTGTGTTCTGCGCCTCGTCAAGAATGACGACGGCGTCGCTGAGTGTGCGTCCACGCATGAAGGCAAGTGGCGCAATCTGGATAATGTGCTTTTCCATCATGTCTTGCAGCTTGACGGCAGGAATCATGTCTTCCAGTGCATCATACAGTGGCTGCAGGTAAGGGTCAATTTTATCTTTCATGTCGCCTGGCAGGAAACCGAGCTTTTCGCCCGCTTCTACGGCAGGTCGTGATAGGATGATCTTTTTAATGGCTTTCTCCTTGAGTGCTTTTACGGCAAGGGCGATGCTGAGGTAGGTCTTACCGGTTCCGGCAGGCCCCACGGCAAATACCATGTCGTTCTTTTCGTAAGCTTCAATGAGTTGCTGCTGGTTTTCGCTGCGGCTCTTGATAGGTCTTCCGCTGATGCTGTAAACCAGCACGCCTTTTACGGAGTCAGCTTTGGTCTGTTTGCCTTTCACAATATCAAGGATATCTTCTTCATTGAGCATGTTATATTTAGCTAAGTGCTTGCGCATCAGCTCAATGTCTTCTTCTGCTTTCGCCATTTCTTCCTCGTCGCCAAGCACACGAAGCACGTTGTCACGTGCCACGATACGCAACTTAGGATACAGTGATTTTATCATCTGTAGATGAGCATTATTCACTCCGTAGAACATCACTGGATCTACATCTTCGAGTACTATATGTTTCTCTATCAAAATTTCTAATCTTAAATCGTTTAAACCTTTATATGTTATATAACGCTGCAAAATTACAACTTTTCCTCGAAATAAGCAAATTTCTTATGCTTTTTTTGAGATTATCGGGCAAACTGTTCTGGTAAACCGTCTGTGAGACAGAGGGAACTTGTTTATATTGCTGTTAAAAAAATAACACGGACAAATTGAATTTGTCCGGCTCTTTCGTCTGGTTGCTTGTAACATCTTGATAGATAGTTGCTTATAAGTCTTCTGGTAATTTGCCCGGACAAATTGAATTTGTCCGTGTTTTTTTTAGTTTAAAACATGCCTGTTTCTGCTGTTTTTCGATGATAAAGGCTGTGATTTCAAGAAGAAGTCTATTTGTTTCTTCATAGAAAACTATGAGTTAGCACCCACAAAACTATGAGTTATTTTTATTAACATAAGGCTCTAAAGCAGCCAAAGGAGAATAAGAGAGGTTGGAACGTAAACAGTTGGGAATGAGTAGATTTGCACAAAGTTGCCGAATTGGCATAAAGCAAGCGAGTGAGGAATATTGAAGTAGTTCAGTTACTAAATCGTGAGCCACAGTTACCTATGCAAAGCAGGTAACAATGCGGAAAGGCAACTTTGTGCATCAACGGATTTTATTGCGCTGATTCTCAATATTTTGCGTATCAAGGAACGCTTACAAAATGATTATATTTGCACACTCAAAATGTAAGCGTTATGAAAATCGAAAAATTCAAGGTGTTGCTCTACCTAAAAAAGAGCGGAATGGACAAGAATGGAAAAGCTCCCATCATGGGACGCATCACGGTGAACAGGACTATGGCGCAGTTCTCCTGCAAGTTGTCTTGCACTCCATCGCTTTGGAATCCTCGTGCCAGCCGATTGGAGGGCAAGAGCAAGGAAGCCGTGGAGACCAACAAGGACATCGGGCAGTTGTTGCTTTCCATCCAAAAGGCTTTCGATGTGCTTGTGGAAAAGAGAACGGACTTCGAGGCTAAGGATGTCAAGGAGGCTTTGCAGGGCAGCGTCAAGACACAGACCACCCTTCTCTCCTTCGTGGACGAGCATATCAGTGAACTCAGCACCCATGAGGGCATCGATATGTCGAAGAGCAGTGTCTGGACTTACAGAAAGATTCGCAAGAATCTTGCTGAGTTCATCGGGGAGAAGTATAGGTTGACTGATTTGGCTTTCGGACAGCTGACCGAGCCTTTCATCAGTGACTTTCACCATTACTTGCTTGACGAGAAAGGCTTTTCATCAGGAACCATCACCATCTATGTGTCGCTCTTCAAGAAGATGTGCCGCATCGCCTTTGAGCGAGGCTTGTGCAAGAACCTGCTGTTCGCCCATTATCGGGTTGGCACTCCAAGGGTTACGACACCCAAGGCTCTCAGCATGTCTGATTTCATAAAAATCCGTGATGTGGAACTGCCCGAAGACAAGCCGAGACTATCCGTTAGCCGTGACCTGTTTCTTTTCGCCTGCTATGCAGGAACAGCCTTCATAGACACCGTTTCCATCACGAAAGCCAATGTCAAGGTGTTGGAGGATGGCGACAAATGGCTCATCTATAACCGCAAGAAGACCGGAACACTTGCCAGGGTGAAACTCCTGCCCGAGGC
>NZ_VZCB01000037.1 GCF_009494395.1 Segatella copri | reverse complement strand
TATCATGAAGCTGTTGCTTGTAAAGAACAGACTGCTTGGTGTTCTGCTTACGCTCAGCCAGCAGTCTCTTCAACTTGAAATAGACAGGTGAGGGAAGCTTGGAGGGATTGCGAAGAATCTTCTTGTGGTTCTGCTCACAATAGATTGCTATTCTGAAAGCATCCAGTTCATCAGTCTTGATACGGTCTAGAGAGCGCTGGTCATCATCCAAGTCTGGCTCAAAGCGATGCATTTTGCGAGGTTCCACCATACTATAGATATATTCTTTGGATTCCAACCATAATCTAAAGTTTTGGTTATAGAGTCCGGTATATTCCAGACAGAACAAAAAGGTATCAAAGTCTTTTCCTACCTTTGCGACCCAGGAGCCAATCTTTTTGAACCCAGCATCATCATTGCTCACCTTAATATGAGCATTCTTCCAATCGATGGTTTCACCATCATAATAAGCAAGGTCGAGAGTCTTCTTGGAGACATCTACGCCAAAATACAGTTCTTTATCCATATTATTAACATTTTAGAATTTAATGGAATCAAGAAAGAATGTTGGGTAGGCGAAGGACTGAATCGGTGAATAGAGAATATCTAGGATACTTACTAGTACATCTTAACACCCATTAACCAACTTTAGCTTTCGTGATTCCGGGTGCAAAGGTAAAAGAATACTTACAATGAAATTTATGATTTCAAAACCTCATCCGAATATCCTAGCATTTTTACTATATAAGATAAAGATGAATAACCATAAGGCCAATTGTCTCTCGTAAAAGTTTGCCAAGTAACGAAACTATAGGTTGCTAACAGCAATATTGGCTGAGTAAATAAGAAGATGTCTTTTTGATAATCTGAAAAACCTTCCTTTAGCATTTCAGATTTATCTTTAAAAAATTCGGGGAATTCCGTTAAAGCCTGATTGACTTTCATATCATCCAATAACTCTATGAAAACATCCCAAACCTCCCTATCAAACTTCTGCTCATTGTAATTATCATCTAATTCAGCAAACTTTTTGCAGACTAGGACACGAAGAGATATACGATTATCATTCATAGGAACATTCATAGCTAAGATTTTTTCAAACTTACTATCAGACTCTTCAAGAAAAGCCATAGATGCAGCTAACATCCTTAAAGCCTTCTTATCTTGATCCTTGTTTTGCTTATAAAAAAGCGCATGACTCACCTCAGAATATGCATGCTGTAATAATGTACGAACTTGAACTTCACAAGTCAAGACATTTATATCTTTTGAAGATTCATATCCTTCGCATGGCATTAATATAAAATGGTCGGACTGATAAGAAAAGACCTCAGGATGTTTTAGCCTTATTTTCATGGTGTCCTGGGACTTTTCTTTCACAATCCATTTTATTTCATTTTGACTTTCTATAAAATCAGACATTTTCTTGACCGATTGCGGAAACAAGAAAACTAATCTTGTACCAACCTTGTCTGTTATTTCAAGAATTGGATTCTCATATTTTTTATCACGATAAAAAGCCTTTGATTTAAACGAGTTATCGTCCTTAATACGATATTTTGCAGGAATCTGAATGTTTTCAACTAAAGAAGGTTCTATCGTCTGAGCGAAAGCATTCAATTGTTCATCTATAAGACATGCCCATTTCGACAACTCATCTCGTAATGAACGGAACTCCTCCATCACTTCACTTTCATTCATTTGCCTCATCTTCCGCTTCTATCGTTATGATAATCTTATTCGGGTTCTCCATGTCCTTGTCGATTTTTACTCGATTCGTAAAGATCTCCCTATTTCCGACGAGTTTAATTCCATCACAAATATCAACTCGTTTATTTTGAATTACATTACTTATAGCAGCTGTATCTTTCGTAAAAGCATGCGCTAATTCTTTTGCACAAACTTTATTTAGAAAGACATCTCTATCCGCCTCTGGAACAATACGAATTACTGTATCTCGCGGATTAATGACTGAAGTCTCATCTGTCAAGCTACTAAAAAGCAAATCTTCCACATTCGCTTTCGTATCGTAATCACCTTTATAAGTCTTATTGATGCACTTACGCATTTCATCATAAAATAGTTTCGTCAGGACGATGTTGTTTTGCTTGATAGACAATCCTAAGAAATCTTGATAAAAGTACCGTGCCAGTGCTGTTCCACTAGCAAACTGATCATCAAAAAGGGTATAAGAAAAGGACTCTTTCTCTAAGTTTTCCCCCTCTTGAATCATCATAAATGCCTTGTACAACTTTTGGGAAGGACTCAATATTATGTCTTTTAGGGCTTGTGCCTGATGATTGATAACACTCAATGCCATATGAGGTTCTGCCTTGAATACAAAGACTGCAACCTTGCCACGATAAAGGCAATCTAACACCAAGAGGAAACCTCCAGGTATGGCTCCACGATTAGAACTATCTGCTAATATATTGGCTACTGTTTTGCTACTGTCTATGAAAACTTCATCCGACATTGTTCTAAGATTCCTTAAATAAGAGAAAGTGCTTCCATCTGCATCATTTTCTAAAACGAGTTCAAAACTTTTACTATGAAAGCCAAACGAAGTTTGTATTCTATTCTTTAGCAAAGTTTTAATTTCATTATCAAGCGAAAGAAGTTCATCGTTATACTCACAATGAGCATCAACATTCTGTTCTTTGCCTTTTATACGATGCATAATAGCTCTTTCAATAGAAATATGATCTATATATAACATTGGCTTAACTAAATTATTATTTTATATGAAACATTATCACAACCATTCACTTAGATTTTTTCAAGTAACAGCCGACACAAATAGCATCCAATAAGGACAACAGGAAGTAATGCAATTACCCAATAGAGAAAATACATATCCCACACATAATAGCGGAACTTCATCACAAGCCTACCCACAAAATCTTTTTTTTCGTCGAGCATCACGGCTGTATATTCATAATCAAACGAGGTGTGATTAAGATTATATTTATGAAGTATTTCAAAATACTTTGCTTGGAAGTCTTCTGTCTTAGCCTTCATCTCATCACAGGAAACACTTTCTCCATAGCTCAAAATGAGTCTCATATCTCGGTATAACTTATCAAGTTCGTTGCCACAATCATGATAGTTATCCATACGTTTCTCATAACCAAGTGCACTGAACAGTAAAGACATAACCAAGAGAAAAGTGGATAAGATGATAGTAACAATACTTATCAACTCGGATAAGCGTTCCTTATGATTTAGTAGTGCAATCAAACTAATAGCTATAATGGAAGCCGAAAAGAAAGACTCGGCAACTTTAGACGCATCACGATTACGCTTCATTCTGCGATAAGCAGTAAACCGTGCTGTCATTGTCTTATAAACTACATCTGAGAAATCTTTCAAATACTCCATGATGAATTATATTATAATTAAAAAGAAGGAACTCCCCATCAAACACGAACAAAACCAAACATAAGTTGGCAAGCCACTCTTTGCGAGTAGCATCAAATACGTTACAAATACTCCTTGGAGTCTAGTTGCCTTATAAAAAAGTCAACCAAGGAGTTCCTTCTAATATGTCTGTCCAACAGTACGTTGGGCGAACTTTTTCTTAGTTTCTAGATAAATGTAATACATTGTTCTTATGTCATCATCTTGATAATGAAGGTTTTCATTTATTCTACCCCACTTGATTAGTAATCGGCGCATACTATCTACGCTCGTAATATTGTCATAATCCTCCAGATAGCTTGAACCAGAATGGTGCTTTAAGTCCCAATAAACATCAGGTACATGAAATATTTCCTTTCTGAATTCGTCGGATATTCTGTCATCATTCAAAAATTTCCGATGGATGACACTATCCAACGTATAAAGCAAGGCTATATCTGTTAAAGATTGGAAATATGGCAGCCAACCATAAAGATGATTATTACTTTTAAAACCTGCTATCAATTCATTGATACTGTCCTTATAATAAGTTTCAATTTTATCGTTTTCTGAAATAAAAGGTGGACGCAACGAACGATTCTCCTTTTGTGCTTTGTACAATGTAACAAGCCTAGCAATACGGTTAAGATAGGACTGCATATTCTTTTGGCGCACCGAAATCTTATGATAATCTCTTATTAGATAGCCTATATAATCAATATCCGACTTTCCAACTTCGACTAAAGAAGTTTTATTAGACGACAACCTGAGATCTAATTGAAATTTATCCATTTCACTTTCAAACTCATCCTTAAAGAGAGGTGAAAGGTAAGGATCAAGTATCAAAATATCATCAACATATCTTCTATAAAACAAAACAGGGGAGTAATCACTAGAAAAATACTCATCAAAATCCAACATATAGATACCTGCTAGAATATTTGAGATGGCAAGGCCTTGTGGAACTCCTTTATTCCCGGTTTCTTTCAGTTGAGTTGGTATTTGTTCCTTACAAGCTACAGTTGGAGTTGCTATAGCTTGCTCCACCAAAAGAAGCATATTCTTATCCAGACGCTTTTCCAAAATAGACATCAATCGCTTTCTATTGATTTCGTCATAGAAATGCTGAAAGTCTGTCTTAAAGCAATATACTGGCTTGTAAAAATGCTCCACTAGAAAGGAAGAGGCATCTGATATATAACTATTGGGAACCTGATGGTTGACCGCCTCGGGAAACATCTCTTGCAGATAGTCATTCAGCACTCCAAGAACCAATCTATCTCTAATAGATGGAACTGAAAGAACTCGTGGTGGCTTTCCTCTCCCTTTCAGCACCAACTTTTCTTTATAAGGTGAGAATCGGTAAGTTCCCTCCTTACATCGTTGAACGAAAATAGGAAGCTCATCGCCATACTTACTCCAAAAGGCTATAGGAGATAGCCCATCTCGTCCTCCACCTTTCTTGCCTTTTAAATGCTTATTGAAATAGGTAGTAAAATAAGATGGACTGAAAAACTCATCGACAGTTCTCATTTATCAACTTCTAATGTATTGTAAATCACCGTTAGAACGTAACTGCTGATTTTCAGCAGTTAGCACATCCAACATTTTTCCCAAAAAACATATTATTAATTGGTATTGCCAAAGCTACCATTTAGGCAGCCTTGACATTCACCTTTGTAAGCATCCAACCCCTATGACAATACAACTCCATCCCCAGTGTTTACTGGGGATACAGAGTATTTTAAGAAATTGGACTTTTCTGATTTTTAAACAGGTTTAACTAAAAGTGCCTCTGTCATCAAGGCATAATCCCTTCTTCCAGCTACAATCATGTCAAAGAATCCCCTGAAGAAATTCTGTCTTTGTTCTTGCCATGCATCTTACGTCTACTGGCATGCAGTTTTCCTGTAAGCTTGTCAACCTGAGCCTGCAAACCGGCAATTATACGATCAGACTCTTCCTTTTGCTCCTTCTGCTTATTACCCAAGGCAATATTGGCATCCAGAAGTGTCTGGACTGTCTGAACCAATTCCTTAATCTGATCTAGATATTGTTTACGTTCCATATCCAATACGTATATCACCAATACAGCGTCCCCACTATATTACAAGTAGTTACACCTATCAGTTTTTTGATAATTGTTACTAAAGAAAACTTTAAGTACCTCCCCACGCCTTCGGCGCAGGGAGGTGAGCGGTACGTTACTTACTCTTCTTGCTTTTCTTTGTCTTCTTTGAAGGCTTGGCGGTTCCTATCTCGCCCTTTTCCTGCATGTGCTTGAGGAGACCTTCGAAGTCACCATTCTCGAAAAAGACTTTTTCATCTTCGGGAACACCGGTTACTTTAAGTGGTACAAAACCTAGGTTTTCATCATGCACCTGCACATTGCTTTCGACAATGGCTTTGGCTAATGACATACCTAGCTCCTCACCTAAAGGTAGGAAAGAGCCACGCTCGGCAGGAGACTCATGGTCTTCTATCGGATCGCATGGAGCATAACCGATTCGCTCGTCTGGACTCATGATGTAACACTCTACATGGTTGCCGTCCCATATTGGGGTGTCGAGGTTCCAAGAGAAGTTGTAGGTTACTCCTTCTGGAGTTCGGACTTTCTTTTCTTTGGTGAAACCTGAATAAAGACGAACTCGGTTTCCCTTGCGAAGATTCGTATCGGGAAACTCATAGAGGCGGGCCTGGCTATAAATTGGGAAGCCTTCCGCATTGTAGAGATAACGTACGAGCATGAGTCCTTCGAGGTCGCAACGTGCCGCTGCTTCCAATTCGACGTACTCATCCTGTTGGCCTCTGTTGTAAAGACCAGTGATTCTTAAATTAATCATAACTTGATTGAGTATTATAAGTAGAAGCAGTACGATTGTTGGATTGTAAAGCGACAATCGTAAAACGCTTATTTTTCTTTACTTAAGATGGGCGGGTACCCCGCCGTAGTATTGTTCCCCATTGCAGTATCGCTCTGCGCTTGTCGCCACTCGAATGGGGAATATTGTTTTATTAACCTATACCTGGTTTATGGCTAAACATTTCTATCGTTTCTCCAAATTCTGCCAAAACTTTACCAAGATTAGGATTGTCATTTCTGATGATTACAGAAGCAACATTGTCTATTCCATACTCATCTAACAAAGTAGATGTCACCATTGTAAATCGATTACGATACTTATATGTACCGAACCAATTCTTGAACAACCTTCCTCTCATCAATTGCTTGCCGTCACTTGTAGAGCATAAAAACAACATCGTCGCCTTATTGGCATTGAAGAATTCCTCTACAATTGCTATGACTGTAGCTTTAACCTTTTTATCACGAGGTGATTTCACACCGTTGAGATTACCTATGATAAATTCGTAGGACTCATCGGATCGAATCAAATCATCAGGCATAAAGCCGATTGAAAACTCAGCTCCTGAATCTGCGATAAAAGTATATGCACCTTCTTGCGTATCTTCTTTCACTGCATATGGTGCACAACGATTAATCTTGACTAACTCGCTCTAAATTGGACTTTGATTGAATATCAAGAAGTTGGGCGTTTGCCTATATAATATAGGTAACAATATGGAAACGAGCGGACTTCTGCTCGTTTCTGTATTTTGCAATATGCAAAGAACGCCTCAATTCGGGGACAAAGATACGATATTTTTCTTAATATCCCATAATTTGCAAGAAGAGAAATATGGAAATTAGGACTTTTTTACATAAAATCTCAAACTTGTGAACATAACCCCATCATAAAAATGAATAGCAAGTATTCCTGCTGAGTTTATCAAATCATGGCCCTTGTTGTTGATGACGACTCTACCATCAGCTCATATATACCTTTCCGACACAAGCATATAGTGTTTTCATTTGTACCCCGAGTGTGTACAGTTCCAAAACATGATTTACATTCTTATACAAGAAAGTGAAGCCGTGACCATTTGTGTATTTTTGCCAAACTAACTCCAGTACATACAACAGATGTAAAAGATTTCTGCAAAATTGACCGAAATCATAAGAAAAAAACACCAAATCAGCAAATTTCTTAAAGATAATATCCGTTTATTAAGATTATTTTTGTATATTTGCAGCATTATTTTGGTGGTAAAGCCTGTTGGCCTGCCACGTGACAATAGGACTTTACGGAGCAAGCCTATATCACAATTCTTCTCCGTAGTAACAGTCCGTTCTCTCTCACTGGTCTCTCCCTGCGCGGCAGAGGCATACGTTTCTATATTTTTCAAACACTCCAAATTGACAGCGCATGAGAAAGTTTACTTCTTTGTTACTGTTAGGCTTCGCTCTCGGCAGTTTCGCGCAAACGCCCGGAGGAGTCAGCGGAAGCGAACTGTGGTTCAAGACTGCGCCTTTGAACTCAGACCTGCAAGGTTATTACCGTTGGCAGGATTTCTCTGGGGATTCCATACGGCTGATGCTATTGGACAGCCGTGGCGTCAAGTCTGAACTTACTCTTCCGAACAGTTCAGTCCATTACTTCAACTTCAATCCGAGTCTCTGGCTCGCAGACGGATTTCGTAGTCTGAGTGCCAAACTCAAACACGGCAACCTCTCGCAGGCTACCGTCATCGGTGTCTTTGCACCGGAACTGGCAACCATCGGCAAGGATATGGTTGTCTATGCTCTTGACGGCCGCAAGGGCGACGGAGCCATTCTGAGCAAGGACAAAGCCGTAAGGGGTAGAGGTGTTGAACCACTGGACTATGGTTCAGCATCGGGTGAAGACCTGCTTTATCAATCAAGTGATTCTTTGTCCGAGAACGGTTTTAAGGAAAGCGCTCTGCGCGTTGTGTCCTACTTCAAGGTAAGCAATCCTTCAACAACATTGTGGGGAGACAACTCCAACACCACATTATTCATTGGAACCCCTTCCACCTCTGGCAGCTTCGGTACGGATTTCCCGACCTCGCTATTCGGTAATGCTTCCATCCGGGGATATGCCCCTGAGCTTATTGTTTTCAGCAGGATGCTTACACCCGATGAGCGCAGAAAAGTGGAGAGCTATCTGGCGGTAAAGTACGGCATCACCCTCAAAGGCTCGTATCTTGACAGCGACGGAAACCTGACTTGGGATATGGCGGAGAACCAAGCCTACCACCATAGGGTCACAGCTGTTGGAACCGACACGGCAGGAAGTCTCTCCCAACCGCTTTCCGCAACATCATATGAGGAAAGTCCGGTGTATGCGGCCTTGAAGGAGAACGGAACTTATCATGACGCAAATCCATACAACCCTTCATCCGCTTCCCGTCTGCTTGTCATGGGACGTGAAAACGGCAATCCGATGCCGGACAGAGGCTTTACTTTCTGGGGCGACGATAATGTGGCACTTGCAACATATACATCACCTACAGATTCCCTGTGGCATGTCATGAAACGTACATGGATGGTCAAGACCAACGTGCCGTCAAAGCCCGACAGTACAGTGGCAAGATGGACTGCGCAAGGATTTGAAGTGTCAAGGAATGGCTTTACAGACAATATCATCCAAGAGAAAGCCGCTTCCGGAGCTTATGCCACGACCCCAGCCCTTGTTGGAGGTGGCGGTGCTTTTGAGTTCACCTGTCCGACAAGTCACCCGACTTTTGACGTTGGCTTCGGAAGCATCGGTGGCAGCACATGCAAGTATGGATTCCGGTTCACCAATGCTGGAGTTGTTTATCCGATCATCAACGGAGCGGTCTCAAATTCATACATCGCCACGGATGTTGACGGAACGGACATCTCTATCCGCAAGGAAGGCAAAAACATCTATCTGCGTGTTGACGGAACAGGAAGTGCGACAAGAACCATATCCCTTTCGGATGCAACTGACACAGACACAAATGTGGGCATTATCCGAACGGAAGGAGCAGAGTCCGCCTTGAACATGGCAGGCTTGAGGACAGGAGGAATAGATGATGTCGGTTATATGGCAGAGCTGAGCTATGACCTCACGCCGGACAGGGAGTTCTCGGACTATTGCCGCAAGCGTACCGTCATGCTTATAGACCCAAGCGGTGAAGGTGATTTCGACATCAACAGCAATAGCAACATAAGATGCTCCAAGCCTGATATGACGAGGGGCAAGACCATATTCCGCAATATCCTATGGGATGCAGACGGAAGCGGAAGCGATGTGTTCACATTCGCCTATTATGACGGCATTTCCTATGATGCCACTCCTACGCCGTCAAGTTGCGAGAATGGAGTTCCACGCAATGACGGGTATATCGACATCGGCATCAACATCGGTACACCAGTCTATTCCTATGTGCTCAGCGTTGATACCGTTGCAGGAAAAGTAAAAGGAGAAACCATTGCCAGAGGAACATTCTTCGGTGACACGCATAGAATCACGAATCTTGCCCCCGGCGCCTATGCGCTGTCCGTATCACAAGGTGGAGGCAACGAGATTTATGCCACTGGCAACGCACTCTACACCTCATACTCGCATGACACCAGGACCTATCTGTCTGGCGACATCTCATGGACGGTGAACGATACAAAATCAAACTACCGTGTGGGATTGGAGCCAAGCCTCACGGACGAGATCACCCAATATGGCTTCGACGTGCGGGGCGACAAGGCGCATATCATAACCGGTGGATATACAAGCCTAACCAAATATGTCACCATCAAGCCGGGCGATGTGCTCAGTGTTACAGTCCGCAATATGCAGGTCACATACAAGTTGAACGGACAGACCGTGCATCATGAATATGTCTGGTCACTTCGTGCATGGCGGTTCTGCATCAAGTACGGAAAGGGCGAGACACATATCACAGACCTTACCGTAAACGGTACGCCTGTAACCTCATTCACCACAAGGGGCAACGTGCAGATAGAAACACCCAAGAAGTGTACGACAACGATGACCGTCTATGTCGGCAGCGAGTGTGATGCAAGTATGCCTAACGGAACACAGGCAAGGGAGAGCCATGTGGGCAGCTCGGACAGACAGGCTGACAACTCCTTCATTTCTGGAGAAGACGAGAATTTCACTGTCAATGGCAACGGTTCTACGACAGGCATCTACGAGGCTAAACTCACACAGGACAAGCCTTCTGCAGCCACATTGATGGTGTTTGACGTATCAGGCAAACTGGTAGTGTCACGCCAAATGACAGGCGAAAGCGTCAAGCAAGCCGACTTCAAGGTTCCCGCATCGGGTGTGTATGTCGTGAAGGCAATCTCCGAGAATGGGGAGCATACAAGGAAAATCTCAGTAAAGTAACTTAAAGGAAGATACGCATGAAGAATTATATACAGAAGGTGGCGTGGGCATTGGTTTTACTGCTTGCCGCCACACTGTCCCTTTCGGCAAAGGACGGGACAGCCGTGAGAAAACTCTTCAAGAAGGGTGTCTCTGACAGTATCTCCGTAGGAGGTAGCAAACTGGTCGTTCTTCAGAAAGACCTCATTCGGAACAGAAGCCTTTCCGTGAACTCTATCGGAGAGGAGAATGTTCCTGAGCTTGACTTTGCCATGACCAACGTCACGGCAGGAGGACATGGCTACCGTTTTCTCCCTCACGGAACACACTTCACAGGCGAGGGCGCGACTGTCAAGATAAAGTATGACCGCACGAGAATACCAAGCGGCTATACCGAGGACGACATCCGTACCTATTACTACGACCCGGCCGAGAAGCATTGGGTTGCGTTGGAGCGTGTGCGTGTGGACAAGAAGGAAGAGTGTGTCGTTTCCAAGACGACCCACTTCACCGACATGATCAACGGCGTGATACAGGCCCCGGAGTCACCGCAGACCGAAGGCTTTGCCCCGACGATGATGAACGACATCAAGGCGGCAGACCCGACGGCGAAACTCAATGTCATTGCGCCTCCAAGCGCAAACAACCGTGGCTCTGCCAACTTGCAGTATCCGTTCGAGATGCCGCCAGCACGAAACGGCATGCAGCCAAGCCTTGGCTTGCAGTACAGCAGCGAGGGCGGTAGCGGTTGGCTTGGCGAGGGCTGGAACGTCAGCGTGCCAAGCATTACGCTTGACACCCGGTGGGGCGTGCCTCGTTATGACCTGTCAAAAGAGACGGAGACTTATCTTTTGTCCGGTTCAATGCTCTCCACTATGGACGACAACGGACAGATGGGAGTCGCACACCGTGGCGAGAAGATGAACAGAAAGGCTGACCGCCAGTTCTACACCCGCCAAGGCGGTGATTTCAGCCGTATCATCCGCAAGGGTGACAGTCCTGCCAACTATTATTGGGAGGTTACAGACAAGCAGGGTGTCAAGTACATCTATGGCGGTGACGGAGCTGTTGTAAAGGGCAATGTCACCGATGCTTCGGGCAATACCCGTGAGGTGATTGCCGAATGGAAGCTGAAACGTGTCGAGGAACTCCACGGTGACTATATAGAATATGTGTATGACATCGTGGATGAGGATGTGCGTGGCGGCTTGAAGGCCAAGGCTGCATATCTGAAGGAGGTTCACGCAGGTAATGCAGGACAGGAACCGCACACCGTTGTACTCTTTGATGGCAACAAGGTAAAGCAGGTTAAGACCAACAATGCCCGCTATGGATTCCTCGCCTCCTCCAACAAGCTGCTGGAGAAAGTGACCGTGAATTTCCAGGGCGAGACATTGCGCAGCTATGCCTTTGACTACAAGGAAGGTGCATTCCACAAGGAAATGCTCACAGGTGTCAGACAGTACGACAACACAGGAAAGGAAGTGGCTTTCCAGAACTTCGACTATTATGATGATGTGCAGGCTGAAAAGGGATATGTTCCGTTCAAGGACGATTCCGAGAAATGGAACACGCACGATGACGGACTTGATGCTGGTTTCGTCAATCCATTGAAGACTGTCAGCAAGCGTTTCAGCGACAAGCCAACTGCACTTGGCGGAACTACAAGTTCTTCTGTAAGCGGTTCGTTCTATGCAGGTGTGGGTGTCGTGGACGGAAGTCCTTGGAAAAGCAATACCGTGGGTGGCTCTTACAGCTATTCAAGCGACACGAGCAAGGGACTTTCCGCACTCGTTGACTTGAACGGTGACGGACTTCCTGACAAGGTGTACAAGTCCGGTGGTTCTGTTTATTATCGTCCACAGATTAAGACAGACAACGGAGAAGTCGTATATGGTGAGCCTATCAAGGTAAAGGGCATCAGTAACTTCTCGACAACCAAAAGTTCTACCAACACTTTCGGTGCGAATACCGTTGTCGGTTGGGATGTCCTGACTGCCGTTGTCGGAACGGACAAGTCAACCACTAAGACCAAGACCACTCAGTATTTCAGCGACATCAACGGTGACGGACTTGTTGACCTCGTTTCCAATGGCAAGGTCTATTTCAACCACTTGGAGTTTGACGGATCTGGCAATGCCGTGCCTACGTTTACATTGAGCAGTGCCGACACGCCAAGCCCAATCATCTATGGTGGCAAGGTTGACACTTCTGTCATGGAGATCAGTAAGGATGAGCAGGCGGAAGCCATCAAGAACTCACCGATGGAGGACATAGTGCGTGTATGGCAGGCTCCAAAGGACGGAACTGTCAGCGTAACTGGTCAAGTTAGCCTCATTGCACCAACAGATGACTATGATGCTGACGAGTATCAGAAGGCAGACGGCGTAAGAATTGCCATCCAAAAGGGAGGCAATGAACTTTGGAACAAGACGATAGCCAAGGGTGACAACAGTCCATACAGCGCAGCCGTATCATCTGTTGCCGTCAAGCGTGGTGATAGAATCTATTTCCGTGTCCAGTCTGGCTCTGAGGAAACAAGCAACGGCTCATTTGATAAGGTGAATTGGTCACCTACCATTACTTACGCTGGCGAGTCAAATATATTGCCTAACGGGCTTTCTTCAACAGAGTACAAGCCAGAGGATGGTGCCATCTACGATGTGAACACCTCCGCTAATGTGGAGAATGGTTCAAGCGTGGAAGTTCGCAGTGCCTTCCACAAGCCTGTAACAACCGACGATGTTGTTCTCAGCATCATCGGCAGCAATGAAAAGAAAGACAGTGACGGGAACGACAACCCGAACTATATCGAGAAGACAGTCTTTGCTCGTACACTGAAGGCTAATGAGACTTTCAATGGCGATTCACTCAACATCAGTCTGGAGAATACAGAAAAACTGACCAATTTCAGCTTTGAGATTTCATCCACCTCAAATGTTGATTGGAAGAATATAGGTTGGCAAGCGTCCGTAACTTACAAGGATTCTGCCAATGTTGAGCATACCATGGCAGTTCCTGCACATTACAAGACTTTCGCAAAAGCCTTGGCAGAGGGCAAGCCATACTTGACCACTGCGACTGATACCGTTCTGGTTGTGTCGCCAGTGCTTACCCTTTCTGACAATTCCATCAACGGTCAGGTTACTTTGACCGCCAAGACAGAGGATGCACTCATCGGCAAGAAGTCTTTCAATATCGAGAATGGCATCTTGAAAGCCGATACTCTGCGATTTGCAACTACTGCAGGAAAGAACATCTGGTTTGAATACAGCTATCCGGCAGCAATCTCTAATGAAACTGTTACTTCAGCCTCTGTTTCCATTCTGAAAGATGCGGCAGGTCTCGTAACAGAGAATGTGCTTGCAGGATTCTATGCAGAGAATGACAATCTTGGCTTCGGTATGCTTTACCGTGGCTGGGGAGGTTTTGTCTATAACTCGGCAGAGGGCAGATATGCAAAGCCTATTGACGAGTCCTTGCTGAAATTGCCTGAAAACGAGAACGACAAGGTTGACCCTCTCACGATGGCATTCACTCCATTGGGTACAGACCAGACTTCTATGGACAAGTGGGTCGGTCAGCGACAGGACATCTATCTTACTGCAACCGAGGCAAGCACAGCCCGACTGACCGAGCAGGATGTTCTTCTCTCCAATCCGTTGGAGAACGATACCGAGGTAGCAGGACTTGCAGGTGAGTATTTGCAAGGTACTGGTGCTGCGGCAGTAAGCCAAGTGATGTCCAGCAAGAGCACGGTAGTGCAAGGCGGTGCGCTTGGTATCACACACAACGATGCGAGCGGTAGTGCCAAGACAGAGGTCACCATGATGGACATGAATGGTGATGGTTTCCCGGACATCATCGCTGGTGGTACGATTCAATACACCAACTCTCTTGGTGGACTGAGCGGCGAAATCTATAAGGGCATCGGCTCCAGCAACTCCGACAATGCTTCACAGGCATGGGGATATGGCGGTAACCCTGTGGCTTCAGCGTCAAGCATCACAAATCTAATCTCCAAGGGCAAGGCAACCATACTGAACCAGCAGACTGCATGGCTGGCTCAATTCTCCATTTCTGGCAGTGCGCCAAAGAATACGGATGAGGCAGTTGAATCTTTCATTGACATCAATGGCGATGGACTTCCCGACAAGATTCTTTCAGACAAGAAAGTAAAACTGAACCTTGGCTATGCCTTCACTGAGCCTGTTGACTGGGTGCTGGACCGCATCCAAGGCGGTAAGTCTCTTTCCTATAATTTTGGTGCAGGTGCAGGGGAAGATTTTGGTTGGGGAACTACCCAAAATAAGAGCACAAAGCAGTCGATAAACAAGGCCTCCGGCAGTTTCTCAGCAGGCTTTGGCATCGTAACCTCTGAAAGTGAGGAGGAATACAATCTTATCGACATCAACTCCGATGGCCTTCCAGACAAGGTATGGAAGAGCGACCATGGTATCATTGTTGCCCTCAACACTGGTAACGGCTTTGACGAGCCTATCAGTTGGAAGGGTGTGAGTGCGCTCAGCGAATCGGCATCTACCTCAGAATCTGCAAATGCAGCGTTCACCCTGACCATCAACATACCTGTCATAAGCATCAAGATTTCAACCAACCCTGGTGCTTCTACCTCTCATAGCATCAACCGCCCTACATATTCTTTGCAGGATGTGGACGGTGACGGCTATCTTGACATCGTTGAGTCTGAGAAGGAAAGCGAGTTAAAGGTTACACGCTCTGCCATTGGCAGGACAAACATGTTGAAGTCTGTCACCAACTCCTTGGGCGGCACTTTCACACTCGACTATGCGCATACCACTCCTACCTACGGACTTCCTGGTGGCAAGTGGGTAATGTCTGCCCTTACCGTTGATGATGGTATCCATGACGATGGACCTGTAATGACTACCGCCTTTGAGTACAAGGACGGCAAGCGTGACCGCCATGAGCGTGAGTTCCTCGGTTTCGGTGAGGTTATCACCAAGAACCTCGACACGGAGAATGGCAATTCTGTTTACAGACAGGCTGTTGAGAACTACGATGTAGCCAACTACTACACGCAGGGCAATGTTACCGCCACATCCGTAGAGGATGCCAACGGCAACAAGTACACCGAGACAAAGAACCGTTACGACAGCTACTATCTGACTGCCGACGGTGACAAGTACACGTTCGCAAAGCGTGACGTGAACCTTTGGAGTGACCGTGCCTCTGCATTCGTACCTCTCCGCTATACGGCAAATTTGCAGTATGAGGGAGCGGCAAACGGTGTGGTTACATCCGAGGCTTGGAACGAGTATTATCTTAATGGCTATCATGGTGAGTTGAAGTCTTACAAGTACAGCGACAAGGGCAGTCTTGGCGAGGACGGAAACGGCAAGTTCGATTATGCGACTGCTATCAAATATACGGACAATGCAAGCAAGCACATCCTCGGGCTTCCTGTTGATGTGACTGTTACAGGCGGTGACGGCTCACTCTATCACCATGTGACAGCGAAGTATAACACCAACTACGCCAACCACATCACGCAGATTATACAGCAGTTGAATGATGGTGAGGCAGTGACTGATTACAAGTACGACTCTTACGGCAACATCATCCAGAAGACTCTCCCTGCCAACGGCAAGGGACAGCGTATGTGGTACAAGTACCGCTATGAGCCTGAGATGAACATGTATGTTGAGCGCATTGACGATGCGTGGGGTTACCGCAGCGAGCAAGGCAACTTCGACTATCGTTATGGTATAGCCAAGGAGCATCGTGACCTCAACAACTTCTACTATGAGACTGATGTTGACGACCTCGGTCGCATTACTGGCGTGCGTGGTCCAAATGAGTTGGCTACGGGCGTGCCTTATGCCATCGCCTTTGAATATCAGCCTTTGGCTACATTCAATGAGAGTGGCATTACCGCACCTGCTTACGCAGTGACCAAGCACTACGACATCCAGCACCCTAACGATGACTTGGAGACCGTTACGTTCGTTGACGGCTTCGGAAGAGCCGTGCAGGTGAAGAAGGACGGTGTTGTGACAAGTGCATCCAAGGGAAGCTCTGCCAAGGACGAGAACGTGATGATTGTCAGCGGCAGAAACGTATATGACGCTTTTGGACGTGTGGCAAAGGCATTCTATCCTACAACGGAAGGAACAGGCTCGAAGTCCACATTCAACAAGTCATTTGACAATGTATCTCCTACCGTCACAGTCTATGATGTGCTCGACCGTGCTACCTCAGTGGCATTGCCGGACAACTCTACGACAACTACGGCATATACAGTTGACAATAGCAGTCATACTCTCGTTACAACCGTAACGGATGCGCTTCATAATGTGCAGGCAACACATACCAACGGCAGTGGCAAGACGGTGAAGACCATTCAGAAGAGTGGTCCTGACGGTGAGATTACCACTTCGTTTGAGTATGACGGCATACAGCGCCTTGTTCGTGTCACCGACACGGAGGGCAATGTAACGACCTCTACTTACGACATGGGTGACCGCCGTACAGAGGTGAACCATCCTGCAAGCGGCATTACAAGTTTCACTTATGATGCTCTCGGCAATGTGCTTACAAAGCAGACTGCCAACCTTGCGAAGGAAGGCAAGTTCATCACCTACGATTACGACTATCAGCGTCTGACGGGTATCAACTATCCTGACCACCCGGAGAATAACGTGAAGTATTACTATGGTGGTCGCAACGCTTCACAGAACCGTATCGGCAGATTGATGCTCCGTGAGGACGGAACGGGTGCCATTGAGTATTTCTATGGCAAGATGGGCGAGGTGACCAAGACCCGCCGCACGATGATTGTGCCTAACCAGGCGATAGCAACTTATGTGACGCAATGGACTTATGACAGCCACAACCGCCTGTTGGAGATGATTTATCCTGATGAGGAGAAAATAAACTATTCTTACAATCTCGGTGGTCAGCTTGAAAAGGTTCATGGCTACAAGTCATACGGCTACGACTATGTGAGCAAGATCGGCTATGACAAGTTCGAGCAGCGCACATACTTGAAATATTGCAACGGTGCGGAGACTTTCTACACCTATGATCCTCAGCGCCGCAGATTGCAGAACCTCACCGTGAACAGTGGTGGCAACACCATTATGGATAACGCTTACACTTACGATGCGGTGAGCAATGTGCTCAGTGTGGTTAACGGTGCGTCAGTTCCACAGAGTGGAAAGGCTGGCGGACAGATGGCTCATGCCTATACATACGATGCCCTCTACCGTCTTGTCAGTGCAACTGGTACATATACAGGTGCGGACAACAAGACGGCAAGCTACACCCTTGCAATGGGTTACGACAACATGCATCGCATCACATCGAAGCGTCAGATTCTCACGCAGAACAATGTGCAGTTCAACGGCACATTGAATGCAGGTTATGATTTGTCGTACACTTATGGAACTGACACAGGCAAGAAATTCCAGCTTGCCAATGCGAAGGATGTGAATTATCGCACGGAAGAGACACCTTCAGAAAGCGAGAATGTGAACAACAATCATGCCTATGAGTATGATGCCAACGGTAATCTTGTTTATGTCAACACAAGCCGTACAAAGAAGGATGGCATGGCTGACGAGAAGACCACGGAACGCAAACTCAAATGGGATGAGGAGAACCGTCTCCTTGCTTCTGATGATAACGGCTTTGTGACCAACTATTGGTATGATGCTGACGGTGAGCGTACGGTGAAGACATCAGGCGAGAGTGACCAGGTGTATGTAAACTCCGAGTTTGCTGGAGGTCGCACGAACACTGCCAAGTTCTCATTGTATGTATCTCCTTACCTCATTGCCAACCAAGGCGGACGCTATACCAAGCACATCTATATTGGTAGTCAGCGTGTAGTTTCCAAGATTGGTGACTTCGACTCTTACGGCTCAGATCCACGCCGCATCCAGTATGCAGGTAGTGAGACTGATGGACTTTCTGTTGACTATAAGCAAAAATATGTCCAGCAGTTGCAGGTTATCAAGGATAATTATGCAACCTTTGCAGTGCCGTACAATGGCGAGGACAACAACGACTATGTCGATGGCAAGGGTTTCTGCTGCAAAGACGGCAGCTTGGAGGCTGCTCAGACACGAGCTTTAGCGAGAGCTGCAAAGAATAACTTCCAAGAAGGCGATACATACGAGAAGATGCAGTTCTACTACCACCCTGACCATTTGGGTAGCAGTAGTTACATTACCAACCTTGAAGGCGAGGTGGTACAGCATATCGAGTATGTTCCTTTTGGTGAAGTGTTCGTTGAGGAGCGCAATAACATTTGGAATACGCCTTATCTTTTCAATGCGAAGGAATTCGACGAGGAGACGGGATTGTATTACTATGGGGCAAGGTATTATGACCCAAGGATTAGTTTGTGGATTAGTACTGATAATTCAGAAGAAAAGTATGCAGAATTTTCTTCTTATTGCTATGTTGGGAATAATCCTATTATTTTAAATGACCCAAATGGTAACGATTGGCTTAGAACAGATAAAAAATATTTCTATGATCCTTCAGTTACAAGTCAAGAAGATGCAACTAATAAGTATGGAAAAGAAACCAAATACTTATTTGCAGCGGGAACTCTATTTGCAAAGAGTGGAGCATATTCTTATGATTTGGAAGTTGGAGGTCATGTAAAAGATAGTTACACAGGCGAATACATTGCAGGACAATTCACAACTCCAGCAGGAAGCACTGTCATTAATAATAATCAGTATCTGTCTTCTCGTGAATTATCTTTTTGGGAGAAAATGTCAGCATCTGATAATTTCTTCGTCCAATTAGCCTATGGTACTTTGAATGATTGGTATGTTTGTTTCCAAGCTTTTGACTTTGGATTGTTAGAAAGGGAAGAATGGAAAAATCCTTTTACAGGTGCTAATTTTGGCAATTTGGATGGAACGCCAAATTACAACCAAATAGATGCTATTCCTGGGGTAATTTCAGATTTCATACCATTCTCGAAAGCCGAAAAAGGGTTAAGCGTCCTAAAAAAAATGAATGCTGCACAGTTTTCCAAAACATTTAAGGGGACATTAAGTAGGCTTAAACCATCCACACGAGGAACTATAAATAGAGGAATTAATTCCGGAATTGATGAAATTAATAGTACTGTCGGTTCGGGAGAGGTCATGTTTGATGCTATAGACTTTTTGAAACCAGAAGATAAAGAATAAAAGTATGAAAGAATTATTGTTGAGAAATCTTTTGATACTATATCTTGGCGTTTCTTTGAGATTTTTGTTTTATAAAATAATCAAAAGGCGTGATGTGGATTTTCAGAGATTATTACATGGCATAAAATGTCCTAAGAATAAAAATGATGAAATTTTCAATTATAAAAATGATTTCACGAATCGATTATATGCTATCATATTTATAATTTCAATCGTAATCATAATAGGTCTCATACAAAAATATAAAAACTAAAAGCAATCAAATTGTTATTTTAGTGTAGACTTCAAAAATCGGGTAGGAGGTAAATGCTAATTATAAAAGGCATTTGCCTCCTATTTTCACATTTACCGACCTCCCACACCACCGTATGCGGAACCGCACTTTTCCTGTTCGTTCTGCTTTTCTTTGAATATCCGTGCCAACAAATAGGTGCCATAAGCATTTAACGTGAGTTTTGTTTCTACATTTGACGGTAATACACCGCAATATGTTCCTGCAATGGAATCCAAGTCAACACTGTTTTCTAAGACTGCCGTATATTCTTCGACTTTAACAGGATCAATATCGGCATCATTTTGTTTCGTTTCACATAAGATATAAGATGCAACAAGTGAGATACCCAAAACTGCTATAACTATCAATTTCCTCTTCATAGCTACCATAAAAGAAAAAGTGTCCGCAATGTCAAGCAAGTGGCATCACGGACACGAATGAACAGTTGAGAGTTAATGAAAAGTCAGTATTCTGCTATGTTGCTGATGCATGGACAAGTTCTTGCACTATCAAACACGATACGGAGACCGTTCGTCTTTACTTTATCGAAGCGAAGGATGCGCTTGTAGCCGATGACCGTTGTCTATTATTTCTTATTAATTTTCTTTTTAATTTCATTCGCCTCTTTAAATAGGCTATTAGCCATGCTATCTTTAATTGCTGCCATCTGTATCATTTCGTTATGGTAGCGAATTGAGTCCTCATAAATATTTACACGAGTTCTCACATTCTCAATAACTTCATTATTAGGGCATACAGAGAAGTTCTTTTCGATGTATCGAACATTTGGGTCGTCAGATGGAAGAACCATCTTCAATGCCCGATACTTCAAGTCTGCCTCCTCCCAATCTTGGTGCTCTCGCCATTGGGTGAAATTGCCCCAAATAGAGAAGATAAGGGATAGAGCCAAGCCCCCGATGAAAAGAAGAACATACTTTGAAGTTGGTTCTAAGCGGTGGGTGACAACCTTCTTTTGAGGTGTGTAACCTATTGCGTGAAGTTTGTCCTGCACAATTTTTGATGTGGCATTCAGCTCTTGTTTCACCTGATTAACAGTATCAAACAAGAGTTTACTTCGCTGTTCATCTTTGCTTGCTTCTTTTTTGGTAAGGTCGGTAAAAATGCAGATAGCTTCTCTTAATCTTACCAATTTGTCAATAGCTTCCCCTTCTTTTACAGCCATAGCAAGAATAGCTTTTTCAAGTTTGCTAGTATCAACACTTACAGAGGCCGGAGTGCTTTCCGCCTCTGTATTCTTTGGTGAGGCAGAAAGTTCATCGACTTTTTGCTCCAATCTCTCAACTGTGCCGTAGATGGCTTCCAATAGTTCTTCTTTCATATTTCTTTTGTTGTTTGAATGGTTTGTAACTTGCATCAAAGGCTAAAGCCTCTTCTGCGTTTCTTCTTTTTCTTCTTGGATGATTCGTCCTCTGGGAAAGGCTCAAAGAGCTGAGCGTTGGCAGAAGCAAAAAGTCCAATGGAAGAAATACCGTCCCAAGGGTCTTGACTGCTCTCCGATATGGATGGCTCCTGGTTGTTCTTGTGATTGCCTTGCTCGTATTGCTGAGCAAATTTGGCTCTTGCTGATAAAAGGTTCTCCGTTCCCTCTAATCTCGCATTCAGTTTGCCAAAGCTATAGTCTCGGCTAATCTGCGTACCCTTGAAGCTATATCCATCCTTGCAGAAACGGATGCCTTGAACC
>NZ_VZCB01000017.1 GCF_009494395.1 Segatella copri | reverse complement strand
CAGCTGTTACTGCTTTTTTTGAATTATGCAAGGTATAAACGCGGAGCCGCTTACCCTTGGAAAATTTTGCTTTTATGCGAAAAAACTGGAAAAATTAGAAGGTGAAGAGTGGGTGAAGGGTCTGTGTAACTCTTCACCCGCCGAAACTATTGAGTGATAGGGGTTTATGCATGAAAGGTGAAGGGTGAAGAGTGTATTTGAGATTGCGTTTTTATCCTTTTCTTCCGAAATCGGCAGGAATCTCGCCCCATTTCTTTGTATCCCATTTCATGATAGGTACGGTAACAGGATGGGTGCGGAGCCAGTTTTCGGCACGGGCAATGACCTGATAGAGCCGCTCGGTCTGAGGAGTGCGAAGCAACTTGGTCTTGCATTGCTTCTTGTTTACCCAGATTTGGGCATTTACGCTATCGCTGTAGATTACCTTGCCGGTAATGCCCTTCTGTGCCATCAGGGCGAGGGCGTGGACGATGGCGAGGAACTCGCCGATGTTGTTGGTGCCGTGGATAGGACCATAGTGGAAAACCTGAGCGCCAGTCTGAAGGTCGATGCATTGGTATTCCATCGGACCCGGATTTCCGGAACAGGCGGCATCTACAGCCCAGGCATTTGCCGTAACTTCATTGGGTAGAGGGAGAACTGTATCGTTTCTCCACGAAGGAGGATTGACGGGCATATTACTCATATTTTTCTGATTTTTGTTGCTTGGTTGATGAATTTTGGAGAATAATGGCCTTTATAAATAAATTTTTTGGACTTTTATATCTGTAGAAGTATACGAACCTCTATAAATGTGAAATGAGCAATCCCCAGAGTCTGGCTCTGGGGCTGCTCATTATCTGTCAATAGTCATTATTCGATTGTAGGTTATTATATCTTATGTAAAAATTACATTCTTTCTGGTACCTCGATGCCGAGCAGAGCCATACCATTCTTCAGAATCTTGGCAACATTGGCTGCAAGAACCAGGCGGGTAATCTTCTCAGCCTCGCTCTCAGCATTCAGGATGCTGTAGTCGTGATAGAACTGGTTGAATTCCTTGGTCAGCTCGTAGCAGTAGTTAGCAATACCGCCAGGGTTATAGTTGTTGCCGGCATCAGCTACGGCTGCAGTGAAGTCGTTCATCTTCTGGATGAGGTCAATCTCCTTCTCGTTGATAGGAGCATCTGCGCCCAACTCTGCAGGAATCTCGATCCCCTCGGCAGCAGCCTTACGCATGATGCTGCGGATACGAGCGTAGGTGTACTGGATGAAAGGACCTGTATTACCGTTGAAGTCGATACTCTCCTCTGGGTTGAAGAGCATGTTCTTGCGGGCATCTACCTTGAGGATGAAGTACTTCAACGCTCCAAGACCCACGATGCGTGAAATCTCCTGGCGCTCTTCCTCGCTCATGTCCTTGAACTTGCCAAGGTCATCACTTGTCTGGCGAGCGTCCTTGATCATCTCTGCCATCAGGTCATCTGCATCTACTACGGTTCCCTCGCGGCTCTTCATCTTACCGTTAGGCAACTCTACCATACCGTAAGAGAAGTGAACCAGGTCCTTACCCCACTTGAAGCCGAGGCGGTCGAGCAGGATAGAGAGTACCTGGAAGTGGTAGTTCTGCTCGTTACCTACTACGTAGATCATCTTGTCGATAGGGAAGTCCTTGAAGCGGAGGTCGGCAGTACCGATGTCCTGAGTCATGTAGACAGAAGTACCGTCAGAACGGAGCAGGAGCTTCTGGTCGAGGCCCTCGTTGGTGAGGTCTGCCCATACAGAGTTATCGTCCTTGCGGAAGAAGAGACCCTTCTCCAATCCTTCCTCTACCTTCTTCTTACCCTCAAGGTAAGTATTTGACTCATAATATATCTTGTCGAAACTTACACCCATCATCTTGTAAGTCTCGTCGAAGCCAGCGTAAACCCAGCTGTTCATCTTCTGCCAAAGTGCACGAACCTCAGGGTCGTTGTTCTCCCACTTCACGAGCATTTCGTGAGCCTCCTTAATCAGCGGAGCCTCTGCCTTTGCCTTCTCTGTGGCAGCTTCCTCGTCCATACCCTCCTTCATGTACTGAGCCTTGAGCTCTGCGATTTCCTCACGATAGTGCTTGTCGAAGGCTACATAGTAGTCGCCGATGAGGTGGTCGCCCTTCTTGCCTGAAGTCTCAGGAGTTTCGCCATTGCCCCACTTGAGCCAGGCGAGCATAGACTTGCAGATGTGGATACCACGGTCGTTAACGATGTTTGTCTTGATTACCTTGTTGCCGTTAGCCTCCATGATCTGAGCCAGAGACCAGCCGAGCAGGTTGTTGCGCACGTGACCGAGGTGGAGAGGCTTGTTGGTGTTAGGAGAAGAGTACTCGATCATGACGAGCGGGCTATTCTCAGTAACAGGTTTCTCGCCGAACTTAGGGTCAGCGTTGATGGTGTTCAAGAGTCCTACCCAAGCGGCAGGAGCGATAGAAAGGTTGAGGAAACCCTTTACTACATTGAAGTCTGCGATAACGTTAGCGCAGTTCTCCATCAGGTAGTCACCAATCTCGAGTGCAGTTCTCTCAGGAGTCTTCTTTGACATTTTGAGGAATGGGAATACGACGAGGGTAAGGTTACCTTCGAAATTACTCTTGGTCTTCTGCAGGGCTACCATCTTTTCTGGTACGTCCTGACCATAAAGCTCCTTCACCGCCGCGATGACAGAGCTGATGATTTCGTTTTCTATCTTCATTATCTTTATATCTTTTTTACCGGTAAATATCTTTTCTTTATGCCCGCACAAGGATCATTTGCATCCCCTTGTTGTCTAAGCGGCTGCAAAATTACAAATAATAATTGGATTGTGCAAAGAAAAGCGATATTTTCTTTATCCTTCGAGGATAATTTCAGCCACGTCTTCCGGCGAATTCCAAAGGATTCCATCCTGCAGCTCATCGTTGGTAAATCCGTTGAGCGCTTCCTGTGCCTCCTTGGGAGTGATAGCTGGAGTTCCGTCCTCGTTCTTAGCATCGAGCAATGCCTGTAAGATGGCTGCTCTGTATTCTTCGATTGTCATCATAATTTTTGTGTTGTTTCGTTGTTCATTTTGTCGTTTTGATGGTGACAAAGGTAATGTTTTTTTTCGAAAACTCCAAACTTTTTGTCATTTTCTTTCGGAGAATATAGAAAAGTTTTAAATTTTCACGTATTTGAAATGTGAAACGGCAGGAGTGTTAGCTGTTGTCTTGCTTTTCCAGATAGAATGTAACATGGTAGCCGGAGAGACTGTTGTCGGATAGTCCCAGTTCGATGTTCTGCATCATCAGCATCTGGCGGGAGAGGGATAGTCCGATGCCTGTGCCGGATGATTTGGTGGTGAAGAACGGGATGAAGATTTCCCGTGCCACATCGGCAGGAATCGGTTCGCCGTTGTTGCTGAACAGCAGGATAGGGTGGTCGTTCCTGCTCATGCGGACGTCGATGTCGGTGGCATGGGCTTCGATGGCGTTCTTGGTAAGATTGATGAATACCTGGCGCAGCATATTATGGTCGGCCTCCAGCGTGGCATTCTGGGGGAGGGAAAGGTGCCAGCTGAGGTCGGGATAGAGCGCCTTGATGCTCTCCAGGAAAGAGGCGAGCGGAAGGGGTTCTACGACGGGAGCCTGGAGCAGGGTGAGCTTGCGGTAGCTATCCACGAAGTTGGTGAGCGACTTGCTGGTGTCGTGAATCGCCTGAATGCCTTCCTCGTATTCGCTTCCCTTGATCTGCGGGTTGCTGAGATAAGCCTGGCAGATGCTGGAGATGGGAGCCGTGGCGTTCATGATTTCGTGGGTGAGTACACGGGTCAGCTTTTGCCAGGATTCCACTTCGTGTCTGGCTACGAGGCGGGCAATATCGCCCTGCATGTCGTTGAGTGCCTGCTGCAAGGCTCTTTCGCCAGGCAGCAAGCCCGAAGTGGGGAGGCGGAAGGCGTAATCGCCATTTCTTACAGCCTCACGCATCAGGAAGGCACGCGCCTTCAGCCTTCGCTGATGGCGAAAGAACAGATAGATGAGGCCGCTCAGGATGAAGCAGATTCCACCTATTAAATATATAAGTTTAATAATAACCATAAAATAGTATGTTTATCTCTTCAGTTTTGCATAGAGGGTTTGTCGGGTAATTCCGAGCATTTCGGCTGCACGCGAGATGTTGCCGTGGCATTTATCCACGACCTTCCGGATGTAATCGTTCTCGAAATTTTCCAAGGTTGCCACTTCCGTATTGTTGTCGATGGCGTCCTTGAGCACCCTTATCAGTTCGTCATTATCCCAGGGTTTGGTGACGAAATCGGCGGCTCCGCTTTTCAATCCCTTGATGGCTAGCTGCACGTCGGCAAAGGCGGTGATGAGTACCACGGGGATGTGGGCGTGGAGCCGGCGGAAGGTGCGGAGCCAGAGCAAACCGTCCTGTCCGCTGTTTACGCCGAGCGAGAAGTTCATGTCGAGTAGGATGAGATCTACCTGCTCCTGTTGCAGCAGCGTGGGGGCGGTATCGGGGCGAGGCAGGGTGAGAATCCGTTCGAACGTATTGCTCAGACAGATTTTCAGCGCCGTGAGTATCGACGGATTATCGTCGATGACAAGAAGGGTTCCGTATTTCATATCTTTTATTTTTTTTGTTTGCAAAAGTACGCTTTTTTCCCGAAACGACAAACAAAAACGGGGCTGTTGTGTGATAATCATACAATAGAGTGTATGAATTTCATACAATCCACCTTCCGGGCTGCCGGAAATCTTGGCAGAAAACGGGAGAAGCCGTAACTTTGCAGCAGCTAACGAAAACAGGGAGATGGTATTCTTCCTTTATCGTTTGATTTTAGTGAAACAAAAAATAAATGAGTATATGATGAAAAGTTATGTGAAATTCTTATCACGCAACAAGCTTTATGCCACCATAGAGGCCTTGGGCCTCTCGGTGGCACTGGCTTTTGTGCTGATACTCGTTTCCTACGCTACTGCAGAGTACCGTGTGGGAACGAATCTGAAACAGGCTAAGGAACTCTATGTAGCAGGTTCCGGCGATTATCTCGGAATGACCTGGGGCACAGCCAAGGAGTTCTTTCCTTCCATCCCGGAAATCAAGGGATGGACAAGATTTGGTGAATATTATGCTCCGCAGGGAGCCATGATAGATGGACAGTATTATGAGGCAAAATATCTGGCTATCGACCCGAACTTCTCCCAGTTTATGGGTTACAAATGCCGTGGTTGTGCGCCTGATCATCTCCTTTCGGATGCTCATCAGGCGATGGTTTCGGAATCGTTTGCCAAGAAAGCCTTCGGTAATGCTAATCCTATCGGCCGCACCATCCAATGCGATAAGCTGCAACTGAAGGTGGTGGGAATCATGGAGGATTTCGACCGTGAGGACCTTCTTAACCCATACGATATTTTCGTGTCGATGAAATTGATAGAAGCTCAGGCTCAGGCGATGGATCAGTTTGGCTCTTGCATCACGGTAGCGCGACTGGCAAAGGAAGCCGACCCCGAAAAGGTGAGACAGACCTTGCTCGGCAAATACATGAACTACTGGAAAGATTGGAAAAAGGAATCGGATGGAGTCACCTTCATGTGGGGTTGCCAGTTTGTGAGATGGGACCAGATTCATTTTACGCCTGATAGTGTCGATATTTTCAAGCATGGCAATCGTACTCTCGTGAATATCCTTCTGGTCGTAGCGCTGGTTCTGCTGCTCTCAGCCTTGTTCAATTACATCAATCTTACGGTGGCTCAGATTGGCAACCGTGCGAAGGAGATGGCTACCCGAAGACTGCTGGGCGAATCGGTAGGGGGCGTGATGCTGCGCTATCTCAAGGAGTCGGCGCTCTTCACGGCAGTCTGCTTCCTGTTGGGCTTGTTGATTTCCTGGGCATTTATCCCGTTATTCAATTCTATGTTGGATACGAAAATCGACCTGTTCCATTCCTTCGACCTTCTGTGGTTCCTGCCGTTGGCTTACGTCATCATTTCCATCTTTGCGGGAATCCTTCCTGCCATCGTGGTTTCCCGTTTCAATCCGATAGATGTGGTGAAGGGAACCATCCGCATGCGCAGCAAGATGTGGTTCAGCAAGATATTTATCGTAGCCCAGAACGTCATCAGCATCACGCTGGTAGTGATGGCGATAACGATGATGCTCCAGATGAAGCATCTTGCCGATTTGCCGTTGGGTTATCAGACGAAGGATATGGTTTCCATCTTTTCTTCCTTGGATGGTTCACCGGAGAAGATGGCTATTCTCAAGAACCGATTGAAAGCGCTTCCTGAGGTGGAAGAGGCAACTTACGGCAACGCCAATCCTATCAGCAGCTGGGGAAATGGCGTGCATGATGACAACGAAAAACTGATAGGAATGCTCCGTATGTTCTTGGCTGATTCCACGGCGATGAAGATGCTGGGAATCAGGGTGATTGAACAGTATTGCGAGCCAGCCTATGGCAAGATTTGGGTAACGGAAGATGCGAAGCGTGCCTATGGCGTTTCTGCCCACAAACCTTGGTTCGGAATGAGACTGGAAAACGGAAAGCATGAATACGAGGTTTGTGGCGTGATTGCCGATTATCATAGTGGAGATGCGCTGAGCGAGAATGAGAAAACGGAGCATAATGCCATTGGAGTCATCACCCCGCAGCAGGGTGGATGGGTTGTTCTGGTGAAAACCCGTGGTAATCATACCCAGGCGCTGCAGGCTATCCGGAATACCTGCAAGCAGGTGGCTAAGGAATTGGTGGGTGTTCCTACGGAAATGGAGGCGGAGTATATGGATGATACTTTGAAGAACAACCTCAAGGACAAGCATAACATGATGGTGCTCATCATCACCTTCATGAGCATCTCTATCCTGATTTCTGCCCTGGGTCTCTTCGGAATGTCGGTTTATTACGGCAACCAGCAGAAGCGCCAGATTGCCCTGCGCAAGGTGATGGGTGCTTCGATTGGGGATGCGGCTTGGCAACTGGCTAAGAGATTCCTCGTCAGTTCGCTGGTGGCTGTGGTCATCGCCATCCCTATCTGCGTGAAGCTGATGCAGACTTATCTTATGGATTTCGTCCATCGCATCTCCTTCCCTTGGTGGGTGTTGCTGGCTGGTGCCGTCTTTACCTTATTAATAGCCTTTGTTTCGGTTATCGGCTGCACCCTGCGTACGGCGATGTCGAATCCGATAGACAGCATCAAGGCTGAATAATGAGTCATAAACTTTAAAAAGATTTCTAACGATAAAAAGTTTTTTACGATGATACGAACAGAGAATTTAACTAGAATATTCCGCACGGAAGAGGTGGAAACCATCGCCCTGAACGGCGTAAACATAGAAGTAGAAGATGGTGAGTTTATCGCCATCATGGGGCCTTCGGGATGCGGCAAGTCAACCTTGCTGAACATCCTGGGCTTGCTGGACAGTCCTACGGAGGGCAAGTATTGGTTGAATAACGAGGAAGTGGGCCATCTGAAGGAGCGTGAGCGCACCGCCTATCGCAAGGGTCGCATCGGCTTCGTGTTCCAGAACTTCAATCTTATCGACGAACTTACCGTTGAGGAAAATGTGGATTTGCAGCTGAAATACCTCGGAGTGGGAAAGGCGGAGCGCAAGGAGCGCGTTCTCGAAATTCTGAGAAAAGTGAAGCTGAGCCATCGTGCCAAGCATTATCCTCATCAGCTTTCGGGCGGTCAGCAGCAGAGGGTTGCCATCGCCCGTGCCGTGGTGGGAAAGCCTAGCATCATCCTTGCCGATGAGCCTACGGGTAACCTCGATTCCAAGAATGGTATGGAAGTGATGCAGTTGCTCAGCGAACTGAATGAGGAGGGAACCACCATCGTGATGGTGACGCACTCCAAGCACGATGCTACCTACGCCAGTCGCATCATCAATCTGTTTGATGGACAAGTGGTGGATGCGGTGAATGATCAGCTTTGATCTTTGGTTTCGAATGATTAGCTTTGATCTGCGGTTTACTGTCCAACAATTAGACGGTGGTGTCTAATTGTTGGACAGTTTGTTTAATGATGGTTTTTATTTAATGGCTTGATTATCAGGAGAAATGCTGTTTTGGCACGGCTCTTGTCCTTATCATGCCAAAATGAAGAAGATTATGAAAAGAATAGGAATATTGATAGGATGGTTGGTCTGGGCGGCTGGCGTCTCGGCACAGAGTTGGAGCCTTGACGACTGTATGAAATACGCCGTGGAGCACGCCACGGAGGTGAAGCGGGAGGTGGTTAATGCCCGTCAGCGCAAGCAGGATTACCAGCATGCTGTGGCAGGATTCCTGCCAACTGTATCGGGAGGCGTGCAGGGACAGTATGCCTGGGGACGAAACATCGACCCGGAAACCAATACTTATAATAATGTAACGACATTCAACAACTATTATCAGCTTTATGCCGAACTGAATGTCTTCGATGGTTTCGCCACCATCAACGCCTTGAAGCAGGCTAAGTTGAGCCGGGATTATTCAGCCACGGCGATGCAGAAGATTCAGGATGATAGAGCCATCGACGTGATGCAGAAATATGTGGATGCTGCCTATGCTGAGGCAAGCATTCAGATAGCAAGCGAGAAACTGAACGAAAGCAAGCGGATGCTGGCTAAAATGCAGCGCCTGTATGAACTGGGCGAAAAGGGGCGCCCGGATGTGGTGCAGATGGAATCGCAGGTGGCAGAAGATGAATACAATCTTACGCATCAGGAGAATGTGGCAAAACAGAGTCTGCTAGCCTTGAAATCGGCGATGAATTTTCCGGTGGATGAAGAACTGAAATTGGAACAGAAGTCAGGAAATAAAGAGGCTTCTGAATCTGGAGTAAACTACGAAACCGTTTACCAGGGCTTCCAGAATATTTCTCCTGATTTGAAGTCGGCAGAATACGAAGTGGAGCGGGCACGGTATGATTATAAGATAGCAAAAGGCAGATTGCTGCCATCACTCTCTCTCGGTGGCGGCATTTCTACCAACTATTATAAGAATCTCTCTCAGAAAGGGCAATACGATGGGTTTGCCTCGCAGTTTCGCAACAACCAGGGCGAATACCTCGCATTGACCCTTTCCATACCTATTTATAATAGCGACCGATGGCACAGCGTGAAGAAAGCTCGTAACGACTGGCAACTGGCGCAGGTGAACCTGGAGGAAACCAGGCGCAAGCTTCACGACCAGATAGCCCAGGCGGTAATGGATGCAGAGGGTTACGCCAAGGAGTTGCATCAGATGCAGAAGAAGGTGGCCTCCGATTCGCTCGCCTATCACATGTCGAGCCGGAAGTTTGAGGAAGGAATGCTTTCCACCTTCGATCTTCATACCGCAGCCCAGACGCTTCTGGAAAGCAAAATCAAGGAACTCCAGATGCAGATGCTGCTCATCATCAAACAGAGATTGGTTGCTTATTATCAGGGAGAAAATTTAATAAGATAAATTATGGATATAAAGATAGAAAAGAAAAAATATCTCGTGCCTCGCAAGTATTGGGCATGGATTGGCGGAGGAGCGGTTTTGATCGCAGTCCTCATTTGGTTGGGATTGAGCAATTTCTCTTCCACCCTGAAGGTGGATAGGAAGGGATTAAGCATCGGAACCGTGGAGAAGGCGCAGTTCAACGATTATGTTTCGGTGGATGGACAGGTGGTTCCTATCTCCGTGGTGCAGATCAGTTCTGAGGAAGGTGGTATTGTTCTGGAGAAAGTGGTGGATGAAGGTGCCCACGTGAACAAGGGCGATGTGATCGTGAAACTGAGCAATTCGAATCTCGACCTGGAGATTCTGAATGCCGAAAGCGAACTTGCCGAAAAGCAGGATATGCTTCGCAACACCCAGATTTCGATGGAGCAGGACCGTCTGAACAACAGTAACGAGGAACTGTCGCTTTCGCAGGATGTCATTACCAAGCGCCGTTCCTATCAGCATCAGGAGGCGTTGCACAAGGAAGAACTCAATTCGCGCGAGGAGTATCTCAAGGCAAAGGAAGATTACGACCTTGCCGTCAAGAAGCATGCGCTCATCAGCAAGCGATTGAAGAAGGATGCACAGCTCCGCCGTTCGCAGATGGATCAGATGGGCGATAATCTGGAAGCCATGCAGAAGAATGTGCAGCTGGTTCGCCAGCGCAAGGAGAAGCTGAACATCCGTAGTACCATTTCGGGCGAAATCGGCTTGCTAGATGTGGAGTTGGGACAGAGCATCCAGGCTGGACAGAAGATTGGAGTCATCAACGATCTCAGCGATTTCAAGGTGCAGGCGCAGGTGGATGAGCATTATATCGACCGGGTAAAACCGGGGCTTACAGCCACTTTCGACCAGAACGGCAAGCATTATCTCCTGCAGGTCCGCAAGGTTTATCCCGAGGTAAGAGACGGCAGGTTCCGCATCGACTTCATCTTCAAAGGCGTTCGCCCTGGCAATATCCGAACCGGTCAGACTTATTATGTAGATTTGCAGCTCGGTCAGTCGAAGCAGGCAATAATCATCCCTAAAGGCACGTTTTATAGTGTAACGGGTGGTCAATGGATCTTCGTATTAGACAAGAGTGGCAAGAAGGCTTATCGCCGAAAGATCACCATCGGTCGCCAGAATCCTCAGTATTATGAGGTGATTGAGGGCTTGGAGCCGGGTGAGCAGGTTATCGTTAGCGGCTATGAAGCCTATAAGGATAATGATGTATTAGTTTTTAATTAGTAGTGATTAGTTAGTAGTGATTAACTAGTAGTGATTAGTGATAAATTGGGCTAACGCCCTTGAAACAGGATATTTGATATGAATCATATTATTAACGCATTCAAGAATCTGCCTCGAAGGGGCCAGCACAATTTTGTGAAGATTTTGTGTCTGGCGCTCGGATTGGCAATCAGTTCGGTAATTATTGCCGAGATTTATTTCGAGCAGACTTACGATACGTATTTCCCAGGATGGGAGAGGACGTATCAGATATTTGAGATGTGCAACAATCAGGGTAAGACTACGACGTTTAACCAGACTTCAGGAGCCATTGCCCAAGGTGTGAAGCAATATGCGCCTATGGTGGAAGTTGCCACCAGTACTACAAATTTTTGTAACGATGCCCAATGCAAGTTGGAAGACCAGAACATCGTGTCTGCCAATATCATGATGGCAGACAGTTGTTTCTTCGATGTCTTTCCGCAGAAGATGTTGGTAGGCAAGGCTCGCCAGATATTATCACAGCCCTTGTCTTGCATCATCGACTCGAAGACGGCAGCCACGATAGGCGGCAATGTGGTGGGCAAGCATTTCACGCTTCCCAATTATCCTGGTACTACCTTTACCATTAATGGCGTTTTTGAGGCTTTTCCTTGGGGCTCGTCCTTGCATGGCACGCAGATGATTCTGTCTATGTCCAGTGTGCCATACGTATATTCTTACGATGGCAGAAACAATTGGATAGGAAATGATAGCTATATGTCATACATCCGGTTGGCAAGGGGGCATGATGCAAAAGAACTCAAGCCTTATGTGGATAAGATGCGTCAAGACAAATTCTCGTTGGAGGAGATGAAAAAAATGGGAATTGAAATGGACTACGATTTCACGGTATTGAGCAATGTTTACACCCAAGACCCCTACGTCAAGAAGATGGGATGGATTATGTCTATTGTCGCTTTTGTCCTCCTTTTCACTTCGGTTATGAATTATCTGCTTATCATTGTGGGCAATCTGGTAAGCCGCTCGCGTGAGATGGCAGTTCGCAAGTGCTATGGAGCCAAACCTAAGAACATTCATTCCATCATCTTCTCCGAGGCTCTGGTGCATGTGGGTTTGGCGGTTGTTCTTGCTGCTTTGCTCGTATTCCTTTGCAAGGGAACCATCGAGAATTTCCTTTCTGCTCCGATAAGTACGCTGATTATGAATCGGGGCTGTTGGATACTTATTACGATTTGTCTTCTGGTGCTGCTGGTAGGCGGCTTACTGCCAGGTTGGCTTTACAACAAGATTCCAGTTGCCATAGCTTTCCGTGGTTATAATGAGAACCACAACCGATGGAAACTGGCCTTGCTGGGTATTCAGTTTGTTATCTCGGGTTTGCTGTTCAGCTTGCTCTACATTATCAATAATCAGTATCAACTGATGCTGAGCACCAATCCCGGCTATGATTACGATAATGTAGCCATCGTTACAGTAAATGCCAGCAATGCCAACCAGCGCAACCAAAGTTTTGCCGAAATCAAGCGAATGCCGAATGTAAAGGAGTGCTGTTCCACTTATCATATTCCGCTCAATGGATACGGCAGAAGCGGAAATATGGTTGGAACGCCTGGTGATGATACTAATACCTTTAACATCATAGATATGGAAGGTGTGGACGACAATTTCTTCAAGATGATGAATATCCCGATAGTACAGGGTACGTTCTTTACAGAGCGCAATGACAGTTGCCGTCAGGTGATTATTGATGAACGGGGTGCTGAGAAACTCATCAATATCTGGCATTGGAAAGATGGTGTAGTTGGCAAGCAGATTACTTGTACAGGGCATGATGAATACGTTTTCACCATCTGCGGCGTATGTAAAAACATTCGTTGGGGTGATATGGCTACAGATGGCGACGACATGAAGAATTTTCCAGCGCTGTATTTCTATGCTCCCAAGACGGCTTATTACATGCTTGTGAAGTTTAATGAACAGAAAGACGAATCGTTGTCGGAGTTGCAGCAGAAGGTGCAGTCGTTGTATCCTAACAATCAGGTAATAGTGACGAGTTATGCTTCTGAATTGGCTAGCCAGTATTCCTCCCAGCTCAGTTTACGCAACGGAATCCTGGTAGCAGGCATCGTAACGATGATTATCGCCCTCTTCGGATTGGTGGGCTATACGAGCGATGAGGTGAACCGCCGCCGTAAGGAGATTGCAATCAGAAAGGTGAACGGAGCGAAGGTGAAGGATATTCTTCGCATCTTCCTGAAGGACATTATGAAGATTGCCTTGCCTTGCATCATCGTGGGCGACTTGGGGGCTTGGCTGATAGCCAGACAATGGCTCATGTCGTTTAGCGAGAAGATTACGATGACGCCTTTGTTGTTTATCGGCGTTACCATCATCTTGCTCGTCATCATCGGGCTTTCCGTCATCATCAACTGCTACAAGGTGGCGAATAGTAATCCGGTGAAATATCTCAAGGATGAATAAGTCTCCCACAGATTTTCACAGATGACACAGATTTAAGGGCGTATGCCCTAATTTAACATTTAACACTTAACATTGAATAAAATGATAAAAGTAGAGAATCTTTGCAAGTCATTCCGCACAGAAGATGTGGAGACGATTGCTTTAAATAACGTATCTTTCACAGTAGAAGACGGCGAGTTTGTCGCCATTATGGGACCATCCGGTTGCGGCAAATCCACCTTGCTCAACATCCTCGGTTTGCTCGACAACCCAACTTCGGGAAAATATTTCCTGGGTAATCACGAGGTGGCAAACCTGAAGGAAAAGGAGCGTACGGATGTGAGAAAGGGAGAAATCGGATTTGTGTTCCAGAGCTTCAACCTGATAGATGAATTGAATGTAGAGGAGAACATCGAGCTTCCTCTTACCTACCTCAACATTCCGAAGGCGGAGCGCAAGGCAAAGGTACAGGCGATTATGAAGCGAATGGCCATCAGCCATCGTGCCAAGCATTTCCCTCACCAGCTTTCTGGTGGTCAGCAGCAACGAGTAGCCATCGCCCGTGCCGTGGTCTTCGGTCCGAAACTCATCCTTGCCGATGAGCCTACGGGTAACCTCGATTCCAAGAATGGAGCCGAGGTAATGCATCTGCTTACCGAGCTGAACCACGAGGGCACAACCATCGTCATGGTAACGCATAATGAGCATGATGCCAAGATAGCCCATCGCACTATCCGCCTGTTTGATGGACAGATTGTGGAGGAGGAGGGCAATCAGCTTTAGTGCTTCTGTCACTTCTGAGCGTATGACGCTATGCTTCATTAGAAGAGGAATGTCATAAATCGCTTGGTATTAGCTTCTTTCTGCTTCAGCTCTTCTTCCATTCTCTGTATTGCCATCTTGAAGAAGAAACGGATGAGGTGCTCGTCGGTTGCTTCCGTACGAATCATACGGAGGGCAGAAATGTATTCCTGGCGGGCTTCGGATGGGATGATGAGGAGAGGATGATTCAATCTTAAGAGAATGTAGTTGCTGATGAGTCGTCCTGTTCTTCCATTCCCATCACGGAACGGATGAAGATATTCGTAGAAGCCATGGAAGCGGGCGGCAAGAATCATGGGATGAACGGCAGCCGAAACGATGGCTTTTTCGGTAGATTCCAACAGCTTGGGAACTCTGGCGATGAGTTCTTCGTGGTCGCCAAATACCGTATCGCCTGCAGCCATGTCCGTGGTGGTGTATTCGCCCGGAATGGCTTCTGGAGAACGATAGGAAAGCGTATGGCTGGTAACCCGCCTGTTGATTTCTTTCAGAAAATTCTCGTCGAGTGGATGCTGCGTGTTTTGCATCATGTACTCAAAGGCTTCGAAGTGATCAAGCATTTCGAAAGCCTCGAAAAGAGTCTTTCCGGCAGGAATCATCCCCAGGCCTTTCTCCTTCAGTTCCCGGGTATCATCTACGGAGAAAGAGTTGCCTTCAATGGCGCACGAATGGGTAGAAAAGAGTACTTCATTATATTTGATGTACTCTTCTCTATCCATTTTATTGATGATGAGGGTTTGATATTTTCCTCTCAAATCCTCGTATTCCTTGATTTCCTTTTCGAATGCCATAATCTTCTGTAAGTAATTATTTGACTAACTTTAATATGTTTTTTATAAAATCGTGTGATAAGCCAATAATTTCCAGGATGTCATTTTCGGAAATTTCGTAGGCGCAGTTGTAATCGGCTTTTTGCCTTAACTGGAACATACGGGCGAGAAAACTGCCATAAGAGATATCTACGATACCAGTCTTTACGAAGTGTAAGCTGAATTGGGTGTTAATGCCGGCATGAGTGTGGGCATTAACACCTTTTGCTATGAATAGAGCTTGTACGGCATGGAAGCAGGCATAATAATAGCGATTGGCTGCTAAATCCCAATGCTTTAGTTCAACCATTTCATCTGCTTGAGTTAAAAAGCGCTTGGCTTTTTCTACTTGCAGACTGATTAATGTGTTTTTGTTTACTTGATCCATAACTTTTATATTAAACTAATGCCGTCTCGATTTACATTCTCGTAAAAAGGGGTGAAGTTATACGATTCCCATTCTTTCTTTGTGTAAAGAATGGGATTGATTTCTGTGCCGAGGTCGCAACCTAACAAGACAAACGGGTAACTTACTTTGTCATAGTCTGTTTGTTCCAGCTTGTCTTTATCTAAAAGGATAAGAATGTCCCAGTCTGAATCGTTGCGAGCATCACCTCTCGCTCTTGATCCATACAATATAGCCTTGCTTCCTGAAGGAATAGCAGATTTAGCTATATCTTTTATCTTTAATATGGTCTTATCGTCTGTTGACATAAGCTTAATCTTTTATAATGGCAAAGATATGGTAAAAAAGCGAAAGCGCCAAACTTTCCTCCCCAAAATTATACTTTTTTATGGGATGATGATGCGGAAGGTGGTGATTCCCTGTGCCTTGTCCTGATAGAGCGAGAGGCTGCCGCCGCTTACTCGCATAATCTGGCGAGAGAGGGAGAGACCGATTCCGCTTCCTTCCAGCTTCGTGGTGAAGAACGGGATGAAAATGTGGGAGGCTACATCTTCGGGGATGAGACTGGCGTTGTTGCTCACGTCGATGATGATGGATTCCTGGGCGTTGGCATAGGCTTTGAGACGGATAAATGCCTTCTTGCTTGCCGCGGATTGCAAATCCGCGGAGCGGCATTCCTGCTTGTTCCTACCCTGCTCATTTCCATCTTGCTTGTTTCTTTCTGCAGATAACTTTCCCTTTTCCCTGAAAGCTTCTACGGCATTCTTCAGAAGATTCGTTACTACGTGAGAGAGGAGGCTCTCATCGGCATAAACCAGCAAATCCTTGGGAGAAACTTCTATCTCTACTTCGTGGTTGCAGAGCAGCGCCATTCTTTCCAGAAATGGCTCCACATAGAAGAGAGCAGGCTGAGGCTGGGGAACATGGGTGAAACGGCGATAGTTGTTGACGAAAGCCAACAGTTCGGTTCCTGTTTTGTGGATGGTTTCCAAGCCTTGCTTCAGCTTCGCTTGCTCAGCAGATTGTGGCTTCTCTGAAATCTTCATCAATTTGTCTGGAGAATGTAAATCATCAGATTCGTTATCTGCAATCAGCAGCTCCTTGCTGCCCAATTCTTTCAGTAGAGTTTCGCTCAACGAAGTAACCGGTGTGATGGTATTCATGATTTCATGGGTCAGCACACGAATCAGTTTGATCCAAGAATCCACCTCCTGATTGCTCAGCTCGTGGCTCACGTCGCTCAGGGCGATGATGCGCACGTGCTTGTCTTTCAGCATGGCTTGCGTCTCATGCTTTGCCAGGTGTTCATCCTTGAGCTTTCCTTTTACCTGGTTCATGTGGGTAAGCACATCCGTATCGAGCAACCGGAGGGCAGCCTGATTATGTTGCAGGATGTTGTCGTGACTATCCACCACCAGGATGCCCGTATCCACCGCATTCAGAATCTGCTCGTAATATTTCTCCCGATCCATCTGCTCCTCTCTCGTATGTTGCAGGAAGAGCTTGATTCGGTTGAGGGATTGATGCAGAATCTTATCCTCCTTAAACCCCTTCTCCGTAGGAAAGTTGAAGGAGAAATCCCCATTATCTATCGCATCAAAAAGGAAGGTTACCTTCTTGATGTTCCGGCGATAGTGGCGGTAAAGGCGAATGTAACCCACTACAGCCACGAGCAAAAGCACGATAATTATAATTAGTTTATAATCCATATCGCTTAATCTTATTATAAAGCGTTTGGCGGGAAATACCTAACCTTGCAGCTACCACCGACAGGTTTCCCTCACATTCCCTGATGGTTTTCTCTATCATTCGGCTCTCCATCTCGTCGAGCGTCTGAACCTCTTCCAGGGGCTTCTCTCTTTTCTGCTGGTTTCCGCCGTCAATATCTTCGGCAGAAATCATTCCGTCATCAGATAGAATCACGGCTTTCTCGATGGCGTGCTGAAGTTCACGGATGTTGCCGTACCAAGGCAAACTGGTAAGTTTTTTCTCAGCTTCTTCCGAAAGACGGAGATTCACCTTATTATATAAATCGCCATATTGACGGAGGAATCTTTCTGCCAATGGAACGATGTCTGATTTTCTCTGTCTCAGGGCAGGCAATTCCAGATGGATGGTATTGATGCGATAGAGCAGATCCTCTCTGAATTCGCCATCGTTTACCATCTGCTGCAGGTTGCGGTTGGTGGCGCAAACCAGTCGCACGTTGATGGGAATCTGCGTACTTCCGCCCACTCTTACGATGCTTCTGCGTTGCAGGGCGGTAAGGAGTTTTGCCTGAAGACCATAGGATAGGTTTCCTATCTCATCCAGGAAGATGGTGCTGCCGTCGGCAAGCTCAAACTTGCCCGGTTTATCCACCTTGGCATCAGTAAAAGCACCCTTCACATGACCGAAGAGTTCGCTCTCGAAAAGGGTTTCCGTAATGGCTCCCATATCCACAGGCAGCATCTTTTTCCCACATCTTGTGGATAAACGATGTATCTCGTTGGCTAACACCTCTTTACCTGTTCCGTTTTCGCCCGTAATGAGGATATTTGCATCGGTTGCAGCAACTTTTTCCACAATACTTCTTAAATTGTTCATAACTTCGCTATCTCCCCAATACATAGCGCTTTGCGCATCTTTTCCACCAGGTTTTCCACCATTCTTGTTGATAACGTTATCCACAGCCTTGTTCTTATCCCTAGCCTCTACAAGCGTACGGATCATCTTCTCGTTTTCAAAAGGCTTCACGATGAAGTCGGCGGCACCTTCCTTGATGCCTGTTACGGCAAGTTGGATGTCGGCATAGGCGGTAAAGAGCACCACTTCGGTTTTCGGGCTGAGGCTCTTGATTTTCCTGAGCCAGTACAATCCCTCGTTTCCCGAATTGATTCCGCTGGAGAAGTTCATGTCGAGCAGCACCACGTCGGGGTGCTCCTCTCTCAGCTTGGCTGGGATGGAGTTAGGGTTGGCGATGGTGATGATGCCATCGAATATGGGTTCCAGCAGCATCCTTACCGTAGTAAGAATGTTGCGGTTGTCATCAACAATCAATATCGTTCCTTGTTTCTTTATCATGGTGCAAAGTTACGAAATATCATCGGAAATGGGTAATGATTGTCTAATAATTAGACGAAAAAATGCAGATAAAGGCATCAAAAGTGGCAGGAAGAATATTTTTTGGTGAAATCAAATGGCAAGTTTCCCGATTATTTTTGTACTTTTGCAACATTATTTTAAAAATAAGCGTACCCGATTCCAGGGGGATGTTGTATTATGAACAAAGTAGAATCATAAAAACAAGAAAAATGATGAAAAGAACGACTTCCCTTATACTGTGTCTTGTCTTGAGCATTTCCCTATTTGCTCAAAGCAGAGGTGTGACCTTTCAGGTGCATAACGAAACGCTTACTTCCGTATTGAAGAAGATTGAAAAGGCGGGCGAGAAAAATATCCTCTTTGCCTATCAGGCTACCGACCAATATCGCGTTACAGCCAATATCCAGGCTAAGCGACAGAAGGAAGCCCTGGAAATGGTGCTGCAAGGGAAACCTTTCTCCTTCGTAGAGCACAACACCTATTTTGCCGTTCAATACACGGGCAAGACAACCCGGGTGGAACAGATCAAGGGCCGCGTGGTGGATGAGCACCAGCAGCCCCTGCCTTTTGCCAACGTGGTGTTGATTTCCTCCGTCAGCAAGGCTTATGTGGCCGGTTGCGTAACGGCGGAGGATGGAAGTTTCGTGCTTCCTTATGCCGATAAGGATGTGATGCTGAAGGTTTCTTTTGTGGGCTATAAGTCGCAGATTCTGGCCTGCAAGCCTACCATGCACATCGGTCTGCATCCCGACACCCAGCAGCTGAAGGCGGTAACCATCAAGAGTACCCGCCCCAATGTGGTGTATAAGGACGGCGCCTTCTCTACCCTGGTATCAGGTACCATCCTGGGCGAACTTGGCTCTGCCGAAGATATGATCAGCCAGTTGCCCTTCGTTTCGGGTGAAGCAGGCAGTTGGGAAATCATCGGTCGTGGAGCGCCCGAGATTTATCTCAACGGCAGGAAACTGGAGAATCTGAACGAACTCAAGCGATTGAGCGCCAAGGATATTCTGAAGGCAGAAATCGTTACCGTTCCCGGAGCACAGTATAGTTCCAAGACCAATGCTGTAATCCGTCTGCGTGCCGTTCGCAAGCGCGGACAGGGCTTGAGCGGAAGCCTTTATTCTGAATATATGCAGGGCCGTTATTCGCCTCATACTTTTGATGATGTGCAGTTGAACTATCGTACGGGCGGACTCGATATCTTCGGCGAAGTGGGAGTGGGATTGAATCGCTCGCACACCACCGCCCATTCCGAAACCCAGCTCCATACTACCAGCGACTGGGAATTCAACAGCCGTAGAACCACGAATGCCAATAGTGGAGACATTCTCCTGAACACGGGATTCAACTATGAGATTTCCGAGAAGCAATCGCTGGGTATGCGCTATGAGACAACCAATATAATAGGTAACAACTACACCCACAGCTGGGGAGCAACCGATGTGTGGGAGGATGGCAAACTGACGGAAAGCATGGGCGTAGATCTGTTTTCGAAACGCAAGCCCCATTGGTCGCATAGCGTGAACGCCTATTATAATGGTGATTTCGGCAAATGGAACATCAATTTCAATGGCGACTTCTATAACAAGGTGAGTCAGAGGTCCCAGACGGCGATAAACGACGGACAGCTGGATGCGGAATCAGAGAGCAAGGTGAGGAGTAATCTCTATGCTGCCAAGCTGGTGGTGTCGGGACCTTTGTGGAAGGGTAGGCTTTCCTTCGGAACGGAAGAGATGTTTACCAACCGCCACAACGACTTCACCCAAAGCGGCTTTTCTGCCGATGCCTTCAATCACATCCGTCAGTCTATCTATGCCGGATTCCTGGAGTATTATCTAAGCATCGGACGCATGAACTATGGTGCCGGTTTGCGATATGAATATCAGAAGACCGATTATTACGAGAAGGATGTGCTGCAGGCAGAACAGAGTCCCAGTTACAGGGATTGGATTCCCTTCGCATCCATCGGCTACAGCAAGGATAATCTGAATCTTGCCTTCTCCTATCGTCTGAACAAGTACAGTCCTATCTACGTCATGCTTCAGAGCAGCATCGACTACGAAAGCAAGTACGAGTACAAGTCCGGTGACCCTCATCTCAAACCTCAGAAGCAGCACAGTTTCAACCTATCGGGCAATTACAAGTGGCTGTCGTTCATGGCTTACTACAACTATGTACTTGATATGTACATGACCTGGTACAAGCCTTACGACGAGGTGAACCATCCGAGTGTGCTTTTGGAGACGATGGCTTCGGTGCCTCATTCCTACTATTGTGGAGCCAATATCCGTGTGGCGCCTTCGTTTGGAATCTGGTATCCTAACCTCACGGCGAGTGTCTACTACAGTCATGATAATGTAGATCATCTCAATATCCCCGAGTTTGGCAAAAACCAGCCTCAGTTTACATTCAGCATGAACAATAATCTGAGGCTTCCCCACCGGTGGTTCATGAATCTTTCGGGCAATGTCGGCACGAGGGCGGAGATGGGAATCGGAATAAAGAAATGTATGGGCAACATGCAGTTCCGGGTTTCCAAGAATTTCATGAAGAACGATGCCCTCAAGGTGGTGTTTGTATTGCAAGACCTTTTGCATACAGGATATTATTATTTCGAGGCAAACGGCACGCAGTCGCATCGCACGTTTACCCGATACGCAGATAATCAGAAAGTTGGCATCTGTGTGAAATACACATTCAATGCAACGAGAAATAAATATAAAGGTAGTGGCGCAGGACAGAGCGAAAGACAACGACTTTAAGCAGCTATTCCTGGAAATGTATCCTCGATTGGTGCGTTATGCCGTGTCCCTTTTGGGAGACGGCAACGAGGCCCGTGACGTTGTGGGAGATGTTTTCGAGAAGGCGTGGAACCAATTCTCCTCCTTGCAGATGGAAACAAGGAGGAGCTGGCTCTATGCATCGGTGAGAAATGCCTGCCTCAACTGGCTCAAGCACCAGCAGGTGGAACAGACCAACGTAGAGGCGCTGATAGAGGCTACCCGGTATGATATGAGTACCCGGTATGAGGAGCACGAGCGACTGTTGCAACAGGCGGAGCAGATAGCGAGGGAGCTGAAGGAACCCACCTGCACGATACTCCGCCTCTGCTATTTCGAGCATCTCACCTATCAGCAGGCAGCCGATAGGCTGGGCATCAGTCCCAACACCGTGAAGAAGCATATTTCCAAGGCACTCGCCATCTTGCGCGAGCGAATGATGCATACAAACATAGAGAATTAGGAGGAAAAAGAATGACTAAAAAAGCAAAAAATAGCAGATTTGGGCTTTTGTTTTGAGTTTCAGGTGGTTGTGGCAGTTGTTGGCTTTAAGTGACGTTCGTGAGGAAATGCGAAAATGGCGGATTTGAGAAGTAGAAACGCTTTCAAGTCATTACCTCAAAGAAACTCTCTAATAAGCATTTTTAACGGCTTCGGTTTTTACTTCTCAATTCTGCACAGGTTGTGAATTTGCCATGCAACTCTCATGGTTTAATTTTGCACAGAACAAAAAGCAAGGAATTATGAGAAGTACATTCAAGACAGTCTTCTATGTAAACGGAAGCAAGGAGAGAAACGGAATTGTCCCTATCATGGGACGTGTGACAATCAACGGAACTATCGCACAGTTCAGTTGCAAGCTGAGCGTGACCAAGG